>JABDED010000071.1:10177-13231 GCA_013287275.1 Betaproteobacteria bacterium
GTGCCCAGGGTTTCGGAGTAATCGAAATAATCGGAGAACTTGGCGCCTGCGTCTTCCTTGCCTGCCACTACCTTGGATTCGACGATGCCGTGTTCCAGCAGGTATTCGCGCAGGGTTTGCAGCAGGCCAGCATCTTCGGCAAAGCGTTCCATCAGTATCTGGCGGGCGCCGTCCAATGCGGCCTTGGCGTCTGCGACGCCGGGGTTGTCGCCATTGTCGGTCTTGAATGCCGGTTTCAGGTAGGCGGCAGCTTCTTCTTCAGGATTTTTGTTCGGGTCGGCCAGCAGCGCTTCGGCCAGCGGCAACAGGCCGGCCTCCACCGCGATCTGGGCCTTGGTGCGGCGCTTGAGTTTGTACGGCAGGTACAAGTCTTCCAGGCGGGTCTTGTCTTCCGCATGCGTGATGGCATCCAGCAAGGCCGGCGTCATCTTGCCCTGTTCTTCTATCGAAGACAGGATGGCGCTGCGGCGGTCTTCCAGCTCGCGCAGATAACGCAGGCGCTCTTCCAGCAAGCGCAATTGCGTATCGTCCAGGCCGCCGGTCAACTCCTTACGATAGCGCGCGATAAACGGCACGGTAGCGCCTTCATCCAGCAGGGTGACGGCGGCAGCAACCTGCGCCGGTTTGGCAACAAGCTCGACAGCAAGGCGTTGTTCAATAGAAGGCAACATAAATCATTCAATGGGAAAAAAGAAAACAAGTCGGTGATGATACGCACTCTGTACGATTGCGCCAGTCTTGACAGCCCAGGCGACTAAGGGTAAGACAGGGCATTCAAAGCTTAATATTGTGATAAGCGTGCAACTACTACGTTTCTTGCTCGTCAAGCATGGCCGCTCTGTGCTGCGCAGCTTTTACGCCTGCCTGCAATTTTGCGGGCTGATCTTGTGCAGCGCGTGCAGCCAGCAGGGCTTGATTCATGGCAATTCAGGCGACCAGACTCGGCAGGCAAGGGAATTCCAGTTCCGCGACGGCGGTAGCGCAATCTATTTTAGCTTCGACAAGTTTAACGGTTCTGAAAATCGCCGCGCTGCCATTGCCAGCTATTTGTTCGTGATCTCCGGCTCGGATTGCCGCAGCATGCAGGATTACCTGCCGCAGTATTTTCGCGGTCTGGACGGTGAATCCGGTCCGCTCAGGATCTTTATCCTGCACAAACGCCATATACAGGCAGGGACAGCATTGCAGCAAGGACGCGCCTGCAGCGATGATTTTATCCGAGCCGACTATCCCAGCCGCTGGCTGCAGGACCAGGGTGAGTTCCTGCAGTACTGGCTGGCGCAGGCAGTGCAGCAGGGCCAGGCGCCGCAGCGGGTGGTCATCATGGGAATCTCGGAAGGCGCAGAAATCGCGCCTTTGCTGGCGCTGCGCACTCCGCAAGCCACGCACCTGGTATTGTTGGCCAATGGCGGCATGCAACCGCTGGACAGCTTGCGCCTATTGGCCGATAAAACGGGTGACGCCGGCATGTTGCAGGAACTGGCCAGGCTGGATGCCGCATTTGCCGGCCCAGCACCGGCAGACCCCGATGCTGTTGCATCCCGTATCAATGGCCGCAACTGGAGATACTGGAGCCAGTTGCGCGAGTTGCGGCATACGGAAAACCTGCTGGCGCTGAGCCTGCCTATTTTTATCGGCATGGGCGACGCCGACATGGCATTGCCGGTGGAATCTGCCAGCTATATCCGGCAGCACTTTGCTGCTGCGGGCAAGGACAATCTCAGCGTGCATATCTATCCAGGTGCGGATCACGGCTTGCGCAGCGAAGCCCCGGTTTTACCTTCCCGATTTCATGCATCAGGTGGACCTATGGCTGCAGGCCAGCCGGCCTTGATGCTGCGTTCTGGATAATTAATTCCGCAGGGAATCATGCTGCAAATAAACATCGAATCTGGTTCGGACAAGTTCTAAAATACTTTGGGTAGTGAAATCCAATACTGATAAAAATAATGCCTAAAATATAAGAAAAATGCATATACTGAGCCCGGTAGCAATACAAGGAAAAACCTGCCAAGCCATATGCAAAAAGGAGTTGCCGCGCCTGCCCGGCGCTGGCATCAAGGCCACCACCTTACTACATCCATCACCATGCGCCCATCTTCAGCAAGCTTTGCCGTTTCGCCACTGGCAGCATTGGTATTGTCAGCTTGCATCACCGCCCCGACCCACGACAGCAAAGTCGCTTCTTCTCTGAACGTTGCGCAACAGGGACATATCGAAGACGCGATCCAGCAGGTGGACCTGCAGACCAGCGGCGCCAATAAGACGGACCTGCTGCTGAATCTGGAAAAAGGCGAGCTGATGCGCATAGGCGCGCGCTATAAGGATAGCCAGAGTGCCTTTGAAGTCGCCGACGTCAGGGTCAAGGAGTGGGAAGATACGGCGAAAAGCAATCCTGCCAAGCTGATGGGGCAATTCGGCGCGATCCTGCTGGGCGACAATAGCCGTGACTATGAAGGCCAGGACTATGAAAAAGTGATGCTGACCACCCGCATGGCGATGAACCGCCTGAACCTGGGCGACCTCGATACCGCCAGGGTCGACATCAAGCGCACCCATGAGCGCGAGGCGGTGATCGCCGAATTCCGCGCCAAGGAAACCGCCGCCGCCGAACAGGAAGCCAAAGACAAGGGAATATCGACCGGCACCAAGGAATTGAGCGGCTATCCGGTGGAAACCCTGAATGACCCGGAAGTGCTGAAACTGAAAAACGGCTTCCAGAATGCACTCAGCCATTACATGGCCGGCTTTGTCTACGAGGCCCTGAACGAACCCGGCCTGGCCGCGCCCGGCTACCGCAAGGCGATAGAATTGCGGCCCGACCTGCCGGTGCTGGAAGACGGACTGAGAGGACTGGACCAGCGCACCAGTTTCCGCCGCAAAAAGGGCGTCAGCGATGTGCTGTTCATCATAGAGGCCGGCAACGCGCCTGCCAGGAAATCGCAAAAGGTCAGCTTCCCGCTGCCCACCCCCAAAGGCCTGATCGTCGTGTCCTTCGCATTTCCGGCGATTTATCCGGACAGGAGCGCACCGGCGGTGGGCAACGTCAGGGTC
>JABDED010000072.1 GCA_013287275.1 Betaproteobacteria bacterium
GCAGCACCAGCATCACGTCGATGTAGGGCACCACATTGATCTCGGCCTTGAATTTGCGTTTACGTTCGCCACGTAGCGATGAAGCCATTAGCGCGACTGCCTTTGCAGGATATTGGAGAATTCTTCAATAAAGGTTTCAAAGCGGATTGCCAGCCTGTCGATATCATGCGAATAGCGGTTATAGGCCAGCACGGCGGGGATAGCCGCAAACAGGCCGATGGCGGTGGCGATCAGTGCTTCGGCAATCCCGGGAGCAACTGCGGCCAGGGTCGCCTGCTGCACGTTGGCCAAGCCGCGGAACGCATTCATGATGCCCCACACCGTACCCAGCAGGCCGACATACGGCGATACCGAACCGACCGACGCCAGGAAAGACAGATGCGCCTCCAGCGCATCCATTTCACGCTGATACGAAGCACGCATCGCGCGGCGGGCGCCGTCCAGCATGGCGCTCGCGTCCAGCGTTCCCTTGTTGGCGGTCTTGACCTTCTGGTATTCGCTCATGCCGGCCTCGAAGATGCGTTCCAGCGCTCCGGTCTTGTTGCTGGTGCTGCGGCGGTTCGCCGCGGCTGCCTGATACAACTCGACCAGGCTGCCGCCAGACCAGAAGTTGCGTTCAAAATCTTCGGTCTGTGCGCGGGCTCTTTTGATCGCAAACATCTTGCTGAAAATATAGGTCCAGCTGGTCACGGATACGCCCAGCAGCAGCAGCATGACGAGCTGCACCGGTAGCGAGGCATTGGTGATCAGGGTTAAAAATGAGAGATCTTGAGTAACGGTCATAGTATGTAATGTTGACGTTATGATTATAAACAATATGCAAAGATAAATACTATGCAGTAGTTCGGGGGGCTGGCGGTGTGCTGCCGCACCGAAGCGCCAGCTTAATGGATCTTTTCCAGTACATCATCGGGAATGGCGCTGGGACGCAGGCTGGCAGTGCCGACGCAGCCAACCTTGATCCTGCCGGTAGCAAGGCAGGCATCCCCGCACCAGGCTTCCTGCACGAACTGCACCGAAGCGCGGCCCAGCCTTTCGACCACGACCGTGATTTTCAGTTCATCGTCCAGCTTTGCCGGTGCATGATACTCGACAGCGGTGCCCTTGACGACAAACATCACCTGGTGCGACTGCGTCATCTGCTGCTGGCTGATGCCGGCAGCACGCAGCCACTCCGTCCTCGCGCGCTCAAAAAATTTAAGGTAGTTGGCATAGAAGACGATGCCGCCTGCGTCGGTGTCTTCATAGTAAACACGGATATTCCAGCTAAAGTTGTCCTGCATATTCCTGCTTTTAAAAATTCGGGCCGCCTGGCAAGACTATCCTGCCTTGCCAGCATGCCATTGTGCCGCGAGTAGGCGCGGCTAACGGTATCAATTGGTAACAAACCGTGTTGGCAGCCGCATCGTAATCACCGCGTTTTTTAACTCCTCTTGATCGTCAGCGGCCCGTAGCCCTGGCATGTCGGCATCATTTCTATGATATTGATGTTCATATGCGGCGGCAGGGTCGCGATCCAATACGCAGTTTCGGCAATATCGGCAGCGGTCAGCGGCTGGGTGCCCTCATACACCTTGGCAGCGGCGGCATCGTTGCCCTTGAAGCGCACATTGGAAAATTCAGTGCCGCCGCACAGGCCGGGGGCGATATTGGTGGCGCGTACGCCCGTCCCTACCAAGTCGGCCCGCAGGTTCAGCGTAAACTGGTCGACAAACGCCTTGGTCGCGCCGTAGACATTGCCGCCCGGATACGGCGTGGAGCCCGCCACCGAGCCTATATTGATGACCAGGCCGGTATTGCGCTGTACCATGTCCGGCAAAATGGCGCGGGTAACGGTAACCAGGCCCTTGGTATTGGTATCGATCATGGTTTCCCAGTCGTCCAGCGAAGCCAGGTGCGCCGGCTCGGTTCCCAGTGCCAGGCCGGCATTATTGACCAGTACGTCGATTTGCTTCCAGTCTGTGGGCAGCGCCTGCAAGGCCGCGTGCACCGAGGCCTTGTCCGTCACGTCCATCTGTACCGGCAACACGGCGCTGCCCAGTTCATCGGCGAGTGCCTGCAACCTGTCTACCCGGCGGGCTGCCGCAATGACCTTGTGCCCATGACGGGCAAACTTGCGGGCCATTTCCTCGCCAAATCCTGAACTTGCACCGGTTATGAGTATGATCATCGGGTTTCCTTGTGTATTTTTCAGACTTGCATCTATGCGATAGGGCTGGATTGCCAGCCTGTATTTTAGAGCTTGTTGACAATTTAGTCTTGCTGCACGCTATAGCCGGCCTCTTTGGCCGCAAGCTCCCTGAGGAAAATGCTATTTGTACCATTAAAACAATTTGTGGACTTAATTAATATTTCCACGAGGAAATTATTGAATGGATTCAATTGCGCAACTGCTTAAACTTGCTGAAATCCGGTGCGTAACGTAAAATTTGGGCACCATTTCGTCTCACGTAACTGGCGAAAACGTCCTGATCAAGGTGTGGAGCTGTCCAGCACATGCGCCCTGTAGCGACGGAAGATGGGTATCCATCGGGAAGCGTGAGATTCTGCGGGTCTGACTGAAGACCCTAGCCGTACGCCTGGGTAGCCTGGATGGTAAAAGCGATTAAGGCTGCCTATTCCCTATTGTCAGATAAGCTGTACAGCGGTTTGTAGAGCAAATTGACGGGGCAGGCACCTGATCCACTACACTCACCTTTACGACAGGAAGATTGTCATGTTCGCAAAAAACCATACCCTCGCCAATATCGATCCGGAATTGTTCGCCGTGATCCAGAAAGAAAATCATCGCCAGCAAGAGCATATCGAGCTGATTGCCTCGGAAAACTATACGTCGCCGGCGGTGATGGAAGCCCAGGGATCGCAGCTGACCAATAAATATGCCGAAGGTTATCCCGGCAAGCGCTACTACGGCGGTTGCGAATACGTCGACATCGCCGAACAGCTGGCGATAGACCGCATCAAGCAATTGTTTGGCGCTGAAGCCGCCAACGTACAGCCTAACTCCGGCTCGCAAGCCAACCAGGGCGTGTTCTTTGCCGTGCTGAAACCGGGCGACACCATCATGGGCATGTCGCTGGCGGAAGGCGGCCACCTGACCCACGGCATGCCGCTGAATATGTCCGGCAAATGGTTCAATGTCGTGTCTTACGGCCTGAATGAAAAAGAAGAGATCGACTACGATGCGATGGAACGCCTGGCGCACGAAACCAAGCCCAAATTGATCATCGCCGGCGCTTCCGCCTATGCGCTGCGTATCGACTTTGAACGTTTTGCCAAGGTGGCTAAGGATGTCGGCGCTTATTTCATGGTGGATATGGCCCACTACGCCGGTCTGATTGCCGCCGGCGTCTATCCCAATCCTGTGCCGTTCGCCGATTTCGTCACGTCCACCACGCACAAATCCCTGCGCGGTCCGCGCGGCGGCATCATCCTGATGAAGGCTGAGCACGAAAAGATCATCAACTCCGCGATCTTCCCCGGCCTGCAAGGCGGCCCATTGATGCACGTGATCGCCGGCAAAGCGGTGGCCTTCAAGGAAGCGCTGACTCCCGAGTTCAAGACTTACCAGGAACAGGTCGTGAAGAATGCCGACGCACTGGCCAAGGCCTTGATCGAACGCGGCTTGCGCATCATCTCCGGCCGGACCGAATCGCACGTGATGCTGGTCGACCTGCGCGCGAAGAAAATCACCGGCAAGGAAGCGGAAGCGATCCTGGGCTCGGCACACATCACGTGCAACAAGAACGCCATCCCCAACGATCCGGAAAAGCCATTCGTGACTTCCGGCATCCGCCTGGGCAGCCCGGCGATGACCACCCGCGGCTTCAAGGAAGCAGAAGCCGCCAAGGTCGGCCACCTGCTGGCGGACGTGCTGGACAATCCGCACGATGCGGCGACGATAGAACGCGTCAAGGCTGAAGTCAAGAAATTGACCGACGCCTTCCCGGTCTACGCCTCCTAAGAAGCAATTGCAAGCGCCGCGCAAAGCCAGAGAGCATTGCGTGGCGCACGCCTGCAGCCAACTGGCAGGACCAACCTTCATCAGCGGCCATCACACAATAATTATATGAAATGCCCCTACTGCCACCACGATGACACCCAGGTAATCGATACCCGCGCCCCGGAAGACGGCAATACGATACGCCGCCGCCGCCGCTGCATCCAATGCGACAAGCGCTTCACGACCTACGAGCGGATAGAACTGGCGATGCCGGTCATCGTCAAGAAAAACGGCAGCAGGACAGAATTTGAAACCGCCAAATTGCGCGGCAGCCTGATGCTCGCGCTGCGCAAGCGCCCGGTATCGGCAGAAGCGGTCGATACGGCGATACAGAGGATAGAAGAAAAGCTGTTATCCAGCGGCGAGCGCGAAGTCAACTCGGGTTATATAGGCGAGCTGGTGATGCGTGAATTGAAGCGCCTGGACAAAATAGCCTATATCCGCTTCGCTTCGGTGTACAAGAGCTTTGAAGACGTGTCCGAGTTCGCCGAGGCGATACAGGAAGTCAAAAAAAGCTGAGACTGATTGCCTTACGTCTGCCCGCACTGCTCGTTTGTCGCGCATTGCTTGAGCAGCGGTCGCGTGTGCGCTTATAGTATCGGGTAGCCCTATCGTCCACAGCACAACCGGGCCAAATCTTCCGCATCATGCCTAAACCATCCAAGCATCGGCCCAAAACCATCCACGAACTCATCCAGCCATACGGCCTTGGAAGCCGCCTGGCTATCGCAGGAGCAATCCTGGCAGTGCATGTGATCGCGTTCAATCTTGCCGATGCCAGCTATGGACGGCGCGGCAACCCGGCGATCGGCCCTCACCCCGTGGGCAAGGTATTGGAAGTGCGTCTGCTGGACCGCAAGGCCTTGCACCCACCGGTCAGCGAGCCTCCGCTATCGCCACTGAGCATGCGTGAGCCCGACCTGCCAGGCCCGCCGCCCCAATTCGACGTCAAGATTGGCAGCCCCGTCGCAGTAATCGACTTGGACCAGGACGCGCCGGTACACTATTTTCCGACCACCGAGCTGACTGAAAAACCTGTAGTCAAAGAAGATGTTTCACAAGATATCGCACTAACGCTGGCCAGCATACAATCGCGTACCGCCGTCCTGCGTCTGTTAATCAATGACGCTGGCACCATTGATCAGGTCATCGTCGAGCAAGGCGATTTCACAGAAGCAGAGAAGCAGGCCCTGATCACGGCCGCCGAGCAAATGCGCTTTACTCCCGGCAAGATAGGCGGCACCGTCGTCAATACAGAGATCCGGATAGAAATGACGATATTTCCGGCAGCTCCCCTTCCGCCTCTCGCCAGGCCACCACAGTAGGGCAGGGCCGCGTTTCCCTTGCATGCAAAAAGCTTATATCTGGCTGCAGCCAGCCCCCCAATATAAGACCTTCTGCTAAAACTCGGCTCACCCCGGATCAACGCGAGCCGTGTGCCGCCCCAAAAAACTAGGGACTGGCACCGCACGTCAACCATGCAGCGCCAGCCCCTATCGATCCGACAGAATGTGCTCTAAGGCACCAGCTCGCGCCAGATCACGCGTTGAGCCTTGAAACCGGCTGCGTTGATCACAGGCGAATCGGGGATCGAGGTCTTGCCATCGGCTGTCACTACTTCGACCCTGCCGTTGATGACACCTGTCGTGGGGTTTGTGGTAAATACGATACTTTGACCAACGACCGGAGCACCCAATTTGGCGGATACTTGATTATTATTTCCATTGTTGCCATTCAGATAGTTGAAATAGTTAAACCAGGAATATCCCCCAGGCGCACAGGCAGTATTTGAAGGCACGACAGTAGGAGCAAACAAGTTTCCGAACTCCAGCAAGGGATTGATGTTGACGCGCTCGCCGGTATCGGGCAAATCGATATACCATCCCAATCCAGAACTGAAGTCCACCGAATTGGCAGAGGCGGTTCTGGTAGTGCCGCTTGTGGTCAGCGTTTGCTGCACGAGGGACCCGCGTGGATTATTGAATGTCGTCGTTGCATTGTCATCCTTGATCGCATAGATCGATTGCTTAAATGCGTTGGCCGCAGTGCTCAAATCATTCGTTTCCAGATATTTCCCGGTACCGATGAAGATGACCCGCTTGTTATTGACGTTGCCCAGGGCAGGCGCGGTGGTCACAGGCTGCGTGTTCCCGCTGGCATCCTTTAAGAGGGCAAATTTCATCACCGTGCCGGCATTGATATCAAAACGCCAGACATTGCCGTTCAAGTCTCCGCCATAGGTATAACCGGCGACATTATTCTTTTCCGGATCGTCAGCCCAGGTAGAAATGCGGGCCAGGCCGCTAGGCGAAGCTGCCGTGCCGCCGCCGGTAGCAATCTTCTTGATGGAAGCGCCCGATATGGCATTGCGCACAAACAAAATACCGTCGCCAGAACCGCCAGTGCCAGTGCCCGTGGTGGGGTCGGAGGGAGCAGTGCCATTGTCATAACCCGAGGTCAGCAATACTACCCAGGTGCCATCGGCCATCTTGGTGATAACCGGCTGCCCATAGCTATAACCAAAATCGGCATCATTTGAAGAGCTCAGTTCCCATAGCAATGAAGGCGAGGTAGGGTCGGTCACATCCAGCGCATAGTAGCCGCTTCCGCCGCCGTTCAAGCCGCCGACTAGGATGGTATGCCAGGCGCTACCGTCATATACATCAGCAACGGTTGGAGGACCGTTCACATAGTTGGTGTGATTGGACGCATAAGCGGCATCAGCCAGCTTCCACATTTTCGACATCACCATGCTGGGCACATAAGCCCAGCGCTCTGTGCCATCATCGGCATTGTAGGCATGCAGCATGCCGTCATTGCCCCCCACATAGACTGTCTTTGCGCGACTGGTTTTCTGGGTCACAAAATCGGAATAGCCGGTATCGGTATAGCTGAACACTGGTTTGCCGACAAAAACCGGTTGCGATTCGGTGAAATCGCCGGTCACGGCATCGCGCTGGCGGAACAGGCGATTGGCAACCGAATTGGATGTGCGCATCTCATTGCCATTTTGCCCACGCAGATAGGCCACCATATTCGTGCCATTGGCATTGGGTTGCTGCGAACTCGGATCCAGCGTAGACCATTGACTCAAGTTGGTGCCGACAAAATACGCCTTCTGTGTAGTCGACATATTTGCATAACTAAAATCCACCAGGGTATTACCGCTGGGACTCTTCATCTTGATCGTGCGGGTATCGGCAGAAGCTGCAACCTTGGAAGCCATGGTGCCGGTACAGGCCTTGGGTATCTGTACATCAGGCTGGTTAGGCGTCTGGCAGGTATACAGCGTCTCATTATTGACCGTGCTGCTAACGATACTGCCGCCGGGGCAAGAACCCGCTACGACGTCTTCCACGCACCAGCTCGCAGCCGTGCTGATCGTACCGTCAGTTGTATTGATCGTGCGCTTCTCCAGATTGCCCTGCCACTTCACCGTAGTATAGGTCGCAAGGAAGGCGCTGTTGTCAGCCGCCGTAGGGTTGAGCGTACTGGTAGCCGCTGCGGCGCCGGCCCCTACCTTGGCCTGGATGGCAGACAAGGCAGTGCTCAGGCCCGAATACAGCGAAGTGGGGTCCTTGGCGCTGAAATAGGTGCCGCCGCCGTTCACTGCCGCATGCCACAAATCATCCACTGCTGTCTGGGTATCGGCGGCCGGCACAGGCCAGTCGACAACAGGAGCCAAGCCATTCGCCAGGCGGTAATAGTCGCCGGAGGTCGCGCTCTTGTAGTCGCTGCGGTAAGCCAAGGTACCATCTACTCCAAGGCCCAAGGTAAAGGTGGTCATGTGCTGCTTACTATTACTATCCGTGTTGGTCGTGAACACATTATTGGTGCAGACGTCAGTATTGCCGCCCGCACCGGTGCAATTGTTCAGCGTAGAGTCGCGCAAGTCGGTCTCATAATAATACTTGGCGACGTCGGCCAAGGTATTGGCAGTGGCTGTTGGGCCTTGATTTTGTGGACGCGGTGTGGTACCGCCATCTTGATCGCCCACCTGGCCGCCAGTCAAATTGACAACTGCGGAATTGGAATCGGTATTCCAATAGCCGTCCGTGGTCATCAGCGTAAAGTTTTGCTGGCAGGAATACTGGATAGGATCGGATGCGTGATTGTCGTTGGTGGTACCTGCCTTGTAGGCATAGATGCGCCCCACCCTGGCCAACGCTGAACGCAGAGGCGTGCCGTTAGCAGGAACCTGGCTGAACATTTTTGAATACCAAGTGGCCTTGGCGCTGCTTGAACTGGATGCATCAAATTGTTTTACCGGTAGATAGTTGTTACCCCAGAGATCAATAAAGCCGACCCTATAACCGAGACCAATAGGCTGAAAAAGCCAGACTGAGCGACGTTTTCATGGTCTGCATGCGTGTCTGGTAATACGTCCACCAGTTCGCGAAATTGGTCATTTCCTGTGCATAAGTGCAGGTAGCGCCTGTGCAATCAGTACGTCCGTCAGCCTTGGGATAGCTGTTATTGGTAGACACGATATCAGTACGAGTCATGGATCCGTAATAGGTGTCGTTCTCGGCAACCGGTGCGACATAGCCGGAAAAATTCGCCGGTCCAGTGCTGAACGTACACGAATTCGCTGTCGATTTGACGAGGCTAAGTGCACCTGGATTTCCTGCCGAAATGGGCGCTGTCACAGTAATGACAGAACCGTTGGCGCTTATCGTGTAGCCTGAGCTGCCAGTGTTTAAATTTGCAATGGCACTGGCCAAGCCAGGTCCATTGTTGCTATTAAAATTTGACGTGGATCCTGAAGTAATTGTTGTCGTACCTACTTTCACTGCAGTGACACCTGCTTGCTTGCTACTGGAGCACCCGCTCATGCTCACATTAATGGAAGCAGTCGCTTGTTTGGGCTGTACCCCATTCGCCACACGGGCAAAATACCGCGTGGGGTAACGCGGATACACAAAGCTTCCCATATTTACTTTTTGACAGCTGTTGGCAGCCGGCGTCAATGCGGAGGCATTGACGTCCGAGTTACACCAGCGCAGCTTGGCCGGGTAACTGAAAGTTGCGGTCTGCGCATACTGGCAATTTGTCAGCACATCGCTGTCGCAGTACTCTCCTACGCTCATCGAGTAATAATGAGGTCCGATGGCCTTGGCGGTTACCGTCAGATTTCCTGGGGTGCCGGTCACGACATTGGCGATACCGCTCGCCGTTGTTACATTCATTGTCGTGTAAGACTTAAAGTTCACGATATTCGGCAAGATATAGTTGCCGCTCACCAAGCAATCGGTATAAGTGCTATCAGTACACCATTGCACATCTGGCGTGTCTGTCGTCAGGTTGGACGTAGTGGTGCCGATAAAAGCATCATCGCTGACTGCAGTCCAGGAAGTAATATTTCCATACGAGTTGCCGTCATATTTGACCGGTGGCTTGTAAGTGATGGCGGGATTGTAATAGACGCCATTGAAATCCGGGCTTTGCTGGAGCGGCTGGTCTGTGCAGTCCATGTTATACACTGAACTGGGGTAGCTGATGTCCACATTCCTGCAGTATTTGCCTTTGTTACCTCCGGAATTGCCTGCCCAGTCGGGCAAGAAATTCCAGCCCATACTGCCTGAAGTATCCAAGAGCAGCATCAGATTGGGGAGCACCGTGGTGGTGGTGGAATTTGCCAGAGGCGCCGCTGTTGGCAAAAAGGGGGGAGCCGACCACACCGGCATGGGCAGTACGAGACTCCAGCCCAGGCCCAGGTAAAGCGCATCGCGCAACTTCTTGCTGATCAAACGAAATTTCATGACGCACTCCTAATAAGTAAAGCCTTGGATATAGCTGAGCGTGTTCCTGGGGCCGGTCACACGGATAGTAATTCGGTACAGAGGACTTTTTCCGCCCACGCTGGCACCGGCTCCACTGTAGCCAACGACAGAGTTGCTGCCGGGTCCGCCGGCAGCGTCACTGAACAGGCAGTTGCCTTCAGTCAGGTAGTTCAACGCATCCCTGCACATGCGCTGTATGATGTAGCGTATGACATTTCCCGAAGCATCTGTCCCGCCGCTGGCGCTGTTGGCGGTAGTCCAGGTCGTATTGGCCGTCAGGCTCAGCGCAGGATCGGCATTAACATAGTAGCCAAGCGCTCCATTAGTCGTGTTGAAAGGATGCGTCGGGGCGGGCGCTACGGCAGCTACCCACTGGTTGATGGATGAATTACTGGTATCCGTGGTTGTCAGCCATTTGATGGCAGACTCAAATCCGCCGTCGCCGGACAAGGTAGCCGCCTGCTTGAATGCCACATTGCCAGCCACAATATTGCTGGTATCCACGGTGCGCACCAAGGCAATCGCCGCAAGCATGATAGTCACCAGCGCAATCAACGCGATAAACAAGATCACGCCGCGCTGCCTGGCCGCGCTGTAGCGGCTGGACAAAGATGTGTGACGTAACTTCATGGTGGCAATACTCCTTTGGACCAGATCACGTTGCGCAAGGGGATGATAGTTTCAAACACGCGGTAGCGGTAGCGCTTCCAGTTAGTATCTGCCGTAAGGTCAATTTTCGGGGCAGGATTGGTTGTGCTGCCCTCCCAGGTACACAGACCGGTCGGCGCGGCGAGGGTTTGCGAACTGCAGGCAATGGTGACATTCTGTTTTTCAAACTGTGTGTTACGCGCGACGATGGCGACACGTATGGCCTTGATGCGATTGCGATCCGTGAGACTGATGCTTGCCGGCGCCCAGGTGCCAGTGGCGTCAACCCACGTAGTGACCGTATTATTTCCCGGTGCGGAGGATACGCCATATTGCGCCTGAATGTTGACAATGCCCGCAGCCACCGGTTGGCCATTGGCCAACAGGTTGCCGTCTGCCGACACGCTATATGCCGTGGTAGTCCAGTTACCCATGCAGCTCAGCATGGCGCCGGCTGCCATATTGGTGCCTGTGGTTACCGTGATCTGGGTATGGCCGGCATCTACTGCAGTCACCTTGCTCGTCCTACATGAACTTCCGCTGGAGACTAACGCTATGTCATTCACATTGCATCCGAAGTTATTGGTAATGCCGATGATATTACCGGTCACGCTGGAAACTTTGATCGGCACACCACCCATGGCCGAATCGCCGTAACGCACCGTGACCGTATCGGACCCGCCGCTCGCCCCCCCGTCTGTGATTTCAATGGGAGATACGCTCACATTCGTGGCACCTGTATCGTTATTCACGGTGCTGGCAGGATCACATTGCATCGACGAGCTTTGTGTACTGTTGATGGGCATGCCGTAGCCGGCCTGCTGCAACTGCCGCTGCAGGGTGTACATCGCTAGTCCGCCACTGCTCTGTGCATCGGAGCTGCCACTCGTACTTCGCTTTTGTCCTTCGAACAGTCCCATTACCTGGACAATTACGAGGGTAGTAACCAAGCCTATCGCCATACCCACCATGATCTCGGCCAAGCCAAAGCCAGCCTGGCGCAGGACCATCGTGCGTTTAAGGGGGATTCGTGTAATTTGAAACACAGCTTCGGTCTCCACTGTTAGACTCCGCCCGCAATATGCGCGACCGTGGTCACATTGTGGACTTCGGTGCTCCCTGGCGGTTGCCACGTGACTTTTACGACAAAACACTTATCGCTCGGGTTGTTGCTAGCGTCTTTGTCGCAGCTCGGATCCGCTCGCAAAGTACTGCGTTTTCCATTCGGCAGGCCGCTTGAAGCCGAAATGTCGGTGCCGCTCTCAGCGTAATTAGCCAGATTGTTCGGGTCTACCCAGATCGCCGCAATTCTCTGCTGCGCCACATAGCCGGCGTCTATCCTGTACTTGGAGTCGGACGTACCCTTAATCATTGCAGCCTGCAACCCAACTATGCCAAGTATGCCAATTGAAAAGATCAGCACTGCAATCAACCCCTCCAGCAACACTATTCCTTGCTGCTTGGCCGGTAATTTAATCTTGTATGATTTATTCATTTCAAGGTCCCTTTCAACATGCACGGGAATCCGGCGGCACGGTAGCAGTCAGATTAGGATCGCACATCTTGATATTGCCGCTGACGCCGATGGTAATTCGAAGGTCTCTAGTCTTACTTGCCGCCATCACAGCCGGATCAATGTCCACATTGATCTGTGTTGCCGAGCCTGCGGCCGGCACAGGGGCAATCATGCGGCCAAAATTGTCGAATGTGATAGGAGTGCCGTCGACGGCATTAACCGTCACGGCAGCTGACGACCCCTCGCCTGTCGCCCTGCTTTGTATGGTGGCCGGACAAGTTGTAGAAGTGGTGACGCAACCGACCACCCAACTGGAGCCCGTACCCAAAGTGAATTTCACCGGGGCATTGAGCCTGACCGCCTCGGAACGGGCCACTTGCAAGCCGCTTTGAATCGATTCCGCGGCTGCGCGCAGTTTGGAATTCATTATCCAACTGCTGTAACCTGGCATGCCCAAAGCGAGGGTAATCCCGACGATCGCAATACCTATCATAAGCTCCACCATGGTAAAGCCCCGGGAAAGGATAGGATGCCCGTTTTTTAGCACGAGTCCCCCCGTTTTGTTATCCAGCAATTTACTGAAGAGCCAGGAGGCACGGTCGATGTTTTTGCATTGCTCTGATTGATTGTGTACACATAACCACCCATATCCTGGCCGGCAGAACCATTTGCCGTTACCGTATACAGCGGTGGTACTTGCGTATCGTCACTGGTACAAGCATAGGTAAAATATTTGCTGCTAGTGATAATAGGCGCGGCCGTTGCATCGACAAGATTGCAGGAGGCGTCCACGTAACCGCCAAATTTACGGTTATCTTGATAATATTGTTCCAGCTTGATCCGCATCGCAGATAAATTGCTAGTCGCTTCTTGCACCTTGCCCTGGCGCACATAGTTCCTATATGAGGGCAAGGCAATTCCGGCCAAAATACCCACGATGACAACGACAATCATCAGTTCAATTAAGGTAAAGCCCGCTGACTTTTTTGAAAATTGCATGACGTATCCTCGTGTATCCTTGTTTAAATGTCGGCCTAACATATTACGAAATCTATACTACATGAATATGATTAATATGTTGGCAACTTGAATTGCCCAGCGGAGCATTTATCGGGAATCCTAGTAGTTGCCTCATATTAATATTGTGGATCACCGTACTTCAAGGCCCTTCAGATAAACGGTCAGCTTATGCGGATAGCTGGTGTTTCGT
>JABDED010000073.1 GCA_013287275.1 Betaproteobacteria bacterium
CGCATGGTCGGCGCCGACAAGATCATAGGCGTAGACATCAATCCGGCCCGTCAGGAAATGGCGCGCAAATTCGGCATGACCCATTTCATCAATCCCACCCAGGTGGAAAACGTGGTCGATGCCATCATCCAGCTGACCGACGGCGGCGCCGACTACAGCTTTGAATGCATAGGCAATACCACGACGATGCGGCAGGCGCTGGAATGCTGCCACAAAGGCTGGGGGCAATCCATCATCATCGGCGTCGCTGCTGCCGGGCAGGAAATCAGCACGCGCCCTTTCCAGCTGGTGACGGGCAGGGTATGGAAGGGCTCCGCCTTCGGCGGCGCGCGCGGCCGCACCGATGTGCCCAAGATCGTCGACTGGTATATGGAAGGCAAGCTCAACATAGACGACCTGATCACGCACAGGCTGCCGCTGGAACGCATCAATGAAGGTTTCGACCTGATGAAGAGCGGCGAATCGATACGCTCTGTCGTCATCTATTAAGCGGGCCGCGCCATGCTGGAAACCATCAGTGAACACGGCTGCTTCGGCGGCATACAGGGCTTCTACCGGCACCCATCCAGCAGCATAGGCTTGCCTATGCGTTTCTCGGTGTACCAGCCGCCGCAAGCGAAGGACGGCCCGGTGCCGGTGCTGTTCTACCTGGCCGGCCTGACCTGCAACGAAGAAACCTTCATGATCAAGGCTGGCGCGCAGCGCTTTGCCGCCGATCTGGGCATCATGCTGGTGGCGCCGGACACCAGTCCGCGCGATACCGGCATAGACGGCGTGGCGGACAACTGGGACTTCGGCACCGCCGCCAGCTTCTATCTGGACGCAGCGCAGGAACCGTGGAGCCAGTATTTCAGGATGGAGACTTACATCGTGCAGGAACTGCGCGAACTGGTGCTGCAAAATTTCCCGGCGCGCAAAGACAGCACAGGCATCTTCGGCCACTCCATGGGCGGCCACGGCGCGCTGACCCTGGCCTTGCGCCATCCGGGTATCTATAAATCGGTTTCCGCCTTTGCCCCGATTGCCGCGCCAATGCTATGTCCGTGGGGCCAGAAGGCGTTCAGCAATTACCTTGGTAATGACCAGGCCAAGTGGCAAAGGCATGACGCCAGCTCCTTGATGAGATCCAAATCCTCTGCACCCTATCCGGGCGGTATCCTGATCGACCAGGGCCTGGCCGATAAATTCCTGGAGCAGCAATTATTGCCGCAAGAATTTGAGGCCGCGTGCGCGGCGGTCGGGCAGCCCTTGAGCCTGCGCCGCCATGCAGGCTATGACCACGGCTATTACTTCATCAGCTCTTACATGGGCGATCATATGAAATTCCATCGCCAGTGCCTGGGGTGAAAATCTAAAGCATTGCAGGTGCCTGCGTTCCAATGATACTCTTGGCAAAAAATCCATTTTTGCAATGTATATCAATCGCGGAGAGCGCATGGAAGAGAAGCACACGCAAGACAAGAAGATCCTGCCCATCCCCGTGGAAACTCTGGCTGTACCGGTAGCCGCCGTGGCTGAAGCCGCCAAGGACACGGCCAGGCTGATGGCAGCCGATGGGGAACTGAAAAAAGGCTACGGCATGGTCAGCGGGGTGTGGGCGCTGGGCCTGGCTATCCTGTGTTTTTTTGGCGTGATGGCCTTCCACTTTCCGCAATACCTGACTACGCCTGAGCTGCGGCACAAGTATTCGGTGGACATGATCCGGCACCTGATGTTTGCGGCGCTGGTCGTTTCCGGATCGATCAGCCTGGTCAATGTCATCCTCAAGCGCAAGCGCAGCATCAACGGCGTGGCAGGCCTGCTGGTGCTCGCCTGCCTGGCACTGGGCGGCTCGCATGTGCCGGTGGCGGATTTTCCCGACCATACTCCCTATATAGGCCTGGACTGGTTCATCCTGGATTTGCTGGGCTCCACGCTGATCTTCGTTGCGCTGGAAAAAATATTCCCGCTGTATAAGGGACAGCCTATATTCAGGAAGGAATGGCAAACCGACCTGATCCATTTCGCGGTCAATCATTTCATCATCGGCCTGGCACTGTTGACGGTGAATTTCCTGATCCACAGGATTTTCGGCTGGGTCGCGATTCCCGCGGTGCAAAGCCTGGTCCAGGCTATCCCTTTTATTCCGCAGCTTCTGCTGTGCATCTTCGTGGCCGACCTGGCGCAATACTGGACCCACCGGGCTTACCACGAAGTGCCTTTCCTGTGGCGCTTCCACGCGGTACACCACAGCGCCAAGACCATGGACTGGATCGCCGGCTCCCGCATGCATATGCTGGAACTGATCGCCACCCGGGTCGGCGTGCTGGGCGCGCTATATGTGCTGGGCTTCGAGAAATCGGTGATGGACGTGTACATCATCGTGGTCGGCTTTCAGGCGGTGTTCAACCATGCCAACGTGCATCTGAACTGGGGCCCGCTCAAATACCTGATCGTCACCCCGGATTTCCATCACTGGCACCATTCTTCCGACGAGATTGCACTCGACAGGAATTACTCGGCCCACTTCTCCTTCATCGACTGGCTGTTCGGCAGCGCGATCAAGGGGCAAAAAGGCTTCCCGGAAAAATACGGGGTAGTCGGGGATTACATGCCGGAAGGCTTCATGGCCCAGCAGCGCTTTCCCTTCCATGTGGATCCTTACCGGGCAGGAACGGCGGCGAGGCTGCGCTCCAAGAGAAAGAACCGTAGTGCCGGGCAGCAGGGTGGTACATAGGGCCGGCAGGGAGTTGTCCCGCGCCGCCGTCAGCACAAACACTGGCCGCCCGCCAAATGCCCGGCGAGTACTACGGTCTGCAAGCTTGGAAACAGGGCCCGGCCGGCAAGCTTTTTATCGATGTGCCTGGTATCCAGGCAGCACTTATTTTTATCGCCCGTCCCTTGCACAGAAGCGGCCACGATCTCATGGCGCGGCATGGTGCATTGGTGCGCTGCGGAATGACTGCCGATGCGTTTGGGAGCAAGATGAGTTGGTGCTTGCGAAGAATAATTTTCCCACGCCTGGCTTTCTTGATCGGAGAAACATCATGTCCACACAGACTTATAAACTGATAGAGCTGGTCGGCTCCTCAACCGAGGGTACTGATCACGCTATACGCGATGCGATTGCCAAGGCAGCTCTCACGGTCAAGCACATGGATTGGTATGAAGTGGTTGAGTCGAGAGGGCATATTGCAGACGGCAAGGTTACGCATTACCAGGTGACGATCAAGGTAGGCTTCCGGCTGGAATAGCGCGATCCGCTGCGTTCGGCCGCCTGCAGGCCTGCAATCAGCGTTCCAAATAAGCCAGGAACATCTCCACCGCAGTCTGCACGACGGCCGCCTGTTCCGCCTCGTTCAATGGTGCTTGCCCCATGGCAATCTGCGGCCAGAACGCAAAAGACTTCAGTTGCCCCTGTAGCAAATGCGCGGCGAACCCGGGGTCCACCGGTTTTAACTTTCCATCTGCCTGCGCCGCGCGTATCCAGGAGGTGACGCCTTCCTCGCGCTTGTCCATGCGTTCTATCATTTCTTTCGCGCGTTCCGGCGAGTGGATGGTGGCGGCGATCGCCACCCTGGCCAGGTCCATGAAATGGGCATCGTTCAGCATGCGCATTTTTTGCTGCATCAGTTCCAGCAATTGTTCGCGCAGCGGGCGGTCGGCGCGATAGCTGAGCTCCGCCATCGCGGCGCTGCTTTCCCAGAGTTGCAGCAGGATGGCGGCGAACAGGTCGTCCTTGCTGGGGAAGTGGTTGTATACGGTGCGCTTGGACACATCGGCGGTGGCGGCGATCTTGTCCATGCTGGTGGCTTCAAAACCGTTGGCGCGGAATTCGGTGATGGCAGCTTGCAAGATGGCTTCGCGTTTGCGGTCGGTCAGGCGTGGTGGATTTGACATGGCGAATGTGGATGATGGTGCGGCTGATTCGGGAATGCAATTATTTTACACTGATTAGTTTACTTTTTGAGGAATCGGTACTAGACTATCTAAAACTACACTGTGTAGTGTAATTTTGTGGCAATTTACTGTGAGCCGACCAGGCTCGATACCGATTTTTAAGGAATGACAGCATGGCAACCGGCACACTGAACGCACACGATCAACTCTACTACCCGCAGCCCTCGTTGCAGGAAGCGGGCAAATTCCAGAACCACGCGCCCCGGCACAAGCCGGGCTTGCTGAAAAGCCTGCAGCTGATCTGGCGTTTCATGTTTGACAAGCCGGCCAACACGGTGCCGGCCAAGCCCATCCCGGTGCAGGCACTGAGCCGGGCAGCCTTGCTAGCGGCCCCGGACCGTTCACTGTACCGTCTCGGCCACTCCACCATGCTGCTGAAATTGCGCGGCGAGTTCTGGCTGACCGATCCGGTGTTTTCCGAGCGTGCTTCGCCTCTGCAGTGGATGGGGCCGAAGCGCTTCCATCAGCCGCCGATTGGCATAGACGATTTGCCGGCGATCAAGGGCGTGATCCTGTCGCATGACCATTACGACCATCTGGACCATGCGGCCATTCTGCAGTTGAACGACAAGGTCGAACATTTCCTGACACCGCTGGGTGTGGGCGATACCCTGATTAAATGGGGTATCCCCGCCGGCAAGGTACGGCAGTTGGACTGGTGGCAATCGGCGACGATAGACGGCTTGCACCTGGTCGCGACGCCTTCGCAGCATTTCTCCGGGCGTGGATTGTTTGACGGCAACCGCACGCTGTGGGCTTCGTGGGTGATACAGGATGAAGACTTGCGGGTGTTTTTCAGCGGCGATACCGGCTATTTCGATGGCTTTAAAACCATAGGCAACAAATACGGCCCCTTCGACGTCACGCTGATCGAGACCGGCGCCTACGGTGCAGAGTGGCCGGATATCCATATGCAGCCGGAACAAACGCTGCAGGCCCACCTGGATTTGCGCGGCAAGGCTTTGATGCCCATCCACAATGGCACCTTCGACCTGGCGATGCATCCTTGGCACGAGCCGTTTGACCGTATCGTTGAACTGGCGCAGCAGCACGGCGTTGCGCTCAGCACGCCGCAGATGGGTGAGCAACTGGACCTGGCGCAGCCACAGGCTGGCCGGTATTGGTGGCAGCAGGTCGCCGGATAAAATCGTTCAGCCGCGGCACAGTTGCCGGTATTGGCCGGGGCTGATTCCCAGCGCCGCTTGAAAAGCGCTGCCCATATGCGACTGATGGGCAAAGCCGCACTCCAGCGCGATGTCTGCAAAGGGCATGCGGGTTTGCTGTATCATGCGCCGCGCCGCCTGCAGACGCGTTTCAACAAGGTAGGCATGCGGCGTCATGCCTACCGCGCGTTTGAAATCCCGCAAAAAGCATAATTCCGATTTACCCTCGGATGCCGCCAGATTCGTCAGCGTCAATGCCTGGCCGAATTCATCGGAAATCTTCTCCAGTACCCGCTGGGCGGCAAAGCGAGGGGTACGTTGGGACGGCTCGGGGCGGGCAGGATGTAAATCTATAAAGCCGAGGACACATTCTTCCAGCTTCAGCAGGTCGGGCTGAGGGCTGAACATCAAGCGCCTGATTTGCCGGCCCATGTCCAGTGCCCGGGCGTGGCCGGAAATTTCCACGCGCTGAGTGGGCGCGCCCGTTTCGCCGCTGGCAAACTCTTTTGTCCAGCGCGCCAGCAAATATTCGCCGCCATCCGCAGATTCAGAAAACACGTCGATACCGGCCGGGGTATAGGCCAGCACTCCCGGCAAAGTATCAAAATCCACCCTGCGGTCCGAAGCTATCGCATGAACGCCGCGCTGCCTTTGCAGGCTGATCCCCATCGTCTGGAATTGCGCAGGATCGCTGGCGCTATACGGCGCGCCGGGCAATAGCTGCAGCATCAGTTTGCCGTCCATTAATGCAAATGTGCGTGCCAGGTTCGCCGGCGGAAACTCAATTGTTTGCCCGCTCATATGAAATTTCCTGATAGATTGGTGTGCTCAGGCACGTATATAGTCTCTTCAACGGATCTTGGACATAGTAAGGAGGGCATCATGCGCACTATAGGTCTTATCGGTGGAATGAGCTGGGAATCCAGTGCTGAATATTACCGCATCGTCAACCAGGGCGTGCGGTCCCGGTTGGGGCCGTTGCGCTCTGCGCAATTATTGATGTATAGCGTCGATTTCGGCCCGGTTGAACGGGCCCAGCATGAAGGGCGCTGGGATGATGCAGCAATGATATTGGAAGACGCCGCGCGAAGATTGCATGCGGGCGGGGCAGAGTGCATCGTGCTCTGTACCAATACCATGCATTTGCTGGCCGATCGCGTACAGGCGGCGACCCCGCTTCCCTTCCTTCATATTGCCGATCCGGTCGGTCGCGCCGCCCGCCAGGCGGGAGCCTTGACCGTCGGCTTGCTGGGCACCGCGTTTACAATGGAACAGGATTTTCTGAAGGCCAGGCTGTCCGGGCAACACGGCTTGCAGGTACTGGTTCCCAGCGCCGACGAGCGCCAGGCCGTACACAAAATCATCTATGAAGAACTATGCGTAGGCATAGTCAGCGACGCCTCGCGCGACATTTACCTGAGGGTGACCGAATCCCTGGCTGCACGCGGAGCACAGGCCGTCATACTGGGGTGTACTGAAATTACGCTGTTGATAAAGCAGGAGGACACCATGCTGCCACTGCTCGATACAACCGAGTTGCATGCGCAGGCTGCGGTGGAGTTTGCCCTGGCTAGCGAACTGTAACAGCAGGCGGCGCTTAGGTCCTTGCATAAGCGCTCGCCGATATGTCCGCTCTATAAAGCTATTTGCCCACTTCCTTTTGCAGGAATTCCCATACGCCAGGATCCGACATCGCGGCAATATTGATACGCATCCTGGTGGATGGCAACTGGTTGGGCGAGAACAGGCTACCCGGCGCCAGCAGGAAGCCCTGTTCCATTGCCTTCTCCGTCAGTGCATTGGTGTCGCAACCGGTATCGGTCCACAGGAACATGCCGGCCGGGGTGCGGTAGTCCACCTTCATGCCCAGGTTCTCTATGCGCTTGGTGATATTGTCCCTGACCGAATCGAGTTTGACGCGTATCCTGTCCACGTGCTTGCGGTAGTGTCCCTCTGACAGGATTTTGTACACTACGCGTTCGCCGATCTCGGTCGTCGTCAATGTCGACAGCATCTTGCGGTCGGACAGGCGTATCGCCAGCTGTTGCGAAGTTGCAATGAAGCCCACGCGCAAATTGGCGGCCAGGGTCTTGGAGAAACCACCGAGGTAGATCACGCGGTTCAACTGGTCCAGCGCGGCGATCCGGGTTGCCGCCTGCACCGCCGTGCCCGGATGCATGTCGCAATAGATATCGTCTTCCACGATCATGAAGTCATGTTCTTCCGCCGTCTTCAGTACCTGGAAAGCCTTGGCCGCAGACAGCGAGGTAGACGTCGGGTTATGCATGACCGAATTGATGATGTAGAGCTTGGGCTTGTGCACAGCTGCCAGCTCGGCCAGCTTGGCCACATCGGGGCCGTCATGCAGGCGCGGTATGCCTATCACCTTGGCGCCCAAGATCGCAAAAGAGCCGAACATTAAAAACCAGGCTGGGTCATCGACAAAGATGGTGTCGCCGGGCTGCGTGAATTCGCGTGCGACCAGGTCCAGCGCCTGCGTCACGCCGGTGGTCATCACGATCTGCTCCGGCGCTGCGGCGATCTCCAGTTCCGCCAGCTTCAGCTGCAATTGCTGGCGCAGCGGCAGGAAGCCCTGCGGCGTGCCGTAGTGCAGCAGCAGGTTCTGGTTCAGGCGGCTGATCGAGCGCAGGCCGTTGGCCACCAGTTCGCCGTCCAGCCAGTCGTGCGGCAGCACTCCCGAGCCGGGCATTTTTTGCGGCGGCAGCTGGCGGAACATATTCCTGACCAGCCACACTACATCCAGTTGCTGGCCCGCCGGCGCGCTTTGCGCGGTTTGCGTAGAAGCGTGGCCGTTGCCTATCATCTGTGCGCGCTCGCGTACAAAAAAGCCGGAGCCGCGGCGTGATTCCAGGTAGCCTTTTGCCACCAGCCTGTCGTAGGCCTCGACCACGGTAAAGCGCGATACTTCCTGTTCATCGGCAAACTGCCGTATCGACGGCATGCGCGCGCCTGTGCGTAGCAGTTTGTCATCTATCCTGGTGGCGACAGAACGGACGATCTGCTCCACCAGTGAACCGCCGGAATCGCGTGAAATGAGGGGATTGCTAGCTAGCATGATCTGTATCCTTCAGCCTAGGGCTTGAAACTGTACTGGGAAAAACGGCATTACAGTGTGTGAATTATCGTTTTTACTGTACTGGTACTGTACCGGTAATGTGAATTAGGATAGCACAAACTATCAGCACATTCACTAGGCGGCCTTATGAAAAAAATCAATGCAAAAGATTCCCTGATCCTGTCGGCAGGAGAGCTGGTCTCGGTTAGTACAGACATCGCGCTGAAGCTGAGCATTGATTGCGGCCGCGTGTGGATCACCCAGGAGGGTGACGAGACCGACTATTGGCTGCTGGCCGGCGATACCCTGGTGCTGCAACCCTTACGGCATATTGTGATTGAAGCAGACGGCCAGTTCAGCCGCATGGATGTGCTGCCCTGCCTGCTGGGTGAGCGCAAGCCCGTGCAGGAGTTCGCCGCCACTGCCTGAACGCCGGCTAGCCGGCGTTTGCCGGGATGACGAAAAGGCTTGCCCGATTAAATCGAAACTAAAGCCAGACTAAAATCAAAACAAGGATATGAGTATGCACGGTGCAGAAGTGATTGCGTTTATTGCGTTTGCCTTTATCGGCTGTTTTACCCCGGGACCGAATGTCGCGATCGCGGCGGCCACCGGCGTCAACCATGGAATGAGGGCGGCATTGCCGCAAGTGGCCGGCGTGCCTATCGGTTTCGTGGTGATGATGTGGGCGGTCGGCATGGGCGGCATGGCGGTATTGCAAGGCAGCCAGCATACGCTGTTGCTGATGAAAATCGCCGGCAACGCCTATTTGCTGTATCTGGCCTGGAAGCTGTGTTTTTCCAGCAAATTGTCCAACTCCGGCACGATCAAACCGCTGAGCCTGCAACAGGCTGCAATGTTCCAGATCGTTAATCCAAAATCCTGGATGACCTTGGTCGCGGCGACTTCCACCTATGCGATAGGACATGAAGATTTCTATGCGCGCATGACCTGGATGAGCCTGGGGTTTGCGATACCTAGCGCAATGAGCCTGGTGGCCTGGGCCTGGATGGGCGAGAAGATGCGCAACTGGCTGCAGGTAGGGAATCGTCTGCGCATCTTTAATCTGTGCATGGGGATTTCACTGGCGCTGACGGCGGTGTGGATGTTCATGATGTAATTGATGGACTGCCCCGGATTCCGCTGCGCTGCATCCAGGCTACTTATAGTGGTTCACTCAAGCCTTATCACGGAAGGTACTCATGCTGGCAGATCAAGTTCAACAGAAAGACGAAGCGACCGGCATGTGGCTGGGCGCCATCGGCGTGGCTATTTTTAGCCTTACCCTGCCGTTTACCAGGATGGCCGTCGCTGAACTGAATCCTGTATTTGTCGCACTCGGGCGCGCGGTAGTGGCGGCCAGTATCTCCGCGGTATTGCTGTACCGCTTGCGCGCGACGTTTCCCGATAAAGCGCAATTGAAGGCGCTGGCGATTACCGCGCTGGGCGTGGTGGTCGGTTTCCCCGTTTTTTCATCGATTGCGATGCAATACGTACCGGCCTCGCATGGCGCGATCGTGCTCGGCATATTGCCGCTGGCGACGGCCTTGTTTGCTGCGTTGCGCTTCCACGAGCGGCCGTCTGCCGGATTCTGGATCATGGCCTTGCTGGGCAGCGGCCTGGTGATAGCATTCGCATTGCAGCAGGGCGGCGGCAGCTTTCACCTGGCCGACCTGGCGCTGTTTGCCGCGGTGATTGCGGCGGCGATGGGCTATGCCGAAGGCGGACGCCTGTCGCAAAGCATGGGTGGCCAGCAAGTGATTTGCTGGGCGCTGGTACTGGCGATGCCGGTGCTGCTGCCAGTCACGATCTGGCTGGGCTGGCACTACGGCGTGCAGGCTTCGCCGCGCGCGTGGCTGGGCTTTGCCTATGTATCGCTGTTTTCCATGTTCATCGGCTTCTTCTTTTGGTACAAGGGCCTGGCGATGGGCGGTATTGCCCGCGTCGGGCAGGTGCAATTGATACAACCTTTCCTGACATTGCTCGGTGCAACGGTGATCCTGGGAGAATCGTTGAGCGTGAATAATATTGCTTTTGCGCTGGCGGTGATCGCCGTGGTGGCAATCGGGCGGCGCATGAATATTAAGCGGTGATATTAAAAAAACAGCCGCAAATGCCGAATTAAATCAGTGCGATACGGCGTATTTAGGGGTGTTAATCAGGGCTGCGGGGTCGTACAATATGCAACTCACCTCCTGATTTTTAGCCCCCGTGCGTATCTCAGGCAGCCTTGCCTTGCAACCAACTTTTTTTGGAATAGCCATGTCTTTTTACGAAAAACTGAAAGCCCTGAATATCGAACTGCCAGCCGTTGCCGCTCCGGCCGCCGCGTATGTGATGTATGTGCAGACTGGCAACACCGTATTCCTGTCCGGCCACATCGCCAAGAAAGACGGCAAGGTATGGGTGGGCCAGTTGGGTAAAAATATCAGCACCGAAGAAGGCAAGCAAGCCGCACGCGCAGTCGCGATCGACCTGATGGCGACTTTGCAGGCAGCCTGCGGCGGCGACCTGGGCCGCGTCAAGCGCGTCGTCAAACTGATGAGCCTGGTGAACTCCACCGGCGACTATACCGAACAGCATCTGGTGACCAATGGCGCGTCGGAACTGATAGGCGAAGTATTCGGCGAGCAGGGCAAGCATGCCCGTTCCGCTTTCGGCGTTGCGCAAATTCCCCTGGGCGCCTGTGTGGAAATCGAGATGATCGCAGAGATTGAATAAAAACCGGCCCTGAAGCCGGTATTGCTAGTGAACTGTAACAGTGAAATCAGAAGTGCCTGTCGCGTGCTCGCCGCACATGAAGCGTTGCAAACGGTCGGGGCGGCCATCCGCAAGATAGCTAGCTATCACGGCCTGTTTGCGTGCGGCCGGCGTAGGCCTTGCCCTGCACGCCGGGCGCGCGCCCTTCACTCCCGATTTCACTGTTACAGTCCACTGAACCGTTTTTAACGCACTTCCGAGTGAGACAAAAGTGAGACACGCATGAAACTTGAAAAACCGAGCCCGATAGAATGGACGTTTTCCCAGCGCGCGCAGCAACTGCAAAGCTCTGCGATCCGGGAAATCCTGAAAATAACCATGCGTCCCGAGGTGATCTCGTTTGCCGGCGGCTTGCCTGCTCCTGAAACTTTTCCGATAGACCGCATGCGCACTGCATTCGATGCAGTGCTGACACGTTCCGGCAAAGTGGCTTTGCAATACGGTCCGACCGACGGTTACGCACCCCTGCGCGAATTCATCGCCGACTCGCTGTCCACCGATGGCGCCAGGATATTGCCCGAGCAGGTGATGATGGTGTCCGGCTCCCAGCAGGGCCTGGATTTATTGGGCAAGATATTGATCGACGAAGGCAGCAAGGTGCTGGTGGAAACGCCAAGCTACCTGGGCGCTTTGCAGGCGTTCTCCGTTTACCAGCCGAAGTTTGTATCGGTGGAGATGGATGACCACGGCGTAGTGCCGGCGTCTGTTGCTGCCAATGGCCAAGGTGCGCGCTTGCTGTATGCATTGCCCAATTTCCAGAACCCGACCGGCCGCACGCTGTCGGTAGAGCGCCGTTATGAGCTGGTAGATGTCTGCGCCAGACTGGGCATCCCGCTGGTGGAAGACAATCCTTACGGCGACCTGTGCTATACCGGCGAACCGCTGCCGAAAATGCTGACGATGAATCCGGGCGGCGTGATCTATATGGGCTCCTTCTCCAAGGTGCTGACCCCAGGCATACGCCTCGGTTACGTAGTTGGCCCGACGACGCTGATCCGCAAACTGGAACAGGCAAAACAGGCAACCGACCTGCACACTTCACAACTGACACAGATGGTAGTGCATGAAATGATCAAGGACGGTTTCCTGAACCAGCATATTCCTACCATACGCGACCTGTATTCCAAGCAGTGTGCAGCGATGCTGGAAGCGATGGGCAAATTCTTCCCTGAAGGCGTCACCTGGACTCGTCCGGAAGGCGGCATGTTCATCTGGGTAACCCTGCCGAAACACATAGACGCGAACCAGTTGTTGGCAGCAGCGATTGAACAGAATGTGGCCTTCGTTCCCGGCGGCCCATTCTATGCAAATGAAGCAGAAACCAATACGCTGCGCCTGAGCTTCGTGACCGTGTCTCCCGCCAAGATCAATGAAGGCGTGGAAAAACTGGGCAAGCTGATCAAGGCCAAGCTGTAAGCGCTTATGTCATTGCTGCACTGATGGTTAAAACGGGTTTGTTGTTTTCAACAAGCCCGTTTTTTTATGCTCTTCAGCATGATCATCTTATTCGTCGTCATGCGTCTGGTGGTGCTCGCTGGCGCCATTTCTCCAGTAACTGGCCGCATGTACCTGATGCTTTTCCAGGCCGCGTTCCTGCAGCAGGTATTTGCGCACCGCTTGTGCGCTGTTCAGTTCAGCGGCTACCCACGCATAGCCGTCGCCGTCAGGCAGCGTCAAATCCTTCAGCGCCGACAGCAACAGTTCAGCGGTATCTTTGGTCGATGCACTTTGGTCCAGCCAGATCACCTGTGCCTGCGCATCGCTGCCCAGCTCCATTTTTTCATCGGCGTTGACAATGGCGATCACTGCGATTGCTTTTGCCTGTGCCGGCAATTCTTCCAGCCTGCGGGCAATCGCCGGCAGTGCGGTCTGGTCGCCTATCAACAGGTGCCAGTCAAAATCTGCCGGCACGATCAGCGAGCCGCGTGGTCCACCCACTCCCAACGTCATGCCGGGTTTGGCGCGTGCCGCC
>JABDED010000074.1 GCA_013287275.1 Betaproteobacteria bacterium
CAGATCGCTGCATTCCGTTTCAGCGCTTGCTGGTCGCTTGTTCCAGCTTTCTCCAGATATGAAAAAGGGCGCCGTAGCGCCCTTCAGATTTACATGAAACGTTCTATATTACCTAGAACGAGTGGCCGACCTTCAGCACAGCCAGATTCGCGCCTGGATTAGGATGCTTGATGCCGCCATTGGAAAAGTGCTGCGCTTTCAGGCTGACATCCCAGCCGCTGTCGAACACATAGCCAACGCCTATATGGTCGCCGAACTGGAATGCGGTAGAAAAAGGACGTCCATTGTTATCGTAGATGTGCGACATCAGGTGAAAGCCTATCGCCGCTTCGCCATAAAAGCCTTTTTTGCTGTCGGACTCAAAACGGAAAACAGGGGTCAGGCCGATATCAACCAGGTTTTGCGTAGCGCCTTGAACACCCCGGTAGGCAGTATTATGCCAATCGGCGATCGTCACATCCCAGTAACCGCCGAGATGGGTGCCATTCGATTTGAACCACTGAGTACCCCAGTCATATTGCAGGCCCAGCCTGGCCAGCTTAGATTTATTGCCTGTGCCGAATTCACCGGACACGGAATCCGCACCCAAAAACGACTCTGCGGCAAACGAGGTTGCCTGGGCCAAAAGCAGGACAACTCCTGCAGCAAGAATTTTTTTGTTCAACATAGTCGAAAACCCGTCCAGTATTAGATAAAAAGAGCAACAAGGGTGACATGATATCGCAAATGCGTTTTACACATCTTTACCGCAGAAAATCTTAGTGACAAAATTGCACACAGGGGCAGGATACAGGCAATACCCGCTTCGTTAAAGGGGGGTAATAGCGCCGGCAGCAGTTTCAGGCTTTCCAATAACCATTTCTAGAGATTATCCATATGGGCACATCAAAGCCAAAGCGTATTGCCTTCCTGGGAACCGGGCTGATGGGCAAGCCCATCGCGAGCCGGCTGCTGCAGGCCGGCTACCAGGTCATTGCCTGGAACAGGACTACCAGCAAAGCGCAAGAGCTGGCCGCACTCGGAGCCCAGGTGGCGGAATCGGCGGCGGCGGCCGTCAGTTACCAGGGCCAGCCGGTCGACTACATCATCACCATGCTGGAAGCTGGGCATATTGTCGAACAGGTGATGCTGGCCGCCTTGCCGGCGATCGCTGGCAGCAGCATCTTTATCGACATGAGTTCCACTAGGCAGTCCGAGGCGCTGGCGTTTCACGCCTTGCTGGCCGCCAGGGGCATAGCCTTTGTTGATGCGCCGGTTTCTGGCGGCGTCGTGGGGGCCGAGGCCGGCACGCTCGCCGTGATGGCTGGCGCCAGTGCAAAAGACTATGCCGAGGTTGAAGATGTGCTGAAAGTATTCGGCAGGCCTACCCGGGTTGGCGATCCGGGCTCGGGCCAGCTGGCCAAGTTGTGCAACCAGCTGATCGTCGGCGGCACTTTGAACATCATCGCCGAGGCCCTGCTGCTGGCGCAGGCTGGCGGTGCCGACCCGGTCGCCGTCAGGGCCGCCTTGCGCGGCGGTTTCGCCGAGAGCCGGATACTGGAAGTGCATGGACAACGCATGCTGGACAGGAATTTCCTGCCTGGTGGACAAGTAAAGAGCCAGGCCAAGGATATGGATAATGTGCTGATCGCGGCCGGCGATGCGGGCCTGAATTTGCCGATGGCAGAATTGGTGACCCAGGCCTACCGCCGCCTGCTCGATTCGGTGCCGAATGCCGACCAGTCGGCGGCCTTGCTTGGACTGGAGAAACTGAACCCCGGACTCCGGTTGGGAACAGTGCCGGACCAACTGCCGCACTGAACGCATATGGATGAATGAGGATCGATGAGCAGACTCGGGCCGGCGCAGTTATAGTAGAGGCTTGGGATGCTGCCGGACCTGGATCCGGGGCCGGCGGCACCAGGCCCGATTGCCCGCGATCAGGCTATCGATATCATTTACCAAAAGCAAATTTATGTCGCGACCTTCCACCAAAGTCCTGGAAATACTGGAACAGCTGATTTCCTTCCGCACCGTGTCCCGCGATTCCAACCTGGAGCTGATTCACTGGGTCAGGGATTACCTGGCCGGCTATGGTGTGGAGTCGCGGCTTACTTATGACAGCAGTGGCCAGAAAGCCAATCTGTTTGCCACGCTGGGAGCAGGAAAAAAGCCCGGCATCATTCTGTCTGGCCACACCGACGTCGTGCCGGTAGAGGGCCAGCAATGGGACACCGACCCCTTCAAGGCGAGCATCAAGGGCGATCAGCTGTACGCGCGCGGTTCCGCCGATATGAAGGGCTTTATTGCAACCGCCCTGTCCAAGGTGCCGGAGTTCCTGGCGGCAGAGCAGGATTCGGCCTTGCATCTGGCGCTTTCCTATGACGAGGAAATCGGCTGCATAGGCGTGCGCGGGCTGATACAGGACCTGGAAGAAATCGGCCTGAAGCCTGCCGGCTGTATTGTAGGCGAACCTACGCTGATGCAACCCATCATTGCGCACAAGGGCACGCATCGCTTCCGCTGCTGCATTACCGGCCGCGAAGCGCATTCCAGCTACACCACGCACGGCGTCAATGCGATCGAGTATGCGGCGCGCATCGTCGTCTACATCCGCGAAATCGCCGACCGCCTGGCACGTATCGAGCAGCGCGACGATTCTTACACGGTGCCTTACTCGACGATGCAGACCGGCCTGATACGCGGCGGCCTGGCGACCAATATCGTGCCCAAGGAATGCGAATTCCAGTTTGAAGCACGCACCTTGCCGGATATGGATGCCGGGGCCCTGTACCAGGAGATCAGGGAGTTTGCCGCCGGCCTGTTGCCCGAGATGCGGAAAGTGGAACCGCTGGCCGCGATTGACTTTGAATGGTTGGCCTCGGCGCCCGGCCTGCAGATGCAGGAAGATCATGCAATCGTCAAGCTGGCAGCGCTGCTGGCCGGCAATGCGCCGAATGGCGCCGTATCCTATGGCACGGAAGCAGGCCTGTTCCAGAAGGCAGGCATCCCCACCGTCATTTGCGGCCCCGGCAGCATAGAGCAGGCGCATACGCCGAACGAATTTGTCAGCCTGGACCAGTTGGCGCAATGCGAAATGTTCATGCAGCGCCTCGTCTCCAACAGATAGTTGGGTGTGTAGTGGCTCCGCGCTTGTTTAAAGAAGGTTTAGGAAATTGATATGACCAGTACCATCGTCCGTGCAGTATGTCCGCATGATTGCCCCGATACCTGTGCGCTGCACGTCACCGTGACCGACGGCGTTGCGACCGAGGTGCGCGGCGATCCCGATCATCCAACCACGGCCGGCGTGCTGTGCACCAAGGTGTCGCGCTACACCGAACGCACCTATCACAAGGACAGGTTGCTGTTCCCGCAAAAAAGGGTGGGCAAAAAGGGCGAGGGCAAGTTCGAGCGCATCAGCTGGGATGAAGCACTGGATACCATCTCGACCAGATTGCGCGCGATTGCCGACCAGGATCCCGAAGCGATACTGCCGTACAGCTATGCCGGCACGATGGGCCTGCTGCAAAGCGATTCCATGCCGCATCGCTTCTTCCACAAGCTAGGCGCATCCTTCCTCGACCGCACCATCTGCGCCAGCGCCGGCGGCGCCGGTTATAAATACACGATAGGCGCCAGGATAGGCACCGATACCGAACAGGTACAAAACGCCAGGCTGATCATCATCTGGGGCGGCAATCCTATCGCGTCCAACCTGCACCTGTGGATGCGGGTGCAGGAGGCCAAGCGCAATGGCGCCAGGCTGATCGCGATTGACCCCTACCGTTCACTGACTGCGGAAAAATGCCACCAGCATATCGCGCTGCTGCCGGGAACCGATGCGGCGCTGGCGCTGGGCATCATGCATGTGCTGATTGCAGAGGATTTGCTGGATCACGACTACATTGCCGAATACACGCTGGGCTTTGAACAGCTGAAGCAAAGGGTGCAGGAATGGACGCCGGCCAAAGTCGCGGTAACTTGCGGTATTAGCGTGGAGGAGCTGGTCGGCTTGGCGCGCGATTATGGCGCCACCGCGAAGCGCGGCGAGCCGGCGCTGATACGCGCTAACTATGGCTTGCAAAGGGTGCGCGGCGGCGGCATGGCGGTCCGCAATATTACCTGCCTGCCCGCGCTGGTGGGCGCATGGCGGCATGCTGCCGGCGGTGTGCAGCTGTCGCTATCGGATTCTTTTCCAAAAAATTTCCCGGCCCTGCAAAGGCCTGACCTCATCCCGCCGGGTAAAACTCCGCGCACCATCAATATGAGCACCATAGGCGACGATCTGCTGCGCGAAAGCTCACCCGCGTTCGGCCCCAAGATAGCCGCACTGATCGTGTACAACTCCAACCCGGTGGCAGTCGCCCCGGAGTCCGGTGTCGTCGCCCGTGGATTTGCGCGGGAGGATTTATTCACGGTCGTGCTGGAGCACTTCCAGACCGATACCGCAGATTATGCGGACATCCTGCTGCCGGCGACTACGCAACTGGAACATACGGATATCCATAGCACCTATGGGCATTTGTATATGATGGCGAATAACCCGGCGATTGCGCCGCTGGGCGAATCCAAACCGAATACCGAAATTTTCCGGCTGATCGCACAAAGGATGGGCTATACCGATCCCTGCTTCTTTGAAACTGACGATGAGATCGCCGCCCAGGCTTTCAAGCAGAGTGATGAGCGTGCGATACATTTCGACTGGTCTTCACTAAAGAAAACCGGCTGGGCCAAGCTGAAGGTGCCGGATGCGCCGTTTGCGCATGGGGGATTCCCCACCCCGTCCGGCAAGTGCGAGTTCTACAGTGCGGCGATGCAAAAGGATGGCCTGGATCCGCTGCCTACGTATATACCTCCTTACGAATCGGCCGCCAGCAACCCTGCGCTGGCAAAAGACTATCCTTTGGCGATGATCTCGCCGCCGGCGAGGAATTTCCTGAATTCTTCCTTCGTCAACGTACAGAGCCTGCGCGATACCGAAGGCGAGCCGCACCTGGACATGCATCCCGCCGACGCTGCCGAGCGCGGCATCGCACAGGGCGATGCGGTGCGCATTTTTAATGCGCGCGGATCTTTCGTGGCGATGGCGCGGGTAACGGACAAGGCCCGCGCCGGCCTGGTGGTCGGTTTGTCGATCTGGTGGAAAAAATTTGCGTCGGATAACAAGAACGTCAATGAAGTCACCAGCCAGCGCCTGACCGATATGGGGCGCGCGCCCACATTCTACGACGTGCTGGTGCAAGTCGAAAAACTGGCGCAGTGAAAATCGCGCGACTGAAATATTGCCTGGCGCTGTCGCTGCTGCCTGCATTGAGCGGCTGTGCACAATTAGGCTATTACGGCCAGGCCGTGCAAGGGCAATTGTCGCTATTGCAAAAGGCACGATCCATCGACAGCCTGATTGACAGCCCCGACACGCCGCAGCAGCTCAAGGCCCGCTTGCAGGCGGCGAAGCAGGTGCGGCAATTTGCCGTGGATGAACTGGGGCTGCCGGACAACCGCAGTTACCGCAATTACACGCAACTGGGCCAGCCCTATGTGTTATGGAATGTCGTCGCTACCACCAGACTATCCTTGACGCCGCTCAAGTGGTGTTTTCCGGTGGCGGGCTGCGTTACTTATCGCGGCTATTACAAATACGATGCGGCGCAAGAGTTTGCCCGGCAATTGCGCAGCGAGGATTATGACGTCCGGATTGAGGGCGTGCCGGCTTATTCCACGCTGGGCTGGTTCAACGATCCCCTGTTATCCACCTTCATCTATGCTCCCGATGCGTCGCTGGCAAGGCTGATATTCCATGAACTGGCGCACCAGATGGTATATGTCAAAGACGATTCTGCCTTCAACGAATCATTTGCCACGACTGTCGAGCAGGCCGGCGTACAGCGCTGGCTGAGCAAGTTCGGCAACGACACGATGCGCACCAACTATGAAAAAGACGAGGGCCGGCGCCGGGATTTCCTGGCCCTGCTGCAAAAATATCGCAGCAAACTGGAGGCCTTGTATAAAAGCAGCGCCGACGACCAGGAAAAATTGCGGGGCAAGGCAGATGTGCTGCAAGCCCTGCAGCTGGAATACCAGTCCGTGAAAGCATCGTGGGGCGGCTATGCCGGCTATGACCGCTGGTTTGCCGAGCCTTTGACAAACGCCCACTTCGTTTCAATCTCGACTTATCATGACCTGGTGCCCGGCTTCCAGGCCATGCTCGCCAAAAGCGGCAATTTCCAGGACTTCTATCGCAGCGTGAAACAATTGGCCAGGCAGGAAAAACCTGCCAGGACTGCGCAATTGCAGCTTTTGGCCCAGCAGCAAAAAACAGCAGGTACGTTGTAAGGGCGGTGCAGCTTCCCGGCCTGGATTTTGTGCGATGCAACAATTTGCTAGAGGATATGTTCGAGTCGGGCGCAAAAGACTTGCCGAAGCGCACTGCAGCCGATAGCATTCAGGATCGGCCATATTGTTTGTCCTGTTATCCTATGGATGGCGCTGGAAAACTATCGTGATGGCCAATCAATAGAAACTGTCCTCGCATAATCAATCTTTGAGTAATTTTTAAATTGATACCCGGGCCAGCTACAGAATAACAATCAGAGACGAGGAAAAAGTATGGACAAGATTTGGCTGCAATCCTACCCGCCGGGCGTGCCTGCAGAAATTGATTTCACGCAGTATCAATCGTTGGTTGAATTATTGGAACAAGCCTTCCGTGACTATGCCGGACGCAATGCCTATGTCTGCATGGACAAATTCCTGACCTATGGTGAACTGGATGAACTATCCCGCAAGGTTGGCGCCTGGCTGCAGGGAAAAGGCCTGAGCAAAGGCGCGCGGGTAGCGATCATGATGCCGAATGTATTGCAATATCCTGTCGCGATGGCGGCCATATTGCGTGCCGGTTATACCGTGGTCAATGTGAATCCGCTGTATACCCCACGTGAGCTGGAGCACCAGTTGAAAGACTCAGGCGCGGAAGCCATTTTCATCCTGGAAAATTTTGCGCATACGTTGGCGCAGATCGTGGACAAGACTGTCGTCAAGCATGTGATTGTCGCCAGCATGGGCGATATGCTGGGCGGCTTGAAGGGCGGCATCGTCAATTTCGTCGTGCGCAACATCAAGAAGATGGTGCCGGCGTTTTCCCTGCCTAATGCGATACGCTTCAAGCAAATGCTGTCCGAGGCTGAGCGCCTGACTTTGCAGCCGGTCTCCATCGGCCATGACGATATCGCCTTCCTGCAATACACAGGCGGTACTACCGGCGTGTCCAAAGGCGCGACGCTGTCGCAGCGCAATGTGCTGGCCAATATCTTGCAAAACGAGGCATGGCTGCAGCCGGCGATCACGCCGGAGCTGGAAAAAGAACAGATGACGATAGTCTGTGCATTGCCGTTGTACCATATCTTCGCGCTGACAGTCTGCAGCCTGCTGGGTACGCGCAAGGGCTCGCTGAATATCCTGATCCCGAATCCGCGCGATATCCCCGGCTTCGTCAAGGAATTGTCCAAGTACAAGGTCAACCTGTTCCCTGCGGTGAACACGCTGTATAACGGCTTGCTGAACAATCCCGATTTTGCGAAGCTGGATTTTTCCGGTTACAGGATTTGCAGCGGCGGCGGGATGGCGGTGCAAAAGGCGGTCGCCGACAAATGGCTGAAAGTGACCGGTTGCCCGATCGCCGAAGGTTATGGCTTGTCCGAGACATCGCCGGTAGCGACGGGCAATCCGGTCAACACCAAGGAATTCTCTGGCACCATAGGTTTGCCGGTGCCTTCTACTGAAATCGCTATCCTGGACGATGACGGCAATCCTGTGCCACTGGGACAGCCCGGCGAAATCGCGATACGCGGACCGCAGGTCATGACTGGTTACTGGAACCGTCCTGACGAAACCGCCAAGGTAATGACCGCCGACGGCTTCTTCAAATCCGGCGACGTCGGTATCATGGATGCACGCGGCTATACAACTATCGTGGACCGCAAGAAAGACATGATCCTGGTATCAGGCTTCAACGTCTATCCTAACGAAATCGAAGGGGTAGTGGCGATGCACCCAGGCGTACTGGAATGCGCATGCATAGGCGTGCCGGATGCCAATTCCGGCGAGGCGGTCAAGCTGTTTGTGGTCCGCAAGGACCCTACGCTGACTGCGGAAGCTTTGATGGCCTACTGCAAGGAGCAGTTCACTGCCTACAAGAAGCCGAAGTATATTGAGTTCCGCCTGGAGCTGCCAAAAACCAATGTAGGTAAAATATTGCGCCGCGAATTGCGGGATGAAAAGAAGGCCGCATAAGCCTGCGCTAGCGTATGACGCGCAGATGAACAGGGAAGGCGCTGCCTTCCCTTTTTTCATGGTGGCGATGAATGGCAGGGGCCAACGCACCGCCTCCATGTTCAAGCCCGCGTGATCACGCCGGGACGGCCGTCTTCCACCGCAAAGCTGGCCAGGGTAGAAATACCGGAGTCTGCGCGCGCCACGTCATCCAGTGCCAGGAAATAGGTGCTCATCTGCTTCGCGGAAATATTCAGCAGCATGAAGCCGCGTTTGTCGCTGCGGCCGAACTTGATATGCGGATTTTGTGCGACATACTGGTCGGTGCGTTCCTGCGGGCGCGAACTGGAAGTGATCGACGTACCGCAAAATTCCGTTGCGATGACGGGATTGGCAGGGGAGGCTTTGCTGTAAAAATCCCGCTTCAGGTTGGCCGCATAAAAGGTATGCACGTCGCCGGAAATGACGACGGGATTGGATGGCCGGTGTTTTTGCAAATCGTCAAACAGGCGCTGCCGCGCGACAGGATAGCCGTCCCAGCCATCGGTCCAGAATTTGCCGTCGCCGTCAGCAGCAACCGGGGTCTGGCTGCATTGCGCCATCAGTGTTTGCTGCGTCAATATATTCCATTTTGCCGTCGAGCTGGCAAAACCGTGCGCCAGCCATTTTTCCTGTTCTGCGCCCAGCATGGTGCGAGCGGGATCAAGCCTTTCCGCACATTGCGCGTTGGTGATCGACGTCGATCCGCCGCCGCCGTCTTTCGGGCAGACCTGGTAGGCGCGGTACTGCCGGTCATCCAGCACGTGAAAGCGCGCCAGCCTGCCCCAGTCGTAACGCTCATAGATGCGCATATTCGCGAAGCGGAGCGGCTCGGAAGACAAAGGCGGCAGGCGCACCGGCATATGTTCGTAAAACGCCTGGTAGGCGGCTGCCCGCCGTTGCAAGAAATTGGGATCCGGGGCTTCCCCTCTGTCGTTGGCATAGTCGTTGCTGACTTCATGGTCATCCCAGGTCACGATCCACGGTGCGGCATGGTGTGCAGCCTGCAGGTTGGGATCAGTCTTGTATTGCGCATAGCGGCTGCGATAGCCTGCCAGGTCCGCGCTGATATTTTTATGCCGGGGTTTGAGTGGGTGCGCCAGGTCGAACGGTCCCCATTCATAGATATAGTCACCCAGGAAGGCCACCACGTCCGGATTGGCAGCGGCGATGTGCCTGTGCGCCGCATACTCGCCAAATTCCCAGTGCTGGCACGAAGCCACCGCGATGCGCAGGCCCAGTGGCATGCTGCCGGCGGCCGGCGCGGTACGGGTGCGGCCTATCGGGCTGACGGCGTCGCCCAGCATAAAGCGGTACCAGTACCAGCGGTCCGGTTGCAGACCGGCGACATCGACGTGCACGCTGTGCGCCAGTTCCGGCAAGGCTGCGGTTTCTCCTTTGGCTGCGATATGCCGGAAGCCCTCATCGTCCGCCAGTTCCCACCTGACACTATATGCAGCGGGCGGCAAGGCCAGTGCATTCAGAGGATCGGGCAGCAAGCGGGTCCACAGGACGACGCTGTCTGGCCTGGGCGAGCCGGAGGCGACTCCCAGGGTGAACGGATAGCTGGAAGTCCTGGCGAGGGCGGCTCCAGGGTAAGCGCTGGCGCAGGCTGCCAAGCTTGCAAGCCTGGCTACCCTGTCCAGGAAATAGCGCCGGCCCGCGTCCATTTCAGCAGCCGCCAGAATTCGGGCTGTAATTGGTGATGGTTTCCAGCGGTGGAATTTGCCGCGGTTTGCGGTCGTCGCCGGTGGCGACATAAGTCAGCGTCGCTTCCGTTACTTTTACTGTGCTGGCTTGCAGGCGATTGCGTTCGGCATAGACTTCCACCGAAACCGTGATCGAAGTATTGCCGACTTTGACCACTTCTGCGTAAAAAGATAACAAATCGCCAACGAACACCGGCTGCTTGAATAAAAAGGAATTGACTGCAATTGTGGCAACACGGCCATTTGCGCGCCGGGCTGCCGGAATGGCGCCGGCTATATCCACCTGTGACATGATCCAGCCGCCAAATACGTCTCCATGGACGTTGGCGTCGGCCGGCATAGGCATGACCCGTAGTTGCGGCATGCCGGAGGGCAGCGAGGTTTTGGCTGGTTCAGACATCTTGTTACTCCTAAACAGTTACAATCATTCATTGGAATCAAAAACTTTTGTGGACCGGGTCCAGCGCCTCCTTGGGGAGCGCCAAGACCAGCCGCGATTGTCTCCGTATATTGTTAGCAGTGCCTTTACTGCCAAGCATTCCCTGCTTTTCGTAAGCATAAACCATTATTTCCAGAATCCTTGCATATGAGCAGTAAATTCTCCAAGCTTCCCGACCCGCCGGCAACGACCAAGGCGCGTGACGACTGGGCCACCCTGAAAACCTTGCTGCCCTATTTGTGGGCCTACAAATGGCGGGTATTGCTGGCGCTAGGCTTCATGGTCGGCGCCAAACTGGCCAATGTCGGGGTTCCGCTGATCCTGAAGCAATTGATAGACCGCATGACGGTCACGCCGGCGCATCCGGCCATGGCGATGGCATTGCCAATCAGCCTGCTGATCGCGTATGGGGCCTTGCGATTGTCCACCACGATGTTCACCGAGCTGAGGGAGTTTGTCTTTGCCAAGGTAACGCAACGCGCGGTGCGCACCATTGCGTTGCAGGTATTCCGCCATCTGCATGCGCTGTCGCTGCGTTTTCATTTGAACCGGCAGACAGGCGGCATGACGCGCGACATCGAGCGCGGTACGCGCGGCATCTCCTCGCTGGTGTCGTATGCCTTGTTCAGCATCCTGCCGACATTAATAGAAATTTCACTGGTGCTGATCTACCTGGTCACGCATTACGACATCTGGTTTTCGGTGATCACTGCGGGCGCGCTGGTTACCTATATTATTTTTACGATAGCCGTGACTGAATGGCGCACGCACTTCCGCCGCACGATGAACGAGCTGGATTCCAGGGCCAACACCAAGGCCATCGATTCGCTGATCAATTATGAGACGGTGAAGTATTTCGGCAACGAAGACTATGAAGCGCACCGCTACGACGAAGGCTTGCGCAACTATGAGCTGGCAGCAGTCAAATCGCAGACCTCGCTGTCCATGTTGAATACCGGCCAGTCGATGATTATCGCCACCGCTGTCACGCTGATCCTGTGGCGCGCGACGCAGGGGGTGATTGACGGCAAGATGAGCCTGGGCGACCTGGTGCTGGTCAATACTTTCATGATCCAGCTGTATGTCCCGTTGAATTTTCTGGGCGTCTTGTACCGTGAAATCAAGCAGAGCCTGGCAGATATGGAAAGGCTGTTTTCGCTGCTGGACCAGAATCGCGAAATCGCCGACAGCGATGCTGCGCCTGATCTGCATATCGACCACGTAGAAGGCGGCGAGGTGATTTTTTCGCACGTCGATTTCAGCTACGAAAGCAAGCGTCAAATTCTGTTTGACGTCGATTTCACGATTCCTGCCGGGACCACGACGGCGGTGGTCGGGCATAGCGGATCGGGCAAGTCCACGCTGTCGCGGCTGCTGTTTCGCTTCTATGATATCCAGTCCGGCCGGATCACGATAGACGGCCAGGATTTGCGTGACGTGACGCAGCACTCGCTGCGCCGTGCGATAGGCATAGTGCCGCAGGATACCGTGCTGTTCAACGATACGATTGAATATAATATCGCCTATGGTCAGCCGGGCGCGGGCAGGGAAGAGGTCGTCGCCGCAGCGAAGGCGGCCTACATCCACGATTTCATCGAGACGCTGCCGGACGGCTATGCGACAATGGTCGGCGAGCGTGGTCTGAAATTATCCGGTGGTGAAAAGCAGAGAGTGGCGATTGCCCGCACCTTGCTGAAAAATCCGGCGATACTGATTTTCGACGAAGCCACATCGGCGCTAGACTCCAAATCCGAGCAGATGATACAGGCGCAATTGAAAGAAATTGCGAAGAGCAGGACTACGCTGGTCATCGCGCACAGGTTGTCGACTATCGTCGATGCGCAGCAGATCCTGGTGCTGGATAAAGGCCATATCATAGAACGCGGCACGCACCAGCAATTGCTGTTGCAGGCAGGCGCCTATGCGCAAATGTGGGAACGGCAGCAAAACCGGCAAGAGCAGATAGGGTCTCCGGAGTCGCCGGAACCAGATCGCGAAGCGCTGCGGGACAGGGCCGGCGAGCTGGTCGGTTAATTTGATCCATGCCCCAGGGGCAAATACAAGAATACGATAGTCTATGGAAACCAAATGGCTGGAAGACTTTGTTTCGCTGGCGGAAACCAATAGTTTCAGCCGCTCTGCCGAATTGCGGCATGTGACGCAGCCGGCATTTTCGCGTCGGATACAGTCGCTGGAAGCGTGGCTAGGCACCGATCTGATAGACCGGACTTCCTATCCTACGCGGCTGACCCACGCCGGCGAAGTGTTCTACGAGCAGGCGATAGAAATGCTGGGGCAGATCAATAACGCCCGCGCGCTGTTGCGCGGCAAACGCACTGCGACACAGACCACGGTGGACTTCGCAGTGCCACATACGCTGTCGCTGACCTTCGTGCCGAAGTGGCTGACCGAACTGGGCACCGCCTTTGGAGAGATCAACAGCCGTCTGCTGGCGCTGAATGTGCAT
>JABDED010000075.1 GCA_013287275.1 Betaproteobacteria bacterium
ACCCTACGGGCCTCGATATTTTTCGCGAACAGCCCGTGCCCGGAGCGACAAAAGGCGCCGGGCCGACGGCAAAGATTCTGGCTTAGTGCCCTGCCAGCTTTTGCTTCAGCTCATGCCTTTGCTGGGCTTCAATCGACAGCGTTGCGGTAGGTCGCGCCAGCAGGCGGCGCAGGCCGATCGCTTCGCCGGTCTCTTCACACCAGCCATAGTCGCCTGTGTCGATGCTGGCAACGCATTGCTGCACTTTTCTCAGCAGCTTGCGCTCGCGGTCGCGGGTGCGTAGTTCCAGCGAGTGCTCTTCTTCTATGGTGGCGCGGTCGGCGGGATCGGAGATAAGCTCGGTTTCGCGCAGGTGCTCGGAGGTTTCACTGGCGTTCTGGAGCAGGTCCTGCTCCATCTGCTGCAAGCGGGATTTGAAAAACGCCAGTTGCGCATCGTTCATATAATCCTTGGCTGCCATCGCAAGAACCTCTTCTTCGCTGAGCACAGGCTTGAAGACGAGCACATCGGCCTTATCCGCTATTTTCCTGTTTACTTTGCGTGCAGCTTTGGGGGCGGTGGATCCTGGCAGATCGAGTGTAAGCGTAGCATTCATGAAGTCTCTCCCCTTGGGGTATATTGTATTCACCGCCCACCCCGTTGCGGGGGGGCACATCACCGCCTGCTTGCGCCGGTCGGGGATTAGATGGGCAGACTATAGCAATTGGCCAGCTTATTCTCTACAAGCGAACAACCGCTCGTGTTGTCAGCAGTTTCCTACATGAATGCTGGGTCTTGGCAGTTTTTCCCTGCAACGCCGGTTGCAGGCATACGTTCTTACAGTATAGCAATCTGCGGCTGATTTGCTGAGGGATGGCGGCCGGCGCAGGACGTGGACATCAGACCTTCTTCACAAACTCCGATTTCAGGCTCATCGCCCCGAAGCCTTCTATCTTGCAGTCGATATCGTGGTCGCTGTCCACCAGGCGGATGTTCTTGACCTTGGTGCCCATCTTGACGGTGCCGCCGGAGCCCTTCAGCTTCAGGTCCTTGATGACGGTGACGGTATCGCCATCCTGCAGCACATTGCCGGCGGCGTCGCGGTAGACCCTGGCGCCTTCGGCAGCGGGTTCGGCCCCGGCTTGCGCACTCCATTCATGCGCGCACTCGGGGCACACATAGTTGCTGCCGTCTTCATAGGTGAATTCTGAATGGCATTTGGGGCATGGAGGCAGAGCGCTCATGATGTTGTCCTGATAATAATCTTGGTAAGCAAGGCCTTGCCTTGAAAGAGCGCGCAGTATACTCCTTGCAAGCGCACAGGCCAATACGGCACGGCATTGCCAAACTTATGTCCCGCTTCGTCGCAATACAGCCCGGCTTGCGTGCCGGCATTCACTTACCGGGAGCAGGCGACCGGCTCCGGGCTGAAGCTGCCGCACACCAGTTCACCCATGATGATGCGACTGATCCCTTCCTACGTGGTGACAACGGGGCCGCTGCCGATGGAAATTCAATGCAGGAAACGGCCCAGCCCAAACAGGCCGATCACGCCGACGGCGATCAGGTAAAAGCCGACAATATAGTGCAACAGCTTGGGCATGACCAGGATCAGGATGCCGGCAATCAGGGATACCAGCGGTATCAGGGAAAGGTGGATATTCATGGTGCCTGTGAAGAGTATTGAGCAAACAAATATTAATGAGCGGCAATTATTACATAGCGCCCGTGGCCTGCACACATCCCCGGAATATTTTTTTCAGCGCCGCTTTCCTGCTGCCGTACCGGCGCGCGCAGTCTACTTCAGCTTCTTCTCTTTCTTCGTATAGTGCTGGCACTCCTGCCCGGAGGCATCAAACACATCCAGCATAGGCAGGCGCGCGCTTTTGAAATCGAAGGCGCGGCAACCGTACCTGAAATTGGCATCGTAAGTGATATAGAAGTGAAGGCAGCTATTGCAGTTGGGCTGTTCTATCGGAGGTTTATTCATGATGCCGGGTGATGGTAGAGCCATATTCAAGGTAAATCATTTTAAGCCGAACGCCCCATTGCCGCCGCCGTGCTTGTCCATCTGCGCCCTATCGACATGTAAAAACACCTGCTTTACACGCCTGATTTACACCAACCACCGGCATAACATCGTTTTTACGGTTTTTTACACCATTTTTCCTGGCACGGAATTTGATAGTAAGACATAGGTAAAACGAGACAGGCCATACACGTCAAGAAAAAACGCTGTGCTCCGTGAGGGGCGTCCAGGTTCTTGCATTGTCGCCTGAAAATAGAAATTCTTCCACAGGGAGTAAATATGGCGACGAGCAAATTATCCGTATCACAGGCATTTCTGCAGCTTGTGTTCAACCTGATCATTGACGCCATAGGCGCAATCATGCCTGACATGGGCAGCAAATTCATGGTTGCTCCCAAGCGCGAAAGCCACGAACTGGAAGATTGACGGCCTGCCTTTGTTACTCCCGCATCGGCACGGACGCCGAAACCGCTCCCAGGGATACCCAGGTATTAAAGTCGCCATCGTCGATCCTGGCTTGTCCTTGAGATGCGGTATTCATGCCACATACTATATCCGTGCCCTGGGGGCTAGGTCCGCTGCCGGCCACTCTGTGGCAGGTCCAATACGATCCGCCAGACGGAAATGCGAAGGCAATCGAGTACAGCGGAAAACGTTGCTGCAGCAAATAAGCAGTCGGCTCAAAGCCGGGATTCCAGGGTACTCCCTTCAGCCGGCTGACATGAAGCGCCCCTGCCAGGACCAGTATCGTATGGTCCTTATTCACTCTGGCCCGGCTTTCGATGTTGTGCGCCATCACTGCATCACGCTCCCCGCTCCCGATAGGTTCACCTTTAAACAAGGGCTCAGGCACTGCGCCATCGCTGATATCGATACCCGCTACCGCTACCTTGGCACCGGCGCGGCGTAGTTGGCGCATAGACTCTACCAAGCCGAATATCGCGCGACTGCTCCTGCCGTCCTTCATCTCGCCAAATTTGCTGGACTTCAGCGCTGCACGCGCCGCTTCGCCGCCGTCCGAATCCATATAAGCATTCAGTGCAAGCTGGTTGCTCGCGGGGCTCTCCAATCCCACAATCAAGGGTTTCCCCTCTCTCAAAATACTGCACGCCAATCCACCAACAAAACCTGGTATTTCGTTCGTTCCATGCATCTCACCCACCAGGATGATGCGGGAAGTAATGTCCGACAGGGCAATCTGCGTCTGCGGTGTGCAAGGCAAGTCTTTTGCAGATGCGGCTTGTGCGCCAGCTATCAGTACGGCGGCTGCCAGGGACAGGCTTTTCCAGGACGGCAGCTTGCGTTTGGTGTTTTTCATTCGTACTTGATCTCCGCTCAGATAAACAAATTGAAATTTAAGCCGCGTGGGCACAGAAACGTGCCCACCCTACCCCATCTTGATACACAAGGTAGGGTGCAATAGCTTTAGCGTATTGCACCGCATGCGAGGACGCAACACCACTCCGCATTCATTTAAAACCCCGGATTATCCAGGTCCCATGCGGTGCAATAGATAATGCCCATTGCACCCTACTTTACTTGATCCCCAGTCAGATAAACAAATTGAAATTTAAACCGCGTGGGCACAGAAACGTGCCCACCCTACAGCAACTTTATATACAAGGTAGGGTGCAATAGCTTTAGCGTATTGCACCGAATGCGAGGATATAACACCGCTCCGCATTCATTTAAAACCCTGGGCTATCCATGTTCCAAACGGTGCAATAGATGAAGCCCATTGCTCCCTACTTTATTTTTCCAGGACCGCAGCTTGCATCTTGCAGAAGATAAGGAATTCATCGGCGATATCGAATGGCTTGCATTCGCATTGAAGAAAAATGATTCTGCATCATATCCATTTGGCAATGACATTTCAATCACAAATGCCGCTTCCCTGGCCTATGCCGGCGCGCCGCTCGCGCCAGCCGCCGAACTTGCGTGCAAAAATCACCCAAGCCTCCCCGCCCTGTGTATGATGGCAAGACATATTCCACGCGAACGGCACTCCCTGCCCGCCTTCGCGGCTATCGCCAAGCAAAAAAAAGCATGACCGAATCATTGAACCATCCCGCCCCGCCGACACCGGTATCGACGCCGGAAGCCGACAACTACAGGAACAAGCGCACCTGCGAAGACCTGTACCAGCGCGCGCTGATCGGCCCGGTGTTTTACCTGATCGGCTGCGTGCTGATACTGGCGATTGCGGGCTACCACCGCCAGTGGCCGCTGTACTCTGCACTGCCGCTTGCGGCCTTCGTGCTGCTGTGGATACTGCGCTACCGGCACCGCCCGCCACCCCCGAATTCCTCCGCCGAGGCCTATGCGACATGGAAGCGCCAGCAATGGCGGTTGCAGCACGTGGGCTCCATCGTGTGGGGCATCATCCCGGCGCTGGTGGGCTGGCAGCAGGGCCATCCGGATAGTGCGGTGATGGTGGCGGTCATCTCCACGGTGGCCTTCGGCACGGCAGCCAGCCAGGCGTTTGCAGTGCACCCGTCGCAGGCCCGCGTCACCATCCTGATACTGATGCTGCCGACCGCTATCGTGTACGCGCTGCCGGCGCTGGACCTGGGGTCCACCGCCATTACGCTGTTCATCTACACCTTTTACCTGATGGCGAACCTGAAGCGCTCCGCCAAGGAGTATGCGCAGCAGGTGGAAACCGAGATCAATCTGATCAGCAGCCGGGCCGAGGTGGCGCGCATGTCGCTGACCGATGCACTCACCAACCTGCCGAACCGGCTCAGCTACGAGCGCGCATGGACGCAAGCCTGGAACCTGGCGGTGCGCAAGCAGGAAAGCCTGGGCCTGCTGATGCTGGACCTGGACCACTTCAAGCAGATCAACGACCAGTACGGCCACCTGGGCGGCGATGCCTGCCTGCGGCACTTTGCCGACCTGCTGCAGCAATACGTGCGGCGCGACAGCGACATCATCGCCCGCATAGGCGGTGAAGAGTTTGTGGTGATCCTGCCGGCGACCACGGAAGACGATGCGTCTGCAATGGCGGAGCAATTGCGTACCGCGCTGGTGGCCCAGCCCTGCCAGTTCGAAGGCGCGGCGATCGCCATGACGGTCAGCATAGGCGTGGGCACGCTGGACCTGCATGCCGACGCCGACCCGGCAGCCACCTTCAGCCGCGTGGATGCCGCCTGCTACGACGCCAAGGGCGCCGGCCGCAATTGCGTGATGGCGGCCAAACCTATTTTGCCGGTTCGAAATTCAGCAGCAAACCACGCGACGTCGTCATGATGCCGGTCGGCACAAACTGCACGTCGGCGATGCGCAGGTCTTCCGGGCGGAAACTGTATATCGGCACATCCTTGATCAACTTGTCCGCCACCACGCTGGCCACCAGCCTGAACTGACGCTGGCGTTCTTCATCCACGCCGCTGATGTTGATCGTGTCCACCCGCGCATCGTTGATGAATACTGCATTACGTGCATTATCTATCACCAGCCGGCCGGACAAGGCCAGGTTGCCGCTCCAGGATTGTTTGATGAACGGCGGCGCCACATTGAGGTCCAGCGCCAGCGCCACTCGCCCGCTCTCAGGCAGCATCGTCAGCTGCGGATGCGTCAGTTGCACGTCCAGCAGCGTCATCACCCGGTTATTCAGCGGAAAACGGCGCTCCAGACTCTGTTGCAAGCGCTCCACCGGCACATCCAGCTGGCGCGGGCCGATCAGGCCGGCGCAGGAGGCCAGCAGGCCGGTGGCGAGCAACGGCAAAGCCAGTTTCTTGATACGGGCCAGCCAGGCGCCGGGGGCAGATAAATACATGTCTGTCATATGCTTTCATGGGTTAAGTTAAAACGTTTGCTAGTATGCGCCCGAATGTACCTTCTTCAATGATTTCAAGTGACTGGGCGTTATTCGCCAGACTGGCGAAAGAAGCCATTCAGTTCATTCCCCGCTGCCGCGTCGGCAAAGCCGTCGAAACGGCCCTGCTCCGCAATGGAACGGGCAGCACGCATGAAGCCGCCCCAGGCCGAACGCGCCAGCGCGCCACCGACGCTGACCCTGCGCACGCCGAGTGCCGCAATATCCTGCAGCGTCAATTCGCTGGCCGATCCAACCAGCAGGTTGACCGGCTTGGGCGCCACCGCGGCGACCACGGCCGCAATCTGCTCGCGCGTGCGTATGCCCGGCGCATACAGGCAATCGGCGCCGGCCTCGGCATAGGCCCTGAGCCTGGCGATGGTATCGTCCAGGTCTGGCCGCCCCACAAAAAAATTCTCCGCCCGCCCGATCAGCAGGGTATCCCCGCCCGCCGCGTCTATGGCGCTGCGGGCTGCGCGCATGCGTTCTACCGCCACCTCAATGCTGAACAGCGGATTCGCCGCGTCGCCAGTCGAATCCTCGATGGACAAGCCCGCCACGCCAGTCGCAACCGCCAGCCGCACGCTCTCCGTCACGCCTTGCGCATCGGCTGCAAAGCCGCTCTCAAAGTCTGCGTTCACCGGCAAATCTGTGGCCGCAACCATATCCCGCAAATGGGCAAGGATAATGTCGCGCGACAGCGCGCCGTCGGCCTGGCCCAGCGACCAGGCAAAACCCGAGCTGGTGGTCGCCAGCGCCTTGAAACCCAGGCCCTGCAAATAGCGGGCGCTGCCCACGTCCCAGGGATTAGGCAATACAAAACAGCCTTGTTCATGCAGCGCGCGAAAGGCGGCGCGTTTTTCAGCAATAGAGCGGGTCATCGTATCCTCATCTTTTTTGTGGGAAAAACTTGAATTGAACACTGGCCGGCGTGCGTGGCCGTGGTCGATTGCAACAATGCAGAGCAATGGAAGTCTAACATCGCCGCGATTTGGCTGCGGCCGCGCAGTCGAAATGGATGGCCGCTCTCATCAATGACTATGTTCGATAAGGCGCATCCGATTCGTAGGGTGGGCACCCGTGCCCACGCGGCTTCGGCGTGCCACTGTGGCTGGCTCAGCGTGGGCACGGGGTGCCCACCCTACGACCATAGTTTGCGGCGCCTGTTTGCAGGCCACCAAACCGACATTGCCTTCACACTCTTTTCGTGGCAGCATACGTCCACGCCCAGGCATTCCCTTCGCCCGGCAGTCCGGTCCCTGCAATTGATCGTTGATACCCGATCGCACGGCCCCATCCATTGGATCACCTAAAGTTGAGCTCACGCCTATGACCGACAACGATCCGCTGCTCGCAAGCCAAATGGTGGTGCGGGTTTGCCTGTTCCTCATAGCAGCCATTGCGATGTTTGGCGGCGCCCTGCAGATGTACCTGGGGCAGCCGGATACCTCGCCGCGGCTGGACAACGTCCACCGCTTCATGGCCGGCGTCTATTTTTCCACTGGGCTGATCAATCTCTGGGCCGGGATCACCATCCGGCAGCAAGGCGCCCTGGTCTACCTGCTCGCCTTCGGCGTATTGCTCGCCGGAATCGGCAGGCTGATATCGATCCGGCGCGTAGGCCTGCCCCAGCCCGCCGCCGTCTGGCTAGGCTACCTGGTTCCCGAACTGGTCCTGCCCTTCATCATTGGCATCGCCCATCACGCCAGCCAGTCAAGCTGATTTCCGGGGGACCTAATATCCGTAGGCCCGCAGCTTCATTTTCATTTGGATTCGCCAGGAGGATTCCATGCCAAAAGAGATCATCAGAACCGACAAAGCACCAGCGCCTCCCGCCACATTCAGCCAGGCTGTTAAAGCAGGCGGCCTGATTTTTGTGGCTGGACAAGGACCATTTGATCCCCTGACAGGAGAAGTTGTCGGGCAAACGATCCAGGAGCAAATCCGCCAGTCGCTGACGAACGTTTCAGCCATCCTTGAAGCCGCAGGAAGCTCCCTGGAAAATGCGGTCAGCGCGACTGTCATTTTTGCCGAAGAAGCAGATTTTGCAGGCATCAATGAAGAATGGGGCAAATGGTTTCCAAAGGACCCACCGGCGCGCCAGGTGTCGCATCTGCCAGTCAGGCCAAAAGGCATGAAGGTGTCGGTCGCCTTGATCGCCACCGAGTAGTGGCCATGGAAATGCGCCAAGGGGCCGGCCCGGTGAACCGTAACCAACGCCCCTGCCTGCACCGACGACAGCGCCGGGCTTGCAGCAAGCTGAGAACTTTTTCCCTCGATCGCTGTCAGAAGTCGGTCTGATCACCAGACGCAGCCCCGATCCCAGACTTTCCTCATTGGTCAACCTTTAGGAATTTAGATATGCCCATCCGTGTCGGAATTGCGCTCCTTGTCGCCTTGAGCAGCATCGTTACCCTACCAGTCGCGCATGCGCAAACCTCGCCCAGCGCTTTACCGTCCCAGCAATTTGCCCAGCTTGGCGACCTGAAGCTGGAAAACCAGGCCGTAATCCACGATTGCGCGCTCGGCTATCGCACCCTCGGCACGTTTAACGCGCAGCGCTCCAACGCCATCCTGTTCCTTACCTGGCACACCGGCAAGAGCGTGGAAGTGCTGTCCATGTTAGGCCCAAAAGGCCTGCTCGACCCAGCGCCCTACTTTGTGGTCATTGTCGACGCGATAGGCAACGGCGTCTCCTGTTCGCCTTCCAATAGCCAGACCCAGCACGGCACCGCCTTCCCCGCCTTCAATATCCGCGACATGGTCGAGTCGCAATACCGGCTGCTGACAGAAAAGCTGGGATTGACGCACCTGCATGCCGTCATGGGCTACTCCATGGGTGGTCTGCAAACATTTCAATGGATGGTCAGCCACCCCGGCTTCATGGACGTCGCCATCCCCATCGCCGGCACGCCGCGCCAGTCCAGCTACGACCTGCTGCTGTGGCACATCCTGGAAGCCGCCATACTGTCCGACCCGGACTATGCCAACGGCAACTACCAGAAAAACCCCAGGCTACCCATGTTTCAATTGATCTTCGACATGAACGCAACTTCACCCGCTTACCGCGTCGCCAACACGCCGCCTGCCGAGTTTGGGAAATATTACCAGGAAACCCAAGCGTCAAGTCCCGACGCGGCCGATGCCAATAATTCGCTCTGGCAAATCCGTGCAATGCTGGGCCAGGATATCGGGGAAACAGCAGCGGAAGGCAGCAACAAAGAACGATCACTGGAAAAAGCCGCCAAGAAAATACGCGCTCGCGTCCACGTCATCGCCGCACGCCAGGACCACTTGGTCAACCCCGTTGCCGCACTCGACTTCGCAAAGCTGATCCATGCAAAAACCACGGTACTGGAAGGTAACTGCGGCCACTTCTTTACTGACTGCGATATGACTGTCGCACGGAATGCGGTGGATGGGGCGCTTAAGTTACCGGAATGAATATTGCCACCATCAATATCCTATACAGCGCATGCCCTGTATCAAATCCGAATTCTTTTATCCTCCTACTTCAGAAGCCAGAATGAGGGCGCCGTTGAAGTTCGTTTTGCGGCCCATCTAGCGTATGCCTTGCACAATGACGCGCTTGCCACAATTGAAGGGAGGCCCTTTGACGTTGAAGCAGCGTTACGAAGAATCGAGGCTATCGATGGCGTACTGAGCACAGAGGACGGCAGTAAATTTTCGCAATTTTTGCGAACAGGAAAAGTATGAAGGCTTGCGCGACGGAAGGCAAAGCTCGGCCAGCGGCGAGCATTCGCCTAAGCTTCCTGTTTGGTGTTGCTTTGCCAATATTAATGTGGCAGGATGCTGCGAAACCTGTCCTTTAAAAAACGATATATTAAGCAAATGAAGCCTCTATTTGAAATTTCCGTTGAAATAGAATTGCTTGCCTTGTGGCGCTTGCGTGGTTGAACTGTAGTCGGTCAGTACCGTCCGGTCAAAGACGTCCGCTAATCTCTGGCGCTGTCCACGCAATATCAAATATTTTCGTAACCAAATTCGAAATGGCTTTTAGTGAGGAAATCCATGAGCAGTCCAACAGAACTATTGAAGGCCACAGATATTGCCGAAATGAAGGGGCAGTCTAAGGCGCATCTTTTAAATCCCGAGGCCATACGTGTATCCAAATCGCTCGGAGGTGCCACCGGACTGACGAATCTTGGCTTCCATATGATGACGGTGATGCCTGGCCGTGAGTACTCGGAATATCATCGCCATCTTTATGAGGAACAATGCTTTTATATTCTTTCCGGCAGCGGTGAGGCTATTATCGACGAAAAACAATACGCGATTGCAAGCGGAGACTTTCTGGGCTTTCCAAAGAAAGGTGTGGCTCACACTATCCTGAATAGTGGCGATGAGCCTTTGGTCATGCTTTCGGCACGAGTGAATTTGGAGCAAGACGTTTGCGACTACCCCAGAAAGAAAAAACGTCTTTATATGAATGGCGCCGAGGAAGCTATCGTTGATTTTCAAGACATCAGATTCGAGGCTTCTCTTTGACAAAGGATTGCCCCAATACCGAAATTAGCAAATACCGGCAAGAGAGGACATTTGCTTACTGCCAGGTAGATGTTCAGCCAATTACGCGTAAGTTACCCTATAAATAGCGTTCAAGGAAATTAATAGATGGAGATTGATGATCGGACTAAATTCATTTCCAGGAGAACACCGGAATCAGCGGCCATGTCGGCAGAAGTCCAACGAGCGATGGCGATTACTGCTGCCCTCAATCGTTTGACATTTAATGATGCAGAACAAGTGCGGGCATTATTTAGCGAACTTATTGGTGCGACTGTGGACCCTGGCTTTGTTTTGATCCCTCCTTTCTATGCAACCGGCGGAACCAATACTCGTATCGGCAGCAACGTGTTCGTGAATCAGAACTGCACCTTCTATGACCTCGGCGGCCTGGATATCGCAGATGATGTAATGATAGGACCAAACGTTAGCATCATCACGTCCGGCCACCCTATTGATCCCTCCAAGCGGCGTTCTGGCGTGGTCGCAGATCGCATCGTGATTGAGAGAAACGTGTGGATCGCAGCCGGTGTGACGATTGTTGGCGGCGTGACCGTGGGCGAAAACTCTGTTGTTGCAGCTGGTTCCGTAGTCACCAAGGACGTTCCGCCAAACACTCTAGTAGGTGGAAATCCGGCAAAGTTCATTCGTAAAGTTGCGAACCGGGATTGATGCACGAGTAATAGACGAACGTCCGCTATATGAAAATCGAAAATCCAACCTTCATTGCGACTGAAGAAATTCTTTGGCTACGCGCAGACGGTACCGAAGTATTGATTCAAGCTGCTATTGGCGTGCCGTATCGGCGAGCAGACGAATGGGCGTGCCCGGTAGCATTAACTGGAGTTGATGGGCGATATGTTGACGCCGTGGGAGAGAGTTCCATGCAATCTTTGAATCTTGCTTTGCGCCTTATTCGACAGCGCCTCGGCCATATGCTCAATGCAGGAGAAATATTGGTCCATCAGGATGACAGAACGAGTTACTGGGATTTGGATTTATTGAACGCAATATTTGGCAGTATTTGAGAAGTTGCATTCACCGATTGAATCCGCAGCCAATTACGGACGCTCGGAAGTGTCTGTTAAATTTACGTGGGCTTACGTGAAATAGAACCATGAAGTGCGACATCTTAAAAGAGGGTCCAATTGCAGATAATTAGTTCTGTCGCCTTGTTTGCCGACCTGCTTGAGCCGCTCACTGCATACTGAATAGCCACCGTCTTGATGGACAGGCTTCTCAATAATGGTTTCAAAGGAAAGTTAGGAGAAAATGATGATTATAAGAAACATCGCGTGCATAGCGTTGTTTTGGGCTCTTGTGGTTCCAGTCTTCGCAGAAGATGTCTCGCCGTTGCCGCAGAAAGTGGAAACAGCAAGTGGGGGCTTGTCGGAAAAATTGGTGAATGGTTCGCCTTGGCGCTTTACCACACAATATGAAAACACTGTTCATCATTTCAGGTTTTCAGGCGATGGAAAGTTGCAGCGCATGTCTTCGTCGAATCCAGATGTTTGGAAAGACCTCGCAGTTTCGGAGACCCAAACCGCCTCTTACGGAACAAAGAATGGTCATGTCATTGTGTTTGCACTAGGCGCAGACGGTTCTCCAACGGCCACTCACTCAAAGTATGTCTCGCAGTTCAAGTCGATTAAATCGCAACTTGAATAAAAGTTGGGCGACAGGTTCCCGCGGATACCTTGATGGACGGTAGCCGGCCAGAAAGCCGTCGTTCGGCTTTGCGTTCTATTTGATATTGCTAAGACAATTTTTTTGTGACAGCATACATTTTTTGTCAGAGTCCTTTCGTCCTATGTTAATGCCCGACACGATTAAAACGTCAGCGAAAAAATTCTGGAAGAATTTCTTGCCAGCGTGGTCAGTGCCGGTAGTAATGATGGGTGACACAATCCGCAAAGATATTTTTGGCACTGAGCCCTCTAAGTTCTTCGTCAATGCCGTCTTTGTATTGTTCGGGGTGTCTTTTGTGTGTTGGGTCTGGCTTCCGATTACCCAGAAAATTCGCCGGCTGCATGCCGTCATTTTGGGAATGCTGGCACCTTTTGCACTTTGGGGAGTTTTGGTGTTCTGTCGAATCGTGGCCCTCTATACCGTGGACGCCATTTGAAATGACCAACATTGGCCAAGAATGCGTAGTCGAAAGCAGTCGCAACTGTGAATGCAGGATTGAGTATGAATGTCGGCTTTTTCCCTGATTTTAAAGGTGACGATGCTGTGCTCTTAGATGGGACTGCAGAAGAAACTGAACGTCTCGCCAATCAACTTCGGCAGTTTGTTCTATCTGGAGAGTCAGCGCTACCCATGCATAACTTCGCAGCCGTATCGCGGCGCCATCCAGTTCAACTGTACGTCTCGAGAGAACATATGAAGTGCGACCCAGCATTTTTTTGGAAATGCGCGCCCGATGAAATCGATACGATTCATGGAAAGCTTGAGGGCTTGGTTTCATCTGCTCCGGGCCACCAATACTTTGAGCTTGCTAATTC
>JABDED010000076.1:0-4876 GCA_013287275.1 Betaproteobacteria bacterium
AAGGTGCCCATATACGGTTCCTGCATCAATTGCAGCTGGCTGGTCGCCTGATACGCCAATAGCCAGCGGCCGCCAAAGCCGGCGGCCAGGGTGAGCAGGAAAAATGCAGCGATGCCGTGCGTCAGTATTTCCAGTTGCCGGTTGCGGCGCAGAAATACAATGGCCATGCTGACCGTCATCACCATCGCCGCGGTATCGTGGAACAGGTAGCGGTGGATTGCGTCGTCGCGGTTGGCAAAGGCCATCAATACAAAGACCGGGATCAACAAGGCGCCCAGGCGCCAGCGCGAGCTGGACGGATAGCCGCGGAAGCGCAGGCTGCCTTCCAGCATCAATAGCAGCGTGGTCAGCGTCAGTGAATTATTGATGGCAACGACAAACGGTTGCGGCATGCCGAGATCGACGAAAAACCGGGACATGAAAAATGCCGGCGCCACTACCGAGGCCGCCGCCGCCCACCAGGCCGTGCCTGGCATCTGGCGATTGATGCGCCATACCGCGATCAATACCAGCATGGACACCAGGCTCGCGGCAACAATCACCAAATCCAGGGTAGGTTTATCCAGTTTCAGCATGGGCAAATATATTTTTATTAGTATATTGATATAACTGAAATTGTAACCGTGGTTGACCCGTGTTATGGGCATTTATTTTGCCGGTTTTTGTTGCCTTGAAGCAGGTCACGATGGCGCTCGGTTCGTGCCAGACAGCCCAGGCACAGGCTTCCTATACAATGGCGGCATTTGAGTTGCGGGAATTGCAGGAAGAAAATGACAAGTAAGGATGCCCGCAAGATTGCGGTAATCGGCGGTGGCCCAGCCGGCCTGATGGCGGCAGAAATCATGGCGGAAGCCATGGTGGGACAGGGTTGGCAGGTGGATGTCTATGACGCGATGCCGTCGGTGGGCAGGAAATTTTTGCTGGCAGGCAAGGGCGGCATGAATTTGACCCACTCCGAGCCTATCGCGTCCTTTGTGCAACGCTATGGCAAACGGCAGGCCGAGATCGCGGACCTGTTGCAGGATTTCAGTCCCGATGCGCTGCGCGCCTGGGCCGAAGAGCTGGGAATTGCGACTTTTGTCGGCAGTTCCGGCCGGGTATTCCCGACGGACATGAAGGCCGCGCCCTTGCTGCGCGCCTGGCTGCACAGGATGCGCAACGCCGGCGTCGGCTTCCATATGCGTCATCGCTGGACCGGATGGCGCGATGGCGCCCTGTGTTTTTCCACGCCGGCGGGCGAACTGGAAATACAGGCCGATGCGGTGGTGCTGGCGCTGGGCGGCGCCAGTTGGGCGCGACTGGGGTCGGATGGCGCCTGGGTGCCGCTGTTGCAGCAGCAAGCGGTAGAGGTCGCGCCGCTGCAGCCCGCCAATTGCGGTTTTGACGTAGCCTGGTCCGCGCATTTCAGCCAGCGCCATGCCGGCCAGCCGCTGACTTCGGTGATCGCCCATCTAAAAGATGTCAATGGCGTGCAAATCAGCCGCCAGGGGCAATTTGTAATTACCCAGGGCGGCGTCGAGGGCAGCCTGATCTATGCCTTGTCCGCGCCCCTGCGCGAGCTGATTGCTGCACAGGGGCAAGCGGTGCTGCACCTGGACTTGGCGCCGGGCAAGTCGCAGCAGCGGATAGATGAAGAAGTCATGCATCCGCGCGGCTCGCGCTCCTGGTCCAGCCATCTGCAAGGCAAGGTCGGGCTGGATAGCCTGAAAGTCGGCCTGCTGCGGGAATGCCTGCCGGCAGAGCAATTCCAGCGAGCGGACTTGCTGGCGCGCGCGGTCAAGTCTTTGCCGGTACGCCTGTGTGCCCCGCGCCCGATAGACGAGGCGATCAGCAGCGCCGGCGGCGTCAAGTTCGAGGCGATGGACAGCAGTTTGATGCTGGCGGCCTTGCCGGGCGTGTTTTGCGCGGGCGAGATGCTGGACTGGGAAGCACCCACCGGCGGCTACTTGCTGACAGCCTGTTTTGCCAGCGGCAGGCGAGCCGGTTCAGGGGTACTGGAATGGCTGAAAGGCAAAAAATAGTTAAGGAAAATTGCAGGAAGGAAAAAGTTGATACAATCTGCCTGTCCATCAGAACTTATTCAAGTTTCAACGCTCTATGCGTCTGAAGTTTAAACAAGTTGCAGTATCTACTGTATCCATCCCCTGTCTTCCTAAGCAGTATTTGCACTATTTATGATTGATTCCCGTTCTTCGCCCCGTTCCAATGTATCGTGGCGTGCTGCCATCCTGATTGCCCCCGGCAACATTGTTCCCGCGAAGCTGATGAATATTGCCGGTACCGGCATACAGCTGCAATGCGCGCACAGATTGATCGACGGTCAGCTGTACCAGATGATGATGGAAGTGCCCGAACCCAAGGATGCATCGCAGCGCACCCAGGTGGTGTGCAAGGCGACTTGTAATTACACTATCCTGAGCGGCAGCGAATATCGCGCGGGTATGAAATTGGTCGAAGTGCCGTCGCAGCATCAGGCCCTGCTGAATAGCTGGGGTGGTAAATCCGCTGTCATGGCTTAGTACCGCCTGCACCGGGTATTTTGCAGCAGTTTCGCCCATGTGTTATAAATTGGACGTGTTCTTCTGAAAAAAGCATCCATGTCCACCGATACCATCCTTCCCGATACCGCCCAAAAAGTGGCGGACTTGCTCAAGCATCTTGGGCACGAACAAGCCATTGTGATGTTGCCGGCCACCGGCAAGACTTCGGCTGAAGCGGCCGCCGGCCTGGGCTGCAGCGTAGCCGAAATTGCCAAATCCATCGTGTTCCGCCGCTTGTCGGACGATGCCGCCGTGATGGTGGTTGCCAGCGGCGCCAATCGCGTGGATGAAGGCAAGGTGGCGGCGATAGTCGGCGCGCTGGGCAAGGCCGACGCCAGGTTCGTCAAGGAAAGGATAGGCTATGCGATAGGCGGAGTATGCCCTATCGGCCATCTGGAAAAAACCGTCATGCTGATAGACCAGGACTTGATGCAATACCAGAGCATATGGGCTGCCGCCGGCCATCCGCATGCGGTATTCAAGCTGACTCCCGTGCAATTGACGGCGATGACCGGCGCACCGGTGGTTGACGTGGCCTTGCGCGCCTGAAACTCATCTCGCGGTGTGAGGCGGGTTCCGAACAATTTGTTCCGCCATTGGCAGGAAAGACCAGCAGCAAGGCATGACGATACTATATGACTATGACCCCGAGGCCGCGGGCGGCGACGTGCCTTCGCCCTGCATAGGGATTTGCAAGATGGATGAGGCTGCCGGCTGGTGCTCGGGCTGTTTTCGCACGATAGAAGAGATCATCTGCTGGGGCAAGGCCGACGACGTGTACAAGCGCGTGGTCTGGCGCGACATCAAGCACAGGATGTTTGAACCGGATACAACGCTGAAAGACTGATGCCGACCATGACAGCCCCGCATATCGCCTTGCCGCCATCAATCACCGTATTCGAGCGCGGCTGGCTGTCGTCGAACAATATCCTGTTGATCGACGAGCAATGCACGGCGCTGGTGGACAGCGGCTATATGACGCATGCGGAACAGACGCTGGCCCTGGTGCGGCACGCGCTCGCAGGCCGCAAGCTGGATTTGCTGGTCAATACCCATCTGCATTCCGACCACTGCGGCGGCAATGCGATACTGCAGCGCGCCTATGCCTGCCGCACCCTGGTTCCGGTGGCGGATGCAGCGGCTGTGGCCGCCTGGGATGAAGATAAGCTGACCTACAAGGCCACCGGCCAGCAATGCGGGCGCTTCAGCGCCGATGCCAGCCTGGTTCCGGGCGACCGGCTGAAGCTGGGTGGTCTGGAGTGGCAGGCGCTGGCGGCGCCCGGGCACGACCCGCATTCGCTGATCCTGTATTGCGCCAGCGAATCCATCCTGATCTCTGCCGATGCCCTGTGGGAAAACGGCTTCGGCGTGATCTTCCCCGAACTGGAGGGCGAATCCGGTTTCGCCGAACAGGCCGAGGTATTGCAGTTGATCGGCGAACTGGACGTGCGCGTGGTCATACCCGGCCACGGTGCGCCCTTTTCCAATGTGGCGGCGGCGCTAGACAGGGCGCGCGGCCGCCTGGACTACCTCGCGGCCGACCCCAGGCGCAATGCGCGCAATGCGCTGAAAGTCATGATGGCCTTCCTGCTGCTTGAAAAGCAGCACATCTCCATGCAAGCACTACCCGCTCTGGTGCGCGGCAACCGCATCATGTGGGCCGCAGCGCAGCAGCTGAATACACCGGTTGACGACTTGATTGCTGCGCTGGCAGGCGAACTGGCCAAAGCGGGAGCTGCCAGTCTGGACGGCGATCTGCTGGTCAGCGCCAGATAAAATCCGGTGCCGCCATGTGATTCTTACTGATATCTGCATTGCCGGTTACTTCAAGGTATACGGCGCATCGGCGAAGCTGCGCAGCGGTTCCAGGTCGGGGAATACCGGTGGCCGGCCCTGCTGTTTCGCCTGGAAGGCTTCCACCAGGTTGCTGGTCTGCCAGATGCCGGATTGTAGCCAGCCCATCTGCTGCAGCGCATCGTGCGTGCTGTGGTCGCGTGCATAATGTATCGCCTGCTTGCTGCCCCAGATCGCCACCGGCGGTTTTTCAGCGATCTCTGCCGCCATTTTCAATGCCGCATCCAGCATCGCCTGCTGGGTTTCAAATACCTCATTGACCAATCCCACTGCCAGCGCGCGCTGCGCCGGCAGGCGGCGGCCGGTATACGCTATCTCATGCACGATGCCCTCCGGTATCAGTTTGGGCAGCCTTTGCAAGGTGCCGAGATCGGCGGTCATGCCTATATTGATTTCCTGTATGCAGAAAAAAGCGTCGGCGCTGGCCAGACGGATATCGCAGGCGGAAACCATGTCGACGCCGCCGCCTATGCAGCCGCCCT
>JABDED010000076.1:4886-12434 GCA_013287275.1 Betaproteobacteria bacterium
ATGCATGTCTTGCAGCGCCGGCAAGATATTGGCACGGCCGCTAGCGTTGCTGTCATCCAGCGAGATGCCGCCCTGGCCGAATACGTCCAGCGACATGCCGGCGGTAAAATGCTTGCCGGTGGAGGAGATCACCAGCACCCTGGCGGCGGCTTCACGCTGCAGGGTTTGCAGGATCGCGGTCAGCTCGCGCCAGAACTGCGGCTGCATTGTGTTCATTGCGGCAGCGCGGCTCAGGCTCAGGTGCGCAATCTTGTTTTCTATGCCGAGGTCAAAGCATTGGTAGCTCATGTAATCTCCGTGATGGGGTAAGTACCGGTTACTTAACTATTCTGCAGCGGCCGGATTTTGCAATGAGCATAATACGGCACGCACCGCAGCCTTGTAGAGTTCATCCGGATGTTCTTTTTTCAGGTAGTAGCCTTTCAGTTCCAGGCTGACTACTCCGTGCATGGCCGCCCATAGCAGTCTGGCGGCGGCGGTAGCGCTGGACTTGGGCAGCGAGCCGTCCTGCATGCAACGTTCAAACTGGGCGATCAGCGGCGTGAAGGATTCCCAGGCCGCGACGCGCGACTCCAGCGGTGGCACAAAGCCGGCGATCGCATCGCCGAACATCACCATATAGTAGCTGGGATGGCGGCGCGCATAGCCGTGATAGATATTCGCGTAACTCCAGATGCCGTCCACGCCCGTGGTCGCGTCCGTTGCGGGCAGGCCGGCCGCGTATTCGGCGTACTCCTGCTTCAGGCGGGCAAAGCCTTCCAGGTACAAAGCATTCGACAAGCCATCTTTGCCGCCGAATATCGAGTACAGCAGGGTCGTCGAGCAATTGACCGCCTCGGCCACCTTACGCACCGTCAGCGCCGCCGCGCCTTCTTCCACCAGCAGGCGGCTAGCGGCGTCCAGCATGCCCTGGCGCAGGGTAATGCGCAGGCCTTCCTGCTCTTGCCGGAAATCGACGACTTTAGGTTTCGGGGTGCTCATGGCTAGCGAAAGAAGATATTTAGCACGATCGTTCGATATTTGTGAAAAACAACGTTTTTTCTGATAACATCATATCAGCATCATTTAAAAACGCAAACAGACACTGTATATAAGGACGGGTGCTGCAATATAAGCGGCTCTTGGACAAAATGGGTCTAATACTATAGATTTTGACAAACAGGGCGGCTCTACCGGTATATGCCGCTTCGACAACCGAGACAGGATGATAGCCATGACTTCTCAACACTTGCCCGCCGCATTGCAAAACCTCAGCTTGCCAGTGATAGGCTCGCCTTTGTTCATTGCCAGCGGCCCCAAACTGGTCGCCGCCCAATGCAAGGCCGGTATCGTCGGCGCCTTCCCGGCCTTGAATGCGCGTCCGGCAGACTTGCTGGATACCTGGCTGAGCGACCTGAAAGCGGAGCTGGCAGCCTACAAGGAAGCCAACCCCGGCGCCAGGATAGGTCCGATTGCGGTGAACCAGATCGTGCACCAGTCCAATGACAGGCTGGCGCATGACGTGGAGATGTGCGTCAAACACCAGGTTCCCGTCATCATTTCATCGCTGCGCGCGCCGCCCAAGGAAATGCTGGATGCCATCCACAGCTATGGCGGCATCGTGCTGCATGATGTGATTTCGATACGCCATGCGCAAAAGGCGCTGGAAGCCGGCGTGGACGGACTGATCCTGGTGGCCGCCGGCGCCGGCGGCCATGCAGGCGGCCTGTCGCCATTTGCGCTGGTCGGCGAAGTGCGTAAATTCTTCAAGGGCCCGATTGCCTTGTCCGGCTCCATCGCTTCCGGCGACGCGATACTGGCCGCGCAGGCGATGGGCGCCGACTTCGCGTATATCGGCTCGCGCTGGCTGGCGACGCAGGAATCGAATGTCGACGATGCCTACCGTCAGGCCATCATAGAATCCAGCGCCGCCGATATCGTGTACACCAACCTGTTTACCGGTGTACATGGCAATTACCTGAAAAAATCCATCGTCGCCGCCGGCCTGAACCCGGACGAGTTGCCGGTCGCCGACAAGAGCGCAATGAACTTCGGCTCCGGCGGCGGCAGCAAGGCCAAGGCCTGGCGCGATATCTGGGGCGCCGGCCAGGGCGTGGGCCTGATGCATGATGCGCCAAGCGTGGCGGAAGTGGTGCAGCGCCTGACGGCGGAATACCAGGCGGCCAGGGCGCGCTTGCTGGGTGCTTGAGAGAAAAATGCTGCCGCTGTGACGGTAGCCCGATTGTCTTAGAATAAGGGCAATCCCCATTTGGGGTTTGCCCTTTCTTTATGGAGAAACAGATGCCGAAAGCCTATGTCGTTGCCGAGATCAACGTGACCAACCCAGACGGCTATGCCGAGTACCGGCCCTTGTCCACCGCCAGCCTGGAACAATACGGCGGCACTTTCCTGGTGCGCGGCGGTGTGCGCGAGCAAAAGGAAGGCGAGGATGCGCAGCACAACGCTGGCTGGCGCACCGTGATCACCGAATTCCCTTCGATGGAACAAGCCAGGAAGTGGTATGAGTCGGTCGAATATACCAAGGCCAGGGCGATCCGGCAGGAAAATTCCATAGGCCGCCTGCTGATCGTGGAAGGCATGTAACAATCGCTGCAAACACCTTGTGCGTGGGGCCGGCCGGGTCTGTGCGCGGGAAAAGCTTTTACTTGCATTCAAGTTTTCCGTCCTGTTTGCCGTTATTGGATTAAATCAATATTTCCGGCAAACAAACATGCGTAGCTTACTTGCACTGCTGCTAAGTGCCCTATTTGCATCTGCGGCAGCGGCCGCAGATCCATCGACTGCGCCATCCAAGCCGATCAAGCAGGCTGCCTCCAAAGACGATGCGGGCTCTGTCGCGTCTGCTGCATCGTCGTCGTCGGCCAAGGACAAAGACGACGCCAAACCGTCCGCCAAGGAAAGCAAGCTCTCCAGGAGCGCCGCCGCTGCACGCGCAAAGGAAGAGCAGGAAGCCGATGAACTGGCCGCCAAGATTGCCGAGAAACTGGCCGTGATCCGCAAGGAAAAAGAAACATCGGGCGCAGGCGCTGCGGGCTCTGCCAGCGCCCGTTCCATTGCCAGGCCTTCATACAAAAGTCCCTATGCAATGCCTGTCAGGCGGGTGGAAGCGGTAGAGTCAGCTAAAGCCAAGGCGGCCGGTGAAAGTATGGGAACGACGATGCACTGGAGCTATGAAGGCGACGACGGCCCGCTGCGTTGGGGCAAGCTGAATCCCATGTATGCCAAATGCGACATCGGCGAACGGCAATCGCCGATAGACATACGCGACGGCTTGCGGGTAGACCTGAATCCGGTCACTTTTGACTATAAGCCTTCTCGTTTTAACGTGATCGATAATGGCCACACCATCCAGGTTTCGGTCGGCCCCGGCAATTACATCAGCCTGCTGGGGCATATTTACGAACTGGTGCAATTCCATTTCCATAAACCTTCGGAAGAACGGATCAACGGCAAGAGCTTTGAAATGGTCGTCCATCTGGTGCACAAGGATGGCGACGGCAAGGTGGCGGTAGTCGCCGTGCTGCTGGAAAGGGGCAAGGCGCAGAGCCTGATACAGAGCGTCTGGAATAATCTGCCGCTGGAAAGGAATGATCCGGTGCAGCCGCTGGTCACGATGGATGTCAGCCAGTTGTTGCCGCAGCAGCGCGACTACTATACCTATATGGGCTCGCTGACGACGCCGCCCTGCACCGAAGGCGTATTGTGGATAGTGATGAAACAGCCGGTTGAAATCTCGCCGGAGCAACTGGCGATATTCAGCCGCCTTTACCCGATGAATGCCAGGCCGGTGCAAAGAACTGCCGGGCGCGTGATCAAAGAATCTAATTAATTGCGCGTTGCATTTTCCTGCACGTGGCCATTTCGCGGCAGGAAGATTTCTCCGATGTGGCCAGCCGCCTGCATTTAAATATTTGTCCCAATAACGGGCATTGATGAAGGACAATGTGGCTTTCGGCCATCTTGTCCTGAAATTTTATGAAGCCCTCGCGTCATGAGCAAGCTTGATCTCGCCCAGGCCCGGCACGGTCACAGATTTGCCTTTCTGCGTGCCAGTTGGCCGGTAGTGCTGGCATGGTTCTTCGCGTGCATGGTAGTGGCCGCTATATTGTGGGCGTTGACCCTGGACAGCCTGGAGCGGGAGCGCAATACGCTGCGCGACAATTCCTATGCGCAGGCCTCTTCTTTTTCCAAGACTTATGCCAGGCAGCTCGCCCGGTCGCTGGAGCAGATCAACCAGATTACGCTCACCTTGAAATACTATTGGCAAGACACCAGGGGAAACTTGAAGCTGGAAAAGCAGCTGGAGCACGGCCTGTACCCCGGGTCCAATCTGCTGCATGTCAGCATCCTCGACCAGGATGGCATGCTGGTGACAAGTACGCTGGCGATCGACAAAAACAGCCCGAAAATTCCAGACAGGGATTATTTTCAAGCTCATAAAAACAATCCTGCCAGCGGCCTGATCATCAGCAAGCCGGTGGTCGGCTTGCGCCTGGGCAAAGTGGTGACCTTGTTTTCCCGCCGGCTGGATAAGCCGGACGGCGCCTTTGCCGGCATCATCGTGGTGGCGGCGGAAACCGCCTATCTGGCTTCATTCAGCGATGAATTTGCATTGCGCAAAAGCGATTTTTTTGCGGTGATGGATGGGGACGGTGCCAGCTTTGCATCGCAGATAGGCAAGGATGCCAATACGCTGAAGACGGTCTTTGCCAGCCGGCCGGAATTCCCTGGCGACGCCGGCGTGCTCGGCATGCCGGCCGTCAAATTCACCGATATGCAGCCGCGTGTGATCGCCTGGCAAAAGCTGGACAATACGCCGTTCATCTCCGTCGTCGGCCTGTCTGAACAGGAAATCTTCGCAGCCTACCAGTCCACGAAAAATCGTTATTTCAATATCGCGGCGGCGGTCAGCGTATTGCTGCTGCTGTTTGCGGGCGTAGGCGCCTATTTGTCTGCCCGGCTGGCGTGGAGAAAGCGGCAGGCAGAGGAAATAAGGACCGCTTACCACCTGGCGATAGACGGCGCCCGCGAGGGATTTTACATGCTGCGGGCGACGTACGATAAACAGCGGCAGATAGAAGATTTTTTCATTGAAGACTGCAATGGGCGCGCTGCCGCACTGGTCGGACGCAGCAAGGAAGAATTGATAGGCAGCAGATTGCTGCAGAATTATTCCGGCACCTTTGCACAGCAGGTATTGGCCGTTTTCAGCAAGGCGATGGAAACCGGTTTTCATGAAGATGTGTTCAGGGTGGCTGCCGGCAGCCAGCTGAGGGCGGCCTGGATACACCGGCGCCTGGTGCGTTCGGGAACTGGGTTGGCGATGACCTTGCGCGATATTTCCGAGGCGAAGCAGCAAGAACAATTACTGTCTGACCTGGCGAACATTGACACCCTGACTGCATTGCCTAACCGCTACTGGCTGATGAATTTTCTGCCGCAGGCGATACAAAGGGTAAAAGACAACGGCAGCCAGCTCGCGCTGCTGTTCGTGGATCTGGACGACTTCAAAATCGTCAACGACACGATGGGGCATCTGGCCGGCGACATGCTGCTGCAGGCGGCCGCACTGCGCCTGAAAAGCTTGGTGCGCGCCAGCGACCATGTGGTGCGCCTGGGCGGAGATGAATTTACCGTGATACTGGAGCAAATCAATACGCTGGACAATGTATCGCACATCGCCCAGCTGATTATTTCCTCAATGAGCGAGCCCTTCAGTTTGACCGATGGGCAGGTCCGTCAGGTGCATGCATCGATAGGCATCAGCATGTTCCCCGAAGATGGCGAAGACACCGCCACGCTGCTGAAACATGCCGACCAGGCCATGTATGCTGCCAAGAAAAGCGGCAAGGGCCGTTACCAGTTTTATGGTGTGCCGCGCTAGTGTCCGGTGTTAAAAATTCGTTGAAGAGAAAAGATGAAATCATAGGCAGGACCTTGTAAATGCCGCAAGGAGCCATGGCCTTGCGGCATTAAGCACTGTTATTCATATTTCCTGGTGTCGTCTATCACTTTGCCATCGTTCGGCAGGCTGCCGATGGCGACCAAGGCTACTTCGCCGCGCAGCTTGGTCACGTCGCGGATAGTCTCGGCCAAGGCTGCCTGCAAGCCAGCGGCCGCGGCCGGGTCTGTCGTTTCGCAATGCAGCGTCATGACGTCATTGGCCATCTCGCCGGTGACGACTAGTCGCGCTTTGGCAATTTCCGGGTGCCGCTTCAATACTTCCGCCACTTGCGAGGGATGGACAAACATGCCCTTGACCTTGGTGGTCTGGTCGGCACGCCCCATCCAGCCCTTGATGCGGACATTGCTGCGGCCGCAGGGGGAGAGACCGGGCAAAATGGCCGACATGTCGCCGGTGCCGAAACGTATCAGCGGATAATCGGGATTGAACGAGGTGATCACCACCTCGCCGACCTCGCCGTCCGCCACCAGGTCGCCGGTGCCGGGCCTGACGATTTCCAGTAGCAGGTCTTCATCCAGCACCATGCCGGGATTTAAAACGCCGCCGGTTTCGGTCTCATAGGCGATATTGCCTATGTCGGCCGATGCATAGGTTTGTAGTACATGCGGCACGCCGTGTTCCTGCAGCCACTTGCGCAGTGAAGGCGGCAAAGCCTCGGCGCCGACCACCGCTTTTTGCACGCTGGAGACATCCATCCCCATATCCAGCGCTTTCTCAACGATGATCTTCAGGAAGCTGGGCGTGCCGACATAGGCCGCCGGCCGCAATTCTGCCATCGCTTGCACCTGCATCTCGGTCTGGCCGGTGCCGGCGGGAATGACCGGACAGCCCAGCCGGGACGCGGCGCCATCCACCATGAAGGCGGCCGGCGTGAAGTGATAGGAAAAACAGTTCTGGATCAGGTCGCCGGCACGCAAGCCTATCGCGTGGAAAGGGCGGGCAAAGCGCCACCAGTCTTGTCCATGGCCTTCGGGGTCGAAGATGGGGCCGGGCGACATGAACACGCGCCGCAATTGCTGCGGCGGCGTGCTGGTCATGCCGCCGAAGGGCCGGCTCTTCTTTTGCAAGTCCTTCAAGTCGGACTTGCGGGTCACCGGCAGTTGCGCCAGCGCCTGTCTTGACCTGATGTCACCGGCGTCTGCGCTCTGCAGGATGGCCGCCCAGCCGGGCGCCGTCTGCGCACGCGCGACCAGTTGCGGCAAGCTTGCCAGCAGATCCCGCTCGCGCTGCGCCGGTTCGCGCGTTTCCAGATGATCCAGGTAGTCAGTCATGGCCTATCTCTTTTTGCTTGGTTTTGGTCAGTTTTGCAAACACCAGTTGATACGAACGCTGCAATAACGCGCGCGCCTCGGCATCGTCCAGGATGCCGATATCCTCTACCCTGACCCATTTGGCCCGAGCCAGGTAGGGGGCGGGGATAATGCCCGGCCTGTCGGTCAATTCCAGGAAACGGCCGTCGTCCACCTTGAAGCTGAAGCCGCGTTCATGCCCCGCATCCTGGCCGGTAACGGCGAACATTTTTTCGCCGACAGAAAACACCAGGTCGCTGCCCCATTTGGTGTCTGTCGTTGCGCCCCGTAGCT
>JABDED010000077.1:0-4564 GCA_013287275.1 Betaproteobacteria bacterium
GCAGCATCCCTGATGACAGCGGCAAGGCCGTCGTGCTGTCTTTAAAACGCTTGAATAAAATCCGCCATATCGACGCCGTCAACAATACGATGACCGTGGAAGCCGGTTGCATCCTGGCCGATATCCAGGCCGCCGCGGAACGGGAGCAAAGGCTGTATCCGCTGTCGCTGGCATCGGAAGGCAGTTGCACGATAGGCGGCAACCTGTCGACCAATGCCGGCGGCACCGCCGTACTGCGCTATGGCAATGCGCGCGAACTCTGCCTGGGCCTGGAAGTGGTCACCGCCGGGGCTGAAATCTGGGACGGCTTGCGCGGCCTCAGGAAAGACAATACCGGCTACGATCTGCGCGACCTGTTTATCGGTGCGGAGGGAAGCCTGGGCATCATCACCGCCGCAGTGATCAAGCTCTTCCCTTTACCCAGGGCGCAACTGACTGCGCTGGTCGCATTGCAGACCGTGGATGATGCGCTGCAATTGCTGTCCCTGGCTCAGGCGCATTGCGGCGCGGCCTTGACCGGTTTCGAGCTGATGTCGGATTTTTCCCTGCAATTGGTGAACCGGCACTTCCCGCAAATGCAGCATCCCTTCGCCGGCAGGCATCCGCAATATGTATTGCTGGAATTATCCGACAATGAATCCGAGCAGCATGCAGCGCAGATGCTGGAAAGCCTGGTAGCGGAGGCGCTCGATAAAAACCTGATCGGCGACGCCGTCGTTGCCTCCTCGCTGGCGCAGTCCAGGTCGCTGTGGAATTTACGCGAGCACATCTCCATGGCACAGGCAGCCGAAGGAAAAAATATCAAGCACGATATTTCCATTCCGATTTCAGACATAGGCCGCTTTATCACTGCCACCGATGAGCTGTTGCAGCAGCATTTCCCGGCTTGCCGCATGGTGACTTTCGGCCATCTGGGAGACGGCAATTTGCACTATAACGTGTCGCCGCCGGCGGACATGCCGGACACTGAATTCATTAGCCGGCAGGCAGCCGTCAACCTGGTCGTGCATGACAGCGTGCACCGCTTCCGCGGCTCCATCTCGGCAGAGCATGGACTGGGTGCGTTGAAGAGGGAAGAAATCCTGCGCTATAAGTCACCTGTGGAAATCGCGCTGATGCGCTCCATCAAGGCCGCACTGGACCCGCAGCAGATGAATCCAGGCAAAGTCCTTTGATTTGATCTTGTACCTTCCGCTACCTATTTCCACTATTTTTCTGCTGCGACGCAGCATATAGCAGCCGGCTGCATCGATAATCCATTGCCCTTATAATTTCGAGCGGGTTGATTCAATCTCGATCTAAATAGAAGATAAAGGTGATTTGTCATGTGGCTATTACTGGTGCTGCCCTTCATCGGGCTTTTGTGGATTCCTTTCTACAATCAAGAACTTCCCTCCCTGTTTGGCTTTCCCTTCTTTTACTGGTATCAGTTTGCGTGGGTTCCGCTCACCGCGCTGATCATCTGGATCGTCTATCGTGACGGCCTGAAGAAGGGGGTCGAATAATGGATGGCCAAGTCAACTGGACGGCACTGGCCGTCTTCATCTTTTTCTTCGTACTGGTAACGGTCCTCGGCTTTGGCGCGTCGCGCTGGCAAAGCGGCAAGGCCAATAAGGGCGCCCACCTCGATGAATGGGGCCTGGGCGGACGCAATTTCGGCACCTGGATTACCTGGTTCCTGGTCGGCGGCGACTTCTATACCGCTTACACGGTGATCGCAGTACCGGCGCTGGTCTATGCCGTGGGCGCTTACGGATTCTTTGCCCTGCCCTACACCATCCTGGTCTATCCCATCGTTTTTGTGATCATGCCCAAGCTGTGGCACGCAGCACATAAGGCAGGCCATGTCACTGCCGGCGACGTCGTGTTCGGCCGCTATAAATCGCGTCCGCTGGAACTGGCGATTTCCCTGACCGGCGTTTTGGCCACCATGCCTTATATCGCTTTGCAGCTGATCGGCATGGAAGTCGTGATCAAGGCCTTGGGATTGACAGGTGAACTGCCGCTGGCGGCGGCGTTCATCATCCTGGCGCTATATACCTATTCCGCCGGACTGCGTGCGCCGGCACTGATTGCGTTTGTGAAGGATTTGATGATTTACATCGTCGTGCTGGTCGCAGTGGTGCTGGTGCCGATGAAGCTGGGTGGCTATGGCGCAGTGTTCTCTTCCGCCAGCGAAGCATTTGCAGCCAAGGGCGGCGCTACCGGCCTGACGCTCAAACCCCAGCAAGTCTTGCCGTTTGCAACGCTGGCACTGGGATCGGCGCTGGCGGCCTTCATGTATCCGCATACGCTGACCGGCATCTTCGCCGCGAAAAGCGCCGACACCATCCGCAAGAATGCCGTGTTCCTGCCGGCCTATACGGTATTGCTTGGCTTGATCGCGCTGCTGGGCTTTATGGCTTATGCAGCCAAGATCACGGTCAAAAACAATAATGACGTGGTGCCGGCGCTGTTTAATGCGCTGTTCCCCAGCTGGTTCAGCGGCTTTGCCTTCGCTGCCATCGCGATCGGCGCACTGGTGCCGGCCGCCGTGATGTCGATAGGCGCGGCCAACCTGTTTACGCGCAATTTCTGGAAAGCCTATGTCAATCCTGAAGTGACGCCGGCCGGAGAGGCCAAGGTCGCGAAGATCGTCTCGCTGGTGGTAAAAGTCGGCGCGCTGGTGTTCATCCTGTTTTTGCCAACCAAGTTTGCGCTTGACCTGCAATTGCTGGGCGGCGTATGGATACTGCAGACCTTCCCCGCAGTCGTGTTCGGCTTGTTCTTCGGCTGGTTCGGCTCTGCTGCCCTGCTGGCTGGATGGGCGGCCGGTATTATCGGCGGCAGCTGGGTGGCATTTGCCGACGGCATCAAGCCTGTGCACACGCTGACGATGGGCGGCGACAGCTACACCGTCTACATCGGCCTGCTGGCGCTGGCCCTGAATATCGTGGTAGCAGTGGTGTTCCAGCTGGTGCTGGGCAAACGCAAAAACTAGCGGGGACGGCAAAGCCGGCAAGATCTCTATATCAAGTCCTTTCGCATCGCCCGGTCCAAAAAAATAGCCCCAGTGTCTGGGGCTATTTTTCATCTTCGGAAGCTGATTCCCTCTTTCCAATCGCCGTAACGCAACCACGGTCTGGCGCCATTAGCAGGGCCTGGAATCAGTTCAAAACTCTTCCCATTCATCCTGCACTGCACTCGCCTGCGCAGTTCTTTGAGTTTTGGCCGCCGCCAATTTTACCGGCGCCGCCTTAGGCGGAGCGAGCGACGCCACTACTTTAGGTTCAGTGCGCTCGGCCCTGATCGCAACGGGTCTGGCCGCATGATTGCCGGCGCCGGCGGCCATCTTGAACACGCTGACGGTTTCCGCCAGTGCTACCGCCTGCTCTTCCATGCTTTCCGCCGCAGCCGCGGCTTGCTCCACCAGCGCCGCATTTTGCTGCGTCATCTCGTCCATCTGGGTAATCGCCAGGTTCACCTGTTCTATCCCGGAACTCTGTTCCTGGCTGGCCGCTGTGATCTCGCTCATGATGTCGGCCACATGCTGCACACTGGTGACAATCTCATCCATGGTCTTGCCGGCCTCATCGACCAGCCTGCTACCCTGGTCGACCTTGTCGACCGAGTCGCTGATCAGCGTCTTGATTTCTTTCGCGGCGCCGGCGCTGCGCTGCGCCAGGTTGCGCACTTCAGACGCTACCACCGCAAAGCCGCGGCCCTGTTCGCCTGCCCGTGCCGCCTCTACCGCCGCATTCAGCGCCAGGATATTGGTCTGGAAGGCGATGCTGTCGATCACGCCGATGATGTCGACGATCTTGCGCGAGCTTTCCTTGATCGAGCCCATGGTATTGACTACCTGGCTGACGACTGCGCCGCCCTTGACCGCGACGCTACTGGCGGACACCACCAGCTGGTTGGCCTGGCGCGCATTGTCGGCATTCTGCTTGACCGTGCTGGTCAGCTCCTCCATCGAACTAGCGGTTTCTTCCAGCGAACTGGCTTGCGACTCAGTGCGGGAAGACAGGTCGGCGTTGCCCGAGGCGATCTCCTGCGAGGCCACCGTGATGGTTTCCGTCCCCTGCTTGATCTGGGTTACCGTATTCACCAGGTTGGTCTGCATCAATTTCAAGGATTGCAGCAAAGCGCCGACTTCATCGGAGTTCTTGATTTCTATGTCATGCGACAAATCGCCGCTGGCGATATAGTCCGCCACCAGGCCTGCGCTCTTAATAGGGATGGAAATGGTACGGGTAATAATCCATGCCGCTGCGGCACCCAGGACCAGGATCACAATACCGATGATGACCATGCCCATCATCGCGCTCTTGTAGTTATGCTGGGATTCGTCGTAGGTCAGTTTCATCGCCTCATGCTGCTGCTGGGCCAACTCAGTCAGCGCCACCATCCATTTCTCGTGCGGCGCATTGAATTCGGTTTGCAGCAGCGAAGCAGCATCAAAATAATTGCCTTCCGCGACAAAGCCCTTGATCTTCGCCACAATGGACATCACGCGTCTTTTTGCGATAAGGGCAAGGCAACGCTGAGCAATGCCTTGTCGCAAAAAGACGCAGTGATGTCC
>JABDED010000077.1:4574-12352 GCA_013287275.1 Betaproteobacteria bacterium
ACATCACTGCGTCTTTTTGCGACAAGGCATTGCTCAGCGTTGCCTTGCCCTTATCGCCCTCGATCAAACTTTTCGCCAGCGCCTCCGACTTGGTATAAGTATCCATCGTCGTCCCCAGCCGCTTGGTTTCCCGCTCGGCTTCCGCAACGTCGGTCGGCGCAGTCATCTTGCGCAGCACCAGGGCCAGGGCGCGGCCCTGTTCACGCATGTCGGTAGCCGCATTCAAGGCGGCCACCTTGTTATTAAAAATATAGTCGGTAGAGCCTTGCAGCTGGCTCATCCTCAGCAAACCCAGCACCAGCAAACCTGTAGCAAACAAAAGCACCAACCCAAACCCAAGGGCAAGACGAGTACCGATTTTGATATTAGATAACTGGTTCATACGTTTCCTGTAAATGAATAAGATCAGGCTGCTGCCTGATCCACGAGTCCCATCTCCGGGCTGGACATCAATTTATCGATGTCCACCAGGATCAGCATGCGTTCTTCCAGGGTTCCCAGACCAATCAGGAAATCGGTGCTGAACGTCGTGCCCATCTCCGGCGCCGCCCTGACCTGCTCCGGCATCAGCGTGGTTACGTCGGAGACGCTGTCCACCACCATGCCGACGATACGGCCGCCGATATTCAAGATGATCACGACCGTGAACTGGTCATAGGTGGGCTCGCCCAGATTGAACTTGATGCGCATGTCCACCACCGGCACGATAATCCCGCGCAGGTTGATCACGCCCTTCAAGAAATCCGGCGCATTGGCAATGCGGGTCACCGCCTCGTAACCGCGAATTTCCTGCACCTTCAGGATGTCGATGCCGTATTCTTCTTTGCCCAATGTGAAAGCCAGGAATTCACTTCCCGCCATATCGGCAATTTTATTTTCTGTTGTTTCAGTCTGTGTGGACGCGGACATGGAGTCCTTCCTTTCCCATCAATAATTAACTTGGAAATTGTAGCGAATGAATTGGGCCTGTATAAAACCCGGCCTGCAATGGCTAAGCGCCACCGGTGCCTATACTAGCAGCATCGGTACGCCACAACTTCTTACCTGGAGTGTTTTAGAAACTGTTTTTTTATAATAAAAAGTTTCTCAATGGTATCACCTCAGCAGCCAATTTTGAATTTCAAGCCTGATTTTATTACCCCTACTGGTATTACCGGAAGGAATAATTGCAATCCGGCATTGTGCATGGCACATAAACCACAACAAAATACGGACATTTGGCAAATTTACCAAATTTCATCAGCTAATCTGGTAAAATTTTCCGGCCTGCAATTTATCCAGAATCTGCCCATAAGCCCCCTTCCATAAGCCACAAGCAGGCGCAAGCTAGAAAGCAGCGGCGATTTCTTTCAGGCATCCATCTGCTGCAATATGTCCCGCACCAGGATCCAGCGAAAAATCGATATCCAGCGCCTCTATGCTGCCAAAGCCCAGCACCAGGCCTTGCCGGGGTTCGCTGAAATGATAAAAACCGTCCAGCGGATAGAGGCCGACGTCAACCCGCCTGGCCAGCCTGATCAATAGCGCGACATCCAGCTGCTTTTTGCATATAACAGCCAGATGGAAACCGGCTACCGACGGGATCACTTCAAACCACTCGGCAAGATCGGTGTGAAAGCGGGCCAGGATTTTGTCGCGGCGCCTCGCATACATGGCATGGCACTGCCTGATGTGTTTGGCCAGGTAGCCGTCATCAATGAACTTGGCGATTGCATATTGCGTCATGCTCGCGGTGTGCCAGTCGGTCAGGTGTTTGGCCACGGCCATCGCATTCAGGATTTCGGCAGGCGCCACCACGTAACCGAGCCGCAATTCCGGCAGCAGCACCTTGGAAAAAGTGCCTACGTAAGCAACGATATTTTCCTGGTCCATGCCCTGCAGCGAATCCGTCGGGCGCCCCTCATACCTGAACTCGCTATCGTAATCGTCTTCGATGATGATGGCGCCGATTTCCCTGGCCCTGTCCAGCAAGGCTTGCCGCCGCGGCAGGCTCATCGCCATGCCCAGCGGGAACTGATGGGAAGGCGTCACATAAATTAAACGCGCGTCGCCCGGTATCTGGTCGACGACTATCCCCTCACTATCCACCGGCACACCGCAGACATGGGCACCCTGGCTGGCAAACAGCAAGCGGGCAGGCGGATATCCCGGCTCTTCCACCGCCACCACGCAACCCGGTTCCACCAGCACTCTGGCAATCAGGTCCAGCGCCTGCTGCGCGCCGTTGGTCACGATGATGTCCGAGGCCGAGCATTTGACGCCCCTGGCATAGCCTATATGGCGCGATATCGCGTCGCGCAGCATTGCTATGCCTTCCGCCTGCTGATACAGGCCGCGCAATTCGGCGTCCTGCCGGAGCGCGAACAACACGCAGCGCCGCCATTCATCCACGGGAAACTGGCTCTTGGTGGAACTGCCGCCTATGTATTCATAGCGCGACCGCCCCGCAGCTGCGGGGTGGCGCAAAGGCGTAGCAATGTCGTTCCAGCGCTTGACCACTGCGGCCCCCGCCAGTGCGCTCTTTCCAAGGCTGCGGGGACGCGGCGGCGCCTGCGCGCTGACAAAAGTACCAACGCCGACCTGGCCCGTCAGCAATCTTTCGTCGGTCAATCTTGCGTAGACGGTAGATACCGTCTTGCGGGATATCCCAAGCTGTTCAGCCAGCAAACGGGATGGCGGAATCCGGCTGCCGGCAGCCAGCCGCCCCGCCTGGATCGCATCCTTCATTTGTTGATAGAGCTGGCCAGCCAGATCCTTATCGCCCTTGATGACGATATGCATTTCCATGCTTTACCCCGCCCAAAATTGGATGATGCGCTGCTTCAATCTATCCGGGTCGGCTTCGCTGCATGGTCGATTGCCGGCAATGGCTAGCTTGGCCTCCCCATTTTTCCCTGGATTGGACTCTCAATCGCAGAGCCAACGCTTATATCATTTCTTCACGGTTGCACCGCTGCTGCTTCAAACCAGGATACACATCAGCGCAGCACTGCCGCAATGATACCTGTAGCACTATTTTAATTTATCCCTGAAGGAGAATTCCATGAACCAACGTAGCGATTTTTATAAAGCCTCCCCCGACGCGCTAAAAGCCATGATTGCACTGGAAGGCGCCGTCAGCAAGCTGGGGCTGGAGCCTGTGCTGCTGGATCTGGTCAAGCTGCGCGCCTCGCAAATCAATGGTTGTGCTTTCTGTGTCGACATGCACAGCACCGATCTGCGCAAGGCCGGCGAAAGCGAGCGCAGGGTGTATGCGGTTGCCGTCTGGCGCGAAACGCCGTTCTTCACCGAACGTGAACGCGCTGCACTGGCCTGGACCGAAGCCGTCACCCTGATTTCGCAAACCGGCGCACCGGATGCCGACTATGAAGCGCTGCGCGCCCAGTTCAGCGAAGCCGAGCAGGTCAACCTGACCCTTGCCATCGCCACCATCAATAGCTGGAACCGCCTGGCGATCGGCTTCCGTAAAGCACCGACCAAGTGAGAAGTGAGAACAAGATGGCTTTGAAACATATCCTGGCGAGCCTGCCGGCCAGCGCCGTCTTTACCGCAATCATGGGTGCGTAAAGGATCTTGAAATAAAACCAGCGACCAGCAACGGTTTATCGCCGGCCAGGTTAACTGAGCCGGCGCCGGCGATCAGTCAGGCGGGCAACTCGGTGATAGCGTCGACCCGGTTTGGATAAAAAGCGAGGTGGTCCCTGATCGCGGCGACGGCATCGAACGGCGCCTCATAGGTCCATACCGCATTGACAGAACGCTCGCCGCCGGCAGGGATGCTGTAATAGGCGCAATCGCCCTTATACGGGCAATAGGTCGCATGCTCAGTGCGCTCCAGCAAGGACATATCGACATCTTTGCGCGGGATATACTGCACCGCCGGATAAGCGGCCTCTTGCAAGGTCAGCGCCGCGCGCGTGTCGGCTATGATGCGGCCGCCGACCGTCACGGTAAGCCTGGCGGGATTTTGCCGGATCGTGATCGGATGATCAGGCCCCGGGATTTTGATTGATTTGCTATCCATGCGTGCAAACTCCTTCGGTGAAAGGTTCAAGCTGCAATCATGCCTGAATTGCAGTTTCACTGTGAGTTGGTGTTTGTTTTGACACTCGGGGCATTATGGATAAAAGCAAGAAATTTAATAACGACGGGCGCTATACAAAAATAGAGGCGATGGGAAGTTGCTAGATATTTGACACTGGAACCGGCAAATTTTGGTGATTTTGTAATTTATTCAACACTAAAGACGGTCATCCGCGCAAAGGGGGGTAAAGCTAAGATCTTGAAAAGACTGAGATTTCCCCATCGGCGGGATGCGGTGTCAAAACGCGCGCAAATTAGTGTCAAAACTGGTGCTACGCCACACATACACACGGGGGTTACACGGGCTTTAAAAATCAAAAAGCCCAGTTGGAGAAACTGGGCTCATCATTTGATCTTATTGGCCTGCCCAGCAGGAATCGAACCTGCGACCCCGAGCTTAGAAGGCTCGTGCTCTATCCAACTGAGCTATGGACAGGTCGTGAGAATGTCCCGCGCCGTATGCAATAAGACATTATACGACGCTGGAAAACTGAAGGCTGAATAGTACCTCTTATCGGCCCGAGATTCAACCTTGATGCATGCCGCAAGGCAAATTACAGGCCCTTGCGGCTTGGTGTTATTACGATCCGGCGCCCGGCGTGATGCGGTCCGCCAGGCGGCGCGCCAATTTGCCGGCGAGGTCTGCGTCTTCAGCTTCCACCATCACCCGGATCAGCGGCTCGGTGCCGGAGGCGCGGATCAATACCCTGCCCTTGTCGCCCAGTTCTTTTTCCACGGCCTGTTTTTCTTGCACGGCGGCGGCGTTCTTTTGCCAGTCAAACCCGGGTGTCACGCGCACGTTGATCAGCACCTGCGGGAACAGGCTGAGGTCGTCGAAGCATTGTTCCAGCGTCTTGTTGTTGCGCCGCAGTGCAGACAGCACCTGCAGCGCCGACACGATGCCGTCGCCGGTAGTGTGCTTGTCCAGGCATAGCAGATGGCCGGAGCCCTCGCCGCCCAGCAGCCAGCCTCTTTCCTGCATCTGCTCCAGCACGTAGCGGTCACCGACCTTGGCCCGTGAGAAACCTACGCCCATTTTTTTAAATGCCAGTTCCACCGCCATATTGGTCATCAGCGTGCCGACTACGCCCTGCACCGGCCCTATTGCCATGCGGTCCATCACCATCAGGTACAACAACTGGTCGCCGTTGTAGATATTGCCGTTGGCATCCACCATGACCAGGCGATCGGCGTCGCCATCCAACGCGATGCCGATATCCGCATGGTTGGCGCGCACCGCCAGCGACAGCGCCTCCGGCGAGGTGGCGCCGAAGCCCTCGTTGATGTTCAGGCCGTTGGGCTGGTTGCCGATGGGGATGACCTCTGCACCCAGCTCGTGGAAAACATGCGGGGCGATCTGGTAAGCGGCGCCGTGTGCGCAATCCACTACCAGCTTCAGGCCGCGCAAGTCCAGCTCGTTGGGATAGGTGCTCTTGCAAAACTCTATGTAACGGCCGCGGGCATCTTCCAGCCGCCTTGCCTTGCCCAGGCTCTCGGAAGAAACGCAGGTCATTTCTTTTTCCAGCTCGGCTTCTATCGCCAGCTCCACGTCATCCGGCAGCTTGTTGCCCAGCGCCGAAAAAAATTTGATGCCGTTATCGTAATAGGGATTATGCGATGCCGAGATCACTACGCCGGCAGACAGGCGCAGGGCCCTGGTCAGGTAGGCAATGGCGGGCGTGGGCAGAGGGCCGGCCAGCATCACGTCCACGCCGGCCGCCGCAAAACCGGCTTCCAGCGCAGCCTCCAGCATATAGCCGGAAATGCGTGTGTCCTTGCCTATCAGCACCGCAGGCTTGTTGCCGCCGGCAGAATCCGCCTGGGTCAGCACCTTGCCCGCTGCATAACCCAGGCGCATCACGAAATCAGGTGTAATCGGGGCGACGCCTACTTTGCCGCGGATGCCGTCAGTGCCGAAATATTTTCTTGTCATTATCAGTTCCCCGTCTCTCGTTATCTCTTCTGATTCTTCGCTATTAGCTGGACAGCGCTTGCCAGACTTTCAGCGCGTCTACCGTCTCTGCCACGTCATGCACCCGCACTATCTTTGCGCCATGCGCCACCGCCGCCAGGGCGGCCCCTACACTGCCCGCCATCCTGTGCTCCACCGGCTTGCCGGTAATGGCGCCTATCATGGATTTGCGGGACATGCCGGCCAGCACGGGCAATTGCAATTGCTGCTGGAAATTGCCTATATGCTTCAGCATGGCCACATTGTGCTGCAGGGTTTTACCAAAACCGAAGCCGGGGTCTATGCTGATCCTGCCGCGCTCCACGCCGGCTGCGATCAGCGCATCAACCCTCGCCTTCAGGAAATTCATCACTTCTTGATTCACATCCTGGTATTCCGGCTTCAATTGCATGTCGGATGGCGTATTTTGCATGTGCATGACGCACAAAGCAACATCGCTCTGCGCAACCGCCTGCACAGCAGCCTCAGCGCGGAAGCCGGTGATGTCATTGATCAGGTCCACGCCGGCCAGGATAGCCTCGCGCATGACCTCGGGCTTGTAAGTGTCAATGGATAGCGGCTTGCCGCAGTCGCGCAGCGCATAGATCACCGGCATCACGCGCCGCAGTTCCTCTTCCAGCGGCAGTAGCTGCGCGCCGGGGCGGGTGGATTCGCCGCCTATGTCGATGATGTCCACGCCATCTTCTATCATTTGCTCGGCGTGCGTGATGGCGCTATCCAGCGCCTGATGCTGGCCACCGTCGGAGAAGGAGTCGGGGGTAATGTTCAGTATCCCCATCACCAGCGGGCGGTACTGCTTGCCCTGCATCGCAAAGCGGTATCTGCCGCAGTCAAAATAACTATTCATGGCTAAAAGTAAGAGGGCAAAAAATAAGGGCGAGGATTACTCCTCACCCTATCTGCAATATTAAGACTAAAACGCTACAACTTACACTGCCGGCGCAGGCGCGCTGGGCGAAACACCGCCGGACGTGCTGTCTGTAGGGTGCTTGCGTATGGTCGTGCCCAGTTTTGGCGGACGTGGCTCCAGGCCGTTCATGATGTCGTTGATCTGGTCTGCATCAATAGTTTCCCAGTCCATCAGCGCCTTGGTCATCGCTTCTACCTTGTCGCGGTTTTCTTCCAGCAACCGGCGGGCCTGTGCATATTGCGCATCCAGGATGATGCGGATTTCAGCATCGACCTTTTGCTGCGTCGCTTCGGAGATGGTCTTGGATGCCATGCCGAAGTAGCCTTCCTGCTGGCTGTCTTCGTACACCATCACACCCATAGTATCGGACATGCCGAAACGGGTCACCATGGAGCGGGCCAGTTTGGTGGCGCGGGAAAAGTCATTCGATGCGCCGGTAGACATCTGGCCGACAAAGATCTCTTCAGCGATACGGCCGCCGAACAGGATGGAGATTTCTTCCAGCATTTTGTCCTTGTAGCCGCTGATCTGGTCATGCTCGGGCAATTGCCAGGTCAGACCCAGGGCAAAGCCGCGCGGCATGATGGTAACCTTGTGCACAGGATCTGCCTTTGGCAACAGCTTGGCGACCACCGCATGGCCGGATTCATGGTAAGCGGTGTTCCTGCGTTCATCTTCACGCATGACCATTGATTTACGCTCAGGACCCATGTAGATCTTGTCCTTGGCATCTTCAAAATCCTGCATCTCTACCAGGCGCTTGTTACGGCGCGCGGCAAACAGGGCGGATTCATTGACCAGGTTGGCCAGATC
>JABDED010000078.1 GCA_013287275.1 Betaproteobacteria bacterium
CTCGCAAGGGGCCCACCCTTGCTCCGTTTTGCGCCTAGCCTGGCACTGATTGCATCATTTTTCATTTTCAACGAACTTCTAACTCAGGACACTAGGGCGCAGATTTTTTAGAACTGCGAACAGATTTGACAGCTGCAGTTGCGCTTTGAATTTCCAGCGCAAATTCCTTGCTGATGGTGCCGTCGTCCGACACCCAGGTGCCGCGCAAGGTCTTGCCGTCCAGTTTGCCATCCCACTGGCCCGACACGTCGATACCGTCTTCCGATTCTTCCATCGACAGCGCCTTGCCGGATACTTCACCGGCCAGCAGGATTTTGCTGCCTTTGCCGGAGATAAAATACTCGCCTTCGACGCTGTCGGCATCTTCCAGCTTGGGCTGCAGGCGCATCTGCACCCTGTCGTTGCCTAACTTGCCGCGCAACACGACAGGTGATGTAAAAGGCGTTGCAGGACTAGACGTTGCCGAAGAAGCCGCTTGCTGCGCAGAAGCGGAGAATGGCAGCGACACTGCGAGAGCTGCCGCCAGCAGCGCCTTGCCCAATAGGGGAAACGGCCGGTCCGCGGCGCCGGGCCAATCAAACCGCATCAATTCGCCTCACCCCACAAATCGTGCGCATCGGCAGCGGTGATCGTCACGTCGACAAATTCACCGACCTTCAATTTCCGGTGCGGCTCATAAGGGGGTTTGACATACACGACGCCATCGATCTCGGGCGCATCGGCCGAGGTACGGCCGACACCGCCGCTGCTGTCGAGCGCATCGATCAATACGCGCAAGGTCTTGCCGACTTTGGCTTGCAGGCGTTTCTTGGAAATGCCTTCCTGCAATTCCATCACGCGGCGGCGGCGGTCTTCGCGCACTTCTTCCGGCACCGGATTTTCCAGTTCGTTGGCAGTTGCGCCCTCTACCGGCGAATAGGCGAAGCAACCCAGCCTGTCGATCTCCGCTTCTTTCAGGAAATCCAGCAGGTATTCAAACTCTTCTTCCGTTTCGCCTGGGAAGCCGGCAATGAAAGTGGAGCGTATCGTGATATCCGGGCACATCTCACGCCAGGCGCGGATGCGCTCTATATTCTTTTCACCGCTGGCCGGACGTTTCATGCGCTTCAGCACCGCCGGATGCGCATGCTGCAAAGGCACGTCCAGGTAAGGCAGCACATTGCCGTCCATCATGGGAATGATCTGGTCCACATGTGGATAGGGATAGACGTAGTGAAGGCGCACCCAGGCGCCATATTGCTTGCCCAGCGCACCCAGGGCTTCCACCAGCTGCGTCATGTGCGTCTTGACCGGCTTGCCGTTCCAGAAGCCCATGCGGAATTTAACGTCGACGCCGTAGGCGCTGGTATCTTGCGAGATCACCAGCAATTCCTTGACGCCGGCCTTGAACAGGTTTTCGGCTTCCAGCATTACGTCGGCAATCGGGCGCGACACCAGGTCGCCGCGCATCGACGGGATGATGCAAAAGCTGCAGCGGTGGTTGCAGCCTTCGGATATTTTCAGATAGGCATAATGCTTGGGTGTCAGTTTTATGCCTTGCGCCGGCACCAGGTCGATGAAGGGCTCATGCGGTTTCGGCAAGTGTATATGCACTGCATCCATCACCTCGCCCAACGCATGCGGGCCGGTTACAGCCAGCACTTTGGGATGCACAGACATGATGATGTCGTTGCCGCTGGCATCCTTCTTGGCGCCCAGGCAACCGGTGACGATGACCCTGCCGTTTTCACTCAGGGCCTCGCCGATGGCATCCAGCGATTCCTGCACCGCAGCGTCAATGAAGCCGCAGGTATTGACGATCACCAAGTCGGCGCCGTCATAGGACTTGGCCGTATCGTAGCCTTCTGCGCGCAGCTGTGTCAGGATTTGTTCAGAGTCGACCAGCGCCTTGGGGCATCCCAGCGAGACGAAGCCCACTTTAGGATTGGCGGTGGCACCCGGTCTTGTTATTTGTTCAATAGGCATAAAAAAAGGAGTACAAAGGTAGGGTAGGAAGGGTCTGTTGCCAGAACCCCTCCCCCCTAAGAACCGTGCGTGCGACTTTCATCGCACACGGCTCAAGCACAATAAAAGTTCCTATACGGGAACCGGTTTCACAACATGCAAACCCAAGGTGTGCACTTGATGGTGGCAGTTAGGGTGTAATAATACTCGATTTCCCAGAGCATCTGAGCCACCTTTCACGTGATACACAATGTGGTGGTCATGCCAACCGCTCTCGATGTCCATCTCGTATTCACAAAGCGCGCACAGTCCGCGTTGTTCAGTGTACAACTTCGCCCACTGCTTTCGGTAGTTCATGTTTTTCAACATTCGCTCCATTCGGAGGGCTTCACCATACTCTTCCCATTGCGGATCGTAGGGGTGATATTCCCCCTTGATCTTCTTGTGACGCTCGATGGGCGTACCCGCCAGCGAGTACAGTTCCATCACACCTTTCTTGCCGTCGATTTCGACAAGTGCAGCAAACACCCATTTCCGTTCGCCTACCGGCCGCCAATATTTCTGGCGAATCCAGTCGGCACTCTTCCTTGGATGCCTGCGCTTTGCCCACCGCATTAACCGCCAGAACAGCAGATGCTCCATGCGAGAAAACGCTTGTTTGGCAACGACGGGACTATGGTACTGTGCCCATCCTCGTAATATCGGGTTCAGCATTCGGATCAGATCCTCCTGCTTACTCCCGAGTTGGTCGCCGATGACGTTCCTTACCTTGCCATAGAACGCTTTCACGTTTTTCTGACTCGGCTTGATTAGTAGTTTCCCGTTGTATTTGCGAAAACTCCATCCCAGGAAGTCAAACCCATGGTCGATATGAGCAATACGCGTCTTGGCTTGCGAAAGTTGCAATCCTCGTTTTGCGAGGAATGCTTCTATCCAAGGTCGGATCTCGTTTACGAGCAGCTCTTGTTCAGCACCTCGCACAACGAAATCATCTGCATACCGTACGACACCGACTTTCAGGTTCTTGGTCTTCGTGATTCCGAATTTACTCTCCAGATGACGAATCAATTCGGTTTCCAGACCATTCAGCGTCCAATTCGCCAACGCAGGGCTGATAATGCCGCCCTGCGGCGTTCCCGCAGTGGTTGCCACCAGTTGCGACCGGTCAATTACCCCAGATTTCAGCCACTTCCGAAGAATCGTCTTGTCCATACGGACATGTTCGATCAACCAGTCATGGTTGATGTTGTCGAAAAAGCCTTCAATATCCGCATCCAAAATCCATTGCGCAGACTTCGCAGCAGACAGGGATACAAACAACTGGCCCATAGCGTCGTGGGTGGCGCGATTCCTACGGAACCCGTATGAATTAGGATCGCTCACCGTTTCCAAAACGGGGTCGAGTGCCAGCAGATACAACGCCTGCATGGCTCGATCCCGCATGGCAGGGATGCCCAGAGGACGTTCCTTTCCATTCGCTTTTGGGATATAGACCCTCCGTAAAGGCAGAGGCCTATACCGACGCTTCGACAACGTCGCAATTGCGGCATATTTCTGTACCGGAGTGTCCCATAACAGCCGATCCACTCCTGCGGTGCGTTTGCCTTGATTTTCTGTCACTCGTTTAACAGCCAATGCCTTGGCGGAAAACGAGCGGGTCAACCACCGTTGCAAAGCTTTCACCTTGCGCCAGTCGCCTTCCTGTGTTGCCTTCGCTAGTCGAGTCTGCATGGCTCTAACATTCCGCTGAATACGCTGCCAGTTGATGGCTGCCCATGCTGGCGGAATGCTTGAGGACGCAGAATCGATCTGATTACTATCAATTACTCTCATTGCTGACCTCAGTAGTGATACCCACCGAGAATGCAACTCTGCCCCGAAGGAAAGAATTGCATCCCTTCGGGGTGTTAAAGAATAACTACTTTACCTATACGGTCGATAACGACCATTGCACCAGATGGAAGTGGGCACGCTTTCACGTTAGGCCAAATCCTGAAGCCCTATCCCTGCGGTTACCGCAAGGCATTTGCTTTTTCCACCATCCCATGCCCGCTCCGCCATGGGCCTTCCTTACGGTCGGCTTGCCTTCGATGATCTGAAGGCGGCGAATCGGGTTTACCACGTTTCCTACAATACCGACGCATCTGACTTCGATGCGCCTAGCCATTTAGAGCCTGACTCTCCTCCGGTGGTCTGATGACGACGTATCTATAGATTCGACAGAGATAACCGACCACATCCCGTTTTGGGCAGGGCCATAGCAGCTTCAGCCCGTCAATAGTCACGAAGGTTCAATCGTCAGTTCACTTATGTTGCTCATGTGGCACTTGCCTAGTCTCTCGACCGCCATGCTGCTAGCAGTCTCCCCTCCTTTCATTTGCATGAAAAGAACGCCGCGAATGCGGGAGTACATTGTCAACGGAGCTTCGCACCTCTTCATTACTGAAAACGCACGTCCGTGTAGGCAACGAGCGGTCGTACGCTCGGTCGTGGCATCGATCCTAAGTATTAGGGGCGAGCACGACAAGGCATCGCAGAACTTCTCGCGATCTTCATTTGCATCTTTCCCATTTAACCAATGGCTTGCCTATGAACTCCTCCGGAAAGAGAAATCCATGCTCTAAAAGCATTTCTAGAAATTGAGATGATTTTGTCGCGTAGAGGCGACACTTTGCACGTCTTGTGGACAGGATTTATGTACGGAACACCGGAAATTCTCAGGTTAGACCTGAGATTATCGATATCCGCGATAAATTCTTTTGAGCATTGTGTCTATTGGAAGCCCTCTGTTTGCGTTGGACGCACCTAGAGAGCCGATGGAAGCAGCCATTTTGAGAAATCTACGAAATCCCAAAAGAATCAAGGCTCTATCCACATTTTCATAGGAAGGATTGCGCGGCAGCTGGACTGCCGGAGTACTACATTTTCTTGCCGCAGAGCGGCAGATCGCGACACACGTGTCGCACCGAATCCGCTATTGTACCCCTTCATCTCCAACAGAGGCTGGCCGCTGCACAATATTTAGGCAGGATTGCGCTCTATTGCCACTTAATTATCAACTATTTGTTCTTATCTTCGGGAACAAACGGGAAAACACCAAAGATATTCTTGGTCTGGCTCTGCATCTGCTCCTGCATCTGCACAAACAGATTTTTACTCTGTTCTATGTAATTACCCATCATGCCCTGCATCATCGGTCCCTGCACGCTCATGAACTGGGCCCACATTTCAGGGCTGAAAGGCTTGCCTTCGTACACGCCCTTGGAATTTTCCGCCAGCTTGTTCTGGATATCGATAAAGGCCTGGATATTTTTTTCCAGGTAAGACCCCATCATGCCCTGCATCGCATGGCCATAGTAGCGGATGATCTGGGCCAGAGCCACGCTGGAAAACATGGGCGCTCCGCCTGCCTCCTCTTCCAGGATGATCTGCAACAGGATGCTGCGGGTGAGATCTTCGTTGGTCTTGGCATCGATAACAGCGAAATCGTCGCTTTCCAAAACGAACTGTTTTACATCGACCAGCGTAATGTAACTACTGGTCTGCGTATCGTATAGACGGCGATTCGGATACTTCTTGATCAGGTGTTGTGTCGTTTTCTTTACACTATTCATCGAATTCTCAATTAGTGACATCCCAGCGCTTGAGTCGATCAGGCAAGGATATGCTTGCCTGTCACGCCAAATCCATCCAAATAAACCGGTGCTATTGATCCAATAGCCAGCCAGCTTGTCCCTTTTTTAATTCTAATATATTTGCCCGCCGATTATGCACGCTTATCGAAGGATATCAAATCGTTTTATTTCAGATAGGAAATTTTATAAGTCAGTATAAATCAAACATGCAAAAGCCACATCATTATGATGTGGCTTTTGCACAAAAACAATACTTTAGCCCATGTGCAGGCCGCCGTTGATCGAGAAGTCCGAACCGGTAGCATAGCCACCTTCGTCGGACGCGATCCAGGCAACGATGGAAGCGATCTCGCTTGGTTCCGCCAGGCGTTTTACCGGGATGCCGGCAACAATTTTTTCCAGAACATCAGGACGGATCGCACGCACCATGTCCGTACCGACATAACCAGGAGAAACCGTATTGACCGTAACGCCCTTGGTGGCAACTTCTTGCGCCAGCGCCATGGAAAAACCGTGGATGCCGGCTTTGGCGGTGGAATAATTGGTTTGTCCGAACTGGCCTTTTTGGCCGTTGACCGAGGAGATATTGATAATACGGCCCCAGCCACGGTCCACCATGCTGTCGATGACTTGCTTGGTGACGTTGAACAAGGAGTTCAGGTTGGTATCCATCACCGCATCCCAGTCTTCCTTGCTCATCTTGCGAAACTGGCCGTCGCGGGTGATGCCGGCATTATTGACCAGCACGTCGACTTCGCCGATTTCCGCCCTGACCTTTTCAAAGGCGGCCCGGGTAGACTCCCAATCCGAGACATTGCCTTCGGAAGCATGGATATCGCAATTTTCGGCGCGCATGTCGGCCAGCCACTTGTCCTTGCGGGCGGAATTGGGGCCGCAACCGGCGACCACGATAAATCCGTCAGCGCACAGGCGCCTGCAAATAGGAGTTCCAATCCCACCCATGCCACCAGTTACATATGCTATACGTTTTGACATATTTGTCTCCTCATTGGTTTCTCAATATCAACCTGCTCAAGCTGCTTAATCTGCTCGTACCTTGACGTAACGCCCAGGTGCTGGCTCTATTGCCTGATGCTCAGCATTTCCGGGTTGCCCGGGGGCTTTGACCATCTTGCCGCCATGTTCGGCCAGGAAACCGGCCCATACCGGCCACCAGCTGCCTGCATGCTCTGTTGCGCCTTTAAACCAGGCGTCGGGATCCGCCCCTATTTTGTCGTTGGTCCAGTAGCTCCTTTTCTTTTTGGCGGGAGGATTCACCACACCGGCGATGTGGCCTGATGCTCCCAGTACAAAACGGTTTTGTCCTTTGTTCTTGCGATTCAGGATGGAGCACGATGCATACGCAGCCTGCCAGGGCACGATATGGTCTTCGCGCGAGCCGTACACAAAGGTCGGCACATCGATCTTGCCCAAGTCCACAGGCGCACCGGCCACGACCAGTTTGCCGGCCACTTTCAGGCTGTTTTCCAGATAGGTATTTCTCAGGTACCAGCAAAACATCGGTCCCGGCAAATTGGTGCTGTCCGCATTCCAGTAGAGCAGATCGAAAGGCGTCAGGCTCTCGCCTTTCAGGTAACTGGACTGCACATAATTCCAGACCAGGTCGTTCGCACGCAGGCTGGAGAAGGTGCTGGCCAAGTCTTTGCCCGGCAACAGGCCACGCTTGCCTATCGTTTTCTCGCGCATCTGCACCTGCATCTCGTCGACGAACACGTCCAGCACGCCGGTGTCGGAAAAATCCAGCAGGGTCGTCAGCAAGGTCAGGCTGCTGACCGGATTCTCGCCCCGCGCCGCAAGCACAGCCAGCGCAGTGGAAATGATAGTGCCGCCTACGCAAAAACCGAAGCCGTTGATCTCTTTTTGCTTGCTGATTTCCTGCACCAGGTGGATAGCCTTGATCGCGCCGTCCTCGATGTAGTCGTCCCAGCTCACATCGGCCATCGCCTCGCCAGGGTTGGCCCAGGACACCAGGAACACGGTATGTCCTTGCTCCACCGCGTAGCGCACGACGGAATTTTCAGGCTGCAGGTCGAGGATATAAAATTTGTTGATGCAAGGAGGCACCATCAGTAGCGGTCGTTGATGGACAGTCTTGGTCAGTGGGGTGTACTGGATCAGCTGGAACAGCTTGTTCTCGAAGACGACCGTGCCTTCCGAGGTTGCCACGTTCTTGCCGACTTCAAAAGCCGACTCATCGGTTTGCGAGATGCGGCCCTTCTGCATGTCAGCCAGCATCTGGGCGATGCCCTTTGCCAAGCTTTCGCCCTTGCTTTCTATCAGCTTGGCCTGCGCCTCAGGATTGGTCACCAGGAAATTGGCGGGCGACATCGCATCAATCATTTGCTGCACCGCAAAACGAATTTTTTGCCTGGTTTTTTCCGAAGCCTCGACCGCCTCGGCCATCGCCATCAGGAAACGGGCATTCAGCAGGTAAGACGCCGCGCTGTAGGCGTGCATGGTATGCGTATGCCAGTCGGGTGAAGCAAAGCGCTTGTCGGCAAAATCAGGTACCTTGGAAATGACGAAGCCTTGCCAGAGTTTGCCAAACTCCTGCATATACTCGCTTTGCAATTTACCCATTGTCGCCGGATTGATCTGGGCCCCGATTTCTTTCAGGGTATCCATGATAGTGCCGTCGGTGAAGGCGGCAGCGGGTTTCATCCAATCTTGCAAATTACCCTGGTTCGACAGCTGTGACATCCATTCGGAGTACATAGCTTGAGGATCGTAAGTCTTCATGCGTGCCTCCTGTTTTTCGCGTATCGTTGCATCTCAAATCGAGTGTACCGCTTTTAAAACTCTAATCAAAGCATCTATAGCAACTTTCTCACCCAATTACTTTCCATGTACATCATCGCCATCGCCTGGATCTATGTAGTCTTAATGATGTCGATCACGGAACCCACGGTGATTGCAGGAATTATGACGTTTTTAATGTATTGTGTGTTGCCTTTAACAATAATTTTATATTTGGTGCGCAGTCCCCAGCGTAAAAAACAGCGCAAAGCAGAAATGCTGGCAAAAAATGCTGCAGCAAATACTGCGGCTGCCATCCCGGATGCAGGCGAAAGTCCAGTTACGGAAACCGGGCTCAAAAAAGACTGATGCCAATGACGTGCACTGATTTCAGCTTTACTCCAGCCAGATCAGGCTAGCCATCCGTCCGGTTACGCCATCCCGCCGGTAAGAATAAAACTTATCTTTTTCCGTCACCGTGCAATACTTGCCGCCATACACCTGCTGCACGCCCATCCGCGCCAGGACTGTCCTGGCCAGGGCATAGATGTTTGCATGGTATTTGCCGGCCTTGTCTTGATCTGGCTCAAAATAAGCGGAGATACCGCCACTTGCGCCAAGCATTGGAGCAAAAGCCCGCAGCACATCTTCGCCGACCTCAAATTGCGAAGGTCCGATTGCCGGCCCCAGCCAGGCAATAATTTCCCCGGCACCGGTCGCGCGCATATGGGCAACCGTATTTTCCAGCACGCCGGCGGCCAGCCCGCGCCAGCCTGCGTGCGCAGCGGCCACGACCTTGCCTTCGCGGTCGCTGAACAGTACCGGCAGGCAATCAGCCGTCATCACCGCGCAAACGACATTTTTTTGTCCGGTGCTGCTAGCATCCGCCACGGTTTTATCCAGGCTTGCTCCAGCATCGCAGACTATGATGCCATGCACTTGTGACAGCCATGTGATATCGGCCAGCAGTGCGGCCGGCAGCGCATCGCGCACTAGCCGGCGGTTTGCCGCGACCGCCATGGCCGCATCACCGACGTGATCGCCCAGGTTCAAACCGCCACCGCCGCGTGCGTCGCCATAAGGAGGCAGGCTGACGCCGCCGTTGCGGGTCGTGCTAAAAGCCCGCACATGCGCCGGCAACCCCTCCCAATCAGGCTCTATCACCGCAAACGGAAAAGTCCTGCCGCCAGTGTTCATGCCATTTTCATGCAGGCAAGCTCATGCCGGCCTGCCGTATCAGCTCGGCAAAGTCGGTGGCCAGCGGAACCTGCCATTCGACATGCTCCCCAGTGACAGGGTGGATCAAGCCCAGTTTGCGCGCCTGCAGCGCCTGGCGCGGGAAGAAACGGGCAAGATGCTGCTTACCGTACAAAGTATCCCCGACCAGCGGAAAACCGAGAGACAGCATATGCACCCTGATTTGATGGGTGCGCCCTGTTTCCAGCTGGCAAGCCACCAGGCTGACCGGAAAACGTTCCAGCATGCCGGCACCGACGCGCTGGTAATGCGTGATTGCAGGCTTGGCCAGCATGCTTTCCGATACCGCCATCTTGATACGGTCGCGCGGATGCCTGGCCATCGCCGCATCCACCGTGCCGGACGGCTTAGGCGTGCCCCAGACCAGCGCAAAGTATTCCCTTTTGACGGTGCGGTCCTGCAACTGCCTGACCAGCTCGGTGTGTGCAACCAGGGTCTTGGCCACCACCATCAGGCCGGAAGTATCCTTATCCAGCCGGTGGACTATGCCCGCCCTGGGCACGCCCAGCAGTTCCGGATAGTGGTACAGCAGGCCGTTCAGCAAGGTGCCCGACCAATTGCCGGCGGCCGGATGCACCACCAGGCCGGCCGGTTTATTCACTACCAGCAACGCATCGTCTTCGTAAATAATGTCCAGCGGGATATTTTCTGGTTGATAAGCGCCCTCATCCGGCGCTGCCTGTGGCAGAATGCACACTTTCTCATCACCGAGCACCGTCATTTTGGCACGCGCCGCCTGCCCGTCCACAGTCACAAACCCGGCCTCTATCCATTGCTGGATGCGGCTTCTGGAGTATTGCGGAACAAGTTTGGACAGCGTCTTGTCCAAACGCTCGCCACATGCTTCAGGAGTCAGTTTCAACTCTATGGGTGCGGCTTGAGGGATAAAATCGTCCCCTTCCTCCGCCTCGATTTCAAGTGGTTCGATCAAGGGGTCTGACAAAATCGCTGCTTCAGTTGGTATCACATTAATTCCCATCGGCTATAATCCGTAAATCGTTCTACTGCTCATGCAAAAAACTTATGCAAATTAAATCTATAAAATTCCTTGGTCTCATCCTGGTACTTGCCTTATCGGCATGCAGCTCGACAGGTGACAAGGCGGATGAAACAAGAACGTGGTCTGCTGCAAAATTATACGCTGAAGCAAAAGACGAACTGAATAATGGTGGTTACGAAAAAGCCGTCCAATACTTTGAAAGACTGGAATCCCGCTTCCCATTCGGCACTTATGCGCAGCAGGCGCAAATGGAAATTGCCTACGCCTACTATAAACAGGACGACCAGGCCCAGGCACTGGCGGCCGTGGAGCGCTTTATCAAGTTGCATCCTAACCACCCTAACGTCGACTATATGTACTACTTGCGCGGCCTGATCAATTTCAATGACAATCTCGGCCTGCTGAATTTCATTGCCAACCAGGACATCACCGAGCGCGATCCGAAAGCGGCGCGCGATGCATTTGATGCCTTCAAGCAACTTGCCATCCAATTCCCGGACAGTAAATACACGCCGGATGCAACCGCAAGGATGAAGTTCCTGGTCAACTCCCTGGCACAATATGACGTGCACGTGGCCAAATACTACCTGCGCCGTGGCGCTTTCCTGGCTGCCGCCAACCGCGCCCAGTCCGCCATCAAGGAATATCCTGATGCGCCTGCAAATGAAGAAGCGCTGTACATCCTGGTGCGCGCTTATGACTATATGGGCATGACAGAACTGCGCGATGATGCCAACCGGGTATTCACGCAAAACTTCCCGAAAAGCGCTTTCCTCGACGGCAACGCCGGCAAGAACAAGAGTTCCTGGTGGCAGTTCTGGAAATAGACCGGCCTTCGCCAAAAAGCCTCAGATCCTGGGGCTTTTTTTATGTCCGCCGACCTCGCTCTCGCCTTATGCCTCCACTTTACGCTTGAATACCCAGTGCCGCTTGTCCGATTCCGAGGCCACAAAGCGATAACCTTCGGCATCGAAGGACTTGAGTTCTTCCGCCTTGCTGATTTTATTGACCGCCGAGTAACGCGCCATCAAGCCGCGCGCACGCTTTGCATAAAATGAAATCACCTTGTACTGGCCGTTTTTCCAGTCCAGGAATACCGGACTGACCACCGGCGCCTTCAGCAACGCCGGCTTCACTACCTTGAAATACTCTTCCGAAGCCAGGTTCACCAGCACCTTGCTTTTTTGCTGCTCCAGTTGCAGGTTCAGCGCATCGGTCACCTTCTCGCCCCAGAACGCATACAAGTTTGCGCCGCGCGGGTTCGCGAGCCGGGTGCCCATTTCCAGCCGGTACGGCTGCAGCAAATCCAGCGGACGCAGCAAACCGTACAAACCGGACAAGATGCGCAGGCGCTTTTCCAGGTAATTCACTTGCGGCGTGCTCAGCGTGGCAGCGGCCAGGCCTTCGTAGACGTCACCGTTAAAGGCGAACATCGCCTGTTTCGCGTTATCCTTGGTGGCGGTGGCGGACCAGGCGGAGAAACGGTCTGCATTCAATTGCGCCAACGCCGGCGAGATCGACATCAGATCGGCAATCTGATCCACGCTCAACTTTTTGCTGACGTCGATTAATTGCTGCGCATCTTGCATGAATATCGGTAAACTGTGGGCTTTGCTTTTGACTGGCGTTTCGTAATCAAGCGACTTTGCAGGCGATAAA
>JABDED010000079.1:0-1311 GCA_013287275.1 Betaproteobacteria bacterium
TTCACGCTTGTATTCCTGCTTGGGATTTTTCTGCGCGTAGCCGCGCAGATGGATACCCTGGCGCAGGTGATCCAGCGCGGCCAGATGCTCGCGCCAGTGGTTATCGATATTCTGCAGCATCACGCTGCGCTCGAAACCGCCGAATGCTTCCTTGCCGACCAGCGCGATCTTGGCGTCGTAGGCGTCGTTCGCCGCTTTTTGCACGCGCTCCACGATGTCCTCATCATTCAGGTCTTGCTCATTCTTCAGCATGGCCTGCAGCGGTACGTCCAGCGCCCATTCGCTGGCCAGCGTCGCTTCCAGCGCGGGGATATCCCATTGCTCTTCGACCGACTCGGCCGGCACATAGGTACGCACGATATCCTGGAACATACCGGCCCGCAGCGACGACATCAGTTCGGAAATATCATGCGCTTCCAGCAATTCATTACGCTGCTGGTAGATGACCTTGCGCTGGTCGTTGGCGACGTCGTCGTATTCCAGCAATTGTTTGCGGATGTCGAAGTTGCGTGCTTCCACCTTGCGTTGCGCAGATTCGATAGAGCGCGAGACGATGCCCGCTTCGATAGGCTCGCCTTCCGGCATTTTCAGCCTGTCCATGATCGCGCGGACGCGGTCGCCGGCAAAAATGCGCAGCAGGGGATCGTCCAGCGACAGGTAGAAACGCGAAGAGCCAGGATCGCCCTGGCGGCCGGAACGGCCGCGCAACTGGTTATCCACGCGGCGCGATTCATGGCGCTCGGTGCCGATGATATGCAGGCCGCCGGCATTGACCACATGTTCATGCAGCGACTGCCATTCGTCGCCCAGGATTTTCGCCTTTTGCTGTTTTTCCGCATCCGACACACTGTCATCGGCTTCGATCAACTGCACCTGCTTGGCGACGTTGCCGCCCAACACGATATCGGTACCGCGACCGGCCATATTGGTGGCGATCGTGATGCCTTTGGGACGGCCCGCCTGCGCAATGATTTCCGCCTCACGCGCATGCTGCTTCGCATTCAGCACATTGTGCGGCAATTTGGCCTTGGCCAGGATGCCGGACAACAGTTCTGAATTTTCAATCGAGGTAGTGCCGACCAGCACCGGCTGGCCGCGTTCGTAGCAATCCTGTATGTCTTTCAGCATCGCACCGTATTTTTCTTCGGCCGATTTGTATACCTGGTCCTGGCGGTCTTTGCGCTGGGACGGACGGTTCGGCGGAATCACGACGGTTTCCAGGCCGTAGATTTCCTGGAATTCGTAAGCCTCGGTATCCGCGGTACCCGTCATGCCTGACAGGCGCACATACATGCGGAAGTAGTTCTGGAA
>JABDED010000079.1:1321-11726 GCA_013287275.1 Betaproteobacteria bacterium
GGGTACCGCGGATACCGAGGCTTACGAATTCCAGGAAATCTACGGCCTGGAAAGTGATCGAAGCCAGGGTCTGGTTTTCGTTCTGGATCTTGACGCCTTCCTTGGCCTCAACCGCCTGGTGCAAACCATCGGACCAGCGGCGGCCCGTCATCAGGCGGCCGGTGAATTCATCGACGATGATCACTTCATTGTTTTGCACTACGTAGTGCTGATCCTTGAAATACAGGGCATGCGCGCGCAACGCCGCATACAGATGGTGGATCAGCGTGATGTTGGCGGCGTCATACAGGGAGGCGCCTTCCGGCAGCAGGCCCATCTGGGTCAGGATGCGTTCGGCATTATCGTGGCCGGCTTCGGTCAGCAATACCTGATGCGCCTTCTCGTCCTTGGTGTAGTCGCCAGGCACTTCTATGTGCCCCTTGCCGTCCGGCGTTTCTTCGCCGATTTGCAAAGTCAGCAACTTCGGCACTTCATTGATCTTGTAATACAGGTCGGTATGGTTCTCGGCCTGGCCGGAAATGATCAGCGGAGTACGCGCCTCATCGATCAGGATGGAGTCGACCTCATCGACGACCGCGAAATTCAGCGGACGCTGCACCCGGTCCTTGGCTTCGTACACCATATTGTCGCGCAGATAATCGAAACCGAATTCGTTGTTGGTGCCGTAGGTGATATCGGATGTATAGGCCAGCTGTTTTGCATCATGGTCCAGTTGCGACAGGTTGACGCCCGTCGTCAGGCCCAGCCAGCCGTACAATTTGCCCATCCACTCGGCATCGCGCTGCGCCAGGTAATCATTGACGGTGACCACGTGCACGCCCTTGCCGGATAACGCATTCAAATACGTAGGCAGGGTCGCCATCAGGGTTTTACCCTCACCGGTTCCCATCTCCGCGATCTTGCCGTAATGCAGTACCATGCCGCCTATCATCTGCACATCGAAATGGCGCATCTTCAGCACGCGTTTGCTGGCCTCGCGGCATACGGCAAAGGCTTCCGGCAAGATACTGTCCAGCTCCTCGCCTTTGGCGATGCGCTCCTTGAATTCCAGCGTTTTCGCTTGTAATTGCTCATCCGACAAGGCTTCCAGCTGCGTTTCCAGTGCGTTGATCTCACGCACGGTTTTTTGGTATTGCTTCAAGAGCCGCTGGTTGCGGCTACCGAATATCTTGGTCAGAAATGACATGCTATGAATGAACAGTGGATTAAGTAAGTACTTGAAAACGCTGCGAGAATTAGTTCAGCCTCAAGGGACAAACTTTATCCGGCAGCAACAAAAAACGAATGCGGGCCAACTCGCGATTTTACCATGCAGTGCAGGAAACATCAGCAGATACACAGTTTTCGCTACAATTTCGCAGCTTCTTGCTCGCTTCTTACACTGCGATACCAAGGGCAATTGGTGATAAAGCGGGCAAAATCAAGCTTATTTTTTACTCAACTCTGCCAGGTTGGCCTGGTTTGCGCCGGCTTGCAGGAATTTATTCGGATTTTGCGGCACCCCTTTCAAATGCACTTCAAAGTGCAGATGGGAGCCGGTGGAGCGTCCGGTGGAGCCTATATCGGCCACGTGCTGGCCGCGCTTGACGATATCGCCGACCCTGACATAGATCTTGGAAGTATGCGCATAGCGGGTCATGATGTCGCCGCCGTGGTCAATTTCCAGCATATTGCCAAACTGCGGATGGAATTCCGCTGCAATCACGACCCCGCCGGCCGCTGCGACGATGGGAGTACCCGTCGGCGCCGGGAAATCTATGCCCTCGTGAAAAGCGCTGCGCCCGGTGAAGGGATCCAGCCGCCAGCCGAAAGTGGAAGCGCTGTAGGTAACATTGACTGGTTGTATGGTAGGCAATAATTTGGCCTGCACCTTGAGGCCCATCAGCCTGGTTTCCACCACATTCATGAAGTCGGAGCGGTGCTCGACGTCCTTTGCCATTGCATCCAGCGCCAGCTGGAATTCCGACATGTTCAGCGCCTGGGCCGGCCCACGGCTGGACATTTCCGCCCCTCCCCTGGCCGGCATTTCCTTGAAGTTGAACTCTTCGGGCTTGACCCCGGCCAGCCCCTGCACCCTTTCGCCCAGCGCATCCAACCGCATCAACTGTGCCTGCATCTCACCCAGCTTGACCGCCATCGCGGCCAGGTTTTCCTTCAGATACTTATCTTTGGCGTTCGGGTCGTTGACGGCGGCGACCGGGACAAAATCACGCAATACCGGCAGGTCGCCGCTGGCCAGGCGCAAGGTCAGCGCAGCCATCATGGCCGAGCACAGCATGATCAGGAAGAAAAAGGCAAAAACGGAGAGCAGTACATGCTTGGTTGTCAGCGTGACTGATTTGGCCTGGGTAAAGCGCGAGTGCATTAAAATTATTTGCATCTCGCCGCTCCGGCATCAGCGTCCGGCGCGATCAAGCGCCGGGCTTTGTGGTAAGGTTCCATCCATGCAGCCATCGTCCCCTCCTCCATATAGAATCAACATCAAGCGCACGCGGAAACTGAATGTAACCAGCGGTGCAGCCGATTTCTTGCGAGCCAACGACAAAATCGCGCCCTTGTTGCCTACGGTCCGGCGCAATGCTTCCTTGCAAAAAGATTGCGGGGCGATACTGCCCGCGATGTTTGATGCCTGCGATGTTTTGCAATTGGCAGAAGGACAATTAACTTTGTCCACGCCCAATGCTGCACTGGCAAGCAGGCTGAAACAGCAATTGCCGAAATTACAAGATGCTTTGCAGCAGCGGGGATGGCAGATTAACGCAATCCGAATCAAAGTACAAGTAAGAAAAATGGTGGAGAGATCCGTCCAGCCCAAACAGGCATTGCTGTCGAATCGGGCGCTGAAGGCCTTTGACGAACTGGGGAGCACGCTGGAAGATACGCCGCAAAATGCCGCATTGAGGGCGGCATTGCAAAACCTGGTGAAGCGGCATCAGCAAGAATAGCCGCGATTTTGAATCAGGCAACGGGCTACGAAAATCTTAGCTAAGCGCCCATTCGCGGTGCTCCTGCAACACATACGACTCCGGCGCATCGGTCAGGGTGTCAAAGCTGACAAGCTCATACGCGTCCGGCTGCGCCAGCAAGGCGCGCAGCAACTGATTGTTCAGGCCATGCCCCGATTTGTGCGCAGTATAGCTGGCCAGCAAGGGATGGCCGATCAGGTACAGGTCACCAATCGCGTCCAGTATCTTGTGGCGCACGAATTCGTCGTCAAAGCGCAGGCCGTCTGCATTCAAGATACGATACTCATCCATCACGATCGCATTTTCCATGGAGCCGCCGCGCGCCAGGCCTATACCGCGCAACATTTCCACATCCTGCATGAAGCCGAAAGTCCGTGCCCGGGCGACGTCCTTCACATAAGATACTTTGGCAAAATCCACTTCGGCGGTCTGGGTCGTGCCGTCTACCGCCGGATGATTGAATTCGATAAAGAAATGCAGCTTGAAACCGTCAAAGGGTTCCAGCCTGGCCCATTTTTCCGACTTGCCCGAACCTTCGCGGATTTCGACCGGCTTCAGCACGCGGATAAATTTCTTGGCAACATCCTGCTCCTGCATGCCGGCCTGCTGCAACAAATACACAAAAGAAGATGCGGAACCATCCATGATGGGGATTTCTTCGGCACTGACATCCACATACAGGTTATCTATGCCTAAACCGGCGCAGGCGGACAGCAAGTGTTCCACAGTCGAAACCTTGGCGCCTTGATTGACCAGCGTGGAAGCCATGCGGGTATCGCCGACATTGGTCGCAAACGCTGGAAAGACAACCGGCGGATCGAGGTCGATGCGGGTGAAAACAATACCGGTATCAGGTGCAGCGGGCCGCAAGATCAAATCGACCTTGGTACCGGAGTGCACGCCAACACCTACGGTTTTGACAAGTTTTTTGATGGTTCTTTGTTTTAGCATCGCCCTATTATATAGATTTGCTCGAATCCTGATGCAACAGCGCCGCGCCAGTAGCCAATTAGCAACGCCCTGCTGCCAGCCATACAGCGGGGCTGCAACGGCACGCTCCTGCTCGATCGCGCGTAAAAAACGGCGCCCGCAGCGCCGTCTTATTTGAGCCCCGGCCTGCTTAGCCTAACTGCGCCAACAGGGTTTCGGCATTCGATACTTCAAATTTGCCTGCTGCCTCGACATTCAGTTGCTTTACTGTGCCGTCGACCACCAGCATGGAGTAGCGCTGCGAACGCGTACCCATGTTGAATTTGCTGAAGTCGGCATCCAGGCCCAGTGCCTTGCTGAAGTCGGCATTACCGTCGGCCATCATGCGCACGATGCCGGTCGATTTTTGTTCGCGGCCCCAGGCGCCCATCACGAAAGCATCATTGACCGAGATACACCAGATTTCATCGACGCCTTTGGCTTTCAATTCAGCCGCGTGCTGGACATAGCCCGGCACATGCTTGGCGGAGCAGGTCGGCGTAAAGGCGCCCGGCAAGCCGAAGATCGCAATAGTCTTGCCCTTGGTCAGGTCTGCCACCTTGAAAGTGTTCGGGCCGAGCGAGCAGCCTTCGGATTCGACTTCAATAAACTCCGCCAGTGTGCCTTCAGGCAATTTGTCACCGATTTTGATGCTCATGTTTGACTCCTGTTTAAATTTGGAAAAAAGCACTGGCAATTCCTTGCGCCGCATGATCGCAGCGCGCGAAAAATTGCCCGGGCTAAGTGCTGGACGCCAGTATGCCTGAGTCTGCAATTTTGTGCAGAAGGCAAAACGCCGGCACGAATGCCGGCGTCAGAAAAAAACAAAAATCCCAACCGAACCACTACCGCGCAGTAGTCTGATTAACTGCCACAAACTAGGCGTAGCGAGCGGCCACAGGTTGAGCCGAGAAGCGCAGCTGTGCTTAACGCACAGTGAGCATCACAGGCTCAAGATGTGGCCGCGCAGTAGCCTAGTCGGCTTGTTTGCGGAGGAAGGCGGGGATATCGTAGGTCTCCATACCGTTCTTCTCCAGCGCACGCACCGTATCCGAAGCCGACTCGCGGCGCCATACCGCGGGCTTGGTCAGGCCCTCAAACCCTGCCGTGCCGGCCGCACCTGTGGTCATGCTGCCGGATGCCATCATCGGCGTGCCCATCACAGGTTCATTATGGGTACCGGTACGCAGTACCGGCGTTTGCACCAGCTGGATATTTTTCTTGCCGCGGCCCAGGCCGGTGGCAACCACTGTGACGCGGATATCGTCGCCCATCGTATCGTCGTACGCGATACCTTGCGCGATCGATGCATCGGGAGCGGCGAAGGCGCGCACTGCTGCCATCACTTCCTTGATTTCCTTACCTTTCAGGCTGCGGCTGGCGGTGACGTTGACCAGCACGCCGCGCGCGCCGGACAGGTCGATGCCGTCCAGCAGCGGCGAAGCAACTGCCTGCTCTGCCGCGATGCGTGCGCGGTCGACGCCGGATGCCGTCGCCGTACCCATCATCGCCTTGCCTTGCTCGCCCATGATGGTCTTGACGTCGTTGAAGTCGACATTGATATGGCCGGGCACGTTGATGATCTCGGCGATACCGGCCACCGCATTGTTCAATACGTCGTCGGCATGCTGCAGCCATTCGATCATGCTGTCGTCTTCGTAGATCTCTTCCAGTTTTTCATTCAGGATGATGATCAGTGAATCGACGTGCTGGGACAAGGCGTCCAGGCCTTCGTCGGCGATATCCATGCATTTCTTGCCTTCGTAAGAAAATGGCTTGGATACCACGGCAACGGTCAGTGCACCGAGTTCCTTGGCAATCTGTGCTACCACCGGCGCAGCGCCGGTGCCGGTGCCCCCGCCCATGCCGGCAGCGATGAACACCATATGCGCGCCGCGCAACGCATCTTCTATGCGCGTGCGCGAGTCTTCGGCCAGCTTGCGGCCCACTTCCGGTTTCATACCTGCGCCCAGGCCGGTCTCGCCGATCTGGATCACGTTATGCGCCTTGGATTGTGTAAGCGCCTGGGCATCCGTGTTGGCAGCAATGAATTCAACGCCGGACACGCCTTTGTTGATCATGTGCTGTACTGCATTACCGCCTGCGCCACCGACGCCGACGACCTTGATCACGGTACCTTGTGTAGCGTTATCGACCATATCGAACTCCATCATGACTTCCTCCAAGTTGGCAGTTTTTAGTCGATAGGCATCACGGTAGTGACGACTAGCGACTAAATACTGCATATCACAACATTATAAAATGATTATGCAAAAACCAAGACTAATTACCACTAAAAATTACCTAAAAACCACTCTTTCATGCGCTGCCAGACTGCTTTGGCAGAGCCTTCCTGCCGCGTGACGATATGGCCACGGATGTACTGCTTCTTCGCTTCCAACAACAAACCCAAAACTGTCGCATAACGCGGGCTGCGCACCACGTCGGCCAACTGCCCTGCATAGGCCGGGATACCCAGGCGCGTCGGTTTTAAAAATATGTCTTCCGCCATTTCCACCATGCCCGGCATGATGGATGAACCGCCGGTCAGCACGATGCCGCTGGACAGCACGTCCTCATAGCCGGATTCGCGCACCACCTGGTGCACCAGCGCAAACAGCTCTTCCACGCGCGGCTCTATCACGGCTGCCAGCGCCTGGCGCGACAGGGAACGCGGACCGCGGTCGCCCAGCCCCGGCACTTCCAGCGTATCGGACGGATCCGCCAGCACCTGCTTGGCAACGCCAAAGCGCAGCTTGATCTCTTCCGCCTCTGAAGTCGGCGTACGCAGCGCCATCGCAATGTCATTGGTAATCTGGTCGCCGGCGATCGGAATCACCGCGGTATGCCGGATCGCGCCTTCGCTGAATACGGCAACGTCGGTCGTGCCGCCGCCAATATCGATCAGCACCACGCCCAGCTCTTTTTCATCCTTGGTCAGCACGGCTTCCGCCGACGCCATGGGCTGCAAGATCAGGTCGGACACTTCCAGGCCGCAGCGGCGCACGCACTTGACGATGTTTTGCACCGCGGAGACTGCGCCGGTAACGATGTGCACCTTGACTTCCAGCCGTATCCCGCTCATGCCTATCGGCTCGCGCACATCATCCTGGTTATCGACAATGAATTCCTGCGGGACGGTATGCAGCAGCTGCTGGTCGGTCGGAATATTGACGGCCTTGGCAGTCTCGATCACGCGCGACACGTCGGCCGCCATCACTTCCTTGTCCTTGATCGCCACCATGCCGCTGGAGTTGAAGCTGCGGATATGGCTGCCGGCGATGCCGGTATAGACATGCCTGATCTTGCAATCCGCCATCAGCTCGGCCTCTTCCAGCGCGCGCTGTATGGACTCGACGGTGGCCTCGATGTTCACCACCACACCTTTTTTCAAGCCCTTGGACTCATGCTGGCCGAGGCCTATCACCTCGTGCCGGCCATCGGGCATGACCTCGGCCACCACCGCGACAATTTTGGAGGTGCCGATATCGAGACCAACGATCAGATTTTTTGCATCTTTTGTCATGTCATCCCACTTGCTTCAATAATTGACGAAAACCTTCGTTATTCACAGGTTCTTGGCCCGCGCCCCAACATCAGGTTTCCGTTTGCCTTTTGGCCCGAACGCATGGCTGGACTTCAAGGCCATGCCGTTCGGGTAACGCATATCCACACTTTCTATACTTTCCTGCAAACTTGCTACCAGCTGCGGATATACCGTCAACAGCCTGTCCACTCTTTCCTTCAATGTCGTGCTGGTCTGTTCGCGCCCCAGCTCGACCCGCATGCCGTTATTCAATTTGACGCTCCATGCATAGCGGTTCGAATACTGTACGGACTCCGGCGCCAGACTGATCCTGGAAAACCAGGTCTTCAATTCCAGATAGCGCGCCAGCACTTCCTTCTCGCTGCCGTCCGGGCCGTCAAAACCGACCAGGTCCGCATCTTCTTCCGCTTCGGCCAGGTTGGCGCTAAACACGTCTCCCTTGACCGACAGCAAACGCCCCTGCTCACCCCAGGTACCCAGCGCCGTATGCTCTTCCAGCGTGACGATCAACTTGTCCGGCCACTCCCTCTGCACCGAAGCCTTGCGCACCCATGGCACTGCCTCGAATGCAGTCCGTACCGAATCCAGGTTGGTCGTAAAAAAATTCCCCCTGATGCGCGGTATTGCCTCGTCGCGTATCGTCAATGCATTCACGTGCCTCAGATCCAGCTGCTCCACTGCCTGTATCCGGATCACCTTCAAAGTGAACATGGGCCGCTGCACCAGCCACCACACACCCGACGCCAGCAACAGCAGCAGCAACACGGCAAACAGCGTATTGGCGACCGTGTTCAGCAGCTTGACGTCTTGCCACATACTATTGCTTGCTTCCCTTGCTCATCTTCAGGCGAGCGGTCTTCAATATTTCCAGGCACAGGTCTTCATAGCTCATGCCGGTCGCGCGTGCGGACATCGGCACCAGCGAGTGTCCGGTCATGCCCGGCGAAGTATTGATCTCGATCAGGAAAGGCTTGCTGTCGGCCGCCCGCAGCAATACATCGACCCTGGCCCAGCCTTCGCAATTCAAGGCCCGATAGGCCTCCACCGCCATATCCTGGATCTCGGCGGTCAGCGCGATATCGATGGGCGCCGGACACAGATATTTGGTGTCGTCGGTAAAGTATTTGTTCTGGTAATCGTAGTTGCCTTGCGGCGCAACGATCTCAATGACAGGCAGCGCGCGCGCCTGGTCGCCGGTGCCCAGTATCGTCACCGTCAGTTCGCGCCCCTGGATGAATTCTTCGGCCAGCACCTCGTCGTCGAACTGCGCAGCCAGTGCATAGGCTTCCTGCATGTCGGAATAGCCGTTCACCTTGGTGATGCCTATCGTCGAGCCTTCATGCGGAGGTTTCACGATCAATGGCAAACCCAGCTCATCCGGCACCCGGCGCAACTCGGTATCCGGCTTCAGCACCGCATATTTTGGCGTGATCAAGCCGTGCGACATCCAGATCTTCTTGGTAAAGATCTTGTCCATCGCGATCGACGAGGCCATCACGCCGCTGCCGGTATACGGGATGCCCAACTGCTCCAGCGCACCCTGCAAGCTGCCGTCTTCACCGAAGCGGCCGTGCAAGGCGATGAAGACGCGGTCGAATTTTTCATCAGCCAGTTCGGCAAAGCTGCGCTCGGCGGGATCAAAGGCGTGAGCATCCACACCCTTGCTCTTCAAGGCATTCAGCACCCCGGTACCGGACATGATGGAGATTTCGCGTTCGGCCGAACGGCCGCCAAACAGCACGCCCACCCTGCCCAATTGCTTCACTTCATTTTGTATAGTGTCGTCGCTCATGATCTACTTCTCTGTCGTTTGTGCCAGCTTGCCGGGAACGGCGCTGATGGAACCCGCACCCATCACGATCACCACGTCGCCGTCTTTCAATACATGCAGCAGGCTGTCAGGCATTTCATTGATATCTTCTACAAACACCGGCTCGATCTTGCCCATCACCCGCACCGCTCGCGCCAGCGCCCGGCCATCCGCGGCGACTATGGGCACTTCGCCGGCGGCATACACTTCAGCCAACACCACCGCATCCGCGGTGGAAATGACCTTGACGAAATCTTCAAACAAATCGCGCGTGCGGGTAAACCGGTGCGGCTGGAAAGCCAGCACCAGCCTGCGCCCTGGATAGGCGCCGCGCGCCGCCGACAGCGTCGCCGCCATTTCCACCGGGTGATGGCCGTAATCGTCGACCAGCGCATACTTGCCGGCAGCTACGCCATCCACTGCCGGCAGCGCGATCTCGCCGTAACGGGTAAACCGGCGGCCGACGCCGTTAAACTCGGACAGCGCAATTTGCGTATCCGCGTCGGCAACACCGACTTCGCGCGCAATCGCAATTGCCGCGCAGGCATTTTGTACATTGTGCATCCCAGGCTGGTTCAGGCTGACCTGCATGTCTGCATAGCCTTCCTGTACCACCGTGAATTGCATCTTGCCGCCGACCGCCTCGGCATTCACTGCACGGATATCGGCATCCGCATGGAATCCGTAAGTCACTATCGGCTTGGACACAAAAGGCATGATTTCACGCACATTCGCGTCATCCAGGCATAAAACGGCCACGCCGTAAAACGGCAGGCGCTGCGTAAATTCTATGAAGGCCTGCTTCAGCTTGGCGAAATCATGGCCATAGGTCTCCATATGGTCGGCGTCGATATTCGTGATGACTTCGATCACCGGCAGCAGGTTCAGGAAAGACGCATCTGACTCGTCCGCCTCGGCGACGATAAAGTCGCCGCTGCCCAGCTTGGCGTTGGCTCCGGCACTGTTCAGGCGGCCGCCGATGACAAAAGTCGGGTCCAGGCCGCCTTGCGCCAGGACGCTGGCGACCAGGCTGGTGGTGGTGGTCTTGCCGTGGGTGCCGGCAATCGCGATGCCGCTCTTCAGGCGCATCAGCTCAGCCAGCATCATCGCGCG
>JABDED010000079.1:11801-11973 GCA_013287275.1 Betaproteobacteria bacterium
GGATTATCCGACTTCACCGCGGTCGACGTCACGATGGCGTCCGCCCCTGCGATGTTCTCTGCGACATGGCCAAGCATGACCTTGGCGCCCAGCTTGGCCAGTCGCTGCGAAGCCGCATTCGAACCCAGGTCGGAGCCCGATATCGTATATCCGAGGTTCAACAATACCTCGG
>JABDED010000080.1 GCA_013287275.1 Betaproteobacteria bacterium
CAGAAAAAACAAAAGGATTCAGGTTTTCACCTGAATCCTTCATGTATATTGGTAGGCCGTGCGGGATTCGAACCTGCGACCAACGGATTAAAAGTCCGCTGCTCTACCAGCTGAGCTAACGACCCAATAAAGCTTTTTTATATCAATTTGCTAAAACTATACCGATGTCGGTCTGCTAGCGGCAATAATATAAAATGAAAAAGACTTAGATTCTCACCTAAGTCCTTCGAATTTCGTGGTAGGCCGTGCGGGATTCGAACCTGCGACCAACGGATTAAAAGTCCGCTGCTCTACCAGCTGAGCTAACGACCCGAAAGAACGAAATTATAGGATGTTCCTGGAAAGCTGTCAATCAACATGGCAGAAATTTTTATACTTAATTAATTCCGCCGTAATCCGCCGGCTTCCCCATAGCGGCCGCCCGGTTCACCCAGTGCGGCGGCACCTGCTGGGTCTTAAGCCATCCTGTCCAGTCTCCAGGCCTGGTATTTCAGCGACAGGACGCAGCCGGCTATGATAGAGGTGAAGGTGATCAGCGATCCCAGCGCCAGTGTGGAGATGCCGCTTAAGCCCTGCCCTACCGTGCATCCCAGCGCAGTCACGCCGCCAAACCCCATCAGTGCGGCACCGATCAGATGATTGGAAACATCGTCAACCCCGCCGAAACCCTCCCACCTGAATTTGCGGGTGGCCACTGCATAAGCGAATGAACCTGCAACCATGCCCAGCGTAGCCGCGATGCCGAAAGAGACGGCCTTGCTCTTGTCGGTCCAGAAAATCAGCAAGTCTACCGTGTACGCAAACGGCGCCACAAAACTGAAGGATTCCATCTTGCCGGAATTGGTCGCGACAAAAGCTTCCTGCAGGGTATCCGGGTCTTCGGCGACATAACCCAGCTTGCCGGAAACGAACCAGGCCGCCACGATGATCAGCCCTATGCCCAGGCCGGCCAGGACATTTTCCAGCGAGCGGAAAGACGGGCTCGCCAATACGAAGATCGACAGTAGCAGGGAAATCACCACCGACAGCAGCAATTGCAGGCTGTGCTTGTCGCCCAGCATGGGCGCCAGCAAAGACGGCAGATCCTGCGTCGTCCCTAATGTCAGCGATACCGGTTCCAGCCAGTTAACCCTGGGCAGGGCCAGCACGCCTTTCAAGGTCATGAAAGCGAACAGTCCTATGACGATGAAGACGATCAGTGACTTCAGGTTGCCGCCGCCTATGCGCACCAGGGTTTTGCTGCCGCAACCGCTGGTCATCACCATGCCGAAACCGAACAGCGTGCCGCCGACGACATGCGATAGCCAGGTCAGCCTGGGGGCGGTATAAATGGACTTGGACAAGTCTATGTAGCCGAGGTAGGCCAGCAGGTTGGCGCCCAGTATCGCGACCGCGATCGCCAGCAGCCATTGCCGCATGCGGTTCCAGTCGCCCATGCTGACGATGTCGGCCACCGCCCCCATCGTGCAAAACTGGCTGCGTTGCGCGATCGCACCGAATGCGACGCCCAGAAAGAAAGTCAGCCAGACGACCTGGCTGACGATGGATCCGATATTTACGTCCATCACTTCAGGGAGCCGATGCGATTCTTCGCCGCCTGTGCAGCTTCGCTATCCGGATATTGCTTGATCAGGTTTTCCAGCACCTTTTTGGCGCCGGCCTTGTCTTTCAATTCAATGTGGCAGGCGGAGATGTTCAGCATCGCGTCCGGAGCCTTCGGATGTTCAGGGTAGTTTTTGACCAGGGCCTGCATCGCGACTATCGTATTTTTGCAGTCGCGCTGGGCATAGTAGGAATTGCCCATCCAGTATTGGGCGGAGCCGGCATAAGCAGACTGCGGATAATTCACCAGGAAGGCCGAGAAAGCGGCGCCCGCATTTTTGTAGTCCGCCGATTTGTACAACGCCAGCGCCGCATCATACGCGCGCTGCTCATTGATCTCCACCGTCGCCTCTTTGCCGTCCACATTCATCATCTTCGGTTCCAGCTTGCGCATGCGGTTATCCAGGTCGACATAGAAATCCTGCTGGCGACGCTGGGTATTGGCCAGGTCATTGGTCAGCACTTCTATCTGCCCGCGCAATTTGGCGATTTCTCCGCGCAATTGCTCGTTCTGGTTGGCCAGGTCCAGCACACTGCTTTTGTCCGCCTTGCCATCCAGTTTGTTATCCAGTTTGGTGCTGACGGCATCCACCTTGGTGCGCAGGTCCAGTATCGCCTTGCGCGCCTCATCATCGTCAAACAATCCGGCAGACGCGATAGACGGCGCCAGCGCAACAATGAATGCAGCAGCAATGGCGGACTTGGTAATGTTGAGTGTGGAAAATTTAATCACGATAATGGCAATCTTCAAATTTGATGCAGCATGCAGGATTGGGGCCCCGGCTGCTGCGAAAAAACCAACGGTCATTTCAGCGTACGCAGAAATGACCGTTATGTCAAAAAATTTCAAGCGGAGGACCTGCCCAGGAAGCGGACATCAAGCTATCCAGCAGGCAGGCCGTGGCCGGTGCAAATTATTGATAGACGATATCGGAGCGGCGGTTTTCTGCCCAGGAGGCTTCATCGCTACCGGTTGCCTTAGGCTTTTCCTTGCCCAGGGAAACGGCTTCCATCTGGGACTCAGGCACGCCCAGCAGGGACAGCGATTTACGCACGGCTTCCGCGCGTTTCTGACCCAGCGCCAGATTGTATTCGCGGCCGCCGCGTTCATCGGTATTGCCCTGGATCAGGATCTTGCGGCCCTTGTTGCCAACCAGGTACTTGGCGTGCGCTTCCACCACGGGCTTGAATTCATCCTTGACGACGTAGCTGTCGAAATCAAAATACACGCTGCGTTTTGCCAGGATGCCTTTTGGATCATTCAGCGGATCCATGGAACCTGTATCGACAGGGCTTACCTGGCGGGTGTCGGCAGGAGGGGCGGTAGTCGCAGACTTGTCTTCTACTTTCGGTTTGTCTTCCAGTTTGACGGGTGAGCTGCAGGCCGCCAGCAAGAGGGCGCTGGAAACCAGCAGGGCCAGCGTGGTTGAGATGGATGATGAGCGCATGTGATTCTCCTTATTGATAACGATAATGGGGGTAATAAATATTAGTTCTTAAGTATGGATCTGGTGCTTAAAGCTGGCTTCCCTATTTCATGAAGGGCCCCCAAGTAGGCTCCCTCACGTCCCCGGCCTGGACCGTCACTTTTTGCTTCACTCTGCCATCGACAGATACCACGGCCAAGGTACCGCGACGACCCGACTCAGTTGCATACATGATGTATTTGCCGTTAGGCGCAAAGCTTGGAGATTCATCCTTGGTCGTATCCGACAGGCGCTGGTTCTGGCCTGTAGCCAGGTCCATCGCATACAGCTGGAACGACCTGCCGTCAGGGCGTGAAATATAGGCCAGCGTCTTGCCGTCCGGCGAAATACGCGGCGAAATGTTATATCCGCCGTTGAAGGTCATGCGCTTGACGTCGCCGCCGCCGGTGTTCATGCGGTAGATCTGCGGGCCACCGCTGCGGTCGCTGAGAAAATAGATGTACTGGCCGTCCGCGGAGAATTGCGGTTCGGTATCAATCCCGCTGGTATTGGTAATGCGCTGCAAACCGCTGCCGTCCGCATTCACCGTATAAATCTGCGTCAGGCCGTCACGCGACAAGGACACTGCCAGCTTGCTGCCGTCCGGCGACCAGGCCGGCGCGGAATTGCTGCCCTTGTAATTGGCAATTACCGTGCGCGCGCGGGTAATCAGGTTTTGTACATAGACCACCGGTTTTTTTGCTTCAAACGACACATAGGCGACCTTGGTGCCGTCCGGCGACCAGGCCGGCGAAATGATGGGCTCATTGGAGCGCAACGCATCCTGCGTCCCCTCGCCGTCGGCATCGGCAATTTCCAGCTTGTATTGCGAACCGGATTTAGTCACATAAGCGATGCGGGTGGAAAATACCCCACGCACGCCCAGCAATTTTTCATAGATGTCATCGGCGATCTTGTGCGCGGTCAGCCTGGTTGCGGTCGGCGCCGTCGCCAGAGACTGGCCGGACAAGGTCGAGGACTTGACCGTATCCAATAATTTATACCGCACGTCAAAGCGACCGTCGGCCAGTTTTTGCACGCTGCCGACCACCAGCGCATCGGCGCCGCGCGCCTTCCATGAATCAAAGTTCACCGGCGTCGTTTCATTGATCACGGTACCGGCATCGATCACCTTGAAATAGCCGCTGCGGGTCAGGTCGTCCTTGATGATCGCCGTGATCTGCTGCGGCGCCAGGCCTTCGTCGGAGAAGCCGGCGATGGCGACCGGTATCTGGATGGAACCGACACCGGATATCTCTATCCGCAATTGCGCATGGGCACTACCCATGATCATCACGGACGAGCCTAGCAATGCGAGGCTGGCAAAGACATGTTTCACAGGGGCGGAGAATATTTTCATAGGCACTGTTGCTTTCATTTTTACGTTTATTCTTACCTGTGTTTATTCTTTTAATTTATAGACCAAAATCATGCTTTCCGGGACCACGCCGGAATTATTCTTCGGAAAAGGCTGCGATTTGTCGATGGCGCGCTCTACCGCTTCGTCAAAGCCGGGCACACCGGAAGATTTAAGCTTGCGTATTGCACCACGTAGCGTGCCATCTGGCAATAGGTCTATCCTGTATTCCACTGTAGGATTATTGCTCGAGTTATCAGTTGCATTGTAGTTGCTGTTGGAGCGGATCTTGGCGCTGACCTTTGCCGCATAACTAGGGTCGCCGCGATTATTCCCGGTAGAACGGGGGACGTCGCCATTGCCGCCGCTGCCGGTTGTTGCCGCCTGGCCATTCAGGCGGCGCATATTTTCCGCAAAGACTTTATCACGCGCAGCCTGGTCGCTGGCCTGCTTGCCCTTCTGCTCCGCCAGTTTTTTCTTGTCTGCCTCATCCGCCGCCAGCTTCTCGGCTTTCTTTTTCTGCTCCGCCAGTTTGAGTTTTTCTTTTTTCAGTTCCTCTTCCAGCTCAGCCTTGCGCTTGGCTTCCTCACGTTCAGCCTGCAATTTTTCTTCTTCTTTCTTCTTTTCAGCAAGCTTGCGCTTCCTTTCCTGCTCCAGCGCAATCTCGGGATCTTCTTTCGGCACTTCCGGCTTGGCCACCGGCGGCTCAGGCGGCTGGACTTTCTCCGGCTTGGGCTCTACCGCCTCCTGCGGCACAGGCTTGGGCGCAGCTTCCCGCGTCTGCATGTCCCAGACTTCCGCCTCGACGGCGGTAGACTCCTGGTTTTGCCATTGCACGCCTATCCACAGGAAAGCCAGCAATAAAATATGCACCATGGCCGCCAGCGCAATCGCAGGCCAACGTCCAGGCTCTTTAGGCAGGGTATTCGGGGAAATTGCTGTCATGACTTGGTATGATATACCTGTTACCGTTTAGTTCCGGCCAGGACTATTTCTTTCTATAAACATTGGGAAATGTACACGCCGAACCAGTGGCCGAGCGCCCTCTCCCGTTGCAACCCAAAATTATAAACCGCAAGACTACTATCCTTGCGACAACTCTTTGTTACCGCCTGTAACATCTTTAATAAGCCACGCACGCCATTTCATGCAAATTCAACAAGTCTTTCCGGCCTGAAGGCTAGTTCATTAGTCGAATGAAAAGGTGTAATAAGCGTCCACCGACGATTCCGTCCCGGTCCGGCCTATGATGCTGACACGGCGCGTCAACTGCCAGGTCAGTTTCACCGCTCCGCTGGCATCCGACAAGCCGCGCTCCACCGACAAGACCAGCCCCGGCGCCAGGTGCTTGCCCACGCTGACCACTTGATCCGTCGTAGTGGAACTCACTGCAGTAGCGCCGGCGATGGTCTGGGTGGGTAGCTTGGAGCCCATGCTATTATCCGCCGATCCTACCGAAAAATCGTCAAAACCCAGGCCCTGCACAATCTCGCGCGGCACATTCCTGCTGCCGTCGCCGCCAAAAATGGCGCTCGCTGCCGTCATCAGCAACGATGCATCATTGCCCGCGATCTGATCGGATCCGCGCCCCAACACCAGCCAGGATAATTTTTCCGCATCGGGCACATCAGGTTCGGATACCAGCCGCACTTGCGGCGCAGCGACCGTGCCTATCACCTCGACCCCGGCCTCCACCTGCAAGCCCCGGCGCAGCGCGCGCACGTTCAGGCCCGGATTATTCGGCGGCCCCTGGAAGTTCAGGATGCCGCGCTCTATCGCCAGTTGCTGGCCGTAGCCTTCGTACACGCCGCCTTCGGTGCGTATCGAACCGGAAGCCTGCACCGGCCCCGCATCAGTCGCGCGCAGCCGTATGCTGCCCGCCAGCGTGGTATCCAGTCCACGCCCGACGAATACAAAACGCGGCCCCATGTCCAGCGTCACGTCCACCCTGGTCTTCAGGCCTTTTTTGGCGTCCTCGCTATCTTGTGCGGCCTTGTTTTTATCTTCCTTGCGTATTACTACCACGTCGCCGGACAAGCTGGGCGGCGGCAGCTTCGGCACCTTGAAAAAAGCCCCGTCCGCCAGCAGTCTGCCGTTCAGGCTCCAGATTTTATTCGCCTCCGTCACGCTGGCCTGGCCGCTGACCACGATCCAGCGGTCGCTACGCTGCAGCAGGGGGAACTTGTCCCACTGCGCCTGTATGCTGCCGGTTTCGCTGGCCATATCGATCTCGCCGGTCGCATGGAATTCGCCGTTCTGCTTGATCCAGTTGAGGTCCCGGAACTGCGCGTGGCGCGGCATGCTGGTGACCGCATTGGAAAATTGCAGCTTGTTGAGCTTGACGCGGCTGCCGTCCACCTGCGCATCCAGGCTGCCATTAGGCAGCAGCAAGCCTTCGGCGGCAAACGCCAGCTCCAGTTCGCTACCCAGGATTTTTGCCTGGTAGCGCGGTTTGCCCGCAGTACCCGCCAGCAAGGCATCCACATTCAGCTTGCCTTTCAAGGCCAGGCCGGGATTCAGCCAGGGGCCCAGCCACTGTATGTCCGGCACATCGGCCTTCACCATGCCATCCAGTGCAGCTTCCGGTGCGATGGTCCACGTCCCTGCCCGCTTGCTGAGTATGGAATTGGCCCTGACCTGCCAGTTACCCAGGCGCGCACCGCTGGCGTTCATTTGCAAAGCGATTCTTTCGCCATCGCTGCCCGCCACCAGCCCGCCCAGGGTCAGCTTCAACTGCAACTCGCGCAAGCCTGTCGCGATCGGCCTGCTGGTGCCGTCGCTGTCCCTGATGCGCAAATCGCCGCTTTGGCGCTGCAGACTCAGTTCGCCTTGCGCACTGTCTTTCAACTGCAACTGCCATTGCGCATTCAGCAACAGATTGCCGCCAACCAGATATTGCGGCTTGAACAGGTTGGCGATATCCACCACGGCGGCATCGGACAGGCTGCCGCGGGTTTTAATCGCACCCGGTGTCCATTCGAATAATTCCAGCGACAGCTTGCCCAGATCGCCGAGCAGCTGGACATTGGCAATGCTCACCGACTGGCCCGATACGCTGACGGGCGCCGCTGCCGCCAGGCTCACTCCGGGCTTGCCGCTCAGCTGCATGCTGAGCAACTGCCCCTGCCAGGCCAGGCCGGAGCCTTTTTGCGCCGTGGCCGCATGCAGGCGGCCGGAAGCGGACAGCGCCAGGCTGCGGACCGGGCTGATCTGCGCATTCAGGGCTATGCGATGCGCGTCGCGCTTGCCGTTCACCGTCAGTTTGATTTGCTCCGCCAGCAAGCGCATATCGTTAGGACCACCAGCCTTGGCGGGCACGGGCACGGATGCGGCAGCCGGAGTTACTGCCTGGCTTGCCGGCGGATTGTTTTGCGCAATGTTTTGCGGATTGCTTTTTTTCTGCGATCCGCCGCGCAAACCCAGCGCAGTCACATCGCCACTCACGACGCCGTTCAAGCCGCCGGCCAGGTCCAGCGTGGCGTTCAAACTCTTTAGCGCATACTGGTCATCGTATGTTAGGTTGGCCGCACTCAACTCCAGTTTGCCGGCGGGCTCGTTGATCTTTCCGAGCAAATGCGCTTCGGCTTTTACGCTGCCGGACAAGGGAATATGCAAGGGGCCGGCAAAAGCAGCCAGGTCCGGCGCATCCAGTTTTGCCAGCAAATCATCCTTGCCCTGCCCCCAGCTGCCGCTTGCTGTCAGGCTGTTTTTCCCCCAACGCAGGTCCAGCTTGCGAACCTGTAGCTGCTGGGCCTGTAGCCAGCTCAAGTCCGCCACGCCGTTCAAGGCCTGGCCAGCATATTGCCCCTGCAACTGCGGCATGTGCAGATTGACGCTCAGCCTCGGTTGCAATTGCCCGTCTGCCGTGAATTCCGCACTGACACGGCCCGCAGGCACCGCCAGCCAGCGCGAAGGATCGAAATTCTGCAATGTGCCTGTTAGCTTGAACGGCTGTTTGCCTGCCAGCCCTATTTCGCCCCCGCCTTTGAGCTGCGAGTCTGCAGCGTGCAGCTCCAGTCTGGACAGCGTCAGTAATTCATATTGCGGGCTGCTTTTATCCAGCTGATAGCTGGCCTCGGCTTGCAGGCTGGCACGCGGATCGCTCAATTGGGCCTGCATGCTGACCAACTGCGCCCTGGTTTGCGCAGCAATGTCCCCTTTGATCCGGCTAGCCTGCAGGCGGCTGTCCAGCTTGGATAAATCTATCCCCGACACGTCAAAACGGCTGTCGATCAGGGGCAAACCCGCTGCCTGGAAGCGCAGCTGCGCATCGCCGCTGATTTGCCCATTGCCCGGCAACTGTATCCGGGTGCCTTTCAATGTCAATTCGTCGCCCGACCAGCGCAATGCCGATTGCAGGCCGGTGACCGGCAGGCGCTGCCTGTCGATCTGGCCCGGCTGCGAGTTTTCTATCTTTATCGTCCCTTGCAGCGCGCCTATCTGCTGTTTGCCGCTGGCAGTATCGGCAGTATCAGCAGCAGCGGCCTTGCCGTCAGAGCGCAGATCTGCGTCAATCCGCAAGCTGGCCTGCGGCGCCTGCGCGGCAAAATCGGCAGGATTCAGGCCGGCGATACTGGCTTGCAGGGCGCGCAAGGGCAGCGGTGCGAAAGGGGCCAGGTCCACGCTGATCTTGCCTTGCAAGGTCGCGGCCGGCGCCTCTGCCTTACGATTGCCATTGCCGGCACCGGCCGGAATGTCCAATTTTGCCTGAGCATCGGCCCTGATAGTCAATTGCTGCAAGCTGCCTTGCAGTTCGCCCAGTAAACCCAGTTCAGGAACATCCTTGTCCGGCCGCCCGTGGTAACTAAAACCGGCCTTGAGCTTGAAGGGCTTGGCGGTCGCGATGTCGCCCTGCACCTGCAAGCCGCCCCAGGGGCTAGACAGGCCGGCCTTGAATTGATGCTGCAGGCGTCCGGAATCCAGCTGCGCAGTCAGTGCGGATAATTCAGTGACACTCGTTTCGCGGCCGTTCTTGTCCATATCGGCAATGGCAAGGCGCCCGACCGCCGCATGCTCTATGCTGACATCGACAGGCAGGATCAGTTGCTCAGGCAATTGCGCCGGTTTGCCGTCCGAAACGCTGGCGACCTTGAGTGCGGCGATGTCCAGCGTATGGATCAGCAGCTTGCCGCGCGCCAGCATGTGCGGGCTCCAGTTCAGCTTGACGCCGCTGGCATTGATACGCAGGCTGGCGGTCTTGTATTCCAGCTCTGCTATTGTCAGTTCGTCGCCGAAACGGCCGCTGACGCCGGAAAATTTCCACTGCCCGCTGCCCAGCCTTTGCACCACGCTGAGGATGGACTGGGTGCCGCTTTGCGTCCAGATACCCCAGGCCAGCGCCAAGGCCAGCACTACCAGCAGCGACAGGCTGAGCTGCGCCAGACGCACGCTGATGCGCGCAGCACGCCCGCGCTGCCGGGCCGCTGTCTGCGGCGGCACCTGTTGCTCCGCCTGCTCTGGTTTGATGTCCTGGCTCATTTTTCTCCCTAAAACGCGATCGCGATAGAGAAATCCAGGCGTACTTTCCTCGCCTGTTTGCCATAAGCCAGATCCAATGCTATCGGACCGGCAGGCGTCTTGTAACGGGCTCCCACGCCATAACCCTGTTTCAGGTCTATGTTTTTCCAGGTATCCGAGGCGCCGCCGACATCGACAAAAACGGCGCTGCCCCAGTTGGATTCCTTCAGCCAGTGTACATATTCGGCGCTGGCTGCCGTCATCACGCGGCCGCCCGTGACGGCATTGCCCTGGTCTATGCCTATGCTCTGGTAGCCGTAGCCGCGGACCGTATTGCTGCCGCCTATACGGAACAGGTAATCTTCAGGAACACCATTGATGCTGGGTGAAAACACTTCCCCCACCTCCGCGCGCAACACAAAACCATCCTGTTTTCCGGCCGGTATCCAGCGCTGATGTTTGGCGTAAACCCGGATAAAGCGCTGGTCTGAAATCAGCGCCTTCTCGGAGAGTGCAAAGTCGAGCTGGTAAATTTGCCCTTTGCGCGGCGCGAAACTATCGTCCACGTCACGCCAGGTCCAGCCCACGGTACCGACCAGGGCCTTGGTGAAGGTGGCGGCCTCGCCATCCGGCTCGGCCCGTTCACGCGACAGGTTGGCTCCCAGGCGCTGTTCAAGATGGCCGCGTGTGCTGGTACGCTTGATGCCGAAGGCGGTACGCGTGACTAGCAGGCCGGATACGTCCGCCCTGTCTGCCAGCACCCCGAATGAATCCAGGTAGCCGGCATCGCGCGGCGGCAGGTAGACGTCGGCATATGCCAGTTGCCGCCTTTGCTCCAGCCGGACCGCGCTGCGCATGTCCCAGGCCTTGTCCAGCAGGTCGCGGTCGCGGTAAGACACTTCGCTGCGGAAACCGGTATTGGTGCTATAGCCGAGGCCGAAGCCCAGGTCGCGCGAGCGGCGCTCCACGACGTTGACCTCGACCGGCACATTGTCGGCTTTGTCGGGATCGGGATCCACGCTGACGGAAACCGTCGTGAAATATGGTGAATTCTGCAGCGCCCGCTGAAATTCCAGCAGGCGTGAACGGGAATAATTTTCCCCTTTGCGCGGCGGATTGTACCTGTCCACCAGGATCGGCGGATAGCGCTCCAGGCCGCTCAACACGATATCCCCTAAAGTGAACGGCGGACCGCTGTCTAGCTCCAGCTGCAATGCCGCGCTTTGCTCCTCTGCGCCGACGCTTGCCTTGCTGTCGCTGATGCTGGCCGATGCATAAGTATCTGAACGCAGGTTCTCGATTGCCGCATTCTTGGCGCGGGCCCAGTCGTCATCGCGGAACGGCGCTCCCTGCGGCAGGCCCCAGGCGGAAATGATCGCATCGCGCCGCTGGATGGCATCGGCGCGGCCGGCCTTGGCCGCATCCGCCAGTGCTCCGCTGAAACTCAGCGACACCGACTTCACCGCAGTGCGCGGCCCAGCCTCGATATTCACCAGCACCCTGTCGATGCCGCCCGCAGTGCCGGAAACTTGCGTGTCGAAATTGATGGTGGGGGAAAAGTAGCCCTCGGTCGCGAGGATGCCGCCTATGTCGCGCCGCAATTTTCGCAGCATCGCCGGGTTGACATTCTGCGGCTCGGAATTGCCGGCCAGTTCGGGGACATGCTCCTTCAGCAAGGCCAGCCAGTCGCCCCTGGCCTGGCCGACTTCTATATGGCTCAGGTGGCCGCCACGGCCTTCCCTGCGTCCTTGCGGCAGCGCATCCGGTTCAGGTGGCTCGCTGTCGGTTTCATTTTTCGGCTCGCCCGCCGGACCGTTCGCCGGTCCGCTGCTGCCGGTGTCGGGCGGTGGAACTTCGGTGCCGCCTTCGGCCTGGCCGGCGGCCCGGGAATCGGCGGCGGCGCCCAGGCTTTCATTTTTACCGGCCGAGGTGTTTTCTGTCCTGCCGTCACCCTGCTGCTGTTCGGCAGCATGGCAGCCGAGACAAAACAGGAAAAAGATCAAGGCGACAGGCAAACTCCGCATCACTTCGTCGCGAGGCCTACGCGATTAATGCCCATTTT
>JABDED010000081.1 GCA_013287275.1 Betaproteobacteria bacterium
CCGTATCGCCGTTGTTCGACTTGGCCTCGATGTTGATGCCCTCTGTGGCGAGCAAGGCATCGAACACTTTCATGGAATTTTCACGCAAGGCGATCATCATGCCGGTTTCACCGCGCAGCGTTTCCACCGTATTGGGATCCATGCCGCGCTTGAGCAGGGAATTCAGCACCTTGATATCGTCAAATTTGACCGCAACCAGGAAGTCGTCATAGGCGCCGGCAACGGCGCCCTGCATCGCGCTGAAACCGAAGGCGGCAATCAGAATGGCCAGCGCAAATTTGATGCGGCGAGCAAGCGCCGGCGCAGATAAGCTGAGTTTTTTATGCATGCCTGTTTTCTTTCAAGCCTCAATGCGCGATCTTGAACAACTGGAAGAAATTTTCGGTGGTGATTTGCTGCACCTGTTTCAGCGGCACCTGCTTCAGGTCGGCCAGGTATTCCGCCACGTGCTTGACGAAGCCCGGCTCATTCATCTTGCCGCGATGAGGCACAGGCGCCAGGTAGGGTGAATCGGTTTCTATCAGGATGCGCTCCATCGGCAGCGCCCTGGCTACCGCCTGCAAGTCTTTTGCGCTCTTGAAAGTGACGATACCGGAAAAGGATATATAAAATCCCATTTCTATCGCCGCCTGCGCCACTTCCAGCGATTCGGTAAAGCAATGCATGACGCCGGCAACCCCGCCCTTGTCGGTGCCTGCGCCCTCTTCCTGCATGATGCGGATGGTATCCGCAGACGCCGAGCGGGTATGGATGATCAGCGGCTTGCCGGTGATCCTGGAGGCGCGGATGTGCTGGCGAAAGCGCTCGCGCTGCCATTCCAGGTCGCCCTGCAGGCGGAAGTAGTCCAGGCCGGTCTCGCCTATTGCCACCATCTTGGGATGCTGGGACAGTTCCACCAGCCGCTCTGCGCTAGGCTCTTCCGTATCCGGATAATCCGGATGCACGCCGACGGAAGCATAGATATTCGGGTATTTTTCAGCCAGCGCCAGCACCTGCGGAAAATCGGGCAAATCTACCGACACGCACAAGGCGTGCGTGACCCCGTTTTCCTCCATTTTGGCCAGGATTTCAGGCAAGCGGGAAGCCAGTTCAGGGAAGTTGATATGGCAATGAGAATCTATGTACATGATGAACCAGTGGGTAAGCCAGGTATTGCCGGCAAAAATCAGGCCTTGCGGCTTGCCATCAATTCTAATACGGCTTGGGCAGAAACGTTGGCCGTGTCCAGCAACAGGCTGTGGTGCATGTCGGTAAAGCGTTGCTTCAGCGAATCCCGCAACGGCGCATCGTTCAACTGCTGCCACAAGGCATCCGCCAGCGCCTGCGGCGAAGCCGCATGCTGCAGGAACTCAGGCACCACAAAATCGCGCTCAATGATATTCGGCAAGCCTATCCATGGCTGGTAGCCGAGGTGACGCAATACCTGCCACGAAGCCTCCATCATCTTGTAGGCAATCACCATCGGTTTCTTGAACAGCGCCACTTCCAGCGAGGCGGTGCCTGAAGCGACCAGCACAGCGTCGGCCGCGGCAATCGCCGTGTGCGACTGGCCGTCGATCAGCAGTACCGGCACCTCTTCCAGCCCGGCATCGACCACCAGCTTGATGTAATAGCTACGCTGCTTGGCGCCGGCCATGGGCACCACGATCCGGATCTTGGGATCGCGCTGGCACAGCAGCCTGGCGGCGGCGATAAAGGCCTCGGTATTGTATTTGATCTCCGATATGCGGCTGCCGGGCAGGATGGTCACTACGGTCGCATCCTGTGGCAAACCCAGTTCGGCTCTCGCTGCAGCGACGTCCGGCTGCAGCGGGATGACCTGTGCCAGCGGATGGCCGACATAGGTCACCGGTATGCCGGCATCGCGATAAATCTGCTCTTCAAACGGAAACACCACCAGCATATGCGAGACCGCCGCGGCGATCTTCTTGATGCGGCCGCCGCGCCAGGCCCAGATCGAGGGGCTGATGTAGTGCATGGTAGAGATGCCGGCCTGCTTCAGCTGCAACTCAAGATCGAGGTTGAAGTCCGGAGCATCTACGCCGATGAACACATCCGGCTTTTCCGTCAGCAGGCGCTGGCGCAACTGCTTGCGGATGCCGGAAATTTCGCGGTAGTGGGCCAGCACTTCAAACAGGCCGCGCACGGCCAGCTTGTCCATCGGCCAGTCATTGACAAAGCCGTGTTCGGCCATCCTCGGGCCGCCTATGCCGTGCATCAGCGAATCCGGCAATTGCGGCCTCAGGCCGGACAACAGGCGGCCTGCCAGCAGGTCGCCGGAAGTCTCGCCCGCGACCATGGAGATAATGGGGCGCTGATTCTGGTTCACCGGCGGCACTATCGAACGATGCCGCGCGTGCTGGTGTCCAAGAAACTGCGCATCGCCTGCATATGCAGCGCTTCGTCGGCAGGCAAGGCCGCTTGCTCGGTATCCAGTGCAGCCTTGGCTTCTTCCAGCGTCAGGTTGGAGCGGTAGATCAGCTTGTACGCCTGGCGCACTGCGGCGATCTGCTCGCGGCTGAAGCCGCGGCGTTTCAGTCCCTCGGCATTGATGCCGTGCGCGGTAGCCGGGTTGCCCGACAACATCACAAACGGCGGGACATCCTGCGTCAGCGTCGTTCCCATGCCGGTCATCGCATGCGAACCTATGCGGCAGAACTGGTGGATATTGGTGAAACCACCCAATATCACCCAGTCGCCGATATGCACGTGGCCCGCCAGTTGCGCATTATTCGCAAATATCGTGTTATTGCCGATCTGGCAGTCATGCGCCAGATGCACATAGGCCATGATCCAGTTATCGTTGCCTATCCTGGTCACGCCCAGGTCCTGCGTGGTGCCGAGATTGAAGGTGCAGAATTCGCGGATCACGTTGCGGTCGCCAATTTCCAGGCGTGTAGGTTCGCCCGCATACTTCTTGTCTTGCGGGGCGCCGCCTATCGATGAAAACTGGAACAGCGTATTGTCGCGTCCTATCGTCGTATGGCCTTCAATCACTACGTGCGGGCCTATCTTGCTGCCGGCGTCGATACTGACGTTGGGGCCGATAACCGAATATGCGCCGACCTCTACCGAGCTATCAAGGCTGGCTTTGGGATCGACGACTGCAGTTGGATGGATGGCCATGCTTACTCTCCGACGGTGACGCCTGCAGGCAAGCCCATGGGGACATCATTGGCCGTACGCATCGTGCACATCAATTCACCCTCGACCGCCAGTTGTCCGTCCACGCTGCCCTTGGCCTTGTATTTCCAGATGCCGCGCGCCACGCGCACGATTTCCACTTCCATCTTCAACTGGTCGCCCGGCTCCACCGGACGCTTGAAGCGCGCACCGTCGATACCGAGGAAGTACACCAGCGTGCTTTCATCCGGCTTTTGCCCCATCGTCAGGAAAGACAGGATCGCGGCGGTCTGCGCCAGCGCCTCTATCATCAATACGCCGGGCATGACGGGCTTATTCGGGAAGTGGCCGTTGAAGAATTCTTCGTTGGCGGTCACATTCTTGATGGCGGTAATGGTCTTGCCGCTCTCCCAGTTGATGACGCGGTCTACCAGCAGCATAGGGTAGCGGTGAGGGAGGTATTGCTTGATCTGGTTGATGTCTAAGGTATTCATTATTACTTTTCTGTGAGCGATTTGATTGTTTTTTCCAGTTGGCGGATCTTTTCGCGCATGGCCGACAAATTGCGGACGATTGCGGCCGACTTTTCCCAGTCGGCATTTTTTGCCAAAGGATAGAACCCTGTGTACTGGCCTGCTTCCAGTATGGAGCGGGAGACCATGCTCCCGGACGAAATATGCACGTTGTCGACGATGGTCAGGTGCCCCAGCACCATTGCGGCGCCGCCGAAGGTGCAATGACGGCCTATCTTCGCACTGCCGGCCACGCCGACGCAGCCCGCCATCGCGGTATACGCGCCTATGTGGCAATTGTGCCCGATCTGGATCTGGTTATCCAGTATCACGCCTTCTTCAATGACGGTGTCGGCCAGCGCACCCCGGTCTATCGTGGTATTGGCGCCGATCTCGACATCGTCACCGATCAGCACGCGGCCGGTCTGCGGAATCTTGATCCACTTGCCGCCCTCATTGGCGTAACCGAAACCTTCGGCGCCGATCACTGCGCCGGACTGGATGGTGCAGCGCTGTCCGATCACACAGTATTCATAGACAGAAACATTGGCAAACAAGCGCGTGCCGTCGCCTATGCTGACGCCGCGCCCGATAAAGACCCCGGCGCCGATGACTGCGCCCTCGCCCACGACCGCATCGGCTTCTATCGTTGCATGCGGGCCTATGCTGGCGTTTGCCGCCACAATCGCGTGCGGGCTGACATAGGCAGTCGGATGCACCCCTTGCTCAGGCGGTATCGCCTGCAGGGCGGCAAAATGCTGCGCCACATGGGCAAAATAGGCATACGGGTTGTCGGCGACGATACGGGCGCCGGTATACACCGGGCCGATATGCTCAAGATCCTTCGGCGAGACGATCAGCGCGGCGGCGCGCGTGGTTTCAGCCTGGGACCGGAACTTCGGATTGGTCAGGAAAGTCAGGTAACGCTCATCGGCCTCGCTCAGCGGAGCGATGCCGGCTACCTGGATATCGGGGCTGCCAATCAATTGACCACCGAAGCGATCGACCAATTCTCCCAGCCGAATGCTTACGGTGGTCATTTTATTTACTTGGAAAGCGCTTTAAGCACTTTTTCAGTCAGGTCTATGCGTGGATTGACGTAAATGGTTTCGTCCTGCAAAACAATGTCGTACTTTTCAGCTTCCGCGATCTGTTTCACGGCCTTCTTCACACGGTCGGAGAAATTGGCCAATTCCTCGCTGCGGCGCTGGTTCAGGTCTTCATTGAAAATACGCTGCTTGCGCTTGAAGTCCTGATCCAGGTCGGTCAGCTCGCGCTGCTTCTTGATGCGGTCTGTCTCGGACATGACGGGCGCATCCTTGTCGTACTTTTCCGCCATGGTCTTGATCTTCACACCCAGGTCCTGCAGTTCTTTGGTGCGCTTGGAAAAATCCTGGGCCATCTTGTCCTCGGCAGCTTTCGCCGGAGCCGATTGCAGCAGGCGTTGCGCATCGATGTAGCCAATTTTTACTTCCTGCGCCTGCGCCTGGCCAAATACGCTCAAACTAGCCACGCAAGCCAAATACAGGGCCAGGCTTTGAAACAAACGGGTTGAGGTAGTAAATTGCTTCAAAATATTTCTCCGCATTGCTTAAAATGAATTACACCGCCATTGTATCTTTAGAAACCGCCGCCCAGATTAAACTGGAAGGCTTCCTTCTTGTCTCCAGGCTTGGCATTGACCGGATGGCCGAAACTCAGTTTCAGCGGACCTACCGGAGAAATCCAGCTCAAGCCCAGGCCGACGGAGGCCCTCATGTCCTGCACGCGTATTTTCTGGTTTTCATCAAATACGTTACCGAAATCGAAGAATGTAAACAGGCGCAAGCTCTTGTCGTTACCCGAACCCGGGAAAGGCGTTTGTAATTCTACATTACCGAAGACCCTGCTGGCACCGCCCAATGCATCGCCGTTCGGATCCTTGGTGCCCAAGGTGGAAGACTCATAGCCGCGCACCGAACCTATGCCGCCCGCATAGTAGTTCTTAAACAGCGGATAAGGCTTGCCGCCTATCCCATGCCCGTAGTCGAACTCGCCGTTCAGGGCCAGTGTCAGCGAACGCCATACCGGCTTGAACAGCTGCGCCTGGTAACTTGCGCGATAGTACTTGAAGCTGCCCACTGCGGACAATTCCACGTTAGCACGCTGATAACGTCCTACCGTAGGTATCAGGGCGCTGTCGCGGCTATCCCTTTGCCATGCGACAGTCAAAGGGAAGGAATTGGTGACTGACTCGCCGAGACCGTACAGGACCGATGTCGGATCCTTGACCGCGTTGCCGTAATCCGCCACGTATTTCAGGTAGCGGTATGGGCTGCCGATGAAGGTTTCAACCTTGGTCCTCTCAAAACCCAAACCGAAGAACACCGTGTCCACTTCCGAGAATGGTACGCCAAAGCTGAGTTTCGCGCCCGTGGTCTGGATCCGGTAATCGCCCACGCTGCCGATAATAGGCCTGGTCGTCCGCATATAGATTTCCGTGCTCTTGCTGACGCCGTCATCCGTAAAATACGGATTGGTATGCGTCACGGCGATGGTACGGTACAAGGAACTGGTATTAACGTCCAGGCCTATGGTGTCGCCGCTACCGAAGGCATTGGCCTGCTGGATAGAACCGGACAGTGTCAATCTTTCTGTCTGGGAATAGCCGGCGCCGAGCTGGATATTGCCGGTAGGCCTTTCAGTGACCGTCAGGTTGACGTCAACCTGGTCGGTGCTGGTGGGCACTTCCGGCGTTTCTATCGTTACTTCCTTGAAATAACCCAGCCGGTCTACCCTGTCCCTGGACAGCTTGATTTTTTCGCCGTCATACCAGGAACTTTCAAACTGGCGGAATTCGCGGCGTATCACTTCATCCCTGGTCCGGGTATTGCCGGCCAGATTGATTTTACGTACGTAAACACGCTTGCCCGGATCGACAAAAATGGTAAACGCAACTTCCTTCTTTTCCTTGTTCAGCAACGGGTTCGCATTCACGTTGGCGAACGCGTAGCCGAAATTACCCAGGCGTTCGGAAATTCGCTTGGTACTGTCCGTCAATTTCGCCGCGTTATAGGTATCGCCGCTTTTCAGCAATACCAGCGATGACAATTCCTCTTCGCGGCCGAAGACTTCGCCTTCCAGCTTGACGCCGGAAACCGTGTATTTGTCACCCTCGATAATGTTGATGGTGATGTAGATATCTTTTTTATCCGGCGTGATGGAAATTTGCGTGGATTCCACCTGCATTTCCAGATAGCCGCGGTTTTGATAAAAGGACTTCAGTGTCTCTATATCGCCCGATAATTTCTGCTTGGAATACTGGTCGGCCTTGGTGTACCAGGTAAACCAGCCCGGCGTGGTCAGGCTCAGCATTTCCCGCAATTCGCTGTCGGAAAAAGCCTTGTTGCCGATAATATTGATTTGCGCGATACGGGCCACTTCGCCTTCATCCACCGCAAAAGTCACATTGACGCGGTTACGCTCGATAGGCGTCACTGTCGTCGTGATCTGCACTCCATACAGGCCGCGCGACAGGTATTGCCGCTTCAACTCCTGTTCGGCGCGATCCACGCTCGCCTTGTCGAAAATGCGCGACTCGCCCACCCCGATGTCCTTCAGGGCCTTGATCAGGTTATCTTTTTCAAATTCCTTGGTGCCGGTGAAATTCACGCCGGCGATGGAAGGACGCTCTTCCAGCAGAACGATCAGCACTCCGTCCTGCACCTCTATCTGCACATCCTTGAAAAAGCCCGTTGCATACAGGGACTTGATCGCGGTGGTGCTTTTCGCATCGTCAAAAGTTTCGCCGACACGCACAGGAAGATAACTGAATACCGTTCCTGCCTCGGTACGCTGAATACCTTCAACTCGTATGTCTTTTACTACGAATGGCTCAATCGCCATTGCGCTACCAGAACATACAGCGAATGCAGCTAATGCCAACACGTGTCGGCGTAATTTAGGCAAAGTAAGGTGCTCGAAGTTCTCGATATGTAATTTCATTGGTTGTTATTTAATCTTAGTACCTGTTGACAATCAAATTGTTTGTAGGAATGAAGCCAAAGCCTTGCCAGGGCAAGCGCCAACCGGAAAATACAGCAGCGCAATCGTCCCTGCAGCCTATGCGCCCGGGACGCCTGGGCCTGCGGCGCGTATCCCCATTCCCTCCAAGTTCAAACCAAAAAACACGCTGGGCCTTTGCGTGCGGCATGGAGATATTCCTTCCATACACACAAAGCCGCCCCCATGCGTTTTGGTTTGAACGCATCAACAAACTTAAGCGCCGGTAAAACTTATATTTCCACCAGGAAATTTCTTTGCCCGATTGATCCAACCGGGCATTATGACATCAGTCGGACGATGTCATTAAAAAAAGCGAGCGCCATCAGGGTCATCAATATTGCGGCCCCGGCGCGTTGCGCAATTTCGCCAAAACGCTCAGAAATGGGTTTCCCCGTCAAAACTTCCAGCGAATAATACAACAAATGCCCCCCATCCAACACTGGAATAGGTAGCAAATTCATTACACCCAGACTGATACTGATCAATGCAATGAAGCTGATATAGCTAATTGCGCTGGTCCTGGAGGTCTGCCCCGCATAATCCGCAATGGTAATGGGGCCGGTAATATTCTTCCACGACACCTCCCCGGTCACCATTTTGCCCAGCATTTTAAACGTCATGATGCTGGTATCCCAGGTTTTTTGCGTCCCCCTGGCCAGCGATTGCCATAGCGGCGTCTGGATAAGCTGCATCTCGGGGCCGGCCATCTGTACCTGCAAACGCCCTATTTTCGTGCCGTTCGCCTCATAGGGCTCTGCAATGGCATCAATATCCAGCTCGTCCGCACCGCGCTTGACGCGCAGATCGAGCTTGCGCCCGGGCGACGCGCGCACAATCTCGGTAAACTCCCGGGCATTTGCAAGATCCTTGCCATCGAGCTCCAGGATCACATCCCCCGCCTTCAGGCCGGCCTTCATGCCGGCGCCATCCGGCAATACATCTACCAGCGTCGCTTTTGGCAAAGCCACGGAAACGCCCAGCTTCGCCAGGAAATCCGCTTCCAGGTCTTTGCTGGAAAGCTGCTCCAGCGGCAGGGTCACGGTGAGTTCATCGAAAGCGCCGGCCCGGTCGCGATTAGCCCTTTTAAGCCCCAGGCTTGCGCTGTTTTTTTCCAGCGCCAGCTCCATCAATTTCCAGCGTAAATCGGACCATCCAAATACCGGCGCCTGATTCACGCTGGTAATCAGGTCGCCGGCACGCAAGCCAGCCTGATAGGCGGCCGTTTGCTCGGAGCTAACCTGAATCTTGCTGACAGGCTCGGGAATGCCGTGTACATACAAGCCGGAAAACAGCAGGATGGCGAGCAGGAAGTTGGCGACGGGGCCGGCGGCTACGATAGCAATGCGTTTCCAAACCGACTGCCGGCAAAACTCACGGGACAGTTCCTGTTCCGATAGATGCCCGAGATCCTGCTCCCTGGCATCCAGCATCTTTACATAGCCGCCCAAAGGCAGCACGGAGATCGCCCATTCGGTCTGGTCCGGGCCAAACTTGCGGGAATAGATCACCTTCCCCATGCCGACGGAGAAGCGCAGCACCTTGACGCCGCACAGGCGGGCCACCGTGTAATGGCCAAGCTCATGGATAATCACCAGCGTGCCAAGCGCCACCAGGAAAGCCAGGATAGTCTGCAATAAGATCATGATGTAATAATGGCCTCAGCAACTTCGCGCGCCGCCCTGTCCTGCTCAAGAATCGTAGCCAGGTCCTGTATCTCGGTAACAGGAACCCGGTCCAGCGTGCGGGCGATGATCTGGTCTATCATTCTGAAGCCGATTTTCCTGTCCAAAAAAGCTTGGACAGCGACCTCGTTACTTGCGTTCAATATCGTCGGCGCCGACCTGCCCATTTTCAATGCATCAAAGGCCAATGCCAGGCAGGGAAAGCGCTTGAAATCCGGCGCTTCAAAGTTCAGCCTGGCGATCTTGGTCAAGTCCAACGGGGCCACGCCGGAATCTATCCTTTCAGGATAGGCCAGGCCGTAGGCGATAGGCGTACGCATATCAGGATTGCCCAGTTGCGCCAGCACCGAACCGTCCGCATACGACACCATGGAATGGATGACGCTTTGCGGATGGATCACCACTTCGATCTGCTCCGCCGGGGTGGCGAACAGCCAGTGGGCCTCGATGACTTCCAGCCCCTTGTTCATCATCGTGGCCGAATCAACCGAAATCTTCCTGCCCATGACCCAGTTGGGATGGGCAACCGCTTCTTCCGGCGTTACCTTGGTCAGGGATTCGACATCGCGCTGCAGGAAAGGCCCGCCGGAAGCGGTCAGCACGATCTTGCGGACGCCATGCCGGTCCGGCTGCCGCTGATAGTCGCGCGGCAGGCATTGGAAGATTGCATTATGTTCGCTGTCGATAGGCAGCAGCGTCGCGCCGTTTTCAACAATCGCGTTGATAAACAACTGGCCGGACATGACCAGCGCTTCCTTGTTCGCCAGCAAGACCTTTTTGCCAGCCTGCGCAGCGGCCAGCGAGGACGCCAGTCCGGCGGCGCCGACAATGGCGGCCATCACAGTGTCGCAGGCCGATGCACTGGCGACCTGGCACAGCGCCTCCGGCCCATAGGTGACCTGGGTCGTAATTTTCTTTTCCCGCAGCAAGATTTGCAGTTCAACGGCCGCCTGTGCGGTGCCGACCACGGCTACCTCAGGCCGGAACTGCTCGCATTGCAGGGCCAGCTTCTGCACTTGCGTGTGCGCCGTCAGCGCATATACCTGATAGCGGTCAGGATGGCGCGCCACGACATCCAGGGTAGAGACGCCGATAGAGCCGGTGGAACCCAGAATACTTAATTGCTGCCTGCTGTGCGGCTTGATCTGCTGCTGAATGCTGCCCATGCTCGTTACCACCAATAATCCAGAAGTGCCGCAACCGGTAATACCGGTATTAATGCATCGATACGGTCCAATACGCCGCCGTGTCCGGGCAACAGGGAACTGCTATCTTTCATTGTCGCACGGCGTTTTAATAAAGACTCAAACAAATCGCCCACCACGCTGGCGGCCGACAAGACCGTCATCACCAGGATCAGGCCCAACCACCCGCCTTTGGCTAATATCTTGGCAGGAAAGGTGTCCGGCAAGGCGGCGATGGTCGCTACCAGTGAAGCTATCACCAGCACGGCGATCCAGCCGCCAATTGCACCTTCCCATGATTTACCGGGGGAAATGGATGGCGCCAGCTTATGCTTGCCCAATGCCTTGCCGGAGAAATAGGCGCCGATATCGGCAACCCAGACCACGGCCATCACGGACAACAGGAAAATCGGGGAATGCCTGAACAAGGCGGCGATGGCGACAAAGCAGCCGAAAATCGATGCGCTGTACACACCGCTCAGGAAGGCGTTGGAAGCGCCGTTAAACGCCGGCAAGCCCAGCTTCAAAGCAGGCACCAGACGTAGCAGCCAAAAGGCCGCACACAGCAGGAACAGGAAAACAAAGGAAATCGGCGCGCCGCTCAAGGTGATGTAAGCGTACAGCACGGTCCATACCAGCGCGGCGATAATGGGGGCAGGATTCTTGAACAAACGCAGGCTTTCCCACAGTGCAACCCCGAAGAACAGGATGGCGACGACTGAGAATGCAAAAAAATTCCCGAAATACAAGATCGGCAATAAAACTGCCAATAATACTAAGGCCGTCGCTATGCGAG
>JABDED010000082.1 GCA_013287275.1 Betaproteobacteria bacterium
CACGGCGTGACCAAGATCAGGCTGACCGGCGGCGAGCCTCTGCTGCGCAAGAACCTGGAAAAATTGATAGGCATGCTGAGCCAGATCAGGACAGTGGATGGCAAAGACCTGGACCTGACCCTGACCACCAACGCATCGCTGCTGGCAAGAAAAGCCCAATCGCTGAAAGACGCCGGCCTGACACGGGTTACAGTATCGCTGGATGCTCTGGATGAAGCCACCTTCAGGCAAATGAACGATGTGGATTTTCCGGTGGAAGAAGTACTGCATGGCATTGCCGTCGCCCATCAGGTCGGGCTGGGCCCGATCAAGGTCAACATGGTCGTCAAAGCCGGCCTGAACGACCAGGAAATCATACCGATGGCGCGTTATTTTAAAGAGTCGCCGCATATCCTGCGCTTCATCGAATACATGGATGTAGGCGCTTCGAACGGCTGGAAAATGGATGAAGTGATCCCGTCTGCCGAAGTGATCAGCCGCATCAGCGCTGCCGGCATGGACCTGCAGGCTATCGGCGCCAACTATAGCGGCGAAACCGCCGAACGCTGGCGCTATACGGACGGCAGCGGCGAGATAGGCGTGATTTCCAGCGTGACCCAGGCATTCTGCCAGGACTGCACGCGCGCCCGGTTGTCCACCGAAGGCAAGCTCTACACCTGCCTGTTTGCGACCGCCGGCCATGACCTGCGCAGCCTGCTGCGGGACCCCGACGCCAACCATTCCGACCAGGCTATCTCTTCCGTCATTGCGCAGATATGGCGCGCGCGCGGCGACCGCTATTCGGAATTGCGGACCCAGCAGACCGTCAAACCGGATCGGGGCGCCCAAAAGGTCGAAATGTCTTACATAGGCGGCTGACGGCCGATGCTACCCTGCATGGACGATGCCGCGATCATCCATCCCGAGCACATTACAGGCCTGGTATTGGCCGGCGGGCGTGGCTCCCGCATGGGCGATATGGATAAGGGCTTGCAGCTGTTTCATGGCGAGCCCCTGGCATCCCTCGTGCTGGACAGACTGGTGCCGCAAGTGGGCGCGATCATGCTCAATGCCAACCGCAACCAGGACAGCTATGCGGCGCTGGCTTCCCGCCTGAGACCAGACGTGGCGATCTGGCCCGATGCGCTGGCAGACTTTGCCGGGCCGTTAGCGGGCCTGCAAGCGGGCCTGCAACATTGCCGGACCGCTTATCTGCTCAGCGTACCGTGCGACTCGCCCTTGCTGCCGATGAACCTGGCCAGCCGCCTGTCTCAGGCACTGCTGGAACAACAGGCAGACCTGGCCGTGGCGGTGACCGGCACGGAAAGTGAAACGCAGGTCCAAAGGATATTTTCGCTGATAAAGACCAGCCTGCTTCCCGGTTTGAGCGCCTTCCTGGAGCAAGGCGGCAGGAAGGTCGGCGCCTGGCATGCAACACTGGATGTGGCACAAGTCCATTTCGAAGATGAACTGGCGTTTTATAATATCAATACCCTGGAAGAATTGCGTCAACTTGAATCAAATGCCTGAACCCCTGTCCCCCGCCTCCTCTGGTTTGAATGCCCTGCTCGCCGGACTGGCCGGCTACGACGCGCAGGCTGTTCCTGTCGCGCAGGCCCAGCATATCATCCGGCAATTCGTGGTTCCTGCCGTCACATCGGCGGATGCCGAAAAGCTCAGCGTACGCAATGCGCTGGACCGGATACTGGCGGAGGACATCGTGTCCGGCATCGATGTCCCGGCCTACGACAACTCCGCGATGGACGGTTATGCATTGCACGGCGGCGACCTGCCGGGCGCGCAGCCCGTCATCTTGAAAATAGCCGGCATCGCCTATGCCGGCCGCACCTTCAACGGCGAAGTCAGGCGCGGCGAATGCCTGCGCATCATGACCGGCGCAGTGCTGCCTGCCGGACTGGATACCGTCATCCCGCAGGAACTGGTACAGGACGCGAGTGCAGAAGCGATCACCGTCGTAGCGGGCAAAGTAAAGCCCGGCGATAACCGGCGCCTGAAAGGCGAAGACCTGGCAGCGGGAAAAATCGCACTGGCCAAGGGTAAGATTTTACGCCCCGCCGACCTGGGCTTGCTGGCGTCTGTGGGCATTGCCGAAGTCGCCGTCCGGCGCCGTTTGCGCGTGGCCTTTTTCTCCACCGGCGACGAATTGCGCTCTGTCGGCGAAACGCTGGATGAAGGCTGTGTGTATGACAGCAATCGCTATACCCTGTACGGGATGCTGATGCGGCTGGGTTGCGAGGTTATAGACATGGGCGTGGTCAGGGATGAGCCTGCTTCGTTGCAGGCGGCATTCCGCTCGGCTTGCCGCAGCGCCGATGCCATCATCACCTCGGGCGGCGTATCGGTAGGCGCGGCCGACTACACTCGGCAGATGATGGCGGAAATGGGTGACGTCGCCTTCTGGGGTATCAAGATGCGGCCCGGCAGGCCGATGGCGTTCGGAAAAATCAGCTCTGCCGGCGAGTCGGGGCCGAGCAGCGCCTACCTGTTCGGCCTGCCGGGCAATCCGGTAGCGGTGATGGTCAGTTTTTATTTTTTTGTGCGCGACGCACTGCTGCGCATTGCAGGAGCAAACCCGGCGCCGCTGCTGACGGTGCGCGCAAGCTCCGCTTCCACCATACGCAAACGCCCGGGGCGCACCGAATATCAGCGCGGTATCGTGTCGACTGCTGAAGACGGCGGTTTGCAGGTGAAGATTACCGGTGCCCAGGGTTCGGGCATACTGCGCTCGATGGCAGAAGCCAACTGCATGGTTGTCCTGCATGAGGAACAGGCAGACATTGCCGCCGGCGACCAGCTTGACATCGTATTATTCGACAGCCTGCTCTAAAAACCCGCTTATGGGCGAAAATTTTGCGCCACAAAAACAATTTGTAGCTCGAATTTACATTTCATTTTAGATATCGGCAAACTTTAATGCCTTCAGTAACGATATACTAGGCGGGTATCCATCTTATCGTCATGGCAAGCGACCCATGGTGTGCCCGATTCAACAATTTAATTGCAAAAATGCAATTCTGTATCCAGGAGAAAATATTGAAAGCATTAGTTTGGCTGGCAAGTGCACTGACTGCAGTAGCCCTACTGACCGCCTGTGGCGGCAAAAACGATTCCACAGCCGTCACCGGCCCATTTGCATCGGTACTGAGCGTCAAGTCCGACAAGCTGGTCTACCGTGAGACCACCACACTGACCATCACCGGGCAAAACCTGACCAAGGGCATTACCGTCTACAACTTTGGCTGCCTCGGCATGACCGAAGTAGGCACGGCCACTGACAGCCAGCGCGTATTTTCGTGCAAGATGATTGCAGTCGGAACCGTCGTGGTCAAAATCCTGGCAAGCAATGGCACTACTATCTATTCCGGCACCCTGGCCATCCCTGCCCCGGCGTTGGCGCCGCAGGTAAGCATGGTCACCTCCATGGGTACCATCGTCATGCAACTGGAGCCCAGCAAGGCACCGATCAGCGTCGACAATTTCCTGGACTACGTGGAAAGCAATTTCTATCCGAACACCATTTTCCATCGCGTAGTCAGCGGTTTTGTCATCCAGGGCGGCGGCTTCACGGCCGCATTGGCGCAGCCGGCTACATTGTCCGCCATCGTGCTGGAATCAGGTAACGGCCTGAAAAATGTACGTGGCAGCCTAGCGATGGCGCGCCAGACCGCCGCCAATACAGCCACCTCGCAATTCTTCATCAATGTCGTGGACAACCCCACCCTGGACGCGACCAATGCCGGCGTAGACGGCTATGCAGTATTTGGCGCAGTGGTCAGCGGCATGAATGTAGTCGACCTGATCCAGGCCGTACCGACTTCGACGCAAGGCGGCATGGCCAATGTCCCGGTAACGCCGATCGTGATCAATTCGGTAACGCGCACGCAGTAAGCCTTTTGAAGCATGGCTATGCCGGGTGAACTCATCCGGTATAGCCGGACCGCAGCAAATTAGAGCATCATTTTTTGTGAACCGCCGCACCCAGGTGCGTTAACCATAGGGAGTAAAGATGAACAGGCTATTGAAATCCATGCTGCTGGCTTTGGGATTGTCTTTGATGTTTGCAGGCGCGTCTAACGCGGCGGATCCGGCGAAGAAGGCATCGGCGCCCGCTGCGGCCAGTGCGTCTGCATCCGCTTCTGCAAAAACGGAGCTGCTAGATATCAACAGCGCCAGCAAGAAGGAGCTGTCCGCCCTGCCCAAGATCGGCGACGTACGTTCTGCTGCCATCATCAAGGGCCGCCCTTACAACGGCAAGGACGACCTGGTGAACAAAAAAATCATTCCCGAGGATGTCTATAACGGCATCAAGGATATGATCATCGCCAAGCAAAAACCGAAAAAATAATCTGCTGCGCAGATTCTCAAAAAAAGGGCCGATGCAAACCATCGGCCCTTTTTCTTTTCAATCAGCTGAGCAAATCCTGCTCGCCGGCCTCGCCCAGCAAATCCGCGTCCACCGCCCCTACCCCCAGCAAATTCTGCGCAGCCTCGGTCGGCAGGGCTTCGACGGACTTCAACTTCCTGCTCATCTGGCGCGTGCGTACTTCGGCGTTGTCTATATTCTTGGCGGCACGCTCCAGCGCGACCTTGGTGGCCGCCAGCACGTCGCCGAATTTACCGAACTCGGTCTTCACCGCGCCCAGCACCTGCCACACTTCGGATGAGCGTTTTTCCAGCACCAGCGTGCGGAAACCCATCTGCAAGCTATTCAAGATCGCTGACAGGGTAGACGGCCCCGCAATGCTGACGCGGCAAATACGCTGCAAATCATCGGCCAGGCCCGGCCTGCGCATCACTTCGGCGTACAGGCCCTCGGTAGGCAAAAACAGGATCGCAAAATCGGTGGTCAGCGGCGGCGAGATATACTTTTCCGAGATAGTCTTGGCTTCTCCGCGTATTGCCCTCTCCAGCTCCTTGCCGGCCAGGGCAACACCGTCGGCGTCTGCCCGTTCTGCCGCGTCCACCAGGCGCTCATATTGCTCCTTGGGGAACTTGGCATCGATAGGCATCCACACCGGCGCCTTGCCGTCTTCCTTGCCGGGCAGCTTGATTGCAAACTCTACCCTTTCGCCGGTACCCGGAATGGTTTCCACATTCTTCGCATACTGTTCCGGCGTCAGCATCTGCTCCAGCACCATTTCCAGTTGAACCTCGCCCCAGGTGCCGCGCGTCTTTACATTGGTCAGCACCCGTTTCAGGTCGCCGACGCCTATCGCCAGTTGTTGCATCTCGCCCAGGCCCTGGTGCACTTTCTCCAGGCGCTCGGAGACATGCTTGAACGATTCGCCGAGGCGCTGCTCCAGCGTGGCATGCAGTTTTTCATCCACGGTCTTGCGCATTTCTTCCAGCTTGGCGGCGTTGTCTGCTTGCAGCGCCTGGATTTTTTCTTCCAGCGTCGCCCGCACTTCCCCCATGCGCTGCGCATTCGATTCCGTCAATGCCGCCAGGGTCTGGTTGATGGTATCGCCAAAACGCTTCAGGCTCAACGCCTGCTCTTCGCGCGCGCTCTGGCTTTGCTGGATCAAGGCCTGCCTGACCTGCTCCAGTTGCTGCGCATTGGTTTCATTCAATTTCACCAGTTGCTGCGAAAACGCCTCGATCTGGTTAGCCTGCAGCGTGGCGACGCTGGTCAGCTGGGCTGCCAGGTTTTGCTGCAGCAGGGAAAAATTGCCGCCCAGCTCCTGCCGGGTGGATTGTGCGGTCGTCTGCACCTGCTCGCGCAGCGAACGCTCCGACCTTTCCTGCGCCTGTTGCAATTGCTGCTGGTCCTGCTTCAGGGAATCCTGCAAACCCTGTAATTGTGCATTGACGTCGCCACTGCGGCTGCGCTTCAGGATCAAAATGCCCAGCACAAGCAAGGGCAGTAAAAGCACGAGTATGGCTATTTCAATTGGATTCATCGTCTATTTTTATGGTTTCTATTTTTGATTTCATTCATTGCCTGTACCGCCCGCAAAAACCGGCGGCATTGCATTCAACCCCGCCGCTAGCCTAGCCTTGCCGGTTGCGCATCCAGTTCGCGGTTTCGTAGAAAGACTGCATCAGCCTTTGCTGCAAGGCCTCATCTATGCCCACGTCCTGCATCGCCCAGGCCATGCAGCGCAGCCATTGATCGCGTTCACCGCCGGCGATCGCATATGGCAAATGCCGGGCACGCAGGCGCGGATGACCGAATTTTTCGATATACAGGCTGGGGCCGCCCATCCAGCCGGACAGGAACCAGTACAGCTTGTCGCGCGAACCTTCCATCGTCGGCGGATGCAGGGCTCGTATGCCGGCAAATTCCGGCTCCAGTTCCATCAGGTCGTAGAACCGGTCCACCATTTCGCGCAATTTTCCAGCGCCGCCTATCACTTCAAACAAGGTGGTCTCTGCGCTTGCGGTTTCTTCCTGCTCATGTCCTGGATTATTTTCCGGGTTGTTCTGTATAGTCATGCGATTTCCAAACTGATCAACTTTCGCGTAGGCTCAGCAGCGGCGGCTGGTTCAGCACATTGCGCAGGCCCACCCAGCCGCCTATCAACGCGCATGCCGCACCTACCGCCAATCCGGCCACCCATACCAGCGGGCTGAAAGTCCATTCAAAATTAAATACAAAGCGCGCCAGCGCCCAGCCTGTTGCCGAAGAGCCGGCGGCCGCCAATATGCCGGCCAGGCCGCCCACCAGCAGGAACTCTATCCACTGCGCCTGCGACAACTGCTTGCGGGTCGCGCCCAGCGCGCGCAGCAAAGCCGCCTCCTTCATCCGTATATCCTGCGAACCGGCCAAGGCCGCATACAGAACCAGCACGCCGGAAGCCAGCGTGAACAGGAATAAAAATTCCACTGCGGTGGTCACCTGGTCCATCACGCTTTGCAACTGCCGTATCACCGCACCGACGTCGACCACCGTCAGGTTAGGGAAATCGCGCGTCAGCTGGTTGACGAAATTGACCTGGCCGTCCGGCAGGCGGAAAGCAGTGATCCAGGTTTGCGGCATATCGCGCATCGCCTTGGGATTGATGATGACAAAAAAATTCACCCGCATCGAACCCCAGTCCAGCTTGCGCAGGCTGGTGATGGTGGCGCTGACGCTCTGTCCGGCTACGTCGAAACCCAGCTTGTCCCCCAACTTCAGGTTCAGGGTCTTGGCGATGCCCTCTTCCACCGAAGCTTCCGGCTGCCGGCTGGTACTGTCGTTATACCATTGCCCCTCGGTCAGCTTGTTCATCGCCGGCAGCTCAGCCATCGTCGACAGGTTGAACTCCCTGTCCACCAGGCGCTTGGCCCGGTCTTCCTGATAGGTCTCACCGGTAATGGCCTTGTCGTTCACCTGGACCAGCCTGCCGCGTATCATCGGATACAGCACGGGCTTGGCCAGCGGCGCCAGCCTGGCGGCAATTTCCTCTTTCTGGTCGGGCTGGATGTTGATGACGAACTGGTTGGGCGCATCCGCCGGGGTTGCCTGTTTCCAGGCTGCGGTCAAATCGGAACGCACTACCGTCAGCAGCAACAGGGCCATCAAACCCAGCGCCAGTGAAACCACCTGGATCACGCTGGCGCCGGGACGGCGTTGCAGGGCGGTCACTGCAAAGCGCCAGGAAGCGTGGTTGATCAAGCCCCGCAAACGCTTTAGTGAAGCCACCGCCCCCCAGGAAATCATCGCGAAACCGAGCAAACCCAACAGGAAGCCGGCTGCGGTCAGCAAGCCCAGCTTGATATCACCGGCCTGCCATAACAGCAGGCCGATAAACATCGCCAGGCCCAGGCCATAGCCGGCCAGCGTCAGCGGCTTGGGCGCATCCTGCTCGCGCCGTATCACGCGGTTATGCGGCACGTTGCGCAATTGCAGTATCGGCGGCAAGGCAAAACCAACCAGCAACAGCAGGCCGGTGGCAATCCCCTGCCATACCGGTAGCCAGCTGGCGCCCGGCAAGTCATTCGAAACCAGTTTGCCCAGCCATTCCAGCAGCACATAGTGGCCGGCAAAACCCAGTATCACGCCGGCCACGCTGCCGGCCATGCCTATCAGCAGGAATTCGGCCAGGTACATCAAGGTCACCTGGTTCTGCGTCATCCCCAGGCAGCGCAGCATCGCACAGGCGTCCAGGTGGCGCAGCATGAAGCGGCGTGCCGCCATTGCCACCGCAACCGCCGCCAGCATCGCCGACAACAGGCTGACCAGCGACAGGAATTGCTCTGCCCTGTCCAGTGTCGCACGCATCTCGGGACGGCCGGTTTCCAGCGATTCCAGCCGGACGCCTTTGACGTCGTCCCGCTCTATTGTGTCCTGCAGCCATTTCTGGAAATCCTGCGCAGCCTTTGCGGACCCTGCAACCAGCAAGCGGTAGGTGACGCGCGATCCATTCTGGATCAGGTTGGTGGCGGCCAAGTCTTGTTTGGAGATCATGACCCGGGGCATGAAATTCATGAAGGAAGCGCCGCGGTCGGGTTCATTGGCGATGACCTGGGCGACATTGAACAGCTTGTCGCCCAGTTTGAGCTGGGCGCCGATTTTCAGGTTCAGGCCCGGCAGCATCGCGGGGTCCACCCACACCGTACCGGCAGCCGGCGTCTCTCTGGTGACCGCTTCGGCATCCCCTTTTTCCAGCTTCAGATTGCCGCGCAAGGGATACCCGGCGCTGACGGCCTTGATCGATACCAGCCTGGTCGCGGAATCTGCGCCCTCGCCGGCGATCGCCATACTGGGGAAGACGACGGTTTCAGCCAGCGACAAGCCGCGTTTTTCAGCCTCGCTGCGCCAGGCAGGATTTACAGGCTGGTCCGCGCTGACCACCAGGTCGGCCCCCAGCAATTGATGCGCGTCGCGGTTCAGGCCGGTACGCATGCGGTCGACGAAGAAACCTACCGAAGACAACGAAGCGACGGCAATCATCAATGCCACCAGCAGGAAACGCAGTTCGCCTGCGCGCCAGTCGCGCATGGTCATACGTAGCGAAACAACTAAGGAAAGTCGCGACATTCCTGCCCTTCCATACATCAATGAGTGAATTCGGCTTTAGCCTGCCAAAGCCTGGCGGAAATCTTCCAGCAAGTCTTCGGTATCTTCCAGGCCTATCGATACGCGTATCAGGGATTCTGCGATGCCCATGCTGGCGCGGCGCTCTGCCCCCATCTCGTAGAAGATGGTGTGCGCGACCGGAATAACAAGGGTGCGCGTATCGCCCAGATTGCTGGCGGGGATGGCCAGCTTCATGCGGTTCAGGAAATCGAAGCAATCTATGTCTTCACGCAACTCAAAGCTGAGCAAGGCGCCGTAGGAGCGGAACAATTCTTTGGCGATATGGTGCTGGGGGTGCCCTGGCAAGCCCGGGTAATGCACGGCAGCCACGCGTTCGTCCGCCTGCAGCAATTCTGCCACCGCCTGCGCATTCGCGCATTCACGCTGCTGGCGCAGCGCCATGGTTTCAGCGCCGACGGCGATGTGGTGCGCCGCCTCGGGCCCCAGCGAGCCGCCGAAGTCGCGCAAGGCTTTCGCGCGTATCTGCGCCATGCCCCACTGGATGACCGGGAATTTCTTGTAGTTTTCTACAATATGCGGATAGGCATTCCAGTCGTACAAGCCGGTGTCGGTCAGCGCGCCGCCGAGCACATTGCCATGACCGGCGATCGCCTTGGTCAGTGCGTTCACGACCAGGCCGGCGCCTACCGCCTTGGGACGGAACAAATACGGCGACGTCATCGTGTTATCGACCACATACAGGATGCCGCGCGCGCGGCACAGTTCGCCTATGCGCTTCAGGTCGGCCACCTGGGTACGCGGATTGGCGATGGTTTCAACGAAGACGATGCGGGTAGCCGGCGTTATTGCCGCTTCGACGTTTTTCACATCGGTCGCATCGACAAAAGCAACATCCACCCCCATATTGCCCATGGTTTGCCACAAGCTGTTGGTATTGCCGAACAGGAATGCGGACGATACGACATGATCCCCGGTACGCAATAAAGCCTGGCAAATCGCCCCGATGGCCGCCATGCCGGTGGAAAAACAGATCGTAGCGTAGCCGTCTTCCATCCCGGTAATCTTGTCTTCCAGTGCAGACACGGTAGGATTGCCCTGGCGGCCATAGCGGTAGCCAGGCTGTTTGCCCTGGAATACCGCAGCCAGGTCGCGCGCGTCCTTGTAGCCGAAAGCGACCGAAGTATGGATGGGCTTATGCAACGAGCCGTGCTCTATGCTCTTTTGACGGTCGCTGTGCAGGATGGTGGTGGTAAAGCCGTAGGATGGTTTGTCACTCATGATCTGTGGGAAAGAAAAAACGGATCCCTAAGTGTAACCCAGAAAGGCCCTTTCCTCTGCCCCAGCCGCATATCTGCCGGGGTGCTTGCAATCAGCTCTGTGTTTACTTTTCGTTCAGGAACTCTTCCACCAGTTGCGCCAGTACCTCCGGTTGATCATGATGCAACATGTGGCCGGCATCCATGATCATTGCCGTCCTGACCTTCGCAATATGTGCAATGCGGCGGTCTATTTCTATCCTGGCCTGCTCTTTCGGCCCCATCCAGCGCCAGACGTCGGTGTCATTGGCCTCGACCCACAGCACCGGCGCGCTGATTTTTTGCCAGCAAGCCATTACCTCTTCCACATGGTAGAGCAAGGGGCTGGACAGCTTGTGCGCCGGGTCGCCCAGGATTTCCCAGTCGCCGGCGTCATTTTGCCTGGCCCAGTGTTCCGCCAGGAAAGCCGCCCGCGCATCCGGCAGGCGCGGGTTGGTCTTTTGCAAGCGGCCGGCAACGGCAGCCTGGCTGGGATAAGTGCGCAAGGCAGGCTCGGTGCGCAATTCATCCAGCCAGCGCAAATAGCGGCCCGGCATCTGTTTCGGATGGCTGACCGGCATGCCGAAACCCTCCAGGTTGATCAGCTTGCGTATGCGTTCCGGCCTGACGCCGGCATAGATGCTGACGACATTGCCGCCCATGCTATGCCCCAGCAGGTTGACCGGTTCATCCGGAGAAAAATGCTGCAGGATCGCATCCAGGTCGCCCAGGTAATCGGGCGCCCAGTAGCTATCGCCGCCCGGTGTTTGCGTCAGGCCAAAGCCGCGCCAGTCCCCGGCAATGACATGCCAATCCTGCTTCAGGCAATCCACGACAAACTGG
>JABDED010000083.1 GCA_013287275.1 Betaproteobacteria bacterium
GCGGAAAGGGGCGCAAGCTCCACCCGCAATGCGCGCGATCCGTATGAAAGCTTCAACCGTGCCATGTTCAGCTTTAATGATACGCTGGATCGCGTAGCGCTGAAGCCGGCGGCAAAAGCTTACCAGACTGTGCTGCCCTCTTTTGTGCAGACCGGCATAGGTAATTTTTTCAGCAATATCGGCGACGTTTGGAACGCGGTCAACAATATGTTGCAGGGCAAGGGCACGGATGGCATGAACGATGCGTTCCGTTTTGGCGTGAATACCGTGTTCGGCCTGGGTGGCGTGCTGGATATCGCGACCGAGGCCGGTATGCCCAAGCATCAGGAAGATTTCGGTCAGACCCTGGGAACCTGGGGTGTGAAGTCCGGTCCGTATGTGGTCTTGCCTATCTTCGGCTCATCCACACTGCGTGACGCACTGGCGACGCCGGTGGATATCTATGGGGATCCCTGGGGTTATGTCTATCCGGTCAATGTGCGCAATACCGGCACGGCGGTACGGCTGGTGGACAAGCGTGCTTCGGTACTGGACGCAGGCAACCTGATAGAAGAGGCTTCACTGGATAAATACGTGTTTTTCCGGGATGCCTATTTGCAAAGACGCGCCAGCCAGATCAAGGGCGATGACGAGTGATTGCACAGATCATTTGGCAATGCATGCAATAACTGCAATTAAATATGATTGTAAGCAAGTGTCACCACGGTCAACGGCAAGCCGGCCAGACTGGTTTACTGCTTGCAACGAGAAATGCGCCTGATGCGCACTTAGAAAGAGTAAAAATGAAAAAACTGATCAATAAATTCCTGGTATTTGCATTCGCTGCGCTGGCTTTTACCGGCCAAAGCATGGCTGCCGACGAAGGCGCCGACCAATTGGTCAAGCGCATCAGCAATGAGGTGATAGACGCAGCCAAAAACGACAAGGACATCCAGTCAGGTAACCAGAAACGCATCAACGACCTGGTTGAAACCAAAATCTTGCCTTATGTGAACTTTCAGCGCATGACTTCGCTAGCGGTTGGCAAGAGCTGGCGCGAAGCCACTCCAGAGCAGCAAAAGCAGCTGGTCGCCGAGTTCCGCACTTTGCTGGTCTACACCTACTCGGGCGCTATCGCCCAGATCAGGGACCAGCAGGTGGAATACAAGCCTTTCCGCGCAGCGCCGGAAGACACTGAAGTGGAAGTGCGCTCCCAGGTCATCCAGAAACGCGGCGAGCCTATCCAGTTGAACTACCGTCTCGAAAAACAGCCGGCCGGCTGGAAGATATTTGATATCAATGTACTGGGCGCGTGGCTGGTGGAAACCTATAAGGGCAGCTTTGCCACGGAGATCAGCAAATCCGGTATCGACGGCCTGATCAAGACCTTGTCCGACAAGAACAAGAAACTGGCGTCCATGCCGGTAAAAGCTTCCAAGTAAACTGAGTTACCTCTTTATTAAGATTAAATGACCATGCAACAGCCGGCTAACGATCTCAGCGTACGCAGCGCAAATGCAATCCTGCAGTCGGGATTGTCGGCGATTGCCGCCGGCTCCGCGGAGTTTGACATGTCTTGCTACACGGTGGTCGACTCGGTTGCAGTGACAGTGATGCTTGCCTGGCAACGTGCCGCCGCCGCCGTCGGCAAAACCGCCGTTTTCCGCGGCGTGCAAGACAATCTGCGTAGCCTGATTCACTTGTACGGCGTCGCTGATTTGCTGGTGCTGGAAGATAAAGAACGACATTGATCCTACCTTCCCGGGCCTGTCTGGCCCGAGCAAAAGAACCTGCCAGTTCCGTCTAATGATCTGAGCAGGTTTCAATCCAAATACTGAAAATCCCCTATAATCAACGGTTTTCGCCTAGCCAAAGGTGGAAATTCCGCGACAAGTTCAGCAGACCATTTTGTAAAGTGCACCAGCCACCATGGCCGCCATCCAGATCACCAATGTAGAAAAACGCTACCAGTCGCTGCAAGCGCTGGGTGGCGTATCACTTACCATAGAAGAGGGCGAGTTTTTCGGTTTATTAGGCCCGAACGGCGCCGGCAAGACCACGCTGATATCCATCATCGCCGGACTCAACCGGCCGGATGCCGGGCAGGTAAAAATACAGGGGCACGACGTGGTAACCGATTACCGGGCCGCCCGCAGGAACCTGGGCGTCGTGCCGCAGGAACTGGTATTCGACCCCTTCTTCACTGTGCGCGAGACCTTGCGCATGCAATCAGGCTATTACGGCCTGAAAAACAATGACAAGTGGATAGACGAGGTGATGGAGCACCTGGACCTGACCAACAAGGCCGATACCAATATGCGCGCCTTGTCAGGCGGCATGAAGCGGCGGGTGCTGGTGGCCCAGGCGCTGGTCCACAAACCGCCCGTTATCGTGCTCGACGAGCCGACTGCCGGCGTCGACGTCGAATTGCGCCAGACTTTGTGGAAATTCATCGCCGGCCTGAACCGGGAAGGCCATACCGTGGTGCTGACAACGCATTACCTGGAGGAAGCGCAAGCGCTGTGCAATCGCATCGCCATGCTGAAATCGGGCAAGGTGGTGGCGCTGGACTCCACGTCGGCGCTGATCAAGCGCATCTCGGGTTCGCAACTGGTGTTGCGGCTGTCGCAAGGCGCGCTGCCGGACAGCCTGAAGGATTTACTGATGCACCACGACAGCAAGGACGAATACGTATTGCGGGTGAATGATTACTCGGAAGTGGAACCTATCCTGGCTGCGCTGCGCACTGCGGGCTGCGCGATAGACGATATGCAATTGCAGCAGGCGGACCTGGAAGATGTTTTCCTGCAGATCATGGATGGTGGCAACAGATGATAGGCTTTCAAACCCTGTTTTATAAGGAAATACTGCGTTTCTGGAAGGTTGCGACGCAGACCATCACCGCGCCCATCATGACAGCGCTGCTGTACCTGCTGATTTTCGGCCATGCGCTGGACGAACATGTGCAGGTCTACCCGGGCGTCAAATACACCGCTTTCCTGATTCCAGGGCTGGTCATGATGAGCGTCTTGCAAAATGCCTTTGCCAATTCATCATCATCGCTGATCCAGTCCAAGATCACCGGCAACCTGGTATTTGTGTTGTTACCGCCCCTGTCGCATTGGGAGCTTTTCGGCGCCTATGTGCTGGCGTCCATCGTGCGCGGCCTGGCGGTTGGCGCCGGAGTCTTTATCGTGACTGCCTGGTTGGCCAAATTATCCTTTGTGGCGCCGTGGTGGATAGTCATTTTTGCATTGCTAGGCGCGGCAATGCTGGGTACCATGGGGCTGATTGCCGGTATCTGGGCCGAGAAGTTCGATCAACTGGCGGCTTTCCAGAATTTTCTGATCATGCCGGCCACTTTCCTGTCGGGCGTGTTCTACTCTATCCATTCGTTGCCGGGAGTGTGGCAGACCATATCGCATTTCAATCCCTTCTTCTACATGATAGACGGGTTCCGCTACGGATTCTTCGGCCAGTCGGATGTGGATCCTGTGCTGAGCTTATCGGTAGTGGCGGTGTTTTTTGTATTGCTGGCAACGCTGGCGGTGCAAATGCTGAAGCGCGGCTATAAGCTCAGGCATTAAGCCTGGATAGCGCGCAGTATCAAACAGGCGTCTGTGGGAATGACCATATATCCCTACGCCATGCTGAATATTTGAAAGAATGAATCGTGTTTCCTACACCTGAACAAATCAAAACCTATATCGCCGCCGGCCTGGAATGCTCGCATCTGGAAGTCGAAGGCGATGGCCAGCACTTCACTGCCGTCATCGTTTCTGACGCTTTTGCGGGCAAACGCCCGATCCAGAGGCACCAGTTGGTGTATGCAGTATTGGGCGACCGCATGCGTGAAGAAATCCATGCGCTGTCGATGAAAACCCTGACTCCGGACGAATTCAATAAATAATGGACAAATTACTGATTACTGGCGGCAAGCGCCTCGCGGGCGACGTCAATATTTCCGGCGCCAAGAATGCCGCATTACCTATTCTGTGCGCCGGCCTGCTGACTGCCGACGACCTGATACTGCACAATGTACCGTCGCTGCAAGATGTATCGACAATGTTGAAACTGTTGCGCCAGATGGGTTTGCAGGTCACGCAGCAAGACGGCGTCGTTACGCTGAACGGCGGCGACATCACGCAGCTGGAAGCGCCGTACGACCTGGTAAAAACCATGCGCGCATCGATCCTGGTGCTGGGCCCCTTGTTGGCCCGCTTCGGCGAAGCCAAGGTATCGCTGCCGGGCGGCTGCGCGATAGGCTCGCGTCCGGTGGACCAGCACATCAAGGGCTTGCAGGCGATGGGTGCTGAAATCACCATCGAGGCCGGCTACATCCACGCCAAGGCCAAGAAATTGAAGGGTACCCGCGTCGTCACCGACATGATTACCGTGACCGGCACCGAAAACCTGCTGATGGCCGCTACGCTGGCCGAAGGCGAGACCGTGCTGGAAAATGCCGCGCGCGAACCCGAGGTGACCGACCTGGCCAACCTGCTGGTCGCGATGGGCGCCAAGATCGAAGGCATAGGCAGCGACAGGCTGGTGATCCAGGGCGTTGAGCGCCTGCATGGCGCTACCCATACCGTGATTGCCGACCGCATAGAAACCGCAACTTTCCTGTGCGCGGTCGCGGCGGCGGGCGGCGATATTACCCTGCGCAATGTGCGCAGCGACATCCTGGATGTGGCGCTGGACAAGTTGCGCGAGGCCGGCGTGATCCTTACCAGCGGCCCCGACTGGATACGCGCGCAGATGAGCGGGCGCCCGAAGTCGGTCAGCTTCCGCACCACCGAATATCCGGGCTTCCCGACCGACATGCAGGCGCAATTCATGGCCCTGAACTGCATCGCCTCCGGCAGCAGCCGCGTTACCGAAACGATTTTCGAGAATCGCTTCATGCACGTGCAGGAAATGAACCGCCTGGGGGCAGCGATAGAAATCGACGGCCATACTGCGATGGTCACCGGGGTGGAAAAACTGATAGGCGCGCCGGTGATGGCGACCGACCTGCGGGCATCGGCATCGCTGGTGATCGCGGGCTTGGCGGCAGAAGGCGAAACCCTGATAGACCGTATCTATCACCTGGACCGCGGTTACGACAGGATGGAAGTCAAGCTGTCCGGCGTCGGCGCCGACATCAGGCGCGTCAAGTAAAGAAATCAAGCGAACAGAAAAGAGCTTTTCATGTCCCAGCAACTCACCCTGGCTTTGTCCAAAGGGCGTATTTTTGAAGAAACCCTGCCGCTGTTGGAAGCAGCAGGCATCAAGGTGACCGAAGATCCGGAAACCTCGCGCAAGCTGATCCTGCAAACCAATGATCCGCAAGTGCGGGTAATTATCGTGCGCGCTTCCGACGTGCCTACGTATGTGCAATACGGCGCGGCGGATTTTGGCGTGGCCGGCAAGGACGTGCTGCATGAACATGGCGGCGAGGGGCTGTATCAGCCGATAGACTTGCAGATCGCCAAGTGCCGCATGTCAGTTGCCGTGTCTGCCGGTTTTGACTACCAGAACGCAGTGCGCCAGGGAGCCCGCTTGCGCGTCGCCACCAAGTATGTGGAAACCGCGCGCGAACACTTCGCCGCCAAAGGCGTGCACGTGGACCTGATCAAGCTGTATGGCTCGATGGAGTTGGCGCCGCTGATCGGCTTGTCCGATGCGATCGTCGATCTGGTCAGCACCGGCAATACCCTGCGCGCCCACAACCTGGTTGAAGTCGAGCACATCATGGAAATTTCTTCGCGCCTGGTAGTCAACCAGGCGGCCTTGAAGTTGAAGCGCGAACGCCTGCAACCGATACTGGACGCTTTTGAAAAAGCGTCCAGGGGCTAGCGCGTGCAAGTACCAGAACCAAAGTAAATGAGCCGGATAGGGCAGGCCCGCCAGCTGCCACAACCAACCTGCACCTGATCGAGAATATGATGTCCTTACCACTATCCAGACTGGATTCTGTACAGCCGGATTTTGCGGCAAAATTGTCCGCATTGCTGGCCTTTGAAGCCAGCGAAGACGAAGCGATAGAACGCGCGGCTGCACAGATATTGGCAGACGTGAAGGCGCGCGGCGATGACGCAGTGCTGGAAGCCACCAACCGCTTTGACCGCTTGAGCGCCGGCTCCATGCAGGCGCTGGAATTGTCGCAGCAGGAAATGCAGCAGGCGCTGGCATCGCTGGCGCCGCCGCGCCGCGCCGCGCTGGAAACGGCCGCCGCCCGCGTGCGCGCCTACCATGAACGCCAGAAAGATGAATGCGGCTCCGCCGGTTTTACGTACACCGAAGCCGACGGCACGGTGCTGGGCCAGAAGGTCACGCCGCTGGACAGGGTCGGCATCTACGTGCCGGGCGGCAAGGCTGCCTACCCATCCTCGGTGCTGATGAACGCTATTCCGGCCAAGGTGGCCGGCGTGCAGGAAATCATCATGGTGGTGCCGACCCCGGATGGCGTGAAAAATCCGCTGGTGCTGGCTGCCGCGGCGATTGCCGGCGTGGACCGTGTGTTTACCATAGGCGGCGCGCAGGCAGTGGGCGCTCTGGCCTATGGCACGGCGACGATACCGCAGGTGGACAAGATAGTCGGCCCGGGCAATGCCTATGTGGCGGCGGCCAAGCGGCGCGTATTCGGCACCGTCGGCATAGACATGATCGCCGGCCCGTCCGAGATCCTGGTGATCTGCGACGGCACTACCGATCCCGACTGGGTCGCGATGGACCTGTTTTCGCAGGCGGAACACGATGAACTGGCGCAATCGATCTTGCTGTGCCCGGATGCAGCCTACATAGAGGCGGTGCAAGCCAGCATAGACAAGCTGCTGGACGGCATGCCGCGCAAGGACGTGATCCGCACTTCGCTGACCAATCGCGGCGCGCTGATCAAGGTCAGGGACATGCAGCAGGCCTGCGAGATTGCCAACGATATTGCGGCTGAACACCTGGAAATCTCGGCCGAGAATCCGCAGCAGTGGGCTGATTTGATACGCCATGCAGGCGCCATGTTCCTGGGACGCTATTCGTCCGAGGCGCTGGGCGACTATTGCGCCGGCCCCAACCACGTATTGCCGACTTCGCGCACTGCGCGATTTTCTTCGCCCTTGGGCGTGTATGACTTCCAGAAACGTTCCAGTGTCATCCATGTCAGCGAACAGGGCGCGCAAACCCTGGGCAGGGTCGCTGCGGAACTGGCCTATGGCGAGGGCTTGCAGGCGCATGCCCGCAGCGCTGAATACAGGCTGAAATGAAGAGTGTGGACGCCAGTTGGCGTAACCGGATTTTTTGCGAAGACGCGCTGCAGGGCATGGCGCGCATTCCCGACGGCAGCGTGGACCTGCTGGTCGCCGATCCGCCTTATGGCCTGGGCAAGGATTACGGCAATGACTCCGACAAGCTGGAATCCGCCGAATACCTGCTGTGGATGGAGCAGTGGATAGACCTGGCCTTGCCCAAGCTGAAGGCCAACGGCAGCCTGTACATCTTCCTGACTTGGCGCTATTCGCCGGAAGTGTTCGTGCTGTTGAAGCAGCGTATGATCATGGTCAATGAAATCATCTGGGACCGGCGCGTTCCTTCGATGGGCGGCAGCACCCGCAAGTTTTCGTCGGTGCACGACACGATAGGTTTTTTCGCCAAGGCCAAGGATTATCATTTTGACCTGGATGCGATTCGCATCCCCTATGATGCCGAAACCAAGAAAGCCAGGTCGCGCAAAATCTTTGAAGGCGCGAAGTGGTTGGAAATGGGCTTCAATCCCAAGGATGTATGGAGCGTTTCCCGTCTGCACAGGGAACACCCTGAGCGAGAAGAGCATCCGACCCAGAAACCTTTGGAAATCATAGAGCGCATCATCAAGGCGTCCTGCCCTGCCGGCGGCGTGGTGCTGGACCCTTTCATGGGCAGCGGCACGACGGCGGTGGCAGCCAGGCATTGCGGCCGGGACTATGTAGGCTTTGAGCTGAATCCCGAATATTGCGCGATGATAGAGCAGCGTTTGCTGGACGATGGACCGGAGCAGGAAGGCGAGCTGGGAGTGGCCTGAGCCGCTCAGTGGCCGCAAGCAAGACATTTCCCGGGAATCCCGGGCACCAGGGGTTGCAGAGGCTTTATCGAAGCCTGCGCAGCTTGACGAGGGCGAACCGAAGCTCTTGATTACTTGTCCAGGAAGCGGCCGCGCGGCAGGCTTCCAAAAATATTTAATGCCGGCAATTGTTGTCGGCGCGGAGCATATTTTGTCCCTGATAGAAAACATCATTCGTCCCGAGATACGCAGCCTGTCTGCCTATCACGTCCAAGACTCATCCGGCTTTGTGAAGCTGGATGCTATGGAAAACCCTTACACGCTGTCGGACGAGTTAAAGCAGCAACTGGCGCAACATCTGGCGGATGTGGCGATGAACCGCTATCCTGTCCCTTCCTATGCGGCGCTGAAGCAGGCGATCAGCGACAAGCTGGGCGTGCCGGCGGGATACGAGGTGGTGCTGGGCAATGGCTCGGATGAACTGATCTCTATGATCTCGGTGGCCTGTGCCCGGCCCGGCGCCAAGGTGCTGGCGCCGCTGCCGGGTTTTGTGATGTATGCGATGTCGGCGCGCTTTGCCGGCATGGAATTTGTCGGCGTGCCGCTGGCAGCCGACCTCGGCCTGGATAAGCCGGCGATGCTGGCGGCGATTGCGCAACACAGGCCTGCCATTGTTTACCTGGCTTACCCGAATAATCCGACCGGCAATCTGTTCGACAAGGATGCCATGCTGGAAATTATTACCGCGGTCGGCGATACCGGCGTGGTGGTCGTGGACGAGGCTTACCAGCCGTTTGCGCAAACCAGTTTCATGCCACTATTGCCGGATTTTACCAACCTGGTTGTGATGCGCACCGTTTCCAAGCTGGGCCTGGCCGGCATACGGCTCGGCTATATGTCGGGCAGTGCCGGCCTGATGGCAGAGTTTGAAAAGGTCCGTCCGCCCTACAATATCAATGTACTGACGCAGGCCGCGGCGGAGTTTGTGTTGCGGCATGTGCACGTGCTGGATGCGCAGGCTGCCCAATTACGTGAGCAAAGAGGCAAGTTGGCGGCAGCGCTGGCGGCTTTGCCAGGGGTGACCGTGTTCCCATCGGCGGCAAATTTTCTGCTGGTTCGCGTACCGGATGCCGAACAAGCATTTGTTAAATTGCTTGAACATAAAATTTTAGTCAAAAATGTGGGTAAAATGCATAGTCTGCTGGAAAACTGTCTGCGCATCACGGTCAGTACCCCGGAAGAGAATGCTTTCCTGCTGGATGCGCTGGCTGTATCCGTTTGATGCTCTGACATGCCCTGATGAAGTGCAGACACGCACTGCACTGCATTGGTGTTAAACTCGTACCAAGAACCTAGTCTTCTACCTATCATGCAAGCCCAACGCACCGCCGAAGTAAGCCGCAATACCAACGAAACCAAGATTCGTGTTGCGATCAATCTGGATGGCACCGGAAAACAAAAGCTCAATACGGGCGTCCCTTTCCTCGACCACATGCTGGACCAGATCGCCAGGCATGGTCTGATCGACCTGGAAATCGAGGCCGACGGCGACTTGCATATCGATGCACATCACACCGTGGAAGATGTAGGCATTACGTTGGGCCAGGCTGTTGCGATCGCTATCGGCGACAAAAAAGGCATACGCCGCTACGGCCACTCCTACGTGCCGCTGGATGAAGCACTGTCGCGGGTCGTCATCGATTTCTCCGGCCGTCCTGGCCTGGAATTCCACGTCCCTTTCAAGCGCTCGATGATAGGCGGATTTGATGTCGACCTGACCCATGAATTTTTCCAAGGCTTCGTCAATCATGCGCTGGTGTCGCTGCATATCGACAATCTGCGCGGCGAAAACGCCCATCACCAATGCGAAACCGTATTCAAGGCCTTTGGCCGCGCGTTGCGTATGGCGGCGGAGCTGGATGTGCGCGCAGCGGGAACCATACCCTCCACCAAAGGCAGCCTGTAGGCCGGAGTTTCATAGAGCCGCAACTGTGCGTTGACAGTGCGCTTTGACAGTTTATTATCTGAACATGAAAAAAATTGTTGTAGTCGATTACGGTGTGGGCAACCTGCGCTCGGTGGCGCAAGCGCTGCGCGCCGTTGCCCCGGAAGCCGACGTGCGTATTTCCGGCGAACCCGCCGATATCCGGGATGCCGACCGCATCGTGTTGCCGGGCCAGGGGGCGATGCATGACTGCATGCGCAGCCTGCGCGAGTCCGGTGTACAGGAGGCGGTGCTGGAAGCTGCGCTGAACAAGCCGCTGTTCGGCGTCTGCGTTGGTGAGCAGATGCTGTTTGAGCTGAGCGAGGAGGGCGATACCCCCGGCCTGGGATTATTGCCCGGCAAAGTGCTACGCTTCCAGCTGGATGGCCAGTTGCAGCCGGATGGCTCCCGTTACAAGGTGCCGCAAATGGGCTGGAACCGGGTGCAGCAGGCGGTGCATCAGGGCAAAGTCCATCCGCTGTGGCAGGATATCGCCGATCAAAGCTATTTTTATTTCGTACACAGCTATTATGCGATGCCGGCAGAATCCAGCCATACTGTGGGCGTCACCGACTACGGCACGGCGTTTGCGTGCGCCGTGGCTAGGGACAATATTTTCGCGACCCAGTTTCACCCGGAAAAGAGTGCTGCTGCCGGATTGCAACTTTATAAAAATTTTGTACACTGGAATCCCTAGCCTGAGATTTATCGTTTCAAGATCCAGCCAAGCCGACGATTTTATATAGTCAAACTCATTAACTTCATAAGTATCCCATTCAGCCATGCTGCTCATCCCTGCCATCGACCTGAAAGACGGTCACTGTGTTCGCCTGAAACAAGGCGATATGGACCAAGCCACTGTATTTTCCGAAGACCCCGCCGAAATGGCGCGGCACTGGTTAAAACAAGGTGCGCGACGTCTGCATCTGGTGGATTTGAACGGCGCCTTTGCCGGCAAGCCCAAGAAT
>JABDED010000084.1 GCA_013287275.1 Betaproteobacteria bacterium
GCTTCTGGATCGGCGCTTGTATCGCGCGCGATAATTGCAGGAAGATGCCGTCCGCGGTTTTCCAGCTCAAGAAGCTGGCCATCATGCGGCCTTTCGGTGAACAATAAGCAGCCAGCCTTGCCTCATCGATGCCCAGGCCTTCGATGTCGCTGGTTAGTTGGCTATGCAGGAAGCTGGCAGCGTCGTCGCCGTGAACATGAATCAGGCCCAGGTCGGTCAGCGGCGCTACGAAGCCTGTCTGCAGGCTGTTATTCTTCCATGCGGGCTCATATCCGTTGATATCCGCGCCGTCTTCCGTCGATGCCTGGGCGCCGTGTAGCGCCAGGAATTGCTGCCAAGTCGTCATCTTTTCTCTCATAATCCTGTGGTGTTACGCAATAACCCAGTATCATTACGCTCTTGCCCATTGTTGTTTTGGGCTTGTCGAATGGGCACCGGGCAGATGCTGTTGCACAGATTATAGTAGCGCCACAAAATTTACGTTTGAAACCGATTTGCATGGCTTTTCTTAAAAAACTATTTTTACTATCGATACTGCTCTTCATCGCAGCGGCAGCGGGACTCGTATATTGGGCATCGCAGCCCATACATCAATCAGACAAAGCGATAGATTTCAGCATCAGGCCCGGCAGCAGCGTACGCAGCCTGGCTTCTCAAATCAGGGAGGCCGGCGTTCCGCAGAATCCGCTGCTGTTTGAGTTGCTGGTACGGAGCAGCGGGAAAGGCGCCAGGCTGAAGGCCGGCTCTTATGAAGTGGAGCCGGGCATTTCCCCATTCAGGCTGCTGGATAAAATTGCGAACGGCGAGTTTTCGCAAGCGACGATTGCCATCATAGAAGGCTGGACTTTCCAGCAGATGCGCAAGCTGATCGACGCCCACCCGGCAATCAAGCACGACACTGCCGCCTTGTCCGACCAGGAGCTGATGAAAAAAATAGATACGGACTATAAATGGCCGGAAGGCCTGTTTTTTCCGGACACGTATTTATTTGCCAAGGGCAGCAGCGATTTGCAAATTTATCAACAAGCGCATACTGCGATGCTGAAACGCTTGAACGACGCCTGGAGTGCGAGAAACCCGGCGCTGCCATACAAGAACCTGTATGAGGCTTTGACGATGGCATCCATTGTTGAAAAGGAAACAGGTCAGCAATCCGAGCGCAGCCTGGTTGCGGCGGTATTTATCAACCGCCTGAAAGCGGGGATGCTGCTGCAAACCGATCCCACCGTGATTTACGGCATGGGGGATGCGTATAAGGGCAAGATCTACAAGCGTGATTTGCTGACCGATACCCCCTACAATACGTATACGAGGGCAGGCTTGCCGCCTACGCCGATTGCCCTGCCGGGGATAGCGTCGATTTCGGCGGCACTGAATCCGGCCGACTCCAGTGCGCTCTACTTTGTGGCGAAAGGGGATGGAACCAGTCATTTTTCCGATAATCTGACTGAGCATAACCGGGCAGTGAATCAGTACCAGCGCTAGCAATACCGGCGTCAGGCTGGAAGATGACAAAGATAATTGCCGGCGTTCGCGCAGACAGACAGCGATGCGTTAAAAAGCGGCACAAGAAATGGAATTTGAATGAAGCAGTCAGGTAAATTTATTACTTTTGAAGGTATAGACGGCGCTGGCAAGTCCACGCACATCGCCTATGTGATCGACTTGATCAAGCGGCACGATATCAATGTCGTCAGCACCAGGGAGCCAGGCGGCACACCGCTGGGCGAAAGCCTGCGCGACCTGGTGCTGAATGAAAAAATGCATCTTGAAACCGAGGCCTTGCTGATGTTTGCGGCCCGCAGGGAAAACCTGGCCCAGGTGATAGAGCCTGCCTTACTGCGCGGCGACTGGGTCATCTCCGACCGGTTTACCGATTCCAGCTTTGCCTACCAGGGCGGCGGCCGCAAGCTTGCATTGGAAAAACTGAATGCGCTGGAACAGTGGGTGCATGCGGAGTTGCAGCCGGACCTGACCTTGCTGTTCGACGTGCCGCTGGAAGTTGCGCGTGAGCGCCTGGATGCTACGCGCGTGCAAGACAAGTTCGAGCAGGAAAAGGCCGATTTTTTTGACGCTGCCAGGACGGAATATCTGCGCCGCGCCGCCGAATTCCCGAACAGGTTCCAGGTGATAGACTCGACCCGTCCGATCCCGGAGATCCGGCAATTGCTGGACCGGCTCATTTCGCAACTGATCGCACGCCAGCGTGCCGCATAACGGGATTGCATAGACGATGACCAATCCCTTGTTCAGCTGGCAGCAATCGGCCTGGCAGCAATTGCAGCAATTCGGTGAGCGCCTGCCGCACGCGATCCTGCTGCATGGCCCGGAAGGCATAGGCAAGACGCTGTTTGCCGAACATTTTGCGCAATCGCTGTTGTGCGAAACGCCGGAGCAGGGCGGGCACGCCTGCGGGCATTGTTTATCCTGCGGCTGGTTCGTGCAATACAGTCATCCGGATTATCGCCGCGTCCGCCCGGAACTGCTGGATGAGGAAGAGTCTGCCGGCGCGGAAGGCGAAGCGGAGAGCGACAAGAAGACGGCCAAATCGGCCAAGGCGCCTTCCAAGGAAATCGTGATCAACCAGGTCCGCGCGCTGACGGATTTCATGAATCTTTCCACCCACCGTTCGGGGCGCCGGGTGATCGTTTTGTACCCGGCGGAAGCCTTGAATACTCCGGCCGCCAATGCCTTGCTGAAGTCGCTGGAAGAGCCGAGTAAAAATACCGTTTTTGTGCTGGTGTCGAATAGCCTGGACAGGTTGTTGCCGACTATTTTGTCACGCTGCCACAAGTTCGGACTGGGCATGCCGGACAGCGCTGACGCGCTGGCCTGGTTGAAATCGCAGAACGTCAGCGATGCGGAAGTATGGCTGGCGCAGCAGGGTGGATCACCGTTGGCTGCATTGGAAATGTCGCAGTCCGAGAGCCGGACGGAACTAGACGATTTTCTGCGCCAGCTATGCAAGCCGGGCCCGGAGTCGAGCCTGAAAATTGCGGAAAAAATGCAAAAGATGGATGTGCCGACGACCGTATCGTGGATGCAACGTTGGCTGTACGATATTTTTTCTTGCAAACAAACCGGCAGAATCCGGTATTATCCTCGCTATCAGAAGGAGTTGGCAGTATTGGCAGGTCGCGCTGGCAGCACAGAGTTGCTGCAGGTGATCAGGAATACCGACGAGCGGCAGGCTATTGCCAGCCATCCTCTGGCTGCTAAACTATTTATAGAAGACATGCTGCTGGATTATTCGGCGCTTTTCCATTGAAAGCTTGCTTATGGCTGATACACCAGATACCACCACGCCAGTGACGCCCGCGCCGGCAAGGCCGTCCGTACTTTCGCTGGCAATCAAGGAAAAGGCCGCGCTGTATTCGGCGTACATGCCTTTCCTGAAGAATGGCGGCATTTTTGTTCCTACCAATAAATCCTACCGCCTCGGCGAAGAAATCTACCTGATCCTGACCTTGCTGGACGACCCGAATAAATATCCGATTGCCGGCAAAGTCGCCTGGATTACTCCCGCCGGCGCCGGCAATAACAAGTCGCAGGGGATAGGCGTGCATTTCCCGGATGACGAAAGCGGCGTCAGGATCAAATTGCGGGTAGAGGAGCTGCTGGGAGCAGCGCTTCGCTCGTCACGGGCAACCCATACCCTGTAACAACGTATCCCATATGTCCCTTATCACTTCTACTTTCAAGCCCGAGCACAGGCTGGCGCGTTTTGACGACTTGCCGGCCATTGTCGATATCTATAATTCCACCATTGCCTCCAGGCAGGTCACTGCCGATACCGAGCCTGTGCCGGTGGAATCCCGGCTGGCCTGGTTTGACGAGCACGACCCAGCCAGGCGGCCCCTGTGGGTCATAGAGCAGGATGGCAAGATACTCGGCTGGCTGTCGTTTTCCAATTTTTACGGCCGGCCAGCCTATTCCGGCACCGCCGAACTGTCCATCTACCTGCATGAAGATGCTCGCGGCAAAGGGCTGGGGCGGTATTTCCTGACTGAGGCTATCGCCTATGCGCCCAAGATACAGGTGCATACGCTGCTGGGCTTTATCTTTGGACATAACACCCCCAGCCTCAAACTGTTTGAGGTATTCGGCTTTGAAACCTGGGCCAACATGCCCAAGGTGGCCAATCTGGACGGTATTGAGCGGGACCTGATCATCGTCGGCAAGCGCGTCGCTTAAAAGTCTGTCGTAGCATTTCGTTACTAAAGCTCCGGCCCGATACTGTCATGGAGCCGGGTCTGGCGGCGTCAACGCTGTATTTCTGGCAGTTATGGCCCAAATAAGGTTAAAATCCGGTATCCCGCCTTGATGACTTGTTTTCGCGAGCAAAAAGCGACAAGAACATGTTTTGCCGCGCATCGTTCCGGTGTTGACGAAACAAGCTCTGCCAAGCATCCATCTCATACTTCGATTTTTATAGGAATTCCCCAGCCATGCTGAGCTATCGCCATGCTTTTCACGCTGGCAACCATGCTGATGTACTCAAGCATTTTGTCACGATACAACTGTTCAACTACCTGGCGCAAAAAGATACTGCCTACACTTATATAGATACGCACGCCGGCGCCGGCCTGTATGCGCTGGATGGCGGCTATGCCAGCAAGAACGCGGAGTACGAAACCGGTATTGCGCCGCTGTGGGACCGTAAGGACTTGCCGGCCGCACTGGCAGAGTATGTAGACCTGGTCAAGGAGATGAATCCCAGCGGCAAAATGCGCTACTACCCTGGATCCCCTTATTGCGCAGAAAAGATACTGCGCGAGCAGGACAGGCTGCGTTTGTTTGAACTGCATCCCAGCGAAATCAAGATACTCAGTGAAAATTTCCAGCGCCTGGATGCACATAAGGAAGCGCAGGGGCAGCGCGCGACTACTCGCGGCAAGCGCACCATTATCGCTGCCGGCGACGGCTTCCAGGGCCTGAAAGCCTTGCTGCCGCCGCCTTCGCGCCGCGGCCTGGTGCTGATCGATCCTCCTTACGAAGTGAAGGATGACTATCGCCGTGTCAAGGAAACGCTGGAAGACGCGTTGAAGCGTTTTCCTACCGGCACTTATGCGGTCTGGTATCCGGTGTTGAACCGGCCCGAGTCCAGGCAGCTGCCCGAAAGGCTCAAGCGCATTCCCGCCAATGGCTGGCTGAATGTGACGCTGTCCATCAGCGGCCCTTCGCCCGACGGTTTCGGCTTGCATAGCAGCGGCATGTTTATCATCAATCCGCCGTGGACGCTGGAAGCGACCTTGCGTGAGGTGATGCCTTACCTTGTCAAAGTCCTGGGCCGCGACCCCGGCGCAGGATTTGTGCTGGAATCCGGCGAAACGCAAACGATAGGCAAGAAGCGTCCCAGTCTCAGGTAATGTCCTTGCTACGGATATTCCTCACCATAGGTCCTTGTCCTTGCATGGGGGCTCTGGACTGATCGTCAACGGCGTGCATTTCTGCACAATTCCCAAACGCGCACGAACAAACCACGCCGGCCAGATACGCTTGAACATGCCGAATTTGGCAACCCGCAGATTCATCATCAATATGCTGGCTATGCCGCCCGGAGCAAACATCACGATCACGATGAAAAATATACCGAGATACAGTTGCCACGCCTTGGTGAAATCCGACAGCATCACGCTCAGGAAAATGCCTATCACTGCGCCTATCATGGGCCCGAAAAAGAAGCCGACCCCGCCGATGAAAGTGAATAGCAGCACGCTGCCGGAACGCAGCGCACTGACGTTTTCTGCACTGACGATCTCGAAATTGATCGCAGACAGGCCGCCGGATATGCCGGCAAAGAAGGCCGACAGGATCAGGGTCATGTAGCGTACCCACTGTGTGTCGTAACCGATGAACTCCACCCGCTCTGGATTATCCCTGACCGCATTGGCCAGGCGACCCAGCGGAGTTTGCGTGAACGCATACATGCCTATGGTGCTGACAAACAGCCACAAGGCAATCAGGTAGTACACCTGGATCTGCGGTCCATAGCTAATCCCCAGGAAAGGCTGGCCGATGACACGATTGGTGGAAATGCCGCCCTCTCCGCCGAAAAAGCTGGGGAACATCAGTGAGCAGGCAAACACCAGCTCGACAATGCCCAGCGTAATCATTGAGAAGGTCGTGCCGGATTTCTTGGTCGTCACATAACCGAACAAAATGCCGAAGCACATGCCGGCCACGCCGCCTATCAGCGGAATCAAAGTGATCGGGAAGTTGACGACGCCATTGGTCACCAAGTTCATCGTATGGATGGCAAAGAATGCGCCCAGGCCCGAATATACCGCGTGGCCAAAAGACAGCATGCCGCCCTGCCCCAGCAGCATATTGTAGGAAAGCCCGAAGATCATCACCGTGCCCATTTGCGACAGCAGGGACAAGGAGCCGCCTTTGCTGAATATCAGCGGCGCAATAATCAGCAAAAGTGCGAAGCTGGTCCAGATGATCCAGCGCGAGAGATTGAGAGGTTTATATTTGAGAGTAGTTGTCATGTTCATCCTTCGCGTGTACCCAGCAAACCTTTTGGCCGGAAGATAAGGATAAGAACCAGGAGCAGGTAAGGCAGGATAGGCGCGGTTTGCGCTATCGTCAGGCTCAACAACGGGTATCCTGGGGTGGCCGGCGTGATTTGCGTACCTATTTTAGCCAGCAGCGACATGAATGAATAATCCAGCGCCACTGCATAGGTTTGCACTACCCCGATCAGCAAGGATGCTACGAAGGCTCCCGCCAGCGAGCCCATGCCGCCCACCACAACCACCACGAAAATAATGCTGCCCAGGGTTGCCGCCATGCCCGGTTCGGTCACGAAGGCATTGCCACCCACCACGCCGGCCAGGCCGGCCAGTGCACAGCCGCCGCCAAACACCAACATGAATACGCGTGGCACATTATGCCCAAGCGCCTCCACCGTATCCGGATGGGTCAGCGCTGCCTGTATCACCAGGCCTATCCTGGTGCGTGTCAGCAGCAGGTAAATGGAGGCCAGCATCAGCAGGGCTACCAGCATCATGAAGCCGCGATACATGGGGAAAGTCGTCGTATACAGGGTGAATAAAGGTCCGTCCAGCTGCGCGGGAATAGGATAAGGCACCGTCGAGCGCCCCCATATCAGCTGCACCAGTTCGACAATCACAAAAGACAGGCCAAAGGTAAACAGCAACTCCGGGATATGCCCGTATTTGTGCACCGAGCGCAGTCCATAGCGTTCCACCAGCGCGCCGAGCAAACCTACCAGCATGGGCGCAATAAACAGTGCGGGCCAAAAGCCGAACTTGACACTGATGGCATAGGCGAAATACGCGCCTAGCATGTAAAAACTTGCATGGGCAAAATTAAGTACGCCCATCATGCTGAAGATCAGCGTCAGTCCCGACGAAAGCATAAACAGCAGCAGGCCGTAACTGACTCCGTTCAGCAAGGTGATCAGTGTGAATTCCACAGCGAGATCCTTATTAAAATTCTTGAACGATCGTACTATTTTCTAGTACAAAAAAAGAGAGTACACAAAAAGTGTGACTCTCTCGTGCGGAGCTAGATTAGCCTGGACGCTTCATCTGGCAGGAAGAAGGCTGGGTCGCAATGAAGGCATCAATCTTTTGATTGGTCTTCCAACCCAGGCCGGTATTTTCCTGGTCAAACTTCACATCCTTGCCATTGGTTTTTACCCAAGTGGCGATGTACAAAGGCTGCTGGATCTGGTGATCCACTTTGCGCATCACATCTTCGCCGTTCAAGCTCTTGATCTTCGCCCCTTCCAGCGCCAGCGCCACATTCATCGGCTCGATGGACTTGGCTTGTTTTACAGCCTGCGCCATCGCAGCGATGATGGTGTAGGTCGCCATCGAGTAGTAATCGTCCTTGTATTTGGTCTTGAAGCCCTCGACGATATCCTTGCCGGAATAGGTCTCGTTGTTGGCGTTCCAGTAGCCGACATATTTGACCCTGTCCACACCGGCAGTGCCCATCGCAGTCGGCACGCCTGTCGTCGCAGCGTAGTAAGTATAGAAGTTGGCTTTCAGGTCTGCGTCTTTGGCGGCCTTGATCAACAGGGCCAGGTCGGCACCCCAGTTGCCGGTGATCACGGTATCGGCGCCGGAAGCCTTGATTTTGGCAATATACGGCGAGAAATCCTTCACCTGTCCAATAGGATGCAAGTCATCGCCAACGATTTGCACATCAGGACGTTTGCGCGCCAGGTATTCTTTGGCGGCACGGGTCACCTGGTGGCCGAAAGAATAGTTCTGGCCGATGATATAGACCTTCTTGATGTTCTTGTCCTGCGCCATATACGTGGTCAGGGCTTCCATCTTCATATCGGAGTTGGCATCAAAACGGAAATGCCAGAAACTGCACTTGCTGTTGGTCATGTCGGGATCGACCGCCGCGTGGTTCAGGTACAGGATTTCCTTGCCTGGATTACGTTCATTATATTTATTGACCGCATCCAGCAACGCCAGGCCGACGCCGGAACCGTTACCCTGGGTGATATAGCGGAAGCCTTTATCAATGACGGTTTTCAGCACACTCAGTGACTCTTGCGGGCTGCCCTTGTTATCGAAGCCGACTACTTCAAATTTGTTGTCGCCGGCCCATTTCTTGGCATTGGCTTCATCGACAACATACTGGAATGAGTTCAGGATGTTCTGGCCTACCGGCGCAAACGGTCCTGACAAAGGGTCGATATAGGCAATCTTGATGGTGTCGGCCATAACAACCGGGGCTGCCAAGGCAAAAGCAATTGCTACAACTGGTGCACGTAATTGAAATTTCATTTGTCTCACTCCAATTCCTCATTGATGGGATTTATTTTATTAATAACCGGTCCGGCGCAAGCTATGCTGGAACAACTATTTTTATTGCTTTGAAACACCTAACGTTTAAAGCTGTACTGCTTCCCTCTGAGAGTTATGCTGTCGGTAATTTATACTCTTTGAATTGTTCTCTCAGCTTGTTTTTTAGTATCTTGCCAGTTGCTCCCAGAGGCAGTGCGTCGATGAAGACGACATCGTCCGGGGTCCACCATTTTGCTATCTTTCCTTCGTAAAACTTAAGCAGCTCCTGCTTTTCCACTTCCACGCCCGGCTTCTTCACGACCAGCAGCAAAGGCCTCTCGTCCCACTTCGGATGGAACACGCCTATGCAAGCTGCCTGCAGCACTGCAGGATGCCCCATGGCGACGTTTTCAAGATCAATGGTGCCTATCCACTCGCCGCCGGATTTGATGACGTCCTTGCTCCTGTCGGTAATCTGCAGGTAGCCGTCAGCATCTATCGTGGCAACGTCGCCGGTCGGGAACCAGCCATCCTGCAATACGTCGCCGCCTTCATTTTTGAAATAGCTGCTCACTACCCAAGGGCCCTTGACCAGCAGGTTACCGTAGGTCTTTCCATCCCACGGCAGCTCGGTGCCAGCGTCGTCGACGATTTTCATGTCGACACCGTAAACCGCGTGCCCCTGCTTTTCCAGGACTGCCTGCTTCTGCTCTTCCGGCAAAGCCAGGTGCTTGGTCTGCAGCGTGCCGGTGGTGCCCAGCGGCGACATCTCGGTCATGCCCCAGGCATGCACCACTTCCACGCCGTAGGTATGGCGCAAGGTCTTCATCATCGCCGGCGGACAGGCGGAGCCGCCGATCACGGTGCGTTTGAAGCTGGAGAATTTCAGATTATTTTGTGCGACATAGGTCAGCAAGCCCAGCCAGACAGTAGGTACGCCGGCAGAAAAAGTGACCTGTTCCTGCTCGAACAGCTCGTACAGCGATTTACCATCCAGCGCGGCGCCGGGAAATACCAGCTTGGCGCCCGTCATCGGCACCGAATAAGGCAGGCCCCAGGCATTGACGTGGAACATGGGAACCACGGGCAGTACGCAGTCCCTGGCCGACACATTCAAACTATCCGGCATCGCAGACGCATATGAATGCAGCACGGTAGAACGGTGCGAGTACAGCGCGCCCTTGGGATTGCCAGTCGTGCCGGAGGTGTAGCATAGGCTGGACGCCGAGTTTTCATCAAACAGCGGCCAGGCGAAATCATCGGAATTTTCCGCGATCAGGTCTTCATAGCACATCAGGTTCGCGACCTTGCCGTCTGTCGGCATCCTGTCGCGATCGCACATCATGATAAAACCCTTGATGGTCTTGCAGTGCGCAGAAATTGCTTCGATGATGGGCAGGAAAGTGATGTCAAACAGCAGGTACTGGTCTTCTGCATGATTGATGATGTAGCTGAGCTGTTCCGGATGCAGACGCGGATTGAGCGTATGCAGCACGGCGCCGGAACCGGAGACGGCGTAATAAGTCTCTAAGTGGCGATAGCCGTTCCACGCCAACGTGCCGACACGGTCGCCGATCTTGATGTCCAGTTTCTTAAACGCGTTCGCCAGTTTTTTCGCCCGCTGGTGGCATTCCTTGTAGGTGTAGCGGTGGATGTCCCCTTCAGCGCGGCGCGATACGATCTCATTGCTGCCAAAATTCTTGTCTGCATGCTGGATGATGCTTGAAATAAGCAACGGCTGCCCCATCATCTGCCCCATCAACGGGCTTTTCTGATACTGCGACATCTGGTCTCCTGAAGTTTTTAATTTTGGCTAGTACATTTAATGCGCTGCTCTTTATTATTGGTGACTTCGACTCGATTTTTGTACGACCGTACTAATTCGTCAATGATTATTTTTGCTGCACTGCGACATATCTTATAAGTAATTATCCGAGAATATTCTCACAGATT
>JABDED010000085.1 GCA_013287275.1 Betaproteobacteria bacterium
ATACACCGTCCTTGGTGACTGTAGGCGCGCCGAAAGAACGCTCCAGAACAACGTTACGGCCTTTAGGGCCCAGTGTTACTTTAACTGCGTTGGCGAGGATGTTCACGCCGTTAACGATCTTGGCGCGTGCGTCGTCGCCGAAAATTACTTGCTTAGCTGCCATGTCAAATCTCCAGATTGCTTAAAAGGTAGATACGGATGAGCCCTGATGCGAACCAGCGCACAAGGGCCGCAAATTATTTCTGTACGATCGCGAAGACGTCTTCTTCGCGCATAACCAGGACTTCCTTGCCATCAACTTTGACAGCCTGGCCAGAATATTTGCCGAACAATACGAGATCGCCAACTTTGACATCCAGAGGACGTACTTTGCCGTCGTCGAGCAATTTGCCCGCGCCAACTGCCAGAACGCGACCTTGGTCCGGTTTTTCAGCGGCGGCGCCAGGGAGAACGATACCGGATGCAGTTTTTTCTTCTTGTTCCAGACGTTCGACGATCAAGCGGTCATGCAAAGGACGAAGATTCATACAAGCTCCTTAAATTAGCTATGGTTTAACAAAAATCAATATATGGCTTTGTGTTGCGCTTGCATGGGAATGAACCGCAACGTTGCCAAAGACATAGGATTATTCTCTAGAAGGCTGATAACAGCCTCTTAGCCAAGGAAAAGACTGTTAGCACTCTCTCCCGACGAGTGCTAATTATAGGGGCGAGGGTGGGGTTTTTCAAGGATAGAAAATAAGATAAATTAAATTTTTCTTAATAATCAGGTATTTATGACGGATTTGTTGCCGCTGGCCTTCCACTGCAACGCTTGTTTACGTCTCTGTGTGAGGCGGGGCTGAGAGTAATTATCTTTTTGATAATATTGGCGACGTACAGGATATTGGATCCGGCTCGGCTGTATGCCGGCCTCTCTTAATACCCCGCCACCGATACGCTTGATCTATCTGGGGTCTTTTGCCAGGAGAACGTTGGCAGCGCACGCCTGCCCAGGATGAGCTGGCCATTTATAATAGGGCGCTGGAGGCACATTGGAGCGGGTCCCTGCCGTTGGGTGGACAGCAGCGGTCAGGGGCTGGAGCACCCGTTGACCGGGCTGCCGGTTCAGGCGAGACTGTCGCACCCGAATTGCAAACTCAGGTCACCAGTGCCGGCTTGTCGCGTGGAGGCAAACCGGATGGTATTCGTCCTATTAGCGGTTTAACCAGCGGGAGCCGTTCTTGATATGACTTTACAATAAGTATCCCCGGAACGCTCCGATCAAATCCATTGCCATGCATATTGCTGGCTGTTTTACCCGTAAATTATTTCTCACACTCAAGGAGTATTCAATGAGCTTTCCACTAATTTTTCGCGTCACCTTCCTCGCCGCGGCCGTGAGCATGAGCTTACATGCGCGCGCAGAGAGTTTTGCGTCCTCTGCTTCCAGCGCAGGTTCGGCCTCTAGCGGCAGTATTTCTGACTCATTCCGCGGATCAAGCAATAGTTCGACCGGCCACGATAAGACCGCCGACGGCAACTATCGCATCATTGAACTGGCGAAAGCGCCCGATCGTGCCGGCATCACCCGCGTCACGATGCAAGCCGACGAGTCGCACCAGCAAATCGTGCTGGACCTGCCGCAAGCCATTTTCGATAAACAGAACCTGGGTCGAGGCGACCTGGTGCATGCGCGGAATCGCGTATATGGGTTTGAGTTCGCCCGTAGCGATACCAGGGAAGCTTTCTATCTCGTACTCAAGGACGAATGGTATAACGATCTCGCTGCGCGTCCGGTGAGCCTGTGAAAGTTGGCTGCGCACTTGCACTTGCAACGGCACTCTTCGCCGGCGTAGCCCAGGCGCAGCCGGGTTCATCAGGTACTTCAACTTCTTCGGCTTTTTGCGACCGCACCCAGCCGCTTACAGCCGGCCAGCAAGACCGCTCGCTGCAATTTGCCGCCGCGGTCCGCGATGAACTCAATGCACAGGGCGACAGCGCGGCACTGATCAGCCGCTCGGGACTGGATCTCTCCCGTTTCAACATCCGCTACTCGCACGCCGCCGTAACCTGGCGTGACGCCGGCGGAGGCTGGTCGGCCCGGCAGCTCTACTACGCCTGCGATGAAGAGCGGCCGCGGATCTACGACCAGGGCATCCCCGGTTTTGTCACCGGCATCGACGATACTTCGCTGGCCTATGTCTCTATCGTGAAGTTACCGGCGGACGAGGCAAGCTCGCTGCAGCGCGCGTCACTGGATACCCCGGTCGCCTTGCATCTGCTGGCCGCGAGCTACAGCGCCAACTCTTACCCGTTTAGCACGCGCTACCAGAACTGCAATCAGTGGGTGATGGAAATGCTCGCCGTGGCCTGGGGCGATTTGGCCGATGGCGACGGCTTGCGTGGGCGTGCCCAGCACTGGCTGCAGGAGGCGAATTATGCACCCGAACCTGTGGAAGTCGGCTCACACGCGTTGATGTTCGCGTCAATATTTGTACCCTTGCTGCATCTGGACGATCATCCGGAAGACGACCGTCTTGCGATGAAGCTAAAGGTCAGCTTGCCGTCGACTGTCGAGGCCTTCGTTCGGGAGCGTGTTCCCGGCAGTGAACGCATCGAGGTATGCCATGACGAGCGGCAAATCGTGGTACACCGTGGTTGGACACCGATAGCAGATGGCTGCAAGCCAGGCGAAGGAGACCGTGTCATCTCCTTCGACTGACACGAAAGCGGAGCGCGCCGTTTTCCGCCGGATCCGGTCCCTCGCATATCAACCGGGCTGGGCGAGCAAATTGCGTATCGCTGCTTCCGTTTCCGGGTAGTTACCCTCGCCGAAGTGAGTGTAGACAATCTGTCCTTTTTTATTGATCAGATAGGTGGCGGGCCAAAACTGGTTGTTATACGCGCTCCAGGTCGTATAGCGGTTGTCCTGGGCGACCGGATAGCGGATATCGAATTTCTTCAACGCGGCAGCCACATTCTGGGTAGAGCGCTCGAATGGATATTCCGGGGTATGTACGCCGACCACGACCAGTCCCTGGGATTGGTACTTGTCATACCAGCTTTTAACGTAGGGCAGGGTGCGCACGCAATTAATGCAGGTATAGGTCCAAAAGTCGACCAGCACAACTTTCCCGCGCAGTTGCTGCATGCTCAGGGGTTCGGTATTCAGCCATTTTTCTATCCCGGCAAACTCAGGGGCCTGGGGGCCGTTGGCTACAGGCTGGGCCTGTGCGGCTGCGGCGGATAGCAAAGTTATTGCGAGTGCGGATTTGAATAGGGATTTCATTTTAAAGTCCTTTCAGGTTGGGGAGTAAATCGGATATCCAGGCATAAATCAGCGTGTCGTACTGAAAATAGATGGCACATGCGGTCAAGATGATCAGTAGTCCGAAGATCTTTTGCAGGCGCTCGGCATAGTTCGCGGCAAAACGCACTCGCACCGTCATGAACTGGCCGCCATAGGCAATTGCCAGCATGGGAATGCCCGCGCCTATCGCATACAGCATCAGCAGACCCGCGGACCAGCCAAGGTCTTGCGCCTTGGCGACGAGCACAAGGATGGACGCGAGCACGGGGCCGGCGCAGGGCGTCCAGACAGCACCTAATGACATGCCAAGTACGAATCCGCCCAAATTTCCGGAGCCTGTGTTTCCTGCTCTGGCGCCGAGGCTGGATATACGCTCATTCAAATTTTCCATCAGCCAGTCATAGGGGCGGCGCCACAGCATGGAGAGACCGGTGAGCGCCAGCATGGCAACGCCGGCGAGGCGCAAAGTATCCTGGGCGATGGAGGCAGACTGAGAAACGCTGGCCAGCAGCATGCCCAGTGCCGCAAATGCCAGCACAAATCCGAGGACGATAAAAATCGGGCGAGTCCGGCTAGCTCCGCCGCTGCGTTGCATGCTAGTTCCCAGGACTATAGGCAGAATGGGAAGAACACAGGGTGATGCGATGGTGAGTACGCCGGCTAGCAGGGCAATCGGCGCTTCTATCAGGTTATGCATGGTGCGGTCCTTTTGTTGGCATGACCGTATTTAATCTCCCGCTCGTATCTGGCTTGTGTCACGCATTAGCGCCGGTGCAATGTTTTGTATCCGCCCCGGGCCGGCGTACATTCGGACACAAAAATCCACCGAAATTTGGATTGGAGTATTTTTTTCCGAGAAAACTTTCTTGTCTCTCCTCCTTTTTTAATGCTTTGCATTTCTCTAATTTTTATCAAAGAACTGCACAGCCACTCAGGCGTGCATCAGTCCGCCTGCATGACACACTCCAGATACACAAGGGCCCTAGCATCTCCACTGGCCACACGCCTCCGGAGAACTCCGTGCTTGCCGGAGCTCCTTTCTCAATTTTTTGAAGGAAGACATATGTCTGAAAAAATCAACTATGGTCGCCGCCTGTTTGGTGCTGCGACTGGCGCTGCGACCATGGCCGCAGCAGCCGCCCAGCTTGGTATGGCAGGTTCTGCGTATGCGCAATCCAGTACGGAAAAATCCACGGGTCTGCCCACGATCAGGCCGGGGGCGAATACCTCGTTCGGTGCACTGAAACAGATCGATGCCGGCCTGTTGAATGTCGGCTATGCCGAAGCAGGACCCGCCGACGGTCCGGCGGTCATCCTTTTGCATGGCTGGCCTTACGACATCCACAGCTTTGTCGATGTCGCCCCTTTGCTGGCGTCGGCAGGTTACCGTGTGATCGTCCCGCATTTGCGCGGCCACGGTACGACGCGCTTTCTTTCCGGCGGGACGTTCCGAAATGCCCAGCAGTCGGTGGTCGCCCTCGATATCATCGCCTTGATGGACGCACTCAACATCCAGAAGGCAAGCATCGCCGGTTTTGATTGGGGCGCGCGGACGGCCTGCATCATTGCGGCGCTATGGCCGGAGCGCTGCAAGGCCCTGGTCTCCGTGAGCGGTTATCTGATGACCAATCTTGAAAGCGGCAAGCACCCGTTGCCGCCAAAGGCTGAGTACGACTGGTGGTACCAGTATTACTTTGCCACCGAGCGTGGTCAGGCAGGCTACGACAAATACCGGCGCGATTTCGCGAAACTCATTTGGGAGACTGCCTCGCCGAAGTGGAACTTCGACGCTGCTACCTTTAATCGCAGCGCAGCGTCCTTGGACAATCCAGACCATGTCGGCATCGTGATTCATAACTACCGCTGGCGGCTGGGCCTGGCTGCGGGCGAGCCGCAATACGACGAGCTGGAAAGGCGGCTGGCCGGGGCCCCGGTGATCCGCGTGCCCACGATCACCCTTGAAGGAGATGCCAACGGCGCACCGCATGCAGACCCCGCATCCTATCGCAAGAAATTCTCGGGAAAATATACGCATCGGACCATCAATGGCGGTATCGGCCATAACCTGCCACAGGAAGCTCCCCAGGCCTTCGCCGAAGCGGTCATCGAAGTTGCCGGATATTAGAATGAACACAGGGCCTGCTTCCAGGATGGAGGCAGGCCCCGCTGTCGAAAAGAAGTTTGTGCACTTAATTAGCGGCAGTGATAACCAGGCGGTTTTCTTATTGCATTAGCTAGTGCAATAGCTACAAAATTTGCCGACAGCTAATCTTCCCGTTTACGAAGACAGGCCGGGTCCGTGACGGACCCGGCTCAGACCGGTTCAGCTCGGTTCAGACCAGCGAATTTACACAAGTTTAATCACAACATCGATATTGCCGCGCGTCAGTTTGGAATATGGGCAAGTCTGGTGCGCAGTGTCCACCAGCGCCTGGGCGACTTCGCGCTCCAGGCCCGGCAGGCTGACATTCAGGCGCGCCTGGAGGGCGTAGCCGCCGGCATTTGTGCCCAGGTCCACTTCAGCATCGACGGCCAGGTCAGCCGGAAGGGTGACCTTCATTTTGCCCGCTGCCAGCCCCATCGCGCCGATGAAGCAGGCCGACCAACCGGCGGCGAACAACTGCTCTGGATTGGTGCCGGCACCCGAAGTGCCGGGGGAGGAAAGCTTGATGTCCAGGCGGCCATCGGAGCTGCGCGACGCGCCATCGCGGCCGCCGGAAGTGTGGGTCTTGCCTGTGTACAGTACTTTGTCGAGTTGAGTCATGATGATTCCTGATATAAAAATTAAAAGTGAATATTTCTATTGCGTCCGATCTATTCGGATGTGACAGATAGTATCCGCGCCATGTATCTCGCTTCTGTCCAGATTATGTCGAGATTGTGTCGAAAGAAATGCGGCGCCGGCGTGTAAAAAAAGTCTCTGGCTAAAGGCTCATTTGATTAGCGCAGCAGGGGGGGCAGCGGGTCTTGCGGGGATGAGTGCAATGAGGTGCAGCAGCAATGCGATGCTGCCGCCAATGTGATGCTGCCGCCAACAAGAGGCAGCCCGGATAGCCGAAGCGATCCGGACCATCATCATTTGTCGATGGCAGCCGGCAGCGTAAGGCGCGCTTCCAGGCCGCCTTCGGGACGGGTGTGCAGCGTCAGGCTGGCGTCCATCGCCAGCGCAAGCTGGCGCGCAATGGCAAGGCCCAGGCCGGTGCCGCCGGTGCTGCGGTTGCGCGATGTTTCCAGCCTGTAGAAAGGTTGGAACACTGCCTCCAGCCGGTCGGCGGGAATGCCCGGGCCGCGGTCCAGCACGGAAATCCTGACCTTGCCGTCTTGCGGCGCCGACACCGACAACTCGGCGCCACCTGAAAATTTCAGCGCATTGTCGATCAGGTTGGTGAGTATGCGGCGCAGTGCATGCGGGCGTGTTACCAGCGGAGCGGCTATTTTTCCGTGAAGGGAAACGTTCTCGCCGGCGTCGATATAATCGCAGCTCAAGCTGTCAAGCAATGCATCCAGGTCGAGCTTCAGCGGTTGCTCTGCAGTGCCTTGCAAGGTGCGGGCGTATGAAACACCTTCGCGCACCAGTGTCTCCATTTCCAGGAGATTTCGCTGCAGCGTGGCGCGGTGCTCGCTATCTTCCATCAAATCGGCGCGCAGCCGCATGCGCGTAATCGGAGTTTGCAGATCATGTGAAATGGCGGCCAGGATCTGCATGCGTTCGGTCATGTATTTCGCAATCCTGTCCTGCATGGCATTGAAAGCGGTAGCTGCGCGCGCTACTTCCATCGGACCGTCTTCCGGCAGGCGGGTTGGGGCCAGGTCGGGCCCGAGTGAATCTGCCGCCGACGCCAATTGGAACAAGGGACGCGTAGCCTGCCTCACACTCAGCCACGAAAATAGCGCCAGCAATGCCAATTGCAGAAACAGCGCCGCCAGGAGCCAGGCCGACACAGGCAGGCGCCGGGGGCGGATGTCGATGGTCAGCGGGGCGCCATCGGACAGTTGCAAGTGCACCTGCAAATGTTCATTTGCTCCAGGCAGTGCGTTAGCGGTGAGGCTATAACGCTTGCCGATTGCCTCTTCAACGGAGGCGGCAAGCCGGGCCGACAACTGTTCATCCGGCGCAACCCCTGCAGTGCCAGGCCCGAGGATGAAGCCGTAAGTGCGGCGCTCCAGGCGCGGCAGCCACTGCTGCCTGTCATCCGCAGGCAGATGGTCCAGCAGCGCGACGGAGCTCGCGAGGTCTTGTTCCATGTAGCCTATCATCATGGTAGTCGACGCTTGCGTGCGTTCATAGAAGACCAAGGCGAACGACATGGCGTGCGCCAGTAAGAGCCCGGCAAAAAGAATCAGGGTCAGGCGCGCAAACAAGGTGCGCGGCCACCACTTCCAGCGTGCAGGCTTCATTTTTCTAACTCACGGATTGCTACCGCCGTTGAAAAAATATAGCCCTCGCTACGCAGGGTCTTGATGTAGCGTGGTTCGCGCGCGTCGTCCTGCAAACGCTGCCGGAGCCGGCTGACCAGCAGGTCGATGGAGCGGTCGAACAGATCGGAATCGCGGCCCTGCGTCATATTCAACAGCTGGTCGCGGGTCAGCACGCGCTGCGGGTGGTCGAGAAAAACCCTCAGCAGGCGATATTCGGCGCCGCTCAGCGTGACCATCGTGCCTTTGGCGTCGATAAGGTGCCGCGCCATGGTATCCAGCTGCCAGTCTCCGAAGCTGATCATCTGCACCACTTCAGCCTGCTCTAGATTAGGCGGCAACATGCGCGCCCGGCGCAGTATGGAACGAATGCGCGCGAGCAGTTCGCGCACTGCAAACGGCTTGGTCAGGTAGTCATCCGCACCCATTTCCAGGCCAATCACACGCTCGGTCTCTTCATCCAGTGCGGTGAGCATCAACACGGGGGTGGCGCGCCATTTACCCGCGCGCAGATCGCGGCATAGCACCAGGCCGTCTTCGCCCAGCAGCATCAGGTCCAGCACGATCAGGTCTACAGGACCTTCTTCGAGGACTGCGCGCATCTGACGCCCGCCGGCAACCGCTGTCGCCCGCATGCCATTCTTTTCCAGGTAGGTGGCAAGCAGCTCGCGGATTTCTCTATCGTCGTCGACGATCAGGATGTGGTCTTTGTTGTCCATTATCAGCTCAATCTGTGCGGCGCCGGGTGCTCGACACGCGGGTGTTGATCAGGGAACAGTTGATCGGCTTGGCCAGTTCTGCGCTGAAGCCGCCCGCCACAAAAGCGAAAATTGCAAACAGGCGCTTCATGCGTCCTCCACTACCGACAGGCTAGCGCCATTGGCGACGCTGGCTTCCAATGAAAAAGAGTCAACCCCATCCAGACAGCCGATATTGACGCGCCAGAGCTTGGGAATCAGCCGGGTTTGGTGAAATGGGTAGATGCCGCAGTGCTTGCAAAAGAAATGCCTGGCTGCACGAGTATTGAACTGATAGAGCGTCAGCGCATCTTCCCCGCTTAATATACGCAGTTCCTGCTCTTCAAACGGGGCGGACATCAGTGCGCCGCGGCGTCGGCACAGGCTGCAATTGCAACGGGTTGCAGGGTTCAGGGCGGTGCGGACTTCAAACTTGACGGCGCCGCAATGGCAGGATCCTTGGAATAGTTCGGCGGACATAATGTGCTCTCTGGTAAGGAAAACCTATTTTATAGCCGAACTCGAATCGGGTTTTGTGTCCGAATGTAGCGTCTCCCGTACGCTGATACAACACATTGCACGGCGATGCGTTTTTACCTGGTTTTCAAGGATTTCAGCGGCGGATTTTGCTTTTTAGGAAAGGGCCAAGCGATCATTTGCAGAAAAGCATGATTTTTATCGATAAGCCTATGCGCTTGCCCGTTTCGCGCAAGCAGACCGGAGAGCTAGCGAGCGATGGCGCGCCGGGGTTGAAAGCCCCGGGTAGGCCGCCGTTGAGTATTTTTCCAAATCAGGCCGAACGACGCCTGCTCCATGCGATGCCCAGGAGGCCGGCTGCAAAAATCAGCATGGTCGCCGGTTCCGGCACGTCATAGGTATAGGTAAGGATGGCGCTGCCTGCGAACGAGGTCAGGTCGGAGGCGCCGCCTATGCCGGATAGGGTGTTGGCAGTCCTGAAACCGTAGCCGACCAGCAGTTGCAACCCCGGGATGCCGGTCTCGAAAGCCGCCAGGTCTACCAGGTTGAACAACTGGTCCACCGGCGTGCTGAGCCCGGTGGCGATTCCCGCCGAGCCGGGATCGGACTGCACTACTGGCACGCCGGCCTGGGTGCCCAGTATCACGCTGGTAGTGGGGCCGCCGTTTTCCGCAAAAACGAAGAGCCGGGTGGTCAGGTCGGTGGTCGCCGGAAAAGGCCCGAGGTCGTTGGCGGTTTGCGGGGTGTACTTGCCTATGATCTCTATGCTGACGCTTTGCAACACGCCGACGGCCGGATTGAAAGGCAAGGCGTTGATGTCGAATGGCGTGAAATCGCCCAGGTCCTGGCTGAGGTTGGGGATATTTTGTACGATCACTGCGGCCTGGCCCGGGGCGCTGACGGCCAGCAATAACAATAGTGGGAGAGCTAGTGCAAGGGATTTCAAACGCATGATGTTCCTCCTGTATCAATGGAATAAGCAGTACCTGCGACACATGCAGTCGGCGTCCCAGCGGATTTTTCTGCTTGTAAAAACAGCAAGCAAATTCCATGCTATTGAAGAGGATTTCAACGCGGCCAGACGTGGAGTTTGCCTACGACAGCAACAAACCGGTTCCCGCCGAAAACATTGCATTTTCTTTGTAAAAAAATTCGACAGCGATTTGATCGCAAGACTGACAAGAACCGCATTGCAGCAGCGCAATGAAGTGAGGCTGCGCGCTGCATTTACCTGGCCGGCGTCATCAGCGGTTGATAGTTGCTCATCACGATCACACCCTCGTAGCGCACATCGTCCAGCCGGAAGGCCAGTTTGCGCTTGGGTGGAGCGGTGACCAGCAGCATGGGTTCATACGATATCTCCCTCGCATCAAATGTGGTTTGCATCCATTTACTGACCTTGCCCTCGGCCTGGTCTTGTATGTCGGCAAGTATCTGCTGGATTTTTTTATAATGCGCGGGCCGGGTTTGC
>JABDED010000086.1 GCA_013287275.1 Betaproteobacteria bacterium
ACGCCATTTGCACGGACGTGGCCGGTTTGTGGCCGATATGGTGATGCCGGGCTTGCAGGAAGTCGCTTTTTTGCGCAGCCCTTTGGCGCATGCGAAGATACTCGGTATTCAGAAAACGGCGGGCAGTGTGGCGCAGGTGGTGACGCGTGCCGACATGGTCGGCGCCAGCGATATCGTCGCCGATTCTGCCTTGCCAACCTATAAGCCTTCCACGCATCCGCCGCTGGCACATGAAAAAGTACGCTTTGTCGGCGAGCCTGTGGCGCTTGCTTTTGCACCGTCACGGGCGGAAGCGGAAGATATCGCGGAGCAGATAGGCCTGGACCTGGAAGAACTGCCGCCGCTGGCCAATGCCCTCGCCGCGCTGGCGCGCAAGGACGTGCGCGTACACGATCATTGGGACGACAACCTGTTCCTGACCATGAACGTGGACAATGGCTTTGACCAGCATTCAAAAAATGCGCCGGTAATCGTCAAGAAGAAAGTGAACCTGGCGCGCCAGTGCATGGTGCCGATGGAAGGCAAGGCCGTAATGGCCTATTGGGATCATCAGTTTGGCCAGTTGGTGGTATATACCGCGACCCAGGTACCCCACATGATACGCACCGTGCTGGCGCAGTGCCTCGGTATCGAGCATGCCCTGGTGCGCGTAGTGGCCCCCGATGTTGGCGGCGCCTTTGGTTACAAGTGCGTGCTGCAGCAAGAAGAGTTGTGTATCGCATGGCTGGCACTGACCTACAAAAAGCCGTTTCGTTACATTGAGGACAGGCGCGAACATTTGATCGCCGGCGCCAATGCGCGCCAGCACCACTATGAGATGACGGCCTACGCCGACAAGAATGGCCGTCTGCTGGCGCTTGACGCACATATCATCATCGACGGCGGGGCTTATTCCGCCTGGCCTTTCACCATCGGCCTGGAGCCGGGGCAGGCAACCGGAAATTTGCCGGGCCCCTATGAGTTTAATGGTTATCGCTGTCGCACCGATTGCGTGGCGACCAACAAGCCGGGTTTTCTTCCGTATCGCGGCGTGGCGCGCACCGGTGTGTGCTTTGCCATGGAATTGCTGATGGATGCGATTGCGCGCGAGGTCGGGCGCGAGCCATGGCAAGTGCGTTGCGATAATCTGGTGCCGGCCAGTGCAATGCCTTACCGGAATGTAGCCAACAAGTTTTACGACAGCGGCGACTATCAGGCCAGCCTGAAGAGGGCCGTTGAAATGATAGGCTTCGACAAGATCCGCGCACGCCAGCTTGAAGGCGAGGCGGACGGCCGTTTGGTCGGCGTTGGCTTTGCGACGTATACCGAGCAGTCGGCCCACGGCACCGCCGTGTTTGCGTCATGGGGCTTGCCATTGGTGCCGGGCTACGACCAGGCAACCGTCCGCCTGACGCCGGATGGCGGACTGGAAGTGCGGGTGGGCGTGCATTCTCACGGACAAGGCATGGAAACCACGCTGGCACAGATCGCCAACGAAATTCTCGGCGTGCCGATTGCAAAAACCAAGGTGATACACGGTGATACCGGCAATACGCCCTTCTCCACCGGCACCTATGCTTCGCGTGCGATTGTCATGGCCGGCGGCGCGGTTTCTGTCACCTGCAAAGCCTTGTTGCCAAAATTAAAAAAAATCGGCGCGCATCTGTTGAAGCAGTCCGAGGATGCGGTCACCATGGAGCGTGGCGCAGTAGTCGCCGGAACCCAGAGCGTGAGCTTGCAGGAAATCGCCAACGCCTGGTATTTGCACCCGGAGCGCCTACCGCAGGATGTGGATCTGGGCGGGCTAGAAGCCACCATGGCTTACAAGCCCAAGGTCGATACCGGCGCCTTCAGCTATGCGACCCACGCTTGCCTGGTGGCGGTTGATCCTGAAATTGGCTATGTCGAGATTCTCGACTATGCGATAGTTGAAGATTGCGGCCGCATGATCAATCCTATGGTAGTCGAAGGCCAGACTTATGGTGGTGCGGCGCAGGGCATAGGCACGGCCCTCTATGAAGAAGTGCTGTACGACGATAATGCCCAGCCCTTGACGTCGACCTTGGCAGATTATATTTTGCCGGGGCCGACCGAGTTACCCAATTTTCGCATCGAGCACATGGAAACGCTTTCCCCGAACACGGAATTCGGCATGAAAGGTGTCGGCGAGGGCGGCGCGATTGGGCCGCCGGCAGCAATTTTTAATGCCGTCAACGATGCCATCCGCTCGCTCGGGGCCGAAGTTACTGAAACTCCATTGACTCCCCATCGTCTGCTGGAAGCACTGGCGCATGCCAAAGCACAGGCAATGACAGAAAGGGAAGCCGCATGAAAGCCGCCGCTTTTGAATATCAGCGCGCCCAGACGCTGGAACACGCCACGCAATTGCTGCAGCAAGCCGACGGCAGAACCAAGCCGATAGGCGGCGGCCAGTCCATGGGGCCGATGCTTAACTTGCGTCTGGTACGTCCGGGCTTGCTGGTTGATGTCTCCGGTCTTGCCGAAATGCGCCAGGTAGCGGCTGTTCCCGAGGGTTACTGGATAGGCGGTGCAATTACGCATGCAGAGATTGAGGATGGGCGGCTTGATGCGCTGCTGAGCGACTGTCCCAGCCTGGCGCATATGTTGCGCCGGGTCGCCGCCGACATCGCCTACCGCGCGATCCGCAATCGCGGCACCCTGGCGGGTAGCCTGGCGCACGCCGACCCGGCGGCCGACTGGGTGCTGACCATGGCGGCACTGGATGCCCAGTTGCAATGCGCCGGGCCGAAAGAAAAGCGCTGGGTTGCCATGGCACAGTTTATGTCCGGCGCGTTTACGACTGCGCTGCAGGAAGGGGAATTGCTATCGGGCCTGCGTTTGCCACGCTATTCGTCAGCGATGCGCTGGGGTTATTACAAGTTTTGCCGCAAGACCGGGGAGTTTGCCGAAGCCAGTTGTGCGGCCGTATTCGATCCGGAACTGCGCGTTGCGCGTATTGTGCTGGGGGCTCTCGACGGAGCGCCGATGGCCTTGCAATCACTGGCCGCGGCCGTAGCGCAGCATGGTCTTGCGGCGCTGTCGGATGAGGCCGTGTCGCGCGCCGTGGCTCAGGTAGCTCCGGGCAAAGACGCAATGCAGCGTCAACTATTGACTGCAGCGGTAAAGCGTTGTGTCAAGCAAGTTTTTGAGGTGAAATAATATGCAAGCAAATGCGCAAATCAATCAGCAAGCGGGCATGCAAGCGATCCGCTTGCATGTCAATGGGCGTGAGCAGCAGCATGCCGTGGCACCGCGAACGCACCTGGGCGACTTCGTTCGGGAGCATTGCGGCCTCACCGGCACTCATCTTGGATGCGAACACGGTGTCTGCGGCGCATGTACCGTTTTAGTGAATGACCAGCCGGTTCGTTCATGCATCACGTTCGCGGTCGCCTGTGAAGGCAAGACAGTGCAGACCATCGAAGGCTACGAGAGCGACCCCATCATGGCCAGCTTGCGCACGGCTTTCTCGCAAGAGCATGCATTGCAATGCGGGTACTGCACGCCGGGGATGCTGGCGACTGCCTACGACATTGTGCGCCGCCTGCCGGATGCGGATGAGCATCGCATACGTGTCGAGCTATCGGGGAATCTGTGCCGATGTACCGGTTATGTGGGTATTGTGCGGGCAATCCAGTCGGTACTGGCGAATCTCAAGTCAGAACCGCCATCGGCTGCGGCAGCAGCGCAGGCATTGCCTCAGTCCGCAAGTTCACAGGCCGCTCCGATATTTCGCACATTTACAGCCCGCGATGAGGGCCCGGTTTCTGCGGCAGCTCCGGCTGAAGCCGGCACCACAGGCGCCACAAGCGCCAGTGCTGAAGAGCGCAAAGGCTGGACGCATATGGACGACAGTTTCAGCGTCGATTTCCCGCCGGAACAGGTCTGGGAATTCATGGGCGACGTGACGGCGCTGGCCTCCTGCCTGCCGGGTGCGGAGGTGCTGGAAAACGATGCCAGCACGGTCAAGGGTAAGATCGCCATCAAGTTCGGTCCGATTGCGGCGGCCTTCAATGGCGCGGCAAGCTTGGAGCGTAACGATGCAGACAGAGTCGGCATGTTGCGCGGCGCAGGTGCCGACACCATCAGTCATTCACGCGCCAAGGGGGATATCGGCTATCGTGTGATCGGCCTCGAAGGCGGTCAGCGCACCCGCGTGGAAATCAGCCTTGACCATATGCTGCAGGGACCGCTGGCTCAATTTTCCCGGTCTGGACTGGTCAAGGATTTTGTCTCGCGCATGATCGCCGATTTCGGCCGCAACCTGGCGGCACGCATGGGCGGGGCAGAAGCCAGTGAATTGCCGTCGCAAAAAATCAGTGTCTTTAAAATGTTCTGCAGTGTTGTATTCGCACGTATCAAAGGTATTTTCAAGCAGTGAGGCAGTAAAAGACGGCACGGCATAGTGCCCTTTTTTAAAACCATATATTCAGCATGCTGAGTAAATAAAAGGAGACGAAAATGAGCAAGAAACTACTTATGTCCACGATGACGGCAGCGATGACGACAGCGTTGGCAGCGACATGCCAATTCGCAGCGGCATCTCAAGATGGCGTCAAGATCGGCGTCATCACCGACATGTCAGGCACCTATTCCGATCTGTCGGGCAAGGGTTCAGCGCTGGCTGCACAAATGGCGGTCGAGGAATTCGGTGGCAAGGTCCTGGGCAAGCCGATCACCGTCTTGTCAGCCGACCATCAGAACAAGGCGGACATTGCGTCGGGTATCGCCCGTAAATGGTTCGACACGGAAGGCGTCGACATGGTCATCGATTTCCCGAATTCATCGACGGCGCTGGCGGTCCAGGACCTGGCCAGGCAAAAGAATAAGGTGAGCATCGTCTCGACAGGCGCCGCGATAGGATTGACCAACAAGTCTTGCTCGCCGACCGGATTTCACTGGACCTATGACACTTACTCCAATGCCTATCCGTTGGCGAAGGAACTCATCCAGCAAGGCAAGAAAAGCTGGTATTACGTCACGGTGGATTATGCTTTCGGGAATGCGCTGGAAGGCGATTTCCGGCGCGGCGTCGAGTCATTTGGCGGCACCAACGTAGGCGGGACCAAGCATCCGCTGAACGCGCCGGATTTCAGTTCGCAAATGGTGTCGGCGAAGGCATCCAACGCGAAAGTGGTGGTATTGGCTAATGCCGGCAATGACATGATCAACGGCGTGAAAGCGGCTGCCGAGTTCGGCCTGATCAAAGGCGGCCAGACTGTCATTATTCCTGTTACCTTTATAACCGACATCAAGAGTCTCGGCCTTCAGACCGCGCAGGGCCTGCAGTATGTCGATGCGTACAACCTCGACCTGGATCAGAAATCCAGGGACTTCGTGAAACGCTTCATTGAACGCAAAAAGGAAGCGCCGACCATGGGCCAGATAGGCGTGTATTCTGGCGTATTACACTATCTGAAGGGTGTACAGGCCGCCAATGCTGTCGACGGCAAGGCGGTAGCCGATAAGATGCGCAGCATACCCGTGAACGATGCATTCGTGCATGGTGGCCAGATTCGTGCAGATGGCCGCATGGTGCACGACATGTATCTGGCGCAGGTGAAAACGCCGGCAGAATCCAAGGGGCCGTGGGACCTGGTGAAATATGAACGCGTCATCCCTGCAGATACGGCATTCAAACCGCTCTCCGAGAGTGAGTGCCCATTGGTCAAAAAGTGATCGCCTGATCTTGTATCCTTGCTTATTCGGATACAGGATCAAAACTCATTGATGGAAAAGTAGCAAAAAAAGCACTGAGGGAGGTTTGCCAGGCCTGGAAGGCCTCCCGATTTTCCATGGCAAGCGCGGCCTGCTTTTTGTGAAGGCCGATACAGTAGGGCCGAGATGCGCTTGGTTCACGGATGTGCAATGTAAAACGGAGGAGACAAAAATGCCTAAAACATATATTCAAAAAAATGAAATTAGCGGGCGCGCAGTGATTGCGGACGGAATGACCAAGGAAGAAAGGAAGGTGATACTGGCCTCTTCTTTCGGAGCGCTCATGGAATGGTATGACTTTTATATTTATGCGGCACTGGCAGTGTATTTCGGAGCACTATTTTTCCCAAAAGGAAACGAAACAGCCGCATTCCTCGCCAGCCTGGCGACTTTCGGAGCCGGTTTTTTGATTCGCCCCGTAGGGGCTCTGGTATTTGGCCGTCTAGGCGACATTGTCGGCCGTAAATACACTTTCCTCATTACCATTGTACTGATGGGCGTGGCCACCGTAGGCGTGGGCCTGCTGCCCACTTACTCACAAATCGGTATCGCCGCCACCATCTTGCTAGTCGGCCTGCGGCTGTTGCAAGGATTCGCGTTAGGAGGAGAAGTGGGCGGCGCCGTGACTTATGTCGCCGAGCACTCCCCTATCCATAAACGCGGGCTGTACACCAGTTCGTTGCAGACCACGGCAACCTTGGGATTACTGCTCTCCTTGCTGGTTGTCTATATTTTGAAAAGCAATATCAACGAGGCGGATTTTCGCTCCTGGGGATGGCGTATTCCCTTCGTTGTCTCGCTGGTGATGTTGGTCATCTCGGTTTACATACGCACCAAGCTGCACGAATCCCCGACTTTCCTGCGGATGAAGGCACAGGGAGGAACTTCCAAGGCCCCGATCAGTGAAAGTTTCCTGAAATGGGACAACTTGAAGTATGTACTGCTGCTGTTCTGTATTTCTTCCGGACTTGGCGCTATTTTTGGTACCGGCCATTTCTATTCGATGTTCTTTCTCAACAAGACACTCAAGATGCCCCTTGAGCAAGTGCATTTCTTGATCGGTATGGCTTTAATTACGGTAGCACCGCTGTATCTGTTTTTTGGCTGGCTCTCTGATCGTATCGGACGCAAGTGGATCATGCTGTCTGCCTGTCTGCTGACGGCGCTAACCGTGCAACCGATTTTCAGGGCGCTGACCCACTATGCGAATCCTGCACTGGAACAGTTCCTTGAATACAAAGCGGTGGATGTATTTGCGGACGACTGTCATTTCAATCTGTTTTCAAAGCCTGATACATCCTGCGATCAGGTTCGCGCTTTCTTGACCGAGTCTGGCGTTTCCTATCAGTTGTTCCCGGCCAAAGTAAGCGGCGAGGTGCTGCTGACTGTCGGCGGGCAAGAAATACAAGGGACTGCACCGGAGAAAATCAAGGCTGCCCTCAAATCTGCCGGCTGGCCGGAAAGCATCGACCAGACGCAAGTCAACAAGCCGATGATCTTTATCCTGTTGCTGATACTGGTGCTGTATCTGGCGATGGTTTATGGGCCCATGGCCGCCTTCATGGTCGAACTGTTCCCGATGAGGGTTCGTTATACCTCGCTATCGCTCCCCTTCCATCTTGGCGCAGGCTGGATTGGCGGCATGCTTTCCTTTGTCGTCAGTGCAATGAACGTAGCTCATGGCGATATCTACTATGGGTTGTGGTATCCGGTTTGGGTTGCCGGTGGCGCTTTACTGGTAGGCTTGCTTTTCATGCCGGAAACCAAAGGCCGATCGCTAGATTTTTAAGCCGATTATTAACGCCCGGACTGGCCAGTTGCAGTCCGGGTTGTTGTTATTTTTGGGGTTTTTCGTGTTTTTCTATTGTTATCAATCAGTACACTCATTCGCTGTGGTCGCCAATCTTTGGCTTCAAATTTAGCAGGCGCTACCGATTGAAGTGCTGATTTCACCACTTAGATTGTGCAGCAAGCCAGTACGTACAGAGCCTGGCGACAAACCCATCGCAAACAGGTGGTGCAATTTAGCGAATATCGCCTCAAACGTCATGTCCAGTGAGCCTATCACTCCGGCCTGCTCCAATCCGGAGCCGGTCACATAGGCACCCAGTGTCACCCCGCCTTGTATCGCCTGGCTGCAAGCTACCAATACCACTCCGGAAGCGTTGGCGCTAGCCAGTATTTGCAGCAAGGCTGGATCATGATCGGGGGCGTTGCCAGCGCCGTAACACTCAAAAATTATTGCTTCTGGCTTTAGCTCCAGCATGGCTTGCAATACCTGCATGGACATGCCGGGAACGAACTTGAGCGCCAGTACCCGGCCACACCCATATTCAGGCAACTCAAATTTCTCTTGTGTCGCGCGCGGCAACAGTGCGGAACGATTCATCTCTACACGGATTCCAATTTCGGCCAGCCATGGGTAGTTGGAACTGTCGAACGCATTGAAGTGCTGCGTACTCACTTTACTGCTCCGATTTCCGCGCAACAAACGTTGATTGAAGTACAGTGCAACTTCGTTGATCTTGTCGCAGGCCGCCAACTGCAGAGCGGTGATCAAGTTCTGAGCTGCGTCTGAACGCGCCTCGCCCAACGGGATTTGCGATCCTGTGACGATCACCGGTTTGCGCAGACCTTGCAGCATGAAGGAGAGCGCTGATGCCGTATAGGCCATCGTATCGGTGCCGTGCAACACTACAAATCCATCGAACCGGCTGTAGCGATCGGCGATGTCGCGGCCAATTTTTTGCCAATCTGCCGGAGTGGCATTGCTGCTATCAATCGGGACCCTATATTGGTGCAGCGTGTAGCGCGGAAGTGTGCCGCTCAACGGACTCAACAGGCGCGACAGGACGTTGTCGAAATCACGCATAGGGGCATACCCTTGCGCAGTCTTCTCCATCCCTATCGTGCCACCCGTGTACAACAGACAAACGTGCTTCTCACTCATTTTCTCTTCCAATGATGTGGCAAATATCGAGCCCGGTGCCAGGGCAAATTTAAGCTGTTGATCCACGGCGGCAAAATTCAGGAATGCGCTGTTTGGCTCAGTTGCGCCAGCTTGTCTGCGACCAGTTGAGTGACATCCACCAGCGTGCTTCGCTCCGATTTGATTGGAATCAGAGGAAGTTCCGTACACGCCAGCAAGACAGTGTCGGATTTCAGTGCATCGACAATTTCCTGGAAGCGCGCCTGGATTTCAGGGCTGTGAGCGCCGAAGGTCTTCACATCGTGGATGAGTTGGTGCAATTGGGCCGCATGTTCCGGATCCGGCAGCTCGATCTCGACCTGCCCGACCAGCTTGCGATAGTGGGACCATGGACCTAGGTCAGTCACCGGCTTTGCTCCGAGCAGTGCAATGCGTGGAATATCATTTTCATGAAGATATTCAAGCGCGACGTCAGCAAACGAAATCAGTTTTGTGGGCAAATTCCACGCGTCGAGTTGGGGTTGATAGTAATTCAAGGTGTTGCACGCTATTGCATAGTAATCGACGCGTCGCGCGATTTCCAGGACAGCCTTTGATAGGCAGCGCCATACCGCGTCGTGATTTTCTGCCAGGTCCATCGATAATCCAAGCAATGGCTCCGATAAGATAGTCACGTTCGGCGCGTCCAGATCGCCACGGAAGTGGTTTCCCTGGATTTTTCGGCTCGCTTGCAGCAGCTTGTCCCACAAGTCGATACCAGCCTCAGGTCCTGACCCGGTGATGATACCTATCGTTGTGGGCAAGCTCGGGCGATGCCCTGTTTGTATTCTCTCGATCATTTTCGACATTTTCTCAAGATGTATTACTTGGTAATGGCCAGAATGCGACGTGTACCGCCCTGGAAGACATACAGTGTCAATGTCCCGTTCTGAATATCGCCGTGAGCGTCAAAAGCAACCGTGCCGGTTATGCCTTTGTAGGAAATTTTCGCCAATTCAGGCAAGTATTTCACCGGTTCTGAGGAGCCGGCTTTTTGCATCGCGGCGACCATGGTCATGACAGCGACATACGAGTATGGCGCGTACTGTTGCACATCTTGAGCAAATCGCTTTTTGTACGCGTTTTTGAAGTTATCCAAAGGAGCTCTCCCAGATTCCTCAACGCCGCCTGCTTCAGCACAGACCACTTGATCTTCGCCAATGGCGTCACCCGCAAGTTTCGCTAAATCTTCAGTGCATATGCCGTCGCCGCCCAGGAACTTGGCCTTGATGCCCAATTGCCTCATTTGACGCAACATCGGACCGCCTACCGCGTCCATGCCGCCGTAAAAAACGATGTCTGGGTTTTCGGCCTTGATCCTGGTCAGAATCACGTTGAAGTCAACTCCCTTGTCCGTGGTGTATTCCCGGCCTACGATTGCGGCTCCACTGTGTGTGCCCTTGACGCCTTTGACAAATTCATCTGCAACCCCTTGACCGTAGGAAGTGCGATCGTCGATGACCGCGACTTTCTGCGCCTTGAGTGTCTGTACTGCATAACGGCCGAGTGTGGCGCCCAATTGGCCGTCGTTAGCCACCACGCGGAAAGCGGTGTTGAAACCTTGTGCGGTGTACTTCGGATTCGTGGCGGCTGGGGATATCTGCGGAATGCCGGCATTGAAATAAATC
>JABDED010000087.1 GCA_013287275.1 Betaproteobacteria bacterium
GGTGGCTACAAGGAAGTGATTGTCCGCATTGCCGGCCTGGGGGCATATTCCAAACTGAAATTCGAATCCGGCGGCCACCGTGTGCAAAGGGTGCCGGCGACGGAAACCCAGGGTCGCATCCATACTTCTGCCTGCACGGTAGCGGTGATGCCGGAAGCGGATGAGCTGGCTGACGTCGTCATCAATACGGCCGACCTGCGCATCGATACTTTCCGCGCCTCCGGCGCCGGCGGCCAGCATATCAACAAGACCGATTCCGCGGTACGCCTGACGCATATCCCTACCGGCATCGTGGTGGAATGCCAGGACGGCCGCAGCCAGCACCAGAACAAGGCCCAGGCAATGCGCGTGCTGGCCACCCGCATCATGGATGGCCAGCTGCGCGAAAAACAAGCCAAGGAAGCCGCAACCCGCAAGAGCCTGATAGGCTCCGGCGACCGCAGCGAACGCATACGCACCTATAATTACCCGCAAGGACGGATGACCGACCACAGGATCAACCTGACCCTGTACAAGCTGGACTTCATCATGGACGGCGAACTGACGGAACTGACCAATGCGCTGATCGCCGAGCACCAGGCGGAATTGCTGGCGCAACTGGGCGACGAATAATTGACCGCTGCCCGGCAATCAAGTATCTGTCGGGATATATTGTGGCAATATGTAAGAACCGGGTGAAATTGTAACCAATCGGAACCAAACCGGGGCTAAGTGCTCATAATTGCCATTTGCACGCGCAGCAACAATTCAATTTGCTGCACTATAGATAATTTGCCCAATAGATCGCATCCTCATGAATATATCCAAGTCCCTGCTCATCACGATAGCCGCTACCTGCGTTGCCCTGCTAGGCATCGCGCTGTACCTGCAATTGGGCGAAGGCATGCTGCCCTGCCCGCTATGCGTTGTGCAGCGCTATGTGTTTGCCGCGATAGCGCTGGTCTGCGTGATCTTGCTGATCTTGCCTGTGGGCGCGCGCAAGGCCGGTTCGTGGATAGGCGTGTTCATCGCATTGAGCGGCGCCGGCGTAGCTTTGCGCCATCTGTGGGTCAAGGCCCATCCGGCCCTGTCTTGCGGCATCGATCCGTGGGAAGTAGCGTTGAACAAGATTTTTACCGCAGAATTGCTGCCGGTGCTGTTCAAGGCAGACGGCATGTGCAGCACTGAATATGAACCCATCCTCGGCCTGTCCATTCCGCAATGGTCCCTGGTCTGGTTCGCGGTCTTTGCGTTGGGTTTCCTCGTCATTGCGCTGATCCACCGCAAGGCCAGCGAACGCAGTGTTTTCGGCCGCTCGCGCTAGCCGCCATGGAAACCAAAGGCATCACGATCGCCGCCTGCGAAACCAGCTCGCCGGTGGGCAGGATGGAAACCCGTATCCTGCTGATGCATGCGCTGGGCTTGTCCCGCATCCAGCTGATTACCCAGTCCGAACAGGTTTTGAATGCGGAACAGCTGCAACAGATGCAGGACTTGATACAACGCCGTTTCAATGGCGAACCTATCGCCTATCTGATCGGCGAGCGGGAATTCTTTGGCCTGCCGTTCCAGGTCAGCCCGGACGTGCTGATCCCCAGGGCAGATACCGAACTGCTGGTGGAACTGGCGCTGCAGCATGCGCCGCAACAGGGCAGCTTGCTGGACCTGGGCACCGGTTCCGGCGCGATTGCGATTGCGATTGCACATAGCCGCCAGGATTTACAGGTGACGGCGCTGGACTTCAGCCCCGCAGCGTTGAAAATTGCGGAGGGCAATGCGCAGCGGATTTTAGGCCCGGCGCGCCTGCGCCTGCTGCAAAGCGACTGGTACCAGGCGCTGCATGGCCAACAGTTCGACACCATCGTCGGCAATCCTCCCTACATCGTCAAGGGCGATCATCACCTGGGCCAGGGCGACCTGCGCTTTGAGCCTGTGGACGCGTTGACCGACCACGCCGACGGCCTGAGCGCCTACCGTACTATCATCAGCGGTGCCGCCAGCCATCTGAAACCGGGCGGCTGGCTGTTGCTGGAGCATGGCTACGACCAGGCAGAAGCGGTACGCAAGCTGCTGGAGGCCGCGGGCTTTGAGCAGGTGCAGAACTGGCGCGACCTGTCGGGGATAGAACGGGTTTCAGGCGGCATCCTTCCCGCTTAGGTAAAGCGCCTGCCCTTATGGGAATTGACAGGGCAGGACGATTTCCACGCACAAGCCGCCGCCGGCACGATTGGATGCGCGTATCAGCCCGCCGTGCGCCAGCAACACCCGCTTGGCGATCGTCAATCCCAGGCCATAGCCCTGCTGCGCGCTGGTGATCTGGCTGCCGCGGAAAAACGGTTCAAAGATCGCCGCCAGTTCGGCCTCCGGCACGCCGCTACCGTGGTCCAGCACCGAAATGCTCAGCAACGAATTGTCCCGGTCCACCGTGGCAAGCATGCTCACCGTACTATCCTCGGCCGTATGCTTGATCGCATTGCGCACGACGTTTTCCAGCGCGCGGTACAAGAGCTCAAACTTGCCCAATACGATGACCTCCGTGTCGCCGGAAAATTCCAGCCGGCGATGATTGGCCTCGGCCTCGAAGCGGCCGTTTTCCACGACCTCGTCGACCAGGTCGGCCATGCTGATCTCTTCATTCACGCCGGTGACGCCGGCTTCGATACGGGACAAGGTCAATAGCTCGCCGACCAGCTTGTCCATGCGCATGCTTTCGTGGTCCAGCCTGTCCAGCGTTGCTTCCATATTCTCCGGTTGCTGGCGCGCCAGGCCTATGGCTGCCTGCAGCCTGGCCAGCGGCGAGCGCAATTCATGCGAAACGTCGTGCATCAGCTGGCGCTGGCTCTCCATCAGCACATGCAGTTTCCCGGCCATCAAATCAAATTCACGCCCCAGGTCCGCCAGCTCATCGCGCCGCCGTCCCATGGTACTGCCTACGCGGGTATCGAGCTTGCCGCTGGCGAGCTCGATAAAGGCGCCGCGCAAGTTGCGTATGGGCTTGGACATATACCAGGCCAGCAAGGCCGCAAACAACAGGCTGGCGACCAGGGAGGACAACAACGGGATCACCGGATAATAAGATCCGGGCCGCATGCCTCCCGGTTCGCCGCCCGGCGGGGGAGCATGATCCGGCCGGCCTTCACCCGGAGGAGGCCGGTCTTGCAAGCCAAACCCGGGGCCGACTCCGAAACCGGTTCCAGGAGCCGGGCCTGAGCCGGGCTCGGGGCGGTGTTCCGGGGACTCCCTGTCCCAGGCGTCTTCCATGGCAGAAAAGAATATCAGGTAGGTCTGCTTGTCCGGCCCGCTCACCTTGCGCATCAATACCGACGGCGGCCCCTGCTCTATGCCGGCCTTGATTTTCTCTATGCTGGCCAGGCTGACCAGGCGGCCCAGGACGTCATGGTTATGCTCGTCGATCACATACACCTGGAAACGGCGCAGGCTGCCTGACAGCCTGCGCAAGGCCTCGGGGCCGCCTTGCTGCAAGGCGATCTCGGCAGACTCCACCACCAGCGCTACATGGGCCTGCCGGTTAGTGCTGCGGGTCAGCCGGTCTTCGGTATTATGCTTGAGCCACAAGGTGCCGCTGATGCCTATGATCGCGGTGACCTGCGCCAGCAGGATGAAGAAGAAGAATTTCCAGAATAATCGGCCCACTCGGTTTGCCTACTCTTTGATCAGCATATAGCCCTGCCGATAGACAGTCTGGATGATGACCCTGTCGCCGCCGGAAAGATTGTTCAATTTCTGCCGTATGCTGCTCAGGTGAACATCGATATTGCGGTCGAACCTGGCCAGCGGGCGGCCCAATCCCTGCTCCGACAGGTCGTTCTTGCTGACCTTGTGGCCGGCATTGCGCGCCAGGATGTCCAACAAGCTGAATTCGGTGCTGGTCAGCTCCAGCGGCTTGCCATTCCACTCGGCCCGCCTTTGTTCCGACCAGATGTTCAGTGCACCTATGCTCAGGACCGCATCGGAGATTTTTTCCTGGTCGGGCACCTGGGTGCGGCGCAGGATCGCGCGTATCCTGGCCACCAGTTCGCGCGGCGTGCATGGCTTGGGTACATAGTCGTCCGCGCCTAATTCCAGGCCTATGATGCGGTCTATGTCATCCCCTTTGGCGGTCAGCATCAGTACCGGCATGCGGCTCTTGCCGCGTATCCGGCGCAAGGCTTCCACGCCGTTCATGCGCGGCATCATCACATCCAGCACGGCTATCGTATAGATACCGGTCAGCGCTTCGGCAACCCCCGCTTCGCCATTGTAGGCGACCGCGACCTCGAAGCCCTCGCGCTCCATATATTGCTTGAGCATGTCGACCAGTTCGACGTCATCATCTACCAGCAGGACCTTAGTCATATTTCTTCATTTCATCATCTTCTTGTCGGGACAATTCGTTACGGCACAGTTCACTCCAGCAATTCCAGCAACATTGCGCCGACGAATCTTGCCGATCATAACGACAAACAGCCCTGGCGCACAGGATACATACCCCACATTTACCCAGTTTTACATCATGGAGCTTATGCATATCTTGCATTAAACGCAAATAGATCTTTACCCGTTTTTACAAGTGGTTAACTGAACTTTACAGCAAATCCAAAGACAATCCTTGCATCAGTTGCATGGGTGCACTGTGAAAAAATAAAAACAGCCATCAGGAAAACCTGGATGAAATCATGCCAAGCGAGAATCAAACACATCATGTTAGCCACCGGCCTGGCGTTTGCCGCAAGCATCCCTGCGCAGGCGCAAGGAATGCCGGGATTGCCCGAGAGCGGCCCCGGGGTGGAAGGGCCGGAATTTGGTGCACGATTCGAGCCCGCACCAGGACCCGCCCTGCTGCGTGGACTGAAACTAACTGAAGAACAAGAGGACAAGGTCTTCGCGATCATCCACGCGCAGCAGCCGCAATTGCGCGAGCAAATGAAGGTACTGCGCAAGGCCCGCGAGGCACTGCAGGCGATGCACTTTTCCGCCCAGTATGACGACAGCAAGGCCAAGTCCCTGGCGGATGCCATTGCCCGCGCAACTTCCGACAGCATCTTGCTGCGCCTGCGCGGCGAACAGCAAATCTATGCGCTGCTAACCGCCGAGCAACGCAAACGGCTGGAAGACATGAAAGAAAAATTCAGGACGCGCGCCGACCACGCGCACCGTCATGACCCGGAACAGGCGGTTATGGAACCGCCTGCACCACAAAAATAATTCAAGGCAGTCCCTCCGCTGCAGACGTCCTCCGGCAATCGCCACAAGCATGGCCGGGCGCCGTCAGCAATCCCACCATTGCGGTGGCCGGCAATCGCATCCGCTTCAATTCTTCAAACATCACAAGCTCAGTTCTCATCTCAAAGGGGATCAACATGACTATCAGCGGCATATCCAATAGTTTTTCTATCGCACAACTGACACAGGCCAGCAGCACCAGGCAGGGTAATTCCACCCGCAACGTAGACGGCAACACTCCGCCTGAACCGCCACCGGCAGGAGGCCTGGTCGACGCCATCGTGCAAGCCCTGGCGCAGATAGGCGTGGGCGGCCCCAGCTCAAGCACCGGCACTGACTCCAGCTCCAGCAGCGGCAGCAGTTCCGTATCCGACTCGTCCTCCAGTAACAGTAGCTCCAGTACGAGCGATGTTGGCCAGGCACTCAGCGCCTTCCTGCAAAACCTGTTGCAAAACCTGCATGCACAAAACGACGGCAGCACGCAGGACAGCAGCTCAGATAGCGGCAGCAGTTCCACGTCCGGCGTTGCTGCAAGCTCCGCCAATCACCCGCCGCCTCCACCCGGCAGTGGCGGCCCGGCACAATTGCAATCTGACCTGCAAAGCCTGATCAGCGAGCTGTCATCGTCCAGCAGCTCTACCGGCACCAGCACCAGCACGGACAGCACGACTTCCAGCACATCGTCGACCTCCGGCTTGCAGCAAAGCTTCCAGAACTTGCTGAGCGCACTGGGAGAGTCCGGCAGCAGCGACAAGACCCTGAATAATTTTTTGCAGGCGCTGTCGCAAAACCTGAGCGCCAGCAGCAGCTCCGGCAATCTGGTCAATACCCTCGCCTAAGGAGTCGCCGGGCGGCTATGAAGGGGACGCCCGCACAGGGCTTCCCTTTCCGCCGGGAATACAGCTAATTCGCAGCATTTCATATCATCAGGAATACGCCAATGACATCTCCGTCCCCCGACTCCCGCCTACTTTCGCGCCGCAAGGCCATCCTGCTCGGTGCCCTCAGCACGGCCACCCTGGTCAGCTGTGGTGGCGGCAGTAGCGGCACCGGCAGCAGTACGACCGGCACCACGACGGTCACCAGCAGCGACGCCAACCTGAGCGCCTTGAGCGTCTCTGCCGGTAGCCTGTCGCCCAGTTTTTCCACAGCAGTCAACAGCTACACCGTCAGCGTCAACAATAGCGTCAGCAGCTTCACGGTGACGCCGATTGCCAGCGGCGGCGGTACTATCATCAAGGTCAACGGCACCGCCGTTGCCAGCGGAGCCGCGTCGGCTGCCATCAGCCTGGCCGTCGGCACGACCAGTATCAGCATCGTCATTACGGCAGAAGACGGCACCACCACCAACACCGTCACGCTAGCGGCAACCCGGGCCGCCGCTGCATCCGCAGGAAACTGCGCCGTCATTCCGCAAGAAACCGAGGGTCCCTATCCCTTGCTTGCCATCCTCACCAATTCTGCAATAGTGCGCAAGGATATCCGCGAAAGTAAAACCGGCCTGCCGCTGACGCTGAGCCTGACTTTGACCAACGTCAACAACCTATGCGCACCCGTCACCAACGCCGCTGTATATATCTGGCATTGCGACAAGGATGGCCAATATTCCGGCTACAGCAGCACGCAAAACGGCAATCACCAGGGCGAAACCTATTTGCGCGGCATACAGGTCACCGACAGCAGCGGCCAGGTCAGCTTTACCACCATCTATCCAGGCTGGTATGCGGGCCGGGTCACGCATATCCACGCACAGGTATATATCAACGACAACCTGGCCGTCACCGCAACCGCTACCACGCAGTTTGCCTTTTCTGAAACCGTCACCACCGCCGTGTACAACACCTCGCTATACACACACGGCCAAAATACCTCGGTAACCACCAATGCCGCCGACCAGGTCTTCAGCGACGGCAGCAGCACGCAGTTGCTAAGCCTGAGCGGCGATACCACCAGCGGCTATGTCGCCAGCCTGACGATGAGCATCGCAGCCTGATTTTTTTTGCGGATTACTTACCGGTAAACTCGCCGATCCGCCGCCAGGGAAAGCGGCAGCGGATCATTTCTGATGAACATCATGAATTCACTGGATTACCTCATTGCGCCAACATCGGACGGCAAGGGCAAGAACGATAGTAAAAAATATAGCCCAGGCATCGGCTTTTACATCGCACTCAATCTTTGCGCCGCCGGTTTGCTGCTCTATTTTTACGACGGCGTGTTTTAGAGAACCCTCCCTCCTCCCGGGAAACAAGCTGCTTCCATCGCAGCCCGGCCTGCCGCATAATCTGGGCTCGCTATTTTTATTTCCCCATACCAGCCATGAAAATTACGACAGACCAGGCCGATCTGGATATCCCGTTGATCCACCAATTCCTGTCCGAGCAGAGCGCATGGGCCAGGGGCATACCGCTGGAGCTGGTGCAACGCGCCATCAAACATTCGCTATGCTTTGGCGGCTACCTGGACGGCCGGCAAATCGCCTTTGCGCGGGTGGTCAGCGACTACACCACCTTCGCCTACCTGGTTGACGTATTTGTCGTCACGGAACAGCGCGGCAAGGGTTATAGCAAGAAGTTGATCCGGGCTGTCATGGCGCACCCCGACCTGCAGGGCTTGCGCCGCTTTATGCTGGCCAGCACCGATGCGCGCGGGCTGTATGCGCAATTCGGCTTCACGGCGCCCGCCAAGCCCGAGATACTGATGGAAATTAACAGGCCGAATATGTACCGGCAATAGAAAAACGGCCAGGGCGGCCGTTTTTCTTATTTATAAATGATCACCGGTTCCGTCACTGGCGGCGGGGCAGGCGCCGCCGCCGCAGGCCTGACGGTAGTCGTGGTAGTCACCGTTGTAGTCGTGGTCAGCTTGCGCCCGGCCACCGGCATACCCAGTTGTGCCATCAACTCTCCATACGCAGAATCGGCCAGGCTGCGCGAAGTTTCCTGCATCACCTTACCGCGGTTAAACACGACCCGGTCGCCGGCCCGGCTCAGTATCCGGGTGTCCACACCGGACCCGCTGGCACTGAAGGCCGCCTTCACTTCATAGGTGCGGGTATCGATCAGGCTGAAATCCGCCACCAGGTCCAGCGACAGGCTGGCGGTGCTGGATGTGCCGACCGCCAGCGCATTGCTCTCTTGCCGGAAATCGATACTGCTGACGGTACCGAACAGCACATAATCCGCGCCCGCATACATGCCCTGCCTGATGCGGCTGATGATGTCGTAAATCGTGTCGGTCGGCCGGCCCAGATAAGGGCGCGCATGGATCAGGCGCAGGCCGCCACCTTTCAGCATCACGCCTTTCAGGTCTGCGGTATAGGTGCGCAGTTCGCCGCGATTGATGTAGGTATAGCTGCCTTCGGATTCATAGTAGCTGCTTTCATTCCTGGCATTCAGGCTGCTGCGCATCGCGTAGCTGCTGTCGGTATCACGCTCACCGACGTGCTCACTGATGCGTTCACTGTTACGGGCGTTGACTGAGCTTTTATTGCTGGCGCGCACGGTACGGAAGTATTCGCTGACTTTTTCTTCATAAGTCAGGTCGGTCACGGCAATCTTCGGTTCCGCTGCAAGGGCGCTAAGCGCCGTACAGGCGCTCAATACCGCAAACAGGCTGGCCCATATTTTCCTGGCACTGAATTGACTTGACATCTTGGATTCCTCATCCGGTGTGAACACGGCCTGCATAGCCTGGCGGGGGCGGTGCAGAAAATTAACGTTTCGTAGTCTTGCGGATTTCTTTTTCATCCTGCCATTCTATCGAGCCGTCTTCCACGTCGTACAATTTCAAAGTCATCTTGTAGAACACGTCCTTGGTATTCACGCTCTGCTTGACGATGGACACGATCTCGCCTTCCAGCGAATACTTGGCCGCGCTCATGTTGCCGATCTTGGCCTTGCCCTGGCTCTTGTACAGGCCGCTTTGATTTTGCCTTTGCAATTCATCCACGCCGGTCTGCATCTCATCGGCACTGCGGGTAAATTTCACCTTGCGGCTCTTCACCAGCGCCGTCTGTATCGTATTCATGATGGACTTGGTGTCGATATACTCGCTGGTCTTGTTGCGCACCGCAGTCAGCGTCAGCGTAGGGCGGTTTTGCAATATAGGATCTTCCAGCAGCGAGCCCACCATTTTTTCTGCAATCATTTGCAAGTCGGTAGAGCCGAATTCATTGGTGACGGTCTCCACCGACTTGCTATCGCCATACGTGGTCTGGCGTGCAAAGCTGACGGTAGGCTGGGACAATTGCTGGGTCGGACAGCCCGTCAAGGTCAACATGGCTGCGGCTAACGCGCAAAAGGCAAACGCAGAAGAAGCGAAAGAGGAACTGGATTTCATGTTTTTCCCTATTCAGTTTTTATGGGCGGTGTTTCTATATCAGCATCGGCGACAACATCGACTCTAGCAGCATCAGCGCGGTTCCGAGCTCATTTCCAGCTTGAAGTCTATCGCCTGCGGCCCGTAGGCCGTGCCTTTCAGTATCTGGCTCTGCTTGCCCAGGAATACCATGGGCTTCCAGACCTCGCCGTCCCCCACCTGCATGCCGGACGCATCGGTCCAGCGGAAGCGATAGTACAGGCGCAAATCCCTGGCGTCGTTATTATTCACCTCGGCCTGCACTACCATCACGTCGTTACGCCGCTGCGAACGCAGGTCCACCACTTGCAGCCCTTGCAGATCGCCACGGACAATCAGCTTGGCGGCGATCCCGGCAGACACCGCCGGCGGTACCGGGTCGGCAGCAAAAACCGCAGCAGCAAGCAGTATCAGGCTGGAGGCGGCAACTATTTTTCTGGAGTATGGCGACATGAACGATCCCTATTTAATGTTCCAGCTTATTTGTCATTGCTTGCAAGGCGTGCTGCCCGGGTAAATTTCATTCCTTGTCGGTACTGACTTTTTTGGCGACATCGGCTTTTGCCTTGATGACCGCCTTCTTCCCTGCCGGCTTGACTGCGTCCGTGTCAGCCATCTGCGCTGCCGCTACGGTACCGA
>JABDED010000088.1 GCA_013287275.1 Betaproteobacteria bacterium
AACTGATGCGCATGACGCGCCGCTATACCAGCGAGATTGGCATCATCATAGGACCGGACAAAGACATTCCTGCACCCGACGTGAACACCAACGAGCAGACCATGGCCTGGATGATGGATACCTACTCGATGAATGAGGGCCGTACCGCCACCGGCGTCGTCACTGGCAAGCCGATTTCACTGGGCGGCAGCCTCGGCCGCCGCGAAGCGACCGGCCGCGGCGTGTATGTGGTCGGTTGCGAGGCCGCCGCCAAGCGCGGCTTGCGCATTGAAGGCGCCCGGATAGCCGTGCAAGGTTTTGGCAACGTCGGCGGCATCGCCGCCCGCCTGTTTGCCGAAGCCGGCGCCAAGGTAGTGGCAGTGCAGGACCATGTGACTTCTGTCTACCATCCTGACGGGTTGGACGTTAACCGGTTGCTGGCGCATGTGGCGGAAACCGGCAGCGTGGCCGGCTTTACCGGTTCCGAAGCGGCCCTGGTCGGTGACGATTTCTGGGGAGTGGATTGCGATATCCTGATTCCTGCGGCGCTGGAGCAACAGATCACAGAAAAAAATGCGCACAAAATCCGTGCGAGCATCATTCTGGAAGGTGCTAACGGCCCGACCACGCCTCAGGCCGACGATATCTTGCGCGACCGGGGCGTGCTGGTCGTGCCCGACGTCATTGCCAATGCCGGCGGCGTGACGGTCAGCTATTTTGAATGGGTACAGGATTTCTCCAGCTATTTCTGGAGTGAAGATGAAATCAACCAGCGCCTGACACGCATCATGAAGGAAGCCTTCAATTCGGTATGGCATATCACTGAAGAGAAAAAAGTATCCTTGCGTACTGCTGCATTCATCGTCGGCTGTTCGCGCGTACTGCAGGCGCGTGAAGTGCGCGGCCTGTATCCTTAATCAGGATGTCGCCGGTCGGAGGCGGCAAACCTGCCGCCTCCGACCGTGAGGATTTGAAAATATATGAATAAAAACCACCCGCTGTTCCGGCGCCGGGTGGTTGTTTGCGATGGTGGCCTGGTTCTTGCTGGTGATCAGGGTGGAATTCAGGGCGGAGCAGGGGACTTCCGAAGAATCTCTTGCAAAAGAGCACAATTTTTGAATTCCCCGGATCACTAAATGAGTTCTAATGATGGTATGTTTGATCGCTGGTATATTTTACTGGCTGACCGCCAAATCGAGGAGACGAAATGAAGCAATTACAATGGATGCTCAGTACCTGTGTACTGTGCCTGCTGGGCACGAGCTCCACGCTGTCGTATTCCGCAGACACACTGGCGCATATCAGGGAAACCCAGACCATCACGATCGCACACAGGGAGGCGTCGCTGCCGTTTTCGTATTTGTCCGAGAATAAGAAGCCTGTCGGATATGCCGTCGATATCTGCCTGAAGATAGCCGAAGCCGTCAAAAAGGAGCTGAAACTGCCCCAGCTCAATATCAATTACCTTTTGGTAAATGGTTCTACCCGTATTCCGGCCATCGTCGACGGCAAGGCCGATATCGAGTGCGGGTCCACCACCAATAATGCGGAGCGGCGCAAACAGGTTGCGTTTACCATCCCTCACTTCTTCGCCACCGCGCGCATGCTGGTGCGGACCGATTCCGGGATCAAGAACTGGACCGACCTGAAAGACAAAAAAGTGGTCACCACCAAGGGCACCACCAGCGTAAAACTGCTGAATGACAGGGACAAGGTCAGGGCATTGGGCCTGAAGCTGACCGAAGCCAATGATCACGATGCCTCGTTCAACATGGTGGAATCTTTCCAGGCCGATGCCTTCCCTATGGATGACGTGCTGCTGTACGGCCTGCGGGCGAATGCCAAGGATCCCGGCAAGTTCGCCATCGTCGGCGACGGCCTGTCTACCGAGCCCTATGCAATGATAGTCCGCAAGGATGACCCCGCCTTCAAGGCGCTGGCGGACAAGGAAATAGCGCGCATGATGAACGACGGGGAATTCATCAAATTGTACGACAAGTGGTTCCGCAGCCCGGTGCCGCCGAAGGGCATCAACCTGAACATGCCTATGGGATTCCTGTTGCGCGACACGGTACGCTTTCCGTCGGACAAGGTTGCCGATTGATTTGGCGGCGCGGTATTATGGTGTAATTTTGATAGGGAAATGCCCGATTTTAAGGGGTTTTATAAGTAGTAACACGTATCAAATAAGCAAAAAAAATCATTTATAGCCTTGATGTTTTGGTAAACTTGGGGAATTCCCTTTTTAGGTTCAATTTTTTGGAGACTGTATGAAATTATCGAAAGTATTGGCCGTCCTGGTCGGCGCCGGTGTTATCGCAGGTGCCGCTCAAGCGCAAGAAACCGGCACACTGAAGAAGATCAAGGACACAGGCACGATCACGCTGGGCGTACGTGACTCCTCGATTCCTTTCTCTTATCTCGACGATAAGCAGTCCTACCAGGGCTATTCCATCGACTTGTGCCTGAAGATCGTCACTGCGGTACAAAAACAACTGGGCTTGTCCAGCTTGAAAGTGGTGATGAACCCGGTTACTTCGGCTACCCGTATCCCGCTGATGGCAAACGGCACGGTGGATCTGGAGTGCGGTTCCACGACCAATAACGTAGAGCGTCAAAAGCAGGTGTCGTTTGCTCCCACCACTTTCGTGACAGCCAATCGTATCCTGGCGAAAAAATCTTCCAATATCAAAACCCTGGCGGATTTGAAAGGCAAGACCGTTGTCTCCACTTCCGGTACCTCCAACCTGAAACAATTGACAACCCTGAACGCCGATCAAAACCTGGGCATCAACATCATGCCGGCCAAAGACCACGCTGAAGCCTTCCTGATGGTGGAAACCGGCCGTGCAGTGGCCTTTGTGATGGACGATATCTTGCTGGCGTCGCTGGCCGCAAATTCCAAAAATCCCGCTGAATACGAAATCAGCAAGGAAGCGCTGTCTGTAGAGCCATATGGCATCATGCTGCGCAAGGATGACGTTGCATTCAAAAAAGCGGTTGATACGGCGATCAGCAATGTACTGACCTCCGGCGACATCAACCGCATCTACCACAAATGGTTCTTGCAGCCGATCCCGCCAAAAGGCATTTCGCTGAACTGGCCTATCTCCGACCAACTGAAGGCCGTGATCGCCAAGCCTACCGATTCAGGTGAGCCCTCCGCTTATGCGGCAGTTCCTGAAGCGCAAAAAGCGGTATTGAAGAAAAAGAAATAAATGATTGAGCGATGATGAAACGGGGGGCTCCTGGCCTCCCGTTTTGTTTTATAGACTTAAATTTGCTGCGCCGCACAATCAATCTGCTATGTTTTCGGGCACCATGTCCATCACACTAGTGGCTGAGCTTGCTGGATGAGCTGAACAGGTTCAGCGCGGCCAGATAAAAAAAACCAGCCTGACGGTAAATTTGCTGCTGATGGACTGGTTTTGGAGAGGGAAGCTATGAATTACCACTGGAATTGGCAAATTTTTTGGGAAAGTGCGCCCGATGGCGGCGGCACTTATATGGATACCCTGATCTCGGGGATAGAGTGGACGCTGGCAACCGCGATACTGGCATGGATCATGGCCCTGGTTCTCGGCGCCGTCATCGGCACCGTGCGTACCGCGCCTAACAAATGGGGCATACGCCTGAGCAATGCCTATATTGAATTGTTCCGCAACATACCGCTGATCGTGCAGATGTTCTTGTGGTACTACGTGCTGCCTGAAGTCATTCCCACGTCCATGGGCGACTGGTTGAAGTCGGCGCCGAATATTTCGTTCATCACTGCGGTACTGAGCCTGGGATTTTTTACCTCCGCCCGGGTTGCAGTACAGGTGTCGACCGGCATTAATGCGATACCGCGCGGCCAAAAATATGCGGGAACTGCATTGGGCCTGACCTTGCCGCAAACTTATCGCTATGTATTGCTGCCTATGGCTTTCCGCATCATCATCCCGTCGCTGACCAATGAAGTCGCGGCGATCATCAAAAATAGCTCGGTGGCTTTGAGCATAGGCTTGCTGGAATTGATGGCGCGCGCGCGTTCGATGCAAGAGTTCTCCTTCCAGGTGTTTGAGGCATTCTCTGCCGCGACGCTGATCTATCTGATGGTGTCTGCAATTGCGATCTTGCTGTCCCACCTGCTGGAGAAAAAGACCGCTGTTCCCGGATTCATCACCTCCGGCACTGCCAACACTGGAGGACACTGATCATGTTTGCAAATTTCGATTTTGATGTCATCCAGCGCACCTGGTACTACCTGTTCACGACCGGCCTGGCTTTTACCGTCAAGCTGACGCTGATCTCGATGACGGGCGGCATCGTGCTGGGCACCCTGCTGGCGATGATGCGGCTGTCCAGCCACAAGTATGTTTCCTTCATTGCGACTGGTTATGTCAACCTGATGCGTTCGGTGCCTCTGCTGCTGGTGATTTTCTGGTTCTACTTCCTGGTGCCGTATATCGGCGCCTGGGTCATAGGCGCGAACGAGCCGATACAGGTCGGTGCACTGGCATCCTCGCTGATCACCTTCATCATGTTCGAGGCTGCCTACTATTGCGAGATCATGCGCTCAGGCATCCAGTCCATTCCGCGCGGCCAGGTTTCGGCGGGCTATGCGCTGGGCATGAATTACTGGCAGACCATGGGCAATGTCGTATTGCCGCAGGCTTTCCGCAACATGATACCGGTGCTGCTGACGCAGACCATCGTGCTGTTCCAGGACGTTTCGCTGGTATCGGTACTGTCGATTACCGATTTCTTCGGTGCGGCAGTCAAGATCGCACAGCGCGATAACCGCCTGGTGGAAATGTATCTATTTGTCGCGGTGGTGTATTTCATCCTGTGCTTCAGCCTGTCTGCCCTGGTGAAAAAATTACAGCAAAGAGTGGCGATTATTCGCTGATGAATCCACGAAGCTTGCGGCCTGGACCGGCGCCTGCAAGCGTGTATACATACAAAAAGTATTCTGGAGAATTACATGATCAAACTTAATAATGTCAGCAAATGGTACGGCCAGTTTCAAGTCCTGACGGATTGCAGCACCCAGGTTTCCAAAGGTGAAGTAGTGGTGGTCTGCGGCCCTTCCGGTTCAGGCAAGTCGACGCTGATCAAGACAGTCAACGGACTGGAACCATTCCAGAAGGGTGACATCACGGTAGACGGCGTCTCTGTCGGCGACCCGAAGACCAATCTGTCCAAACTGCGCGCGCGCATAGGCATGGTGTTCCAGAACTTCGAGCTGTTCCCGCACATGTCGATACGCCAGAACCTGACCATAGGCCAGGTCAAGGTCCTGGGCCGCAGTGAGGAGGAAGCCACCGAAAGGGGTTTGAAATACCTGGACCGCGTCGGCCTGATGGCGCAAAAAGACAAGTTCCCCGGCCAGCTGTCCGGCGGCCAGCAACAGCGCGTGGCGATTGCACGCGCGCTGTCCATGGATCCGATCGCCATGTTGTTCGATGAGCCGACTTCGGCGCTGGACCCGGAAATGATCAATGAAGTGCTGGACGTGATGGTCGGCCTGGCGCAAGAAGGCATGACGATGATGGTCGTTACGCACGAAATGGGTTTTGCCAAGAAAGTGGCAAACCGCATCGTGTTCATGGACAAGGGCCTGATCGTTGAAGATTGCGCCAAGGATGAGTTCTTTAACGCGACCCGTTCGGAGCGCGCCAAGGATTTCCTGGCCAAGATCATCCACTAGGCCTACTGGATAGCTGCTGTCGGCAGTTTGCTAAAAAACTCTCGCCGCCCGCCGGGCCGCGAGAGTTTTTTTATATAAACATTGGCAAATATTTAATTACACTACCCGTCAACGCAGAAATCGCGCCTTGCGCACCAGTACAGGTAAAATGTCGGCTATTCGCATCTAAAGAAGCCAGAGCCGCCATGACCGACACCGCCATACAAGAAATCACCATTACCCGCCCGGACGACTGGCACCTGCATGTACGCGACGGCGCTGCGCTGGCCAGCGTGTTGCCGCATACTGCGGCACAGTTTGCACGCGCGATCATCATGCCTAACCTGAAGCCGCCGGTGACAACCACCGAGCAGGCCGCCGCCTACCGGCAACGCATCCTGGCGGCCTTGCCGCCGGGATCCACGTTCGAGCCCTTGATGACCCTGTATCTGACCGACAATACGCCGCCGGAGGAAATCCGCCGCGCCAAGGCCAGCGGCTTTGTACACGCGGTCAAACTGTATCCGGCCGGCGCCACGACCAATTCCGATGCCGGCGTGACCGACCTGGGCAAATGCTACAAGACTCTGGAAGCGATGCAGGAAGTCGGCATGCCTTTCCTGGTGCATGGCGAGGTGACCGATCCGGCGATAGACATCTTCGACCGCGAAGCCGCCTTCATCGACAAGGTGATGATGCCCTTGCGCCGCGACATGCCGGAACTGAAAGTCGTGTTTGAACACATCACTACCAGCGATGCGGCCCAATATGTGGCAGAAGCGCAAGGCCCGGTAGCGGCGACGATTACCGCCCACCACCTGCTGTATAACCGCAATGAAATCTTCAAGGGCGGGATACGGCCGCACTACTATTGCTTGCCGGTGCTGAAGCGCGAGACGCACAGGCAGGCGCTGGTCAAGGCCGCCATCTCTGACAGTAAGCGTTTCTTCCTCGGTACCGACTCCGCACCGCATCCCAGAGGCTTGAAAGAGCACGCCTGTGGCTGCGCCGGTTGCTATACCGCGCTGCACGCGATGGAATTGTATGCGCAGGCCTTCGACCAGGCTGGCGCGCTGCACAAGCTGGAAGCTTTTGCCAGCCTGAACGGCCCGGCGTTCTACAATCTGCCGCGCAACAGCGGCACGGTCACCTTGAAGCGCGAAAGCTGGACCCTGCCGGCCGAATTGCCGCTGGCGGATGCGACCATCGTGCCGCTGAATGGCGGCGAGAGCATAGACTGGAAATTCATTTCCAGCCAGGTTTGAGCGAAGTTGGACGCAGCAGCCAGGGTCGCCGCATGTTCTTTGATGAGATAGACTGGTCGCGGGCCTGGTATGCGTCGGTGTTGCCGCTGGCGGGCCGGGTGACAAGCGCATCCGATTGGCGGGCGCAGATCAATGCTGAAGCTGGCTTGCTGCAGCTTAACAATCACAGGCAGCAGGCCATCCGTTTTGTCGCCCAGGATGCCTTGCCTGAAGCGATGGCCTACGAGGCCTTCATCAGCGAAACCGGCCAGGTGCCTACGCGTGAAAACCTGCATGATTTTTTTAATGCGCTGGTGTGGTTGAATTTTCCAAAGATCAAGGCCCGCTTGAATGCCTTGCAATCGGCGCAGATTGCCAGCCTGGGCATAGGCAGGTCACGCGGCGCGGCGCGCGATGCCGCGACGATCTTTGATGAAAATGCGGCCTTGCTGGTAGTGCAGGATAGCGAGGCTGGAACGCAGTTGATCGATGCCTTGCGCAATCACCGGTGGCGGCAGGCCTTCGTCGAGCAACGCCATTTGTTTGGCAGCCAATGCGAAGCCTGGATCTTTGGCCACGCACTGATGGAAAAGCTGGTGCAGCCGTATAAGGCGATCACTGCGCACACCTGGATTGTCAGGGTCGGCGGCGGCTATTTCGATCTTGGGGCAGATGCCAGGCGCGCCTGCCTGGATGCGCTGGTGGCGCAACAATTGGCGGAGCACGACCTAACGACTGCAGATTACACGCCTTTGCCGGTGCTGGGCATGCCCGGCTGGTGGCCGGATCAGGGCGAGGCCTTCTATGCCGATACGCAGGTATTCCGGCCCAGGCGGCTCGCACGTGGCCAGCTGGGCGCCGATAAGTAACAAGGGAGCCACCGGCTCCCTTGTTTTTTTCTGTATTCGTACTACTCTCGCTTACTGTTCGCGTATCCAGGTCTGGGTGCGGCCGAACAGCGGCGCGCCTATATAGCCGCGCACATTCAATTTCTTGTTGTTTTCAATCACGCTCAGCTTGCTGTTATACAGCTTGCCGTTGCCGGGATCGAGGATCTTGCCGCCGGTGTATTCGTCGCCATCCTTCTTCAGGCCGGACAAGATGGTCATGCCTATGATGGGCTGGTCCTTGTTGGCGCCGGAGCACTGGTCGCACCTGGGGTTTTTGTCGGCGTCCGCTTCTATGAACAGTTTTTCTATCTTGCCCTGCAGCTCGCCGCCGGTTTCGGTAATGCGTATCAGCGCCTTGGGTTTGTTGGTTTTGTCGTCTATGCTTTTCCACAACCCTACCGGTGAATAGGCTACGGTATCTTCTGCATGCACGGCATATGCGCACAGCATCAATGCGAGTAAAGCGAATTTTTTCATAGCGTCTCCATCTTTTAGTGATCCCAAAAACAATTGTACGCGGCACAAACTTCTGCCGCGTACAATTTTTTTAGAGTACCTGCTTTAATCAGCGAAGAAGAATTACGCCGCCGGCAATTTGGCGAATTGCTCGCGCAATTTTTCCAGGGTTGCCGAGAAGCCGGCCATGCGCTCTTTCTCTTGCGCCACCACAGCGGCCGGAGCGCGCGCCACAAAGCTTTCATTGCCGAGTTTGGCTTGCGCCTTGGCAATTTCAGCGTCCAGGCGGGCGATTTCCTTGCCCAGGCGTTCGCGTTCGGCGGCTACATCAATTTCCACCTTCAGCATCAGCTTCGCTTCGCCGACCACGGACACCGGCGCCGGCGATTCCGGCAGCGCATCCAGCACCTGCACCTCGGACAGTTTGGCCAATGCCTGCAAGTAAGGGGCGAAGGCCTGCATTCTCAGCTTGTCTTCCGCATTGGCAGCCTGCAGCAGCAAAGGTACGCGTACCGCCGGCGACAATTGCATTTCACCGCGCAAATTGCGGCAGGCGTCGGTCATCGCTTTCAGCGCCGACATCCAGCCTTCGGCCTGCTCATCGATTTTTTCGGGCTGGGAAATCGGGTAAGCCTGGCGCATGATGGAGTCGCCCGCAGCGTCCAGCTTGCGGCCGGCCAGCGGTGCGACGGTTTGCCACAAGGCCTCGGTAATGAAAGGTATCACCGGATGTGCCAGCCGCAAGGTGGTTTCCAGCACGCGCAACAGGGTACGGCGGGTGGCGCGCTGCTGCGCCTCGTTGCCGTTCTGGAGCTGCACCTTGGCCACTTCCAGATACCAGTCGCAATATTCGTCCCAGACAAATTTATAGATGCTGGAAGCGATATTGTCGAAGCGGTAGTCGGCAAAGCCCTTCCCTATGTCGGCTTCGGTGCGCTGCAGGGTCGAGACTATCCAGCGGTCAGCCTGGGAAAAATCCAGGTAGGTGCCGGCCGCGCATTCTTCCGCGGTATGCTCTTCCAGTCCGCAATCCTTGCCTTCGGTATTCATCAATACGAAGCGGGTCGCGTTCCACAATTTATTGCAGAAATTGCGGTAGCCTTCGCAGCGGCCGAGGTCGAAGTTGATGTTGCGGCCCAACGATGCATAGCTGGCCATCGTGAAGCGCAGTGCATCGGTGCCGTAGGCGGTGATGCCGTCGGCAAATTCCTTGCGCGTGGCTTTTTCTATCTTGGCCGCATCTTTCGGGTTCATCAGGCC
>JABDED010000089.1:0-4108 GCA_013287275.1 Betaproteobacteria bacterium
CCAGAACGGGTCGTCTTTGAGCAACGCCCAGATCTGTTCTGCAATGGAGAACGTGTGCACGTCCCACCCTTCCTGGTGGAGCTTCGCCACCCAGGCGGGCGTCTGCCGCTTCACCTCTAGGATCTGTTCGGGGGGGAAAACAAGGTAATAAATCGGCTCGAAGCTCGCATGACCGAGCTCACGCCCATGTCGAATGCGCTCGCGCAGTTCATCGAAATCAGCTTTGAGTAAGGACATCGCAGAGCGCCTCCATGTCTTGTTGTTTCCAGCTGATCCGGATCACATCGCCAGCCGCCTGGACGATGAGAAGCCCCTTCAGTGAAAGCCGTTTGATCTCTTCCAGCACGTCTTCGCGCGCCAGGCCAAACAGCTGCCAGTCTTCGTGTGTCAATAGTGCGTTATCACCGACTCCGGAAAAGTGCAGCTCGTAGGCGAGGTAAGCAATTACCTTTTGTTCGATACGAATTGGGATAATCGGCCGTCCATTTGCAGTAGGGCGACCTAGCAGGCCAAAGTCGGAACAACAACCCGTCAGGTATCTCCCCAATCGTTCAATTTGCCCATCCGCCCATCGAGAGCGGGTTTTGTTGTCATCAATAGCGCGTCGAATAAAATTTTCAGCACTAGTTTTCGAAATTAACTTGGCGCCCGACGCATAACTCGGCCAATAAACTTCTTTGACAAAGTCATAGAGAATCGGGTTGGCACGGCCGGTGTAGATAAAGAAAAGCTGCGCCGCTTCAGTAGATGTCAGCGAAGGCAATAGCCTTTTCAACGTGTTCGCCGGCTCACCTCCGCTCACCAGATATCGATTGCCGAAGCAGCGAAGCACGATGTTCCTAAGACGGTAAGCTGACACATTTGACAATAAGCCGGAGGTCAAGACTTTCTGGTAAAGCGCAGATGCATCCATCTGACACACCCAAGCTTGTAGCAGCGCTTTAGTCTCCTCAGTTAAACCAAGACCCATTGCCAGATTGGTGTCATAAATTCTCTGTATAGCCACGGCTACCCCACCAAATATGGGTAGGTTTTCGCGTTCTGAGTGAACGCCGAGAGGTAGGCCGCTGCGATGGCCTTCAGGGTATTGGTGGAGTCGAGCTCCTTGATGCTGCCGACCGCCGTTGGCCCCACGCTGGACGTGCCGCTCGTCGCGGCCAAACGCTTCATCGCATCCAAAGCAGCCTCTTTGCTTTGTGGCGCCTGGCTGGCGAGTTCTTCACCCACACTGCTTTGCACGATCGCATGCAGGTCTTGCTCGACCTCCTCGGGCAAACGGAACAGGTGGTAGCTGCCGACACTCAAATGCTCGTCGTGCAATCGTCTGGCTGCTTCCAGCACACCATGATATTGGGCGAGCCGAGAAGTTTTCGAGAAGACGGGCTCCAGGAAGAGCCGGCTTGATGCCTCATAAAACGCAGTCGGCCACCAGGCGCACTGAGCGCGCTCGCCAAGGAAGCCGACGAGCATCCTCATTTGCAGCAACGTCGATAGGTATGATTCTTTCATCTTATCTCTTCTTGTAGTTCGTTTGTTCTGCCGGCGCGAGCGCTGCAGCCATGGGCATCGATTGCTCAGTCACATTCTGCTCCCGCCCGAACCGCATCCACGGGCGCATACCCTGGTGCCAGCACGGCATTCTTAACGCCGTAGAGCGCGAGGTGATCCTTCAGCCACAGCCGGTACTCATGCCCTCGCAGGCTGTGGTCGGGTGAGCAGTCCACGCTCCATTTACGCAGGGTGTATCCAGCTGTGGCGGCACGGAGATTGATCCGTAGCATGCCGTCTCGCATGCTGTAGTCCATCTCAGTAATTTCCGGCCGTGGCTGATCGGGGTGTGGCACCAATTCCAGCTCGACGATCCGAGTCCATTGGATATCCTGATCGCTCTGTTCATCTGGCAGAACCATACCGCCCTTCAGGATTTGCGTTTTTTTTATCCGTGTGACAACGAAGTCACGGAAATCACCACTGCGGCGATCAAACGCCCTTGTGTGCCAACGCAGCCCGTTGTCGATCAACGCAAACGGCACAATCTCCCGCTCAGTTTCACCACTCGAAAGCGAGTGGTACACAATCTGCAGCGGGCACTCTTGGTGAATCGCCCGCGTAACGCTAGCCAATGTATCAAGGTCAGGGTGACTGAGTCGCGAAGGGATTTCACATGAGATCCACGACTTGATCTTGGTTGGTTCTCCATCCCCAAATCCCTGCGATAGCCAAGCCAAGATGCGCTCCGCAGGGAAGTCGAAGATTGGCCGGAAGTCGCTGCCGGTGACGTAGGACTTACCCCTGGAATCGTAGTCAATATTGTTCGGCGCTAAATCTCTATATAAAGCAATATCCCGTGTTGCGGCTGCTGACTGGATACCAAAACGTGACACCAAGTCCTGACGGCGAATTTCCCCGATGAAACGCACCCTAAGCTCAACATAAGCGAGCCGGTCACGCTGCGATTGGGTTAAGCCTACAAATTGTTCGTTTGGCATCTTGGTTGATTAGGCGAATTGATAGCTTGAGAGTGCAATTAAGGGTAGTATATGGGCTGCACAAAAGTGTGTCCACAAATACATTGCGATCCGACATCACAAACATTATGATCACCATATGCGATCTTTAACGTTCTATTCGGCAATGGATGGACGCCTAAATCACAGGTCGCCCCAAATCGAAGCGGTGTGCAGGTTAGGGCGTTGAGCATGATCAATTGTGATGATTATGCAATGGGCACCGTGGGTATGGCGCAGGTGACATATGCAACCGAGCGTGACGGTGCTAACAGTCGGGGCCAGCTGCAAAAGAGGACAATGAAAAATATTTTTTAGACAACGATCCGAACATCGGATCTAGGTTACAGCCGCCAGCCTGCTAGGCAACTACTGATCCAATGCAACAGTCTTTACAATCGATTCGAACTCCGCCAAAACCTCAGCCTGCTGCTGCCCCAGGTAGCGCGCCACAGACGGGTTTTCCAGCAGCTTTACAAGATATCCGCGCGCCAGCACAAGATTGAGAACGTCTTGCCCATAGGTTTGCTCGACCGTTTTATACTGCCCTTGCAGTTTCGTCATTTCTCGCTCCATCTTCGCCATTTGTTCCTGACTCACGCCGGTCAGCTTCAGCGGCTTCTTGCCGTCCACAAGCAATTCGGCCGGCGTCGCCACCAACATGGCTTCGGCATAGGCAATTGTCACCGTGTTCGATGACACCATCAACTCGACGCATTCGACCTGCCGGATAGCTTTCATCTTGCGCAAGACGCGCGCAATCTCGGCCGAAAACTGCCGATCCCTCAGCATGTCCGCAGCCTCCAGGCAGATGCCATCCAGTAAGTTCATCTTTTTTGTGATTTGACTTACGTCCACGCTGAGCGCCTTCGCAAGGCGCTCGGGAGAGACGCCGCGCTCGATCGCGCGCCGAATCATGAAATGCTCCTGGATGGTTGACAGCCGATTGATTCGGCTATTGTAGGTATACCCCTCGTCATCCTTGGCCACCAGGCATGGCGCATCAACATGGCCAAGATCATCCAAGACAATCAATCGAATGTGCCCGTCCAGGAGCATGTGCTGGCCCGATTTCTTAATCGCAGGAGTAACTGACAGGGGTTCAATCAACCCGACTTCTTCGATGGAGGAGCGTATTTGCTTGAATTTCCTCGATGCAACCAACCCCTCAGGAACTTTGCGAGATGGCAGTAAATTTGCCAGCGGCACCGACAAAACGTCCATGGAGAAACCGAGTGGAATGCCTGTCATGACATGCTCCCGTTCGGCCACACACGTTCGGCCAAATATTTCGGTAAGGTGTCCAGCCCTTCGGCACGCAGCAGGTTAGTAAAATTCTCGTCAGCAAGGAGCTGGCGCAAAGCGCCAACCACGAAAAGCAAGCGCTGCTGTGCGAACTCGGCCTTTTTCACCATCAGTCGCTGGCGCTCCACTTCCTTCTGATAGGTTCGGACCAGACTTGACTGCGTCACGTCAACCGGCTTGCGTGGTGTCCCGCGCGCGACCGAGCGCCCCAGCGTGTGACGCCGTTCCATCACCCGCCGCGCTTCCCGTAAATGTTTGCCGCGTAGCTTTCCGGACTCGTAGGCATCCTGCAAGGC
>JABDED010000089.1:4118-9117 GCA_013287275.1 Betaproteobacteria bacterium
GCAAGGCCGCTTGGACAGCCTTATCGTCATTGCCGGCGCCAACAATGGCCATGGCTGCGTTGAGCGGAATTTTTCCCTTTTCCACGGCAACGATCAGCCGCTCCTCTCCATGATGGAGCAAGGTAAGGATGCCACACACATATTCTGTAGTTAGTCCGGTTTTGACAGCGATCACTTTCTTGTCATAGCCTTGATCACGCAAAGCCACGATGCTGGCAAGCAGCTCCAGCGGCCGGGCTTGGCGGCGGGCGATATTTTCGGCGAGGCTCATGATGAACGCATCATCATCACTGACTGTCACCACCAGGGCGGGGATGGTGGCTTCGCCTGCAGATTTGAACGTCTTGAGGCGCCCCTCGCCGCAGACGAGCAAATACCGTTCGACGCCGTCCGCCCCTGCCCGCGGCGTCACCGTAATCGGTTTCTTGAGTCCGATCGACTGAATGTTGCCGGAAATCTCGTCAAAAATTTTGCTATTGCGCTCGCGAGGATTGTGGACATCAATTCGGTCCACCGGAATCATCCGTAGCTCGCCGGGTTTGTGCTCTGTCGTCATGCCGGTCTCCTTAGTCGAATGCGTTCTGCCATGCCATAGAGGTAATCCAGGGTGTCGAAGCGGTAGCTTTCGAATTCGACCGCATTCTGATCCGCAAAACTGAGGCGAGGCTGGCCAAAATCCAGCCGCGGCAAGAGGTAGTAATCGAGGGCGTTCTGGTTGCCATGGTCAAGCCGCACGGCCACGGTGATGTCGGGTAGGAGGCTGGCGTCGAACCGAATTTTCCAACGATGCTTGCCGGACTCATGGGTCTGACAGCGCGCAAGCACCAAGGAAACATTGAACTCGCCGTTCACAAGCAGCAGGTCGGTTGCAGGGTCGCGGTCGACCCGCCCGCCCAGTTCGGCGATGTGTTTTTCTGTCTGTGCGACGATACCCGGATGCAAACTCCGCAAGAAACGATTCACTTCCAGGTAACGGTAGTCTCGGTCCGGCGTGAAGCCAACCATCTGGTAGGCCCTGACCAGACTCCCGAACCGGAACGCGTACACCGACGAAGAAGGCATGCCGTCCGTTTCGTTGATAATCAGGCCTGAGAGGAGGCCCCGATTTTTGTACAGAGATCGGAGCCGCTCGACCAGCTCCTCATTGGTGTAGCGCCTGGTCCGCGCCCGGACTATCCCCTGCGCAGTGTAATAGATATCGGGTGAAACAATGGGCTCGAAGGCCCCTTCCTTCTTGATCCACATTTCAGGCGTATTAATCACGCGCAGTTTTTTCAGCTTGAAGGAAATCCGGTTGTAAACATTGTTGCCGATGTATTTTTCATTGATCAACACTTGGTGCACGGTCGCGCGAGTCCAGGCGCGATCGAGATCGGTAAGCACTTTCATACCGTTTAAGCGCGCGGCGATCTCCGACTCAACCAATCCATCGTCAATGAACCAGCGGTAAATCTGGTTCACGACGTTGATCTCATTTTCCGGACCAGGCATCAAGATCACACGGTCAGTCTGCAAACTCTTGTGCTCGCCACGCGTCAACTCGCTTTTGATGGCACCATGCTGGTCGAGGAGGACCCGTCGCAAACCATATCCCGCCGGCCCGCCCTGTCGATACCCAAGCTCGATCAGACGGCATTGGCCCGCGAATACCTTGGCAGATAATTCACGGCTGTACTCGCCGGCCATCGCCCTTTTGACGCCCTTGACGATGGTGGAGACTGGAGAGCCATCATTCTCAAATTGCTCTGCACAGTACACAACCTGGATGCCGGCCCGTCGGCACCGGTATTCGTAAAATGCGCTCTCGTCGGCGTCCTGGAATCGCCCCCAACGGCTTACGTCGTAGACCAGGATGATCGTGAAGTCCGCCGTGCCGCTTTCAACATCCTTGATCAGTTGCTGCAGCGATACGCGCCCGTCGATGCGCAGACCGCTCTTCCCGGAGTCAGCGTAAGTGCGAACGATCTCAATGCCGCGGCGAGCGGCATATTCGCGGATCTTGTCGGCCTGGTTTTCGGTAGAGTACTGCTGGTGCTCGGTGGACATCCGAACATACTCAACCGCCCTCAGTTGCAGCGGCGGGTCCCCGCCAACATCGATTGGTTCGTTTTGTTGCATGATCCCGATCGCCCCAGTCAAATGGAATTTCGGCTCTCGGAATTTCACCTACGCAATGGCGATTGTCGTCAAAGCAAGCTCCTGCCCGGAAACCAGGAGAGCCGCAAATCAGATCACATATGGCGTGTCGAGAGTGCATGTGGCGATACGGTAGCATCCCTGCTGGGATCACCGAACACGTCCTCTCTTTGCAATTTTGACGTCTGGCGTGCACTGGCACGCGTGAGCAGTGATTTCGACCGTCCAGACGTCCATCTTTGCAATTACGCCGGCCGTGACCATGCTGAGACGATATATCCCTGACGGCAGAGGCATTTCTGGCGTTGACGCGTCCATCTTTGCAATTTGAATATTTGGGGGCGGGGCGTTGCGCTCGCGTTGCAGGGTGCGATTGCGTTCGGCATACTCGGGATGCGTGCTGCGGTATTCGCGCCAGTAGCCTGGATTGCGCTGGCTCCACGCCTGCTGCGCGCGAACCTGATTGTCTTGGTAGTCCGGATCACTCTGGCGCTTGAGCAGTTGCCAGCGCCGCCGACGTTCGCGCTGGCAGGCAGGGGCCGAGCAATAGGACTGATTTGAAACTTGAGGGCGCGGCCGGAACGATTGGCCGCAAGCCATGCACTGATTGGAAACCATGAAACGCTCCATGAATAATGATCTGTATGGAACGCGCGTGCCAATGGAATCGACGCCGACAATATCGGCGATCTGCCCATGGGAATATCTGTTAATTAATGTATTTCCCAGAGCCAATAAAAAGGAGCCGTTGATAGGAATAAAGATGGGCAGTGCGTTCGACAGCGCCGGCATCGAATGGCGTGCCGATAGCTGTGCTAAATTTTACCCGGCGGACGCCACGGCGATGGATGTAAGCATGTCGTCACCGAGAAAACGCGCAGCTCTGATTAAGCGAATTGCGCCGTAGAAATTGGCGCACGGGTGGGTGACATGGCCAGGGCGGAACTCGTCGTAGGCACTGTCTCTACTGGCCGCCACCCACTGATGATTCCTATTCCTCCAGCTGACTAGAACTGCGACGAGCCCAGTTCATGACTTCTTCCAGATTAAATCGCACGGATGAGTTGATGTGCACGCAAGGCAGACCTACCGCCTCGCGAATCCGTTTGCTGCTGAACATGTAAGCGGGAAGGCTAGTCGCGGCAGCCGCTTCCTTGGCTGTCACCAGGTTTTCGCTGGATCGTGTCGCGACATCACTTACTCTTTCCGACGTTGATGCGTATAGCGCGTTGGACTCGAATGCTTGAATTTCCACCAATGGGTACACTACCCTCTTGGATAATTTGAGGTAACGGGGACCACGGCCTTCGGTGCGCCAGCGTTGCAATGTTTTGGGACTCACGCCCCAGTGGTTAGCCAATTCGGTTTCGGAGAGGACGATTTTTTCCATGATATAACTCCTTTGGTTGATGGAGCTATATATTGACTCTCGGCCGGGTCAATCTGGTACTTCCACATTGCAATTCCTGGCGTCGCTCGGCATCATGTCGCCTCCTGCGAAATCTACGGTAGCATTCGAGCAGCAAGCGTGCGGGCGGCCCGGAACGTAGCCAGCGGTAGGTTCATTAGCTCCGCCGCTTTCGCTTCCCCGATGTAGCTTTCAGCGAGCGCACGGAACACCAGTCGCTCAAATACGTGCGCCCGGTCAGCGGGATACGCCTTGCCCGGCTCCTTGAAATGCCAACCCTTGCCCAAAAAATATTTCTCCTGGTCGCCCCGCTGCGCGGACGTCACGATGCCGAGATCATGCGCTCGACAGAGGAGCTCATGCATGCTCAGGCCAAACTTTTCTTTCAGCAGCGCCAGCTCTTTCGGCTCGATACTATTGCGGCGCTCCCCAAACTCCCGGGCCACTGACTGCTGCGGAATCAGGAAGGCGCCGGCAAAACGAATGCAGGCTTTTTTTTCGTCCAAGCTTTCGGCGAGCCGATCGGCGAGCATCAAGCGACCTAGCTCACGAGCGAGCGTAAAGCGTTGCCGATCCCCGGGCCAGTTGCCGTCGACCACAATGATCGGCATGCGATTGACGGAAACCGCCAACCCGTCAAATTCGGTATCGGCATTGACATCGATCGTGACCACGCAAATGCCGCGCCTCTCTAGCGCGCCGGTAAAATCGGCGATCGGGCCGAGCCCCAAACCCCATGCCTGGCGCAGCCTCTCGGTCGCCTCCTCGATCTGCGTAAAATCGGTGACTACTGCCGGCAACTTCTCAACCTGCGCAAAAGATGTAATTGGGGACACAGGGAACAGGTTTTCAAGTTCGAGGCGACGCTCCATCTGGTCAATCGCCTTATGCTTGATAGCGTCAAGGCGCTTCTTGGGCAGGGAGCCACACTGTTGGAATTCGAAATGGTCGAGCATCGGCACATCTGCCCGAAAAAAATATTCTACCCTTACGTTCAGCGCACGCGCCAATTCGAGAAGTGTGCCGGACGACGGTGTGGTTTGCTCATCCTCGTATTTCTTGATCGTGGCATGCGACAGTCCAACCTGCGCACCAAGGTCGCGCAGGGACAGGCCGGCAGCCTTACGAGCGAAGTTTAGTCGTTTTCCGATCATGATGATCTCTCCGTTTTTCGTTGCCGTAAATCAGCGCTTTATCGGCGCGGCATCGTCAACGTCAACGTCACCAGCGCGTTCCAGTTCAACGGCACCTACATGGCCAACTGTTTCATTAGCTCGGGGGCGACGATACATTCGTCATGACGGGTTGGAGCCGCAATTGCAGATTTTCAACGCTCCCGCAAATGAGCCTGATCATATCGCGATCAGGAGCCCATGAACGCTTTGTTCCGCCCGCGAGTCAAGTCATGCCCGTGGGCACGACCTACTCGGGCATGTCGTTCAATTCGTAGCTGGT
>JABDED010000090.1:0-8411 GCA_013287275.1 Betaproteobacteria bacterium
CAGTTGCTGCGTCAGTCCGGCACCTTCCGTGAGAACCAGCAAGTGGATACCCGTGTCATGGATTCCAACGATCTGGAAAAAGAACGCGGCATTACGATTTTGGCGAAGAACTGCGCGGTTGAGTACAAAGGCACGCATATCAACATCGTTGATACCCCGGGCCATGCCGACTTCGGCGGCGAGGTTGAGCGCGTATTGTCGATGGTGGATAGCGTATTGTTGCTGGTCGATGCGGTTGACGGCCCTATGCCGCAAACCCGCTTCGTGACACGTAAAGCTTTGGCCCTGGGCCTGAAGCCTATCGTGGTCGTGAACAAGGTCGATCGTCCAAGTGCGCGTACTGAATGGGTAGTGAACCAGACTTTTGAATTGTTCGACAAACTGGGCGCAAGCGATGAGCAGCTGGATTTCCCGGTAGTCTATGCTTCTGCACTGAATGGCTATGCAAGCCTGGATCCGGAAGCACGCGGCGGCAACATGGATCCGCTGTTCGACGCAGTATTGCAGCACGTTCCTGTCCGTGAAGATGACCCTGACGGTCCTTTGCAATTGCAAATTTCTTCCTTGGACTACAACTCCTACGTCGGCAAGATCGGTATCGGCCGTATCACCCGCGGCCGCGTAAAGGCATTGCAGGATGTCATCATCATGGACGGTCCGGAAGGCACTCCACGCAAGGCGCGCATCAACCAGGTGTTGAATTTCAAAGGCCTGGAACGCGTACTGGTGGACGAAGCGGTTGCCGGCGACATCGTATTGATCAATGGTATTGAAGAGCTGGGCATCGGCACCACAGTATGTGCGGTAGATACTCCGGATGCGCTGCCTATGTTGAAAGTGGATGAACCTACTTTGAACATGAACTTCATGGTGAACAACTCTCCATTGGCCGGCCGCGAAGGCAAGTTCGTCACCAGCCGCCAGATCCGCGACCGCCTGGACCGCGAATTGAAAGCCAACGTGGCGTTGCGCGTTACCGACACTGGCGATGACACTACATTTGAAGTGTCCGGTCGCGGTGAATTGCACCTGACCATCCTGATCGAGAATATGCGCCGCGAAGGTTACGAGCTGGCTGTTTCCCGTCCACGCGTGGTATTCAAGATGGTGGATGGCGTGCGCCACGAACCGTTTGAAATGTTGTCCATCGACGTAGAAGAAGTCAACCAGGGCGCAGTGATGGAAGAGCTGGGTCGTCGTCGCGGCGATCTGCAAGATATGCAGCCGGACGGCAAAGGCCGTGTCCGTCTGGAATACCGCATTCCTGCACGTGGCCTGATCGGCTTCCAGGGCGAATTCATGACATTGACCCGTGGTACCGGCCTGATGAGCCATATTTTCGATGAATACGCACCGGTAGACAATTCCAAGGGCGAACTCGGCGGCCGTCGCAACGGCGTACTGATTTCCCAGGACGATGGCGCTGCTGTTGCCTATGCGATCTGGAAACTGCAGGATCGCGGCCGCATGTTTGTCAGCCACAATGACCCAGTGTATGAAGGCATGATCATCGGTATCCATTCCCGTGACAATGACCTGGTTGTGAACCCTATCAAGGGCAAGCAATTGACCAACGTGCGTTCTTCCGGTACGGATGAAGCGGTGCGCCTGGTGCCGCCTATCCAGATGTCGCTGGAATATGCAGTGGAATTCATTGACGACGACGAACTGGTTGAAATCACACCGAAAAGCATTCGTCTGCGCAAGCGTTTCCTGAAAGAGCACGAGCGTAAAAAAGCCTCGCGTGACGCTGCATAATAGTTGCGTCAGATACTGCCCAACCTGATTATTCCGGTGGGCGGTAAGAGAAAAACCCGTTTTGCTCAGCCGTTTTTAACGGCTTGAACAAACGGGTTTTTCTTTATCTACTTTGCCCATCTGGACCAGAACGATAAAATCAAGAGATGACTACCAAAGCGATACACCGAAAAGCCCTGTTCCTGATGATTTCCGCCGCCAGCCTGTGGAGTATTGCAGGCGTGCTGACACGGCAACTGCATGCTGCCCACGGTTTTGAGGTGACCTTCTGGCGCAGCCTGTTTGCGGCGTTGTTCGTGGCTTTTGCATTGTTGTACCAGCACAGGTCGCAGGCAGTGGGCAAGCTGGCGTCGGTCGGCAGGTTCGGGCTGATCTCCGGCGCCATGTGGGCGGTGATGTTCTGCTGTTTCATGATTGCGCTGACGATGACCACGGTCGCCAATACGCTGATCGTAATGAGTGTGTCGCCGTTGCTGACTGCGTTGCTGGCCTGGGTGATCCTGCACCAGAAGATAGTTATGCGCACCTGGCTAGCGATTGCCGTGGCGCTGGCCGGCATGCTATGGATGTTTGCCGGCGGCATGTCCAGTGTAGATGCCAGGGGCCTGGCGGGTATGCTGGTTGCGATAGGCATCCCGATTGCCGCTTCGGTGAATGTGATAGTCTTGAAGAAGGCGGGCAAGTCTGTCGACCTGATTCCGGCGGTATTGATAGGCGGTGTGATCTCCGCTGCGCTGATGCTGCCGCTGGCCCTGCCTTTGCAGGCTTCGCCGCATGACATCATTATCCTGGCGATACTCGGCGTATTGCAGCTGGGCTTTCCCTGCATGCTGATGGTCAGCGCTTCGCGCAACTTGTCGGCGCCGGAAATTTCCTTGCTGGCTTTGCTGGAAGTGCTGCTGGGTCCTATCTGGGCCTGGCTGGGCGCAAACGAGGTGCCGGCACCCGAGACATTGGCCGGCGGCGCGGTAGTGCTGGGGGCGCTGGTGTTCAATGAATTGCTGGCGCTGAAAGAAGATACGTAAACTTCTTGTTTGCCGCAAGATTCGTCATTATCCTGCGGCCTTGTCTATATGCTGCCATTTACCTGCTTATCCATAAAATCATGTCCGAAACCCTACGCCTTGCAAAACAACTCTCTGCTCAACTTGGCTGTTCGCGGCGCGAGGCTGAGATCTACATAGAAGGCGGCTATGTAACGGTCGACGACGTCCTTATTGAAGAGCCCGGTTTCAGGGTGGAAGCTACACAAAAACTGGCGTTGTTGCCAGGCGCTAGCCTGCAGGCAATAGAACCCGTCACTATACTGTTGCATAAGCCGGCTGGACTGGGCGGCGCCCAAGGCGAATACGGCGCCAGTTCCTCGCTCGGGCTGATCACTGCTGAAAACCTGGCGCCCGACGATCGCTCCGGCCTGCGTTTGCTGAAGAAACACTTGACCGGCCTGAAACCTGTGTCCGCACTGGAAACGATGGCAGGCGGCTTGCAGATATGGACGCAGGACTGGCATATTGCGCGCAAGTTGGTCGATGACGCCGCCAAGGTCGAGTACGAATATATCGTCGAAGTGTCCGGCAGCCTGCAGCCAGATGGGCTGGCCCTGTTAAATCATGGCTTGAATTTTAACGGCAAGGCCTTGCCGCCCATCAAGGTCAGCTGGCAAAACGAAACCCGGCTGCGCTTTGCGCTAAAGACGCCGCCGCTGGGACTGATCCAGCATATGTGCGAAAAAGTCGGCTTGCAGGTGGTGGCGATGAAGCGTATCCGTATCGGGCGCGTGCCGATGGCGGGCCTGGCGGCAGGGCAGTGGCGCTACTTGCTGGGATACGAAAGGTTTTAACGTATGTCCTGCGCTGTGCAGGACATACGGTAAGGCTTTTTTACTGCGTTTTCAGCACCTTCGCTATCGCGCCGAATAACTGGTCGATTTGCGGTTTCTCTATGACCAGTGGCGGCGACAAGGCAATGATGTCGCCGGTAGTACGTATCAGCACACCTTGTTCCCAGAAGCATTTCAGGAACACGTCAAAAGCGCGGCTGCCGGGCTTGCCCGGCGCGCTCTCCAGTTCTATGCCGCACACCAGTCCCAGGTTGCGGATGTCCTTGACGAAGGGCAGGCCCTTCAGGCTATGTGCCGCATCGGCAAAGTAAGATGCATGGTCGGCGGCGCGCTCGAATAATTTCTCTTCCTTGTACACGTCTATGGTCGCTATCGCTGCCGCACAGGCCAGCGGATGTGCGCTATAGGTGTAGCCATGGAAAAATTCAATCGCGTTTTCCGGTGCGGCAGACATGAAGGCATCGTGGATTTCCTGTTTGACGATGACGGCGCCCATCGGCACCGCCGCATTGGTCAAGCCCTTGGCGCAGATGATCATGTCGGGCACGACATCGAAGTAATCGGCGGCGAACGCGCTGCCCAGGCGGCCAAAACCGGTAATCACTTCATCAAAAATCAGCAGGATGCCGTATTTGTCGCAGATACTGCGCAGTTTTTGCAGATAGCCTTTAGGCGGCAGGATCACGCCTGTCGATCCTTGCAGCGGCTCAACGATCACGGCGGCGACGGTGGCGGGATCGTGCAATGTCAGCAGGCGCTGCTCCAGTTCGTCGGCCATCTCCGCCCCATGTTCGGGCAGGCCACGGCTGAAAGCATTCTTCTGTATATTCAGAGGATGGCGCAGATGGTCCACGGCGGGCAGGGCGGGGCCGAAGTGCTTGCGGTTGCCGGCAATGCCGCCGACCGAAATGCCGCCGAAGCCGACGCCGTGATATCCGCGTTCGCGGCCTATCAGCCTGTGGCGCAGGCTGTCGCCGCGCACGCGGTGATATGCCAGCGCAATCTTTAGCGCAGTGTCGACGCCTTCTGAGCCGTCATTGCAAAAGAACACGCGATTCAAACCCGGCGGCGCTATCGACACCAAGGCGCTCGCCGCTTCGAACGCCAGCGGATGCCCCATCTGGAAGGTCGGCGCAAAATCCATTTTTGCCGCTTGCTGCTGGATGGCGCTGACAATTTTCGGATGAGAATGTCCGGCGTTCACACACCACAATCCTGCGGTGCCATCCAGTATCTTGCGGCCGTCGTCAGTGGTGTAATGCATGCCTTCGGCAGCCACCATCAAACGCGGTTTGGATTTGAATTGCCGATTGGCGCTGAATGGCATCCAGAAATGTTCAGTGTTCAGTTGAGTGCTCATAGTGGGTTCATCCGGTAAAAGGAAAGCAAAGAGGCTGAAAGTTGGTCTGGGTCAGGAATGATTTTCGCCGATTTTGACAGCAAATGCATCGTTGGATATTCGGTAATCAATATACTCTTTAATTAAATTCACAGCGTCAAGGCCCGGTAATTTCCCTGAAGGAAAATAAAACAGGCGCCAACCTCGCGGTACGGCGCCTGCTCAGGGCAAAGCCCGGCTTGTTCTGCTTAATTCGGCATCGAGTGCGCCAGCCAGGCATGCAAATCCTCCCTGGTCATGGGTTTGGCAAACAGATAGCCCTGCGCCAGATGGCAGCCGAAGGAGCGCAGGGTCTGCGCCTGCATCTCGCTCTCGACCCCCTCGGCAATCACCGACAAGCCCAGGTTCTGGCCCAGCTGGATCACCATCTTCGCAATACTGGCGTCGCTGGAAGCGTCCTTGATCTCATTGACAAAGGCCCGGTCTATCTTCAGCCGGTCCACATCCAGCTTCTGCAGATAGCTGAGCGAAGAGAAACCGGTGCCGAAATCGTCGATCGAGATACTGATGCCCAATTGCTTGATCTGGTACAAGGTCTTGATCAGCAAATCCGGATCCTTCATCGCCATCGACTCCGTGATCTCCAGCTCGATGCACTCCGGCGGCACCTGGGTATCCTGCAAGGCCCGGTGCAGCGACTGCATGAACAAAGGATGCGAGAATTGCGCCTGGGACACATTGATCGCCATCTGGAAGTCGGTATACCCCAGGCTGCGCAAATGCACCAGCTCATAACAGGCGGTGCGCAATACCCACTCGCCGATATCCACGATCAGCCCCGAATACTCCGCAATCGGAATAAACTGGTCCGGCGGCACAAACTTGCCGTCATCGGTCTTCCAGCGCAACAAGGCCTCCGCCCCCACCGGCCGGCCGCTGGCCATGTCGATCTGCGGCTGGAACACCAGGAACAGCCTTTGATTCTCGAACGCCGCCCGCAACGCATGCATCAGCCGCACCCGCTCGCGGATCTCCACCCCCATGTCGCGGGTAAAGTACACATGGCCGGCGCGCTGGTGCGCCTTGGCCCGCTTCAATGCGATATTCGTGTCCTTCAATGCCTCCGAACCCTGGCCGTCATAGTCCGCCAGCTGCACCAGGCCGATGGTGGCCGACAACTGCACCTCTTGCCGGTCGACCTCGAAAGGGCGGGTGAACAAACCCAGGATCGCCTCCGGGCAGACCATCTCCTCATCCCCCAGCAAGGCGAAGGTATCGCTGCCGACCCGGGCCAGCTGGCAATCGGCGCCGAAATACGCCACCAGCCGGTCGGCCACCGAACACAGCAGCATATCGCCGAACTGATGGCCCAGCGCATCGTTGGTCTCGGCAAAATGGTCGATATCGATCAGCGACAGCGTGCTCTGCTGCTTCAACGGCGACTGCAGCGTCTCGTTCAAGGTCTGCAACAGCTTCAGGCGGTTGGACAGCCCGGTCAAGGGATCGTAGAACGCATAGTTATGCAGGCGCGAGGCCAGCATCACATTGTCCAGGCCGACCGAGATATTGCTGCAAAACACTTCCAGCAGGCGCTTGTCCATCTCGCCCAGTTGCAGGCCGGTATCCAGGTAGACGGTAAAGTCCCTTTGCGCCACATTGCTGAAGTACAGCGTGGTGGTCTGCGCTTCATACAGGTTGCGCCGCTCCTGCAGCGAGCGCTGCACCCGTTCGATGACGGCCGCCTGCGGCAACTGGTCCAGGTTCTGGTCCAGCAGCCCGGCAAAGGCCGGGGTGGCGGCGATGATGCGCAAGTCCTGCAGGTCGGCCCCCTGTTCCAGGTTGCCCTGGCGGGCGCACACCAGGCCCTCGGCGTCCAGACCCAACAGGCCCGAGATCTGCACCAAGACGCCCGAGGCAAAGTTCTGCAAGCCCTGCAGCGCCATCAGTTCGGTGCTGGCGTTGATGATCTGTTCCAGGCCGCGGTGGCTGGCCGAGATCGCGCAGATCTGTTCGTAGGAGCGGATGGCGGAGGTGACGGCGGTGTACAGCTTGGTGCGGGTGAGTTCGGACTTGGTCTTGTAGTCGTTGATGTCGTAATCGCGGATGGCGTCGATTTCCGGCGCATAGCCGGGCTGGCCGGTGCGCAGGATGATGCGCACGTCGGACAGGCCCAGGGTCTTGCGGATATGGCTGACCAGTTGCAGGCCGGCGTCTTCCTGTTCCATCACCACGTCCAGCAAGATGATGGCGATGTCGGTTTCCTGTTGCAGGATGTCGCGCGCTTCGGCGGCGGAGTAGGCGTGCAGGAAGCTCAGCGCGCGGTGCTGGATCTCCAGGCTGCCCAGCGCAAAGGTCGTCGCTGAGTGCACGTCCGGATCGTCGTCTATTATCATGATCCGCCACGTTTTCTGTGGCTTGGTAGCTACCGAAATATCACTCGCTTCCGGTTCGTCCAGGAAAACGAGATCGTCTTCCGAAGAGTGGATCATTGCATTCATCTGATGTACGACTCCATAAATGGACTTATCTTTCTTTTCACAGATGCTGACGAAAAATTAATGAGCTTTCATTCACAATATGAGTACACAGCCGACCCGATCCCATTGGCATTCGGCTGATTCCTGAAGAGTATAAAACAAGATTACCAAAAGAAAACATCAGAAATCATACCTGACGCAGATAAATAACGAATTTAATTCCTTATTTCATCGGCTTTTGTTGGAATGCAGCAGTTTCCTTGCCATATCTTTGTCCTATGACAGCCCCTATCACTGATAGAATTATATGAATCCTGCTAATTTGGCTAATCCTTAAGCATATTCATTAAACACACTTTATGTCCGGCAACACTTTTGGAACCCTTTTCACTGTAAGCACCTTTGGCGAATCCCACGGCCCCGCGATCGGTTGTGTCATCGATGGTTGTCCGCCCGGCATGGAATTATCCGCCGCCGACATACAAACCGATCTGGACCGCCGCAAACCCGGCACCTCACGCCATGTCACTCAGCGCCAGGAGCCCGATGCAGTGGAAATCCTGTCCGGCATCTACGAAGGTAAAACCACAGGCACTCCGATCGCCTTGCTGATCCGCAATGAAGACCAGCGCAGCAAGGACTATGGAAACATAGTCGAGACCTTCCGTCCCGGCCATGCCGACTATACCTACTGGCACAAATACGGCATCCGCGATCCGCGCGGCGGCGGCCGCTCGTCGGCGCGCCTGACCGCGCCGGTGGTAGGCGCGGGCGCGGTGGCCAAGAAATGGCTGCACCAGCAATACGGCACCGTATTCAGCGGCGGCATGAGCCAACTCGGCGACATAGCGATACCTTTCCAGTCTTGGGAACACGTGAAGGACAATCCATTCTTTGCGCCGACGGCAGATGCGGCGCTGATCGCGGAACTGGAGGCGTATATGGATGCCTTGCGCAAGGACGGCGATTCCATAGGGGCCAGGATCGATGTGGTCGC
>JABDED010000090.1:8421-9014 GCA_013287275.1 Betaproteobacteria bacterium
ATGCCGAGATCGCCTATGCGATGATGGGCATCAATGCCGTCAAGGGCGTGGAGATAGGCGCCGGCTTCAAATCCGTCGCGCAACGCGGCTCCGAACACGGCGATGAAATTACGCCGCAAGGTTTTGTCGGGAATAATGCCGGCGGCATACTGGGCGGAATTTCAACCGGCCAGGACATCACGGTGTCGATTGCGATCAAGCCGACTTCCTCTATTCGCATCCCGCGCCGCTCCATAGACAAGAACGGCAACCCTGTGATGGTGGAAACCTTCGGCCGCCACGATCCTTGTGTCGGCATACGCGCGACCCCGATTGCCGAAGCGATGCTGGCGCTGGTATTGATGGATCACGCACTCAGGCACAGGGCCCAGTGCGGCGACGTCAAGCTTGGCTAGCACCAAGGGCAGGCGTTTTTGCGGACGCCTGCGTAAAACAAGATTTTTTCCTGTGCTTGATCTGCAATGCGCGCCGGCGGCTCGGCGCTGCATCGGATGATAAGTGATCCGATGACTATTCCCCGTCGCACCTGGCCGCAACAGTCTTTCCAGTTCGGCCTGTTCTTCTTTGCCTATTACGGCTATACCGGTATCTTC
>JABDED010000091.1 GCA_013287275.1 Betaproteobacteria bacterium
GCAAAGTATTAAAGGAAGCCGGATTCAGCTTCGATCTCGCCTATACCTCCGTATTGAAACGCGCGATCCGCACCCTGTGGGTCACTCTGGATGAAATGGATATGATGTGGTTGCCGGTCATCAATGACTGGCGCCTGAATGAACGCCACTACGGCGCGCTGCAAGGCCTGAACAAGGCAGAAACCGCTGCCCAGTACGGCGACGAGCAAGTGCTGGTATGGCGCCGTAGCTACGACACGCCGCCCAATCCGCTGGCGGCAGACGATCCGCGCACCTCGTATAAGGACCCGCGCTACGCCGGCCTGCAACGCGCGCAGATCCCGCTGACCGAATGCCTGAAGGATACGGTGGAGCGCGTGATGCCGGCCTGGGACGATACGATAGCCCCGGCCATACGCGCCGGCAAGCGCATCATCATTTCTGCCCATGGCAACAGCTTGCGCGCATTGATCAAGATGCTGGACGGCATCAGCGACGCCGATATCGTCAGCCTGAACATTCCCAACGGCCAGCCGCTGGTATATGAACTGGACGCCGACCTGAAACCGATCAGGCACTATTACCTGGGCGACCAGTCGGCGATCGAGGCGGCCATGCAAGCCGTCGCCAGCCAGGGAAAGGCCCAGTAATCGCCGGCGCCGTTACCGCCATGAAGCGGCTGCCTGTGCGGCGTGCCTGCACGCTGTTGGCCTGCAGTTTGCTGCTGCTATGGACAGGCCTGCCGGGCAATGTCCTGGCAGCCAGCACCCGTGCCGCGCAAAAGACCGCCGCCGAGGCGGAACGGGCGGAATTGCGGCAAAAACTGAATGCGCTGAAAAACGACATCAGCAAGACTGAAACCGCGAAGGACAGGGCCAGCGATGCGCTCGCTTCTTCCGAACAGGCCATTTCAGAAGCCAACCGCTCCTTGCGCGATCTGCAAATAGAACAGGCCGACACGCAGACCCGGCTGACCCAGTTAGCAGAAGAGCAAAACCGCCTGCAAACCCAGGTGGAAAATCAAAAAAAACAGTTGTCCGATTTCCTGCGCCGGCAATACATGCGCGGCAATAGCGACCGCATCAAGCTACTGCTATCCGGTGACAACCCCAACCGCATCAACCGCGACCTGCAATACATGGGCTATGTATCGCAAACCCAGGCCAAGATGATAGACAGCCTGCACGCCAGCCTGCTGGCCGTGACCAAGAATACCGAAGACGCCAGGGATGCCAAGGAAGAACTGGATGAAATAGCACAGGAAGAACGCCAGCACAAGACGGCGCTGGAAACCGAGAAAAAGCGCCGCTCCGCGTTGCTGGCACAACTGGCCGACAAACTGCACAGCCAGAAAAAACAGGCCGATGACCTGCAAAAAGACGAGCAGCGCCTGGGAACCCTGGTCACCCGGCTGAATAAATTGATAGAAGAACAAATCAAGGCGGAACAGGCCAGGGCTGCGCAGCTGGAAAAACAGCGCCAGGAAAAGCTGGCCCAGCAAAAGGCGCAAAGAGAGAAGGCGCTGGCGAACCAGGGCAAGAAGCCCGGCAAGGCCCCCAATCCGGCCGACGCCATCGATGCGGATGAACCGCCGCCCAAGGCTATTGCAAAAAATGAACTAACCCCGGTGCCGGGCACCAACAACGGCGAGTTCAGCCGCCTGAAAGGCCAGTTGCGGCTACCGGTCAAGGGTGAGCTGATTGCCCGCTTCGGCAGCCGGCGGGCCGACGGGCCCAGCTGGAAGGGCTTGTTCATCCGCGCGGTGGAAGGCGCCGAGGTCAAGGCGATTGCCACCGGCAAGGTAGTGTTTGCGCAATGGCTGAAAGGCTTCGGCAACATGATCATCGTTGATCACGGTAGCGAATACATTAGTATTTATGGCAATAACCAGGCGGTGCTGAAACATGTCGGCGACATTGTAAAGACCGGCGATACAATTGCCAGTGCAGGTAATAGCGGCGGTAATGAGGAATCGGGTTTATACTTTGAAATACGGTATCGAGGCCAGGTTCAAGACCCAATGACTTGGGTAGGAAAGTAGCAATCGCCGATGAGCGCAGCATAAACAGCAGGCCTGGAAGCGGGTTTGACGCTTCGCTCGGTTAATTTCAAGTATCGGCAATTTAGGTGAGACATGGGTAAGCGACTGAAGAATATAGGTTTGATTAGTTTGGGCATGGTGGCCGGCATAGCCGCGTCGATGCAGTTTTCCGCAATGGCGCAAAAGAGCGCAAGCGCGCCTTTGCCGGTGGAAGAACTACGGCAACTGGCGGACGTGTTTGGCCTGATCAAGTCGGACTACGTGGAGCCGGTTGAAGATAACAAGCTGCTGACCGAAGCGATCTCCGGCATGGTCGCATCGCTGGATCCGCATTCCGCCTACCTGGATAAGAAATCCTTCAAGGAATTGCGCGAAGGCACCCAGGGTAAATTCGTCGGCCTGGGCATAGAAGTCGGCATGGAGGACGGCTATGTCAAAATCATTTCGCCGATAGAAGATTCGCCCGCCTACCGCGCCAACCTGAAACCGGGCGACCTGATCACCCGCCTGGATTCGACCCCGGTCAAGGGCCTGTCGCTGGACGAGGCGGTCAAGAAGATGCGCGGCGAGCCGAATACCAAGATCACCCTGACCATCGCCCGCAAAAACGAAGACAAGCCCATCGTGGTCACCATCGTCCGTGAAACGATCAAGGTGCAGAGCGTCAAGGCCAAGATCGTCGAACCCGGCTATGCATGGTTGCGCATTTCGCAGTTCCAGGAACCCACGGTCGAAGACATGGCCAAGAAAATCCAGGGCCTGTACGCGCAGGATCCGAATATCAAGGGCCTGGTGCTGGACTTGAGGAATGATCCGGGCGGCGTGCTGCCGGGCGCGATAGGCGTATCCGCCGCCTTCCTGCCCAAGGACGTGCCGGTGGTATCGACTAACGGCCAGTTGCCCGATTCCAAGGCAATCTTCTACGCCAAGCGCGAATTCTATGCGGCCCGCGCAGTCGGCGATCCGCTGGCCAAATTGCCGGAAGCGGTCAAGAACGTACCTATGGTAGTGCTGGTCAATACCGGCTCTGCCTCCGCTTCTGAAATCGTGGCCGGCGCCCTGCAGGACTACAAGCGCGCCACCATCATCGGCACCCAGAGCTTCGGCAAGGGTTCGGTACAGACGATACGCCAGATTTCCGCGGATACCGCGGTCAAGCTGACCACCGCCCGCTACTACACGCCGAATGGCCGCTCCATCCAGGCCAAGGGCATCGTGCCCGACCTGAACGTCGAGGAAACAGCGGACGGCGATGGCTATAATGTGCTGCGCACCCGCGAGTCAGATTTGCAAAAGCACCTGATCAATGACAAGGACAAGGAAGCCGAGCAAGGCAAGGGCAAGGTAGTCGACGAACTGGAAGAGGAGCAGCGCCTGGTGGCGCTGGCCAAGAAAGCCAAGCCGCTGGAATACGGCAGCAAGGATGACTACCAGCTGGCCCAGGCCTTGAACCACCTGAAAGGCTTGCCGGTAAAGACTACCGTAGCCAAGGTGGAAGACAAGGACGACGGCAAGGAAAGCAAGTCCGACTCAAAATCCGACTCCAAGGCCGAGCCTAAGCCTGAAGCCAAGCCGGAAACGAAGAAAAAATAAGCCCGCTATTCTTCCCCCAAAAAAGGCCGCAACGCATGCGGCCTTTTTTTGCGCCGACGCCCCGGCCGCTTATTTACCGGCCCTTTGCCACCTGCCGGCCGCTAACGCGCTAAGATAGAGGCCAGTTTTTCACGGATACAGCACCCCCTATGGATGACCAACAACTACTGCGCTATTCGCGCCATATTCTGCTGGACCAGATAGGCATAGAAGGACAGCAGAAAATCATCGCCTGCCATGCGCTGGTGATAGGCGCCGGCGGCCTGGGTTCGCCTGTCGCACTCTACCTGGCCAGTGCAGGCGTAGGCAAGATCACGCTGGTCGACAACGATACGGTGGACCTGACCAACCTGCAAAGGCAGATCCTGCACACTACGGGCCGTATCGGCCAGGCCAAGGTAAGCTCCGGCCAGCAGACGCTGCAGCAGATCAATCCGCATGTGGAAGTCGCCGCACTGCAAGAAAGGGCCGACGAAGCGCGGCTGGAACAGCTGATCCAGGCTGCGGATATCGTCCTGGACTGCAGCGATAACTTTGCGACCCGGCACGCAGTCAACCGGGCCTGCGTCAAATACCGCAAGCCGCTGGTATCCGGCGCCGCCATTTCCTTCGACGGCCAGATCAGCGTATTCGACAGCCGTGATGACGCCTCTCCCTGCTATGCCTGCCTGTTTCCCCCGGGTGAGCAGTTTGAGGAAGTGTTGTGCTCGACGATGGGCGTCTTTGCGCCGCTGGTCGGCATCATAGGCAGCATGCAGGCGGCCGAAGCGCTGAAGCTCGTCATGGGGCTGGGCAAATCGTTGGCAGGCCGCTTGCTGTTGCTGGATGCGCAGAATATGGAGTGGACCCAGATCAAGGTCGCCCGGAATGCCGCCTGTCCGGTGTGCGGCCACCCGCACTAGTGGACTGTAACTGTGGCTCAAGAAACAACAGACTATTCACCAAAGCAAGTGCAGGTTGTACAATCGTGGTGACGAAAAGAAATAGAATAAGGGCAACAAAACCTGTATCCGGGCTGTCGGGCCGGAACCGATAAGCGCAGTCCGCTGCAATCAATGGACCCCACACCGCATGACTTCTTCAGGCGAAATCGAATCCGACCTTTTGGCATTCCTGCTATGCGCGATCGTGATCAGCGGCGGCGTCCTGGCGGTCCTGCTGTTCCGGATCAAGGAAAAACGGCGCGCCAGCAAGGAAAGGCGCCGCTACCGGCGCGAGGTCAGGGAAGAACGCCGGCAGGCGGAAGAAGATCGCCGGAAGCATGCCGGCGAATAGTCAATCAGGCGGCCCTCTTGGCCAGACCAAGATAGGTATCAATCACCCGCTGGTCATGCGCCAGCTCTTCCGCCGGGCCCTGCAGCGCGATTTCACCGGTCTCCAGCACATACGCATAATCGGCTACCTGCAAGGCAGCCCGCGCATTTTGCTCCACCAGTAAAATCGCCACGCCGGTTTGTTTCAGGCGTTGGATGATATGGAAGATTTCCTTGACGATCAGGGGCGCCAGGCCCAGGCTGGGTTCGTCCAGCATCAGCAATTGCGGCTTGGCCATCAATGCGCGCCCCAGCGCCAGCATCTGGCGTTCGCCACCGGACAAGGTGCCGGCTTCCTGGCCGCGCCTCTCCTTCAGGCGCGGGAACAAGTCGTACACGACCTGCAACTGGTCGGCATAATTCTTTTCGCCCGCCTGGTAGCGGCGGTAACTGCCCAGCAGCAGATTATCTTCCACCCGCATGCTGGCAAACAGCTCGCGTTTTTCCGGCACCAGGCACATGCCGCGCGCGACACGTTTTTCTATCGCCATGCCGACCAGCGCATGCGCATCCAGCAAGATCTGTCCCTGTATCGCACCATTGGCCGGCAAGGCGCCGGCGACGGCATTCAGCATCGTCGATTTGCCGGCGCCATTGGGGCCGATCACGGTCACGATCTGGCCCGCGCCTACCTGTACGCTGACCTTGTGCAGCGCTTCCACCTTGCCGTAGAAGACTTGCAGGTCACTGACTTGAAGTAAAGGGGTAGTCATAATTTATCCAAACTCGCTGAGCGCATTAATCTATACCGCCGAGATAGGCTTCCAGCACTGCAGGATTTTGCTGTACTTCCCGCGGCAGGCCTTCTGCAATCTTGGTGCCGAACTCCATCACGACCAGATGGTCGGTCAGGTTCATCACAAAGTCCATGTCGTGCTCAACCAGCAACACGCTCATGCCTTCCGCCTTCAGTTTTTTCAGCAAGACCGCCAGCTCCTGTTTTTCCTTGTAGCGCAGGCCCGCCGCCGGCTCGTCCAGCAACAGCAGGCTGGGGTCGCAGCACAGCGCGCGCGCGATTTCCAGTATGCGCTGCTGCCCCAGCGCCAGGCTGCCGGCCTCTTCATGCAGCATGGCTCCCAGGCCTACCCGTTCCAGCTGCCTCTTGGCTTCCAGCAGCAGCGAGTCTTCCAGCTTTTGGTCGCGGCACAGCACGCTGGCGATCACTTCGCGGATGTCGCCATGCTTGGCGCGCAAGTGGGCGCCTATCGCGACGTTTTCCAGCACTGTCATGGCCGGCAGCAAGCGCACATGCTGGAAGGTGCGGCCTATGCCCAGCTTGACGATCTCGCGCGAAGGCAGGCCGCTGATCTCCTGCAGGTTGCCGTCGCGGAAGAAGCGTATCGCGCCCGAAGTCAAGGGCAGCACGCCGGTCACCAGGTTGAACATCGTCGATTTGCCGGCGCCATTAGGCCCTATCAGGCCGACGATCTGTCCGGCGCCGACCTGGAACTGCATGTCGTTGACCGCAAGCAGCCCGCCGAACTGCTTGCGCGCCAGCGCCACTTCCAGTATCACCTGGCCACTGGCGGGTTTGTCGCGGTGCGGCAGAGCTTGCGCGGTATCAGGGACAGAGATCTGTCTCGCTGCCGGCAGCCATCTGGCGAATAGCTTGCTCAAGTAGGGCCACACGCCATCCCTGGCCCTTTGCAGCAACAGTATCAGCAAGATGCCGAACACGATGATCTCAAAATTGCCGTTGGCGCCCAACAGGGCAGGCAATATCGATTGCAGCTTGTCCTTCAGCAGCGTCAGCAGGGCCGAGCCCAGCAGCGCACCCCAGACATGGCCGGCGCCGCCGACCACCGCCATGAACAAGTATTCGATACCGGCATTCAGGCCGAAGGGCGTAGGATTCACCGCGCGCTGTAAATGCGCATACAGCCAGCCGGAAACGCTGGCCAGCATCGCGGCGATGACAAAGATGATCACTTTCATCCGGGCGGTATTGACGCCCATCGCCTCGGCCATCACGCCGCCGCCGCGCAATGCGCGGATAGCGCGGCCGGGCCGCGATTGCAGCAGGTTTTGCACGGCGATCGTCGCCAGCAGCAGCATCAGCCAGATCAGCGCATACATGCGGCGGCCGCTATCCAGCTTCAGGCCGAATACTTCCACCGCGGGGATACCGTTCAGGCCGTCATACTTGCCCAGGAACTCCAGGTTGCCGAACAGGAAAAACAACGACAGGCCCCAGGCTATCGTGCCCAGCGGCAGATAATGGCCGGACAGCCGCATCGTGATCACGCCTATCGTGTAGGCGGCCAGTATCGTCAACGCCAGCCCGACCAGCAAGCCCAGCCACGGCGACAGGCCATAGCTAGTGGACAGGTAAGCGGTGGAATAGGCACCCAGGCCGACAAAGGCGGCCTGGCCGAAAGAAGTCAGGCCGCCGACGCCGGTCAGCAATACCAGGCCCAGCGCAACGATCGCATACAGGCCTATGTAGTTGGCCAAGGTGATCCAGAATTCGGGAGTGGGCAGCAACGGCAGCAGGATAACGGCCGCCACGAATGCCAGGTAAATGCGGTTGAACCCTTGCTTCATCACTCTTCATCCTCATCGCTATGCTTGCTGCTGAGCGAACGCCACAGCAAGACTGGAATAATCAGCGTAAATACAATCACCTCCTTGTAGGCGCTGGCCCAGAACGACGAATACGACTCCAGCAGGCCGACCAGCACCGCGCCGGCTGCCGCCACCGGATAGCTGACCAGCCCGCCGACGATGGCGCCGACAAAACCTTTCAGGCCGATCAGGAAGCCGCCATCGTAATACACCGTGGTCAACGGCGCGATCAGCACACCGCAGAAAGCCCCCATGGCCGCCGCCAGCGTAAATGCCAGGCGGCCCGCCTGCGTGGTGCCTATGCCGACCAGCTGTGCACCCAGGCGGTTCACCGCGGTCGCGCGCAAGGCCTTGCCGGACAGGCTGCGTTCAAAATAAAAATACAGGCCGACGATCAGCGCCGCGGACACGCCTATGATCACCAGGCTCTGGCCGGAAATGGCCAGCGCCCCCAGTTCAAAACGTGCATCGGAAAACGGCGTGGTGCGAGAGCCTTCGGCGCCGAACATCACCAGGCCCATGCCGGTCATCGCATAATGGACGCCGACAGAAACGATCAGCAGCACCAGCGTGCTGGCCTCGGCCAGCGCCTGGTAGGCCAGCCGGTAGATCATCGGGCCCATGGGGATCACGGTCGCCAGCGCCAGCGCCACCTGCGCATACAGCGGCCAGTTTTGCACCGGCAGGCTGCGGGTTGCAAACCACAGGCAGGCGGGCAAGACTATGAATTTCAGCGCCGAGATGCCGGCATCGCGTACCAAGTGCGGGTTGCGCTGCCTGGCTTGCAGGCGCAGCATGGAGATAATTTCCTGGACAAAACTGAGCGCGCCCAGGGCAAGCAGCAAACTCATCGAATGCGGGAATTTACCGGACTGTATCGCCGCCAGCGTCAGCGCACCGAAAGCGACAAACTCGCCTTGTGGAATAAAAATGACGCGGGTGACCGAAAACACCAGCACCAGGGCCAGTGCCAGCAGCGCATAGATCGCCCCGCTGGTGATGCCATCCTGGGCCAGAATGGCGGCAATTGATAAATCCATGCTAGTAGTGTCCTGTCCTGCATTTCTTTGCATA
>JABDED010000092.1 GCA_013287275.1 Betaproteobacteria bacterium
GCAGCAGGCTGCGCAAGTACTGCACGCGAGCGGTCAGCAGGCTGCGGTCGTAGGCATAGAAAGGCGTACTGCCCACCCTTTGCGCCAGCCGGGTCAGCGGCATACCGCCGATCTGCAGGCAGTCGTCCACGATGGGGAATTGGGCCTGGGCCGCATGCACGGGTTTGTTATTCTTCATTTTTGCGGGTGATTGAATAGGTCGGAGAAGCGCGCCTGCAAGGCTTTGCGGTCAATTTTTCCATTCGGATTGCGCGGCAGGCTGGCGGCATCGAGTTCTATATGCGCCGGCACCATATACGCCGGCAGGCGGCGCTGGCACTCCTTGCGCAAGGCGTCGGCATCCAGGCTGGCGGCCGCATTTTGTCTGATCACGGCGACGATAGCCTGCCCCAATTGCGGATGCGGCACCCCTATTGCAGCCAATTCTTCAAGCCCGGGAAAGCTGTAGAGGACTTCCTCCACCTCGGTCGGGCTGATGCGGTAGCCGGATACCTTGATCATGTCGTCCTCACGGCCGATAAAATACAGGTAGCCCTCTTTGTCCATGCGCACGGTGTCGCCGGACCACACCGCGATCTCCGGGAAAGGCAAGCCGGTCAGGGCTTGCGGCAGCGGCTTGAAGCGCTCTGCGGTTTTTTGCGCATCGCTCCAGTAACCCAGCGCCACCAGCGCGCCCCGGTGCACCAGCTCGCCGGGCTCATCCGGCGCGCAAGGCGTTCCGTCCGGCCGGACAACAACGATCTCTGCATTCGGTATGGCGCGGCCCATGGAATCGGGCCTGGCGTCCAGTTGCGACGGCGGCAGGTAAGTGGAGCGGAAAGCCTCGGTCAAGCCATACATCAGGAACACCTGCGCCGCCGGCAGCGCCACGCGCAAAGCCTGCAGCGTGGGCCGCGGCATCGCGCCGCCAGAATTCGTCAGGTAGCGCAAGCTGCAATCTGCCGGCCAGTTTTGCTGCGCCAGTTGCATCCACAGCGGCGGCACCGCGGCCAGGCCGGTAATGCGCTCTGCACTGACGATGCTGACGACGTCGCGCGGCAGCAGGTAATTCATCAGCACCGCAGTCGCTCCGCTCAGGAATGCGGTGGTGAGCTGGCTCAGGCCGTAGTCAAAGCTCAGCGGCAGCACTGCCAGTATCCTGTCATCCGGCGTATTGCCCAGATATCCGGCGACGCTCTGGGCGCCGGCCAGTAAATTCCTGTGCGACAGCACCACCCCCTTTGGCCTGCCGGTGCTGCCAGAGGTATACAGGATGGCGGCCACGTCGCTGTCTATGCAGCGATGCGGCTGCATAGACAGCGACGTGGCCGGCGCTTGCAGGCATTCTTCCCACAGCAGCAGCTTGCATGTCACGGCGGCTTGCAACGCCGGCGCGGTACCCGGCTTGCTGCCGGCCACGATCACCGCCCGCAATCCTGGGCACGCCGCCAGGGCCGGCGCCAGGGCCGCGAGCCTGTCGGCGGAAGTTACCAGTACGCTGACCGTGCAATCATTCAATATATGCGCGAGCTGGTCCGCTTTCAGCAAAGGATTCACAGGCACGAATACGGCGCCGGCGGCGGAAGCGCCGAACAGCGCGACCACGGTTTCTATCCGTTTTTCCAGATACACCGCGACCCGCTCGCTGCGGCCTATGCCTTCCTGCAGCAGGGCATGCGCCAGCAAGCCGACCTGGGCATCAAGTTCTGCATAGCTGAGCTTTTGCGCCTGGTAGCAAAGGGCCTCGGCAGCCGGCGCCCGCTCGGCGCCTTGCGCGATTAATTGATGAACGAGGTCGGCCATTGCTGGATCTGCCAGGCTAGGGTAAGGAACGGCTCATTTGATCGAGTGCCGGTTCATCAAATCATACAGGGTGGGACGGCTGATGCCGAGCAGTTCGGCCGCCTTGGCGATGTTCCCATCCACCCGCGCCAGCGCCTTGACGACGGCCTTGTATTCGGCGTCTTCGCGAATCTGGCGCAGGTTGATCGGTTCTTCTACAGATGGCGACGATGACAGTCCCAGGTCGTCGGCCGTGATTTGCGGACCGTCCGCCATGATCACTGCGCGCTTGATGCAATTTTCCATCTCGCGCACATTGCCCGGCCAGGGATGGCTTTCTATCATCGCCAGCGCATCCGGACTGAAGTTCAGGCCGGGGCGCCCTTCCTTGGCATTGAATTTGTTCTTGAAGTGGTGCGCCAGCAAGGCCGGGTCGCCGGTGCGCTCGCCCAGCGGCGGGATATTGATGACGATTTCACTCAGGCGGTAATACAGATCCTCGCGAAAGCGGCCGGTGGTCGTCAGCTCCTTCAGGTTTTGATGGGTAGCGCAGACGATGCGCACGTCCACCGGAATTTCCTTATGCCCGCCTATCCGCTCTATCACCCTCTCTTGCAGGAAGCGCAACAGCTTGGCCTGCAGCGCCATTGGCAAGTCGCCCACCTCGTCCAGGAAGAAAGTGCCTTCATGGGCCAGTTCTATCTTGCCCATGTTTTGTTTGACGGCACCGGTGAACGCACCCTTTTCGTAGCCGAACAGCTCGCTCTCCAGCAAGTTCTCGGGGATGGCGGCGCAATTGATCGCCATGAAACGCTTGTCCGCACGCGGGCTCAGCTGGTGCAACGCCCGCGCCAGCACTTCCTTGCCGGTGCCGCTGCTGCCCAGCAGCATCACGGAAGCTGAGGTCGGCGCCACCTTTTCCACATTGCGGCAGACCTTGAGCATGCCAGGGTCGCGCGTAATCACGCCCGACATCGGCGATGCCGCCTGCGTCTGCAGCATGCGGCGGTTTTCCTGCTGCAGTGTATGCAGGAAAAAAGCCCGTTCTATGACCAGGCCCAGCATTTCGGGGTCGCAGGGTTTTTGATGGAAGTCATAGGCCCCCATGCTGATGGCCTTGACGGCATTTGCTCTTTCCTGGTTGCCGGACAGGACGATCAGCTTGGTGTCAGGCGCCATCGACAACACCTGCTGCAATATCGCCAGGCCTTCGCTTGCACCGTCGGGGTCGGGCGGCAGGCCCAGGTCCATCGTAATCACTGCCGGCTCATGCCGGCGCACTTGCGCCAATGCGCTTTCCCTGTCGCCGGCGACCAGCACATCATAGGCGTCCAGGCTCCAGCGCAATTGTTTTTGCAGACCCAGATCATCTTCGATGATTAATAGTTTCTTTTTTTCCTGGCTCACGGTATTACCTTTTGCAGTTAATTTGCCTTCAGCGTCTGTTCATCCCTGCTTTGCAGCGGCAGGCTGATGATGAAACTGGTGCCCAGTCCTGGCTGGCTGCTCACCTCAAGCATGCCGCCCAGTTCCTGAATATACTCCCTGGTTTCAAATACACCTATGCCCATGCCGGCCAGCTTGGTGGATTCAAACGGGCTGAACAGTTTGTCGCGGATGAATTCTTCGCTCATGCCGACGCCGGTATCCCTGATTTCCATCACCGCAGCGTTGCCCAGCCTCTTCAGTAAAACCCTGACCTGACCGTCCCTGGGCGTGGCTTCCACCGCATTTTGTATGATATGCCCGATTACCCTTTCCAGGCGCTCCCAGTTGGCGATGACCATGATCCCGGCGTCCAGGACCTCCAAAACCGGCTTGGGTTCATACGGCGACTTCGATTCTACGGTTTGCTGCAATAATTCGGCCAGCCGCAGCGACTCGGTTTTTTCCACATCAAAACCGCGCGCCAGTTTTTGCAGCAGCACCTTCATTTTCTGCACCGAGTTGTCTATCGTATCGACCATATCCTTCTGGAACTCGGGGTTGTCCTTGTGCTTCTCCGCATTGGCCAGCAATAAAGACAGCTGGGCCACCAGGTTTTTCAGGTCATGCACCATGAAGGTGGACATGCGGTTAAACGATTCGAACTGGCGCGCCACCATCAGCGCATTGGCCGATTCCTGCTGGGCCAGATAGCTGGCGGCCTGGCTGCCGGCTATCTTCAGCAAATCCAGTACTTCCCAGTTCAACTCCAGCCGGCTTCTGGCTTGCTCCAGCACAATAAATCCGAACAGGCGTCCCTGGAACACCAGCGGCAGCACCAGCCAGCCGCGGACGACTTTCAATAACCATTCCGGTATCAGCAAACCAGCATATTTGTCCGGATGGATCTGGCAATCCTGCAAGTCGACGACCCATTGTTTTTCTTCGAGGAATTTGCAAAATGGACTGCTGAGCGGCTCCGGCTGTGCGCTGGACTCTTCCATATTCCATTGTGCGACCGGCTCGCAATTGCCCGACTCCTTCAGGATAAACAGCATGCCGCCCGGGCTTTCCACCAATGCAGCCACCGCCTTGATCGCGCGCTCTCCCAGGCCGGGTCCGTTGCCGGACAGGATGCGGGTAAAACGTATCCATTCTTCCCTGTAGTCGTAATTGTAATTGTAAAAATGCTTACTAATGAAAACTTTGAGCCAGGACCGCACCGAACCCGAAAACAGCAAAATCAACAAGACGATGGCGGCGCCGAACAGGAAGGCCACCTGCAGCACCGATCCCCAGTCGCCGCCAAAAAACCGCAGGTAATACCCGGCCGCGGCCATGATCAGTAAATAGACGGCAGAGCCGAACAGGGTCGCGGAATGGAACAGGATGCGCCGCGATACCTGTATCCCCAGTGACCACTTGGGGTTCCTGGCCAGCGAGATGGCCAGCAAGGGTACCGTCAACGTGTCGACCAGCCCGCGCGCCGCCCAGATATGGATATTGATAACGCGGAACAACATCGCATCGCTGTACAGGTAGAAATCATAGGCGAACAGGCCGGCGATACCCAGGCAGGCGAATTTGATGCTCCAGCGGCCCTTTTCAGACGTGCTCCGGAACAGCTGCTCCACCAGCAGCATGCCGATTACCGCCAGCGCAACCCGGCCCAGCGTGTTGACGACGCCGAACATGGCTTCGGACGACAGTGCCGGGAAGCTGACATACACGGTGGCCAGCACCAGCCCGCACAGGAAGACGATGATCGCCTTCGCATAGGCCCTCATCTTGGGCGTGTCGGCCGTATCCGCCGGCACGCCGGGACGCAATAGCATCAACAGGAACACAATCCAGCTGGCCCCGCGTATCACTTCCAGCGTGTTGGCCAGCAGGCCGGGGGCGATGCCTTTCGCCGCATGCACAGCCAGCACCGCGGCCCACAAGGCGGACATGGAACTGGCGACAATCAACGAAAGCCAGTGCAGGCGGCCGCGCCACTTGGTAAACAGCATGGCGGACAACAGGGAAAACGCCAGCGTGGCCAACGCATAGCTCAGGAAGGCAATGCCGCTCAACATCTTGGATGTTCGGGTTTATGCTCCGGCATCGATTTACCCGGGAAGATCATCGGGCGCCCTTGCCGAGCAAGACGACCTGCACCGTTTCTATCAGGATCAGCGCATCCAGGAACAGGCTATTGTTTTTGACATAGTACAAATCGTATTGCAGCTTTTGTACCGAATCCTCCACCGATGCGCCATAGGCGTAGCGGACCTGGGCCATGCCGGTAATGCCCGGCTTGATGCTGTGCCGCATATTGTAGAACGGTACTTCCTTGCACAACTGGTCCACAAAGAAAGGACGCTCGGGCCGGGGGCCGACGAAGCTCATCTCACCCTTCAGCACATTAATGATTTGCGGCAATTCGTCGATACGCAGTTTGCGTATGATCTTGCCTATCCGGGTCACCCGCGGATCATTATTGGTCGCCCACTGCGGCTTGCCCGATTTTTCGGCGTCGCTGCCCATGCTGCGGAATTTCAAGACCATGTAGGTGCGCCCGTTCTTGCCCACCCTTTCCTGTTTGTAGAAAATGGGGCCCTGGTCTTCAATCAGGATCAGCAAGGCAGTAACCAGCATGACAGGCAGTGTGATCGCAAAAATCAGCGCACTGACGACCAGATCAAAAGACTGTTTACCGAACCTCCTCAAGAAGCTCTGGTTAAAGCCGTCACCAAACACCAGCCAGCCTGGCTGCAGCGACTCCACGCGTATCTGGCAGGCTTCGCGTTCGATAAAGGTCGCAGCATCGATCACTTTGACGCCAAGCAGCTTGCAATCCAGCAACTCTTGCAAGGGGAATTGTCCGCCGCGCCGGTTTTGCACCGACACCACGATTTCGCCCACATTCAGCTTGCGCGCCATCAGGGACAGGTTTTCGGCTTGCGGGATCAGCGCAGTTTCCGGCACCATGCACTCCTCACCCTCCAGCGGGACGAAGCCGACCACGTCGTATTGGTGATAGGCAATATTATTCAAGGCCAGTTCACGGCATTCCCTGGCCAGCGCGCCGCTGCCCAGGAACAGGATGCGGGACTTGAGCAGGCCTACTTCGGAGAACTTGAAGATCAACGCCCTGGCGGCCAGTATCATCACCGCAGCGAAAATCATCACCAAGCCCAGGATGCCGCGGCCGAAGTACAACTCCGGCAACAAATAAAACACCAGCGTGATGATGCCGAAGCCCAATGCAAATGAAGGCATCAGCCGCAAAAAAGTATTTCTCAGGCCTTCCCGGTAGTTGATCTGATACATGCCGAGGGCGCTCATGCTGAACACAATGGAAGCGGCGAAGGCAAGCGCCGACAGCAGGAATTTGTCGGTCTGCGGGAAATAGAGGGAATGTCTATCAAAAAAACGTATCGTCGCGCCCAGGTAAACTGCGGCAACCGCAACTGCAAATTCAACAAGAAGCAAAACAGCCGTAATCCGTGAAACATGGTGATTAGCGATCCGCAAAATCAATTCTCCAAATAACTGACGACAGCATGATTATTCAATTAAAAACATTCATCGGAGGATACTACATTCCAATAAGACACTAAACCTATTTCGGCCCATAATCATGCTTTAGCCCCGTAGATGTAGGCGCTATTGATACAGTGCAGCATAAATCCTGCGCTTGCATGGCCACTTTTTCTGCAAGGCAATTTCCGAACGTGCAAGACTGCCACGGCGATGAGTAGAAATACTTGCCGTAAGGAATTTATGCTTATGCAATATACTGGCAATACCCGTCAACGTCCGACACCGCAGGGCCTTGGACTTTTTATTCTGCCCACGCGGCATCACATCAAAAATAGCGGCCTGCGATCCCATGCCGGCACAGGGCAAGCCGGGATCGGCGGCCATCACAGGAGCCAAGAATGCAAGCAGAAGCCGCAGTAACCGACTGGACCCGTCTGCTGGGAGCGCCGCAGGTGCTGGATGCGCAGGCCGCACAGCAGGCTTATGGCCCGGATACCAATGGCGTTTCGCGCCAGCTGCTGGGCGCATTGCACATACTGGATAGCGAGTTATTGCCTGAGACGCTGCGCATCGCCAGCCGTCACGGCGTACCTGTCTATCCTATCAGCACCGGCAAGAACTGGGGTTACGGCACGTCGCTGCCGGCCCGTAACGACTGCATGATCCTGGACTTGTCGAGGTTGACGCAAATCCTGCACTTCGATGCCGAACTGGGCATTGTCACGCTGGAACCGGGCGTGACCCAGGGCATGCTGGCGGATTTCCTGGATGGCGGCGGACATCCTTTCCTGGTGCCGGTCACAGGCGCCGGCCCCACCTGCAGCCTGGTGGGGAATGCGCTGGAGCGCGGCTACGGCATCACTCCGTACACCGATCATTTTGCAGCAGTGACCGACCTGGAGGCCGTACTGCCTGACGGCTCGCTGTACCGGACGGCCTTGCGCGAAGCCGGCGGCGAAGACCTGGCCCGGCTGTTCAAGGCCGGCATAGGGCCGGCGTCTCCCGGCTTGTTTACCCAAAGCGGCTATGGGGTGGTTACCCGCATGAGCATCGCGCTGGCCCGCCGGCCGGAATGCATCAAAGCCTGCCTGTTCAGCCTGAAAGACGATAGCTTGCTGGAAACGGCCGTAGTGCGCATACGCGCGATACTTTCGCGCTTGCCGGGCATCGTCGGCGGCATCAACCTGATGAACCAGCATCGCGTGCTGGGGATGTCCGCCCCGTTCCCACATGACAGGCTGGATGCGAACGGCATGATCCCGGCGGCGGTAATACAGGAACTGGGCAGGCAATACCAGATTTTTCCATGGACCGGTTTCGGCACCCTGTACGGCAGTAAGCGCGTGGTCGCGGCGGCGCAAAAAGAGATACGCGCCGCCTTGTCCGGGGTTGCCAGCCGGCTGATATTTATCAGCCCCGAGCGTGCGGGTACGCTGGCCGCCGTAGCGAGCTATCTGCCCGGAGCCGGAGGGCAACGCCTGGCCAGGACCGTCAATACGCTGGCAAAATCCCTGCAACTGGTGGCCGGCCGGCCGAATGAGACCGCGCTACCGCTGGCCTATTGGCGCAATCCCAAGCCGCCGGAGGGCGTCTGGCGCAACCCGGCGACGGACGGCTGCGGCCTGATCTGGTATGCGCCGCTGGTGCCTATGCGGTCGGCGGGCATACGCAACTATGTGGAAATGGTCAAGAAAGTGACCCACAAGCATGGCATAGAACCCTTGCTGACGTTGACGTCGATCAGCGACCGGGTATTCGACAGCACCGTCCCGAT
>JABDED010000093.1 GCA_013287275.1 Betaproteobacteria bacterium
CGCCGCCTACCGCGCCGGCCACCGTCGCCAGTGTATTGCCGTTACCATGGCCAACCTGATGGCCCAGTACACCGCCCAGCACCGCACCCGCTGCCACGCCCAAGCCGCTGGCCTGACCCTGGTGCTGTACCGCCTGTATCGATTCTACGCGGCCACAATGCCTGCACACTGCCGCAGGCCGGGATTCGGCCGCCGGGGCGGCGTCCCTGTAGCCAGGATTGGCTTGCGCCACCTGGGTGTTATATGGCTGGGAATTAGGCTGCGAGTTAGATTGAGATTGGGAATTAGCCTGGGAATAAGGCTGCGAGTTTTGCCTGTCACGGGAATTTGCCGGCACCTCATTCGCATAGCCCTGCGCATTTTGCGCATTGTCGGGCGCAGGCTGCTGCTGGGACACGGCGGCATTCTGGTAGCCGTTCTGGTCGGCAGGCGAGGATTTGCTGATCGAGCTCGGCAATACGCCGGTGATTGCGGCCACGCCTATCAGGCTGACCAGGGTTACCGATACCGCAGCGCCGGCGACCAGCGGATGTATACGACGGGATTGATTGTTTTCCATTGACGGACCTCATTATTTTATTATTCGATTGCACAGCAAACGGCGACATTGCAGGATTACTATTGCTGTACCCCAAGTATACAGTCCTTATGCACCGCAAAAAAGGCGATAAGTGTGTCAGATGTAATGCTTTGTAAGCCACGTCAACATCGTCCTACAAGGGCAAGAGAAATGCCGCCGTCCTTGCGGCAAATTGTGGATAAGTTGCCGAATATCACGCGTGCCGGCGGTCAATGGCCAGCTATTGTCATTTGCGCCGATTGAATCCAGAATGGGCTGCTGTCGCCATAATTCACGATTTGTCCCTATCAAGCCCTTGGAGAGAACAATGAGAATATTGAAATGGTTGCTAGGTATTATTGTCACCCTGGTCGTGCTGGTGTTTGCCATTGCCCTGCTGCTGCCGAATGAATATGCGGTGACCCGCAGCATCGTCATCAATGCGCCGCCCGAAAAAATCTATCCCTTGATCGCCGCGCCGGCCGAGTGGAAAAAATGGTCGGTCTGGAACCAGCGCGACCCGGCGATGCAAATGAGCTATTCCGGTCCGGCCAGCGGTACCGGTGCAGGCTGGGACTGGCAAAGCAAGAGCGAGGGTAACGGCGGCATGAAATTCACGCAGGCTACCCCTAACCAGAATATAGACTACGAACTGCACTTTGAAGGCATGGACAAACCGTCCAGCGGCGCCTTGAAGCTGGAACCGCAGGCCGGCGGCACCAAACTCACCTGGTCCATGCACGGTAACGCCGAGGGTAAGCTGGTGATGAAATTATTCGGCCCCTTCATGGACAAGATGGTGGGCGGCGACTTCGACAGCGGCCTGAAGAACCTGAAAAAACTGGTAGAGCAAAGCTGATTCCCTCTTCCCATACAGCCCGCCAGATCCCTGTCTGGCGGGCTTTTCAACATCCGTAACAAGTATTTATCCACCGCTTTTGCACTGCTTTTACAGCTGTTCTGCACATGGATATCAACAAGCTTGTCCACCAGCTATCCACATGCTTGCAAACCGGTTAAACACAAGCTTACCCACAGGCTTATGCACAAACTGCACTGAAAGCCACATCCCTGCTCACTTTTCATCAATTCTTCACCCGCCTGTCACCGGCATGTCATCAATCCTGCCTACAGTGGGGAGCAAGAGACATGGAACAACTGAGCGGGGAATAAAAATGCATACGAAGACTTTGGTAGACAACGCCGTCATCAATTCCAGCACCTCGGGCAGCAAGGCCTGGGCCGACAAGCTGTTCACGCATTGGTTCAGCCGCCTGGTGTATGCGCAGATCTGGGAAGATCCGCAATCCGACCTGGATGCGCTGCAATTGAAACCCGGCGCCAATATCCTGACAATTTCTTCCGGCGGTTGCAATGCGCTGGCCTACTTGGCCGCCGATCCGGCCGCGGTGCACGCGGTCGACCTGAACGCCAACCACCTGGCCATGCTGGAGATGAAGCAGTGCGCAATCAAGCACCTGCCCGACTACGATGCAGTACTCGCCTATCTCGGCGACGCCAGCCATGTGGATAACCTGAAACGCTATCGGCGTCATATCCGCCCCCAGTTATCCACAGCCGCCAGCACGTTCTGGGAGAGCCGTGACTGGAACGGCAAACAGCGCCACCACTATTTCCGCGACAATGCGTATCAGCACGGCTTGCTCGGCGACTTCATCGGTTTCGCGCATTTCTTCGTGCGCATGATGGGCGGCGACATGAGCAAACTGGCCGCCGCACGGAATCTGGAAGAACAAAAACAATTATTCGACCACCACCTGGCGCCGGTATTCGAGACCCGCCTGTTCCGCTTTATCGCCCGCCAGCCGATTGCCCTGTATAGCCTGGGCATACCGCCTTCCCAGTTCGATGCGCTGAAAAAAGATGCGCCGGGTGGGCTGGACGGCATGCATCTGCTGTTCAAGGAAAGGATGCGCCACCTGGCCTGCGATTTTCCGCTGGACGAAAACTGCTTTGCGCACCAGGCTTTCGCGCGCCGCTACGACACCGGCAAGCAAAGCGCGCTGCCCATGTATCTGCAGCGCGAACATTTTTCCAGCTTGCGCGGCAATATAGACCGGGTACATGGACACCACACCAGCCTGACGGAATTCCTGCGCGGCCAGCCGCGGGCATCGATGCATGCCTACCTGTTCCTGGATGCGCAAGACTGGATGGACGAAATCCAGCTGACCGAGCTGTGGCAAGAAGTCAACCGCACTGCCGCACCGGACGCCAAGGTAGTGTTCCGCACTGGCGGCAGCACTTCGCCGCTGGAAGAAAAATTGCCCGCGCATTTATTGCGCGCCTGGTTCACCGATACCGCGCACAACCGCGCGCTGTACATGACCGACCGCTCCGCCATATATGGCGGCATGCACCTGTATCAAAAACAGTCGACTTGAATCGCACATGCAAACTTTTTTAATGCGTTTCCCGCGGTATAGACTTTTTTAATCACAGATTCTGAATTTGAACGCCCAAATCCCCACGCGCAGCCTGGCTGATGCATTGTGGCTGTTGGTTGCACGCGCACGCGGCGGAGCACACTGGCTCGCCAACGCCGATTGCGAAGTGCAGTCCCTGGAAATAGACCACGCTGCGCAGCCGGTCACCCTGCTGCCGGCAAAACCGCAAGCAAACCCTGGCCGGCAAACCTATGTCGCCAGTCCCCGTTCCAGCTGGGTCAGTTATCCACAGCATGAAATGGCGCGTCGCCTGCCGCCTGCACTTAACTTCCTTGGCAGGGCGATGGCCGGCTGTGCGCTGAGTCCCCTGTCCATGCTGGTCAACAACTGCCAGCTGGACCAGGCGGCGATCTTCGGCAACAAGCTGATCTCCACCAATCTGTATCCCGACTGGGCTTATCCACAGGTAAGTGAACTACAGCAGCAATTGCTGGATACTTATCCACAGCGGCCGCTGATGCTGAGGAATATTTGTCCACAGGTGAACCCCGGCCTGGCCGCAGCATTGCAAGGCCTGGGCTGGCAACTGATACCGGCCCGCCTGGTTTATCTTTGCGATCCCGCACAAGCCGGCGTGTGGAAACATAACCACGTGAAACAGGACAAGAAATTGCTGGCCGCGAGCGATATCGACATCCTCGGCCCGCAACAAATACAGGTGGCGGATTTACCGGCAATACGGGAACTGTTCCGCAGCCTGTTTATCCACAAGCACTCCAGCCTGAATCCCGATTTCACGCCGGCCTTCTTCGAGATGTGCCTGGAAAGCAATTTCCTGGACCTGTATGCATTGCGCCTTGATGGAAAAATCGTCGGCGCCGTGGGCTTGTATGAGCACTATGACAAATACGGCGAACGCAACTGGCTAACCACGCCGCTGATAGGCTACGACCAGTCATTGCCGCAAGAATTGGGAATCTACCGCCGCCTGATGGCCCTGTTATTACAACAGGCACAACAGAGGCAGGCCCAGCTCCATTACAGCTCGGGCGCGGGGCAGTTCAAACGCGCACGCGGCGGCTCTGCCCACCTGGAATATACCGCCGTCTACAGCCGGCATTTGCCCAGGTTCACCCGCAACTGCAATGAATTGTTTGCCGGGCTGATGCAAAAATATGCACCGGCCGTCTTGAAGAAAGCCGATTCACTGTAAAAACCGGCTAAATCACCGAATCCGCCTGTGGATAAGCTTAGGGATATCCACAGGACAGCATGTGCAGAACAAGATGTTTGCCCACAAGCCAAAATCTTATCCAGAATATGTTCTTTTTTAGTACACCGCTTAAGCAGCTATTTATACTGGCGCTAAGAAATTGATTTATAGAAGGAAATATGTGTTATCCACAGAAAACAGCGACTGTTAACAACTACTACTATGTATATATAACATAATCGTATACAACAAAACCCGTTCTTCCTTCCTCGCCATGAAAACCGAAACCGCCCAAAAACACGAAAAACCGGGAACCATCGCCTTCGTCTTTGCGATGCAAGAAGAACAGCAAGGCCTGGAACATCGCTTGCAAGACAAAAAAATTGTGCTCAGGGGTAAACGCCGCTATCTGACCGGAAATTTATGGGGACAAGAATGTGTCTGCGTACTGTCCGGCATAGGCAAGGTTGCCGCTGCCAGTACCGTGACCAGCCTGATAGAAAATTTTGATGCCGACCGCATTGTGCTGATCGGCGTCGCCGGCGCTGCCGATGCAGATTTAAAAATTGGCGATATCGTGATTGCGAGCACGCTGGTGCAACACGACATGGATGCCAGCCCCTTGTTTCCGCGCTTTGAAATCCCGCTGACCGGGATCAGCCACTTATCCACAGATGCCCATTTGAGCGCCCAGTTAGCCGAAGCCGCCGACCTATTTCTGGAAATCGACAGGGAAAACCATGTGAGCGACGCAGCAATTACCCAATTCAATTTGCAAAACGTCAAAATCCGCCATGGACTGATAGCCAGTGGCGACCAATTCATCAATGATCCGCAGATACTGGCCGGCTTGAAACAAGATTTGCCCGACTTACTGGCAGTGGAAATGGAAGGCGCGGCGATCGCCCAGGTCTGCCATGATTTTGAAATCCCGTTTGCGATAGTCAGGACCATCTCCGACGATGCCGGCGAGCATGCGGATTACAACTTCAGCCAGTTCATCCGGGAAGTCGCCGCGCAATACAGCCTGGGAATTTTGCATAACTTCTGCCGCCTGCAGCAAAAATAGCAACAAAACAATCAAAATTTGGTCTGCGCTGTGGATAAGTCCAAGGATATCCACCGCGCAATTTGTGAGCAAAGCCCTTTTTTTCAAGAATGTGGAAAACTGTTCAGAAGCTGTCCTGTTTACATACAAGGCTTCTGAGCGTATTTATCTTTTCGCTAAAAGCTTGATTTAATTCAAGTAAACCGACTTATCCACAAAAAAACGCGGCGTTAACAACTACTACTATTTATATATCTAAACTAACTATATTTATTATCCCTTGTGGAAAATCCGGAAGAACAGCAGCACGGCAACACCGACATCTTGAATTACTTTCTTTTAAAAAATGGAAAGCAAGATCCGTTTCCAGTCCAAGCTCCCAAGCCTTGATCGCAATGCCTGATAGCAGAAGCCGGTTCCGCCACTCTGCCGTCAATTCAGCAAAATAAATTTTTCCAGCAGACTAAGTCCTTGATTTTTATAAAGCTATTTTTTGCTATACATTTCTGTCTACAGATTTGTAGACAGACTTATCCACAGCCAGCGCATGGTGTTTCAGATGTTGTCTGGTATAAAGCTAACTCTTCAGCATTCCCCAGGCAAGGTTGACCAGTTCATTTTCGAATTCCGTAGTTCCCAGTAAAACCGAATCTTCCATGGAGGCAGAGCGTATGACACCCATTACCGCACGACTGACGACATACATGCTGGCAGCGCTGGGCGGGCGCAACTCCGGATCGTTGATGTGATGCAAAGTTGCGGCAATCTGGCCGGCCATCAGGTTCAGGCTGTGGATAATCGGCTCGGTGTGATCGAGACGCCAGGCGATTTTGACCAAGGTGCGTTTCAGGCGGCGGCCTGTACCAAAGGCCTTGATCAGGGTCTGGATGAATTGCCTGAGCAATTGGCGGCTGGAGATTTTCTGGTCTTGCGCGGCCAGCAGCATTTGCTGCAATTCGGCGATGACCTTATTGCGTTCGGCATCGATCATCGACAGCACAATCGCTTCCTTGCTGGGAAAATATTGATACAGGGTACCGATGGAAAAACCGGATTTTTCAGCAATGCGATTGGTGGTCAGCGCGGCTTCACCCTCGTTGGCCAAAATCTGAGCAGTTGCCTCATAAATGGTTTCTATGGTTTTTCCGGCACGAGGCTGAATGGGAGTTTTCCGCATTAAATCAACGACTTGCTGTATTTTTTTACGTGCTGTCATGACGCCTCCAAAAGCGAGTACCAAAACTGAGTAGAGCTCACTAAAGTGATAATACTGCATCAGGAAAGATGCGCGGCCCGATTCATTGTTGCTTCGCGGCTGACTTATCCACATTAAAGGTGTTCTGTTCATGTCTGAAATCAGCGTACGTCGTTTGAATATTGATTTATCGCAGGGTTTTCCACAGCACTGGCTGGGCGGCGATGCATTCCGCTCGCAGTTGTTCAATGCCCTGTCGATGAGCTTCCCGTTGGGAGAACAGTTTTTTATCGATAGCGTGCGCGCTGCGCAGCCGCAAATCAGCGACCCGCAATTGTTGCAAGACATACGCGGTTTCATAGGACAGGAAGCGACGCACCGGCATTTGCATGCGCAATACAATGAGCAATTGTTCAGGCAGGGCTTGAAATATGTGATGGAACCCTGGGTCAGGCACCGCTTGCGCATGTCTGAAAAATTGTCGGTACGCAGCAACCTGGCGATAACCATGGCGTATGAGCATTTCACTGCGATTTTTGCCGATGTCCTGTTGCGCGACAAGCTGGAAACAGCGGCCGAACCGGTCAAGACCCTGTGGGAATGGCATGCGGTGGAAGAAACCGAGCACAAGGCTGTGGCCTTTGACGTGTATCAGGCGACAGGCGGCGGCTATACATTAAGGGTGGCCTGGTATGTGTATGTATGGCTGATGTTTTTGATCGACGTCATCGGCCAGACCGGCAACAACCTGTATCGCGACGGTCATTTGTTCAAGCCTAAGACCTGGTTCAGCGCGCTGGGCTATCTGTTTGGCAGAAAAGGCCTGATGTGGGATTTGATACCGCAAGGCCTCAGCTATCTGAGGACGGGATTTACACCCTGGGACCGGGACAATGGCGCACTGGCCAGCGAATGGCTGCAAAGGCGTAGCGGGTCTTACCGGGTGTTGCAGAGTGCTGGTGACACTGAAGCGGTATAAAGATGGGGGTGTATAAATATCCACAGCCATGGCGAGAGATTCAACAGTATTTATTCACAGTGCCTGAAAGCATACTGTGAAAAACAGCAAAAAATAAAACGGGACTCAGCCCAGGGGCTGGATCCCGTTCTTTCCTGGTAAATACGGCAGCTTATCTACAGCTTATGGACAGGGTATCCACTGCTTATGGACAGGCTTATCACCATAGCTGTCCACAGGCTTGTCCCCCGACTTTGGCCGCTTATAAACAGGCTATTCACAGCCTGTAAGTAAGATATACACAAGATATAAACTGTTTATCCACAAGGGTGTGCACCCTGTGGATATTGTTTTCCGACTAGCTTTGCAGGGTCATCAGGCTGGCATTGCCGCCTGCCGCGGTGGTATTTACACACAGCGCGCGTTCAGCCACCAGCCTCCACAATGGGGCTTCAGTGTTTTCATGGCTCTCTATCACCGACACGATGGCGCCGTCCTGGGCCGCAAACAAGGGCTTGTAGTGGTTCAGCAAGGCGCCCTCTATCAACGCGAACTGGGCTTGCGACTGGTCCGCTTCTGCCTGCTGTATCTGCGCCCTGATTTCCGCCGGCAAGCCGGACGGCAACAGGCCCATGGTCTGCGCCGGCAGCACCGGCGTATTGCCGGTCGCCAGCAAGGCTGCAAGCTGGTTCAGCAGGCAACTGACAGTAGTGGCAGCGCAGAACACGCGGCCACGCGGCGCAAATGACAGGGTATTGCGTTCGCCGGTCGGGCCGGGCAATACCAGGGTCATCTTGTACGGCGTCTGGTAAGCGTATTTATCGGCCAGCTCGGCAATCTTTTCATGGCCGTGCGTCTTGGCCCATACCAGCAAGGCTTCCAGCGCGGCCGGAGCCTGGCGCTCGTACACCGTATGTCCGCCCAGGCTGCCGCCGGGATTTTTCTGCAGGCGCTTCAGGTACAAGGGGCCGCCGGCTTTAGGGCCGGTGCCGGACTTGCCTTCGCCGCCAAAGGGCTGCACGCCGACCACCGCGCCGACGATATTGCGGTTTA
>JABDED010000094.1 GCA_013287275.1 Betaproteobacteria bacterium
AGAAGTTTGAACTTCCGCAATGGGGCGAGGCTGTGTAAAAACGTTTTTTCTTCACGCGAATAAGCTAGTTACTTTCAGAGACAGGACAAAGCGTTCAGGCGAAAGAGGGTGAAAGGGGGCAAAAAGACCTACAGCCCCATCAGAGCCGCATTCAGCGATTTGATGCCCACGATATTCATCATTCGCTTCATATTGTATGCCAGCACCTGCAAGCTCATTTCGGCTTTTACCCGTGGTAGGGTCTTGGTGAGGAAGTGCGTTGCACCCATCCATGCCTTCAGTGTGCCAAAGGGATGCTCTACAGTCCGCCGACGTATGCGTGCCGCATCAGTGCGCTCTGCCAGCCGCTGCTGCATCCGCTCCAGAACATCTTCATGCTCCCAGCGGGTGATGCGGCGATTGGTGCCGGTTGTGCAGCGGGATTTCAGTGGGCATCTGGGGCACGCCGAAGACCAATATTTGCGAACAAGCTGGCCCTTCTCAACACGCTCAAAGCGCCGGATTGCCTTTTCTCCCGCAGGGCATCGGTATTCATCACTGTCTGGAAGATAGATGAAGTCCCGCTTATCGAACAAGCCTTGCGCGCGATTGCCTGAGGTGAGTGGCTTGGGCACGAACGGCGTGAAACCCTGCTGTTCGCAGGCCAGTATTTCAGGGCCACTGAAATACCCGCGATCGGCAAACACGACCAGGCCGTCTTTGTGTAACACTTGATTCGCTTGCCTCGCCATGAAAGCGAGTTGCGTACGATCATGGCCAATATTGGTGACTTCATGGGTAACAATCAGATGATGCCGGGTGTCGACTGCCGTTTGAACGTTGTAGCCGACCGTGGCAGTACCTCGTCCACTGGTTGACATCGAGCGCGCATCTGGGTCAGTCAGAGAAATCTGGCGGTCAGGTGCTTCCTGCAGGTGCTTGTTCAGCGCATTGAGGTCTTCAATCTGCCGCTTGAGAACCTCGATCTTCTCCTTGATGCGTTTTATGCGTGGCGCAGGAATCAGGGCCGGTTCTCTATCGGCCCGGTCCAGTTCTTCCATATAGCGTGAGATACCTTGCTCTAGCTGTTCGATCCGGGCCTGGAGTTTCCCATCCGTGAAGTTCTTGTCCCGATTGTTTACCGCCTTGAATTTACTGCCGTCGATCGCAATGTCGCCATCCCCAAACATATTGAGGCGGCGGCACATCAACACAAATTGGCGGCATACCTTGCATATGGCATCGCCATTATTCTTGCGGAAGTCGGCGATGGTCTTGAAATCGGGAGCAAGCCGCCCGGTGAGCCACATCAATTCAATATTACGCTGCGCTTCGCTTTCCAGGCGCCGGCTCGACTGGATGCGGTTCAGGTAGCCATATATGTAGATCCCAAGCAGGACAGCGGGATGATAAGAGGGACGCCCTGTCGCGGATGGCTCAGTACCTTCGAATCCTAGCGCACGCAGGTCTAGTGCTGCAATGAATGCGTCGACAACCCGGACTACGTTATCTTCAGCAACGTAATCGTCCAGTTGCGCAGGAAAGAGAATGCTCTGGGTACGATCGATTCCTTGAACAAAGCGTTTCATCCTGATCTCCTGAGTGAAAAGCGTTATTGACTTAACGTTTCACGGGGATCTTCGTTTACATGAAAAAGGACGTTTTCACACAGCCTCGGGCGACAGCCGCCAAATTGCCCTCAAATCTATAGGCAATCCAGCGGCCGGCAACGCAGTGCATCGGGCTGCCAAGCCCAACACTGAGGACTCCAAAGAAACCGGGTTGATGGGGAACTTGCGGTCGCTTGCAGAGCATCGGGCTTGACAGCCCAACCGCACTAACAAGCAAGGTGACTAAGGCTGCATTTTTTGGCAGGAATTGGGAAATCCTGTCCTTGAGCTCGGCGGCACCGTTGAAATTCGAGAGCTGCCGCGCGACTGAAATGTCGATGGTGCCTGGATCCTGGCACTCGCATGGCCACGCCGAAACGTCGTTTTTTTGTTTGCCGCCTGCCCCAGAGTGAGAATGGAACCAGCACTGATGAAGGTGAGGGGCAAAACTCGACCAGCAGTGGGCTGGCCGAAAATATTCCCCTTGATTGCAATCTACAACAACATTTCCAGTCAAAATTCATGTTAAATTGACATTTTTCGACATCCAACGAATTAGTCACTCAAACCCTATGCACCCTTCATTTTTGATTCTTCTTTTTCTCGCTCTGCCGGCATTTGCGGGCGGGCCTGCTCTCCCTGACGGTTGGCGTAATCCGACAGCGGAAGAACTTCAAGATGGCTGGAGAAGCAATTGCCCTGATCGCTGCGCGCAGATTGCGGCCGACTTTAACGGGAAAGGCCGCGCGGAGGGAGCTTTGCTGGCAATCCATGAAAAGCGGAAAGTGATGGGATTGCTGGCATTCATCTATACCTCGCCTAGCGAAGCACAGTGGTTCGTCCTCGACGAGATCAAGGATCCGGCATCTATTGCAGTCATGGGAGTGCAGTTGTATTCGCCCGGAACTTACAAAATGATCTGCGCCGAATCCGAAACGCAGTGCGGCCCTGATCGAAAAAAAATCGGTCAATTTCCAATTACCGGCAATTTCTTATTTCAAGTCTGAAAGCGCAAGCTCAGTGTTTTACTGGAATGAACGGCACAGAAAATTTGAGAGAATTTGGGAGAGCGATTAAAGGATCGCGCCAACTGTTACAGTCCACTGATAAATGACATCTGACATTTATCTGCTGGGCGGCCAGGCATTCCGTACAAGCTCAGGCATTACAGAATGCACCCGCCGCCCTTCAACGCATAGGAGACGAATCATGGCGACTATTCATAAAGGCGCATGCCTGTGCGGCCGGGTTTCCTTTGTGGTGACGGGCGACCTGAAACCGCCCGACGCCTGCCACTGCGTCCAATGCAGGAAACACTCAGGCCACTACTTTGCCTCGACGGACGTGCCCAAGGCTGCGGTCGCGATCACAGGCCAGGAGAACCTGAGCTGGTACCAGTCGTCCGCGAAGGTAAGGCGGGGGTTCTGCTCCACCTGCGGCTCTTCCCTGTTCTTTGAGCCGCTGGCGCGAGACTGGATCGGCGTTGCGATGGGCGCATTCGACACGCCCACCTCCACTCACCTGGAGATGCACATCTTCGTGGCGGAGAAAGGCGACTACTATAAGATCGCCGACGGCCTGCCGCAGAACCAGCATTGAAGGTCGCAAGCCGTATTCCCAAAAAACCAGGATGCGTCTGGCGGGATAGTTTTAGCGTATTGCATCGAATGGAGTATGAGCTAAGTCGGCACAAAACCGAAATTGAGTAGAGGTACTGCAAACGCGCCTAACATTTTGAAACCCTATTCGGTGCAATACGCTAACGCTATTGACACCCTACCATTGCCCTACCGATTGTGGCTTACGAGCTTGGCTGGCGCGGCTTGGGCCCGGATTACACAGCTCATACCACCCAAACCCCCACTCGTCGCAATTGGATAGGCGCGCCGGTACGGGCTGGTTAAAATAACATCGCGTCTGGGTAGCTCGTGGCGCACATCAAAAGGCTTTAGGCGACCCGCACACAACCATAAAACTCAACTATATGAACACTCGACCAGCTCTGGAAGATATTAAAGTCCCTGTCAGATACAAGCTTTCTGCCATGTGGGCATCGGTATTGTTTTGTTATATCTATGTTGACTACTTTGAGCTTTATATTCCCGGCAAACTACATGGAATGCTTGAAGGCAACATCATGCCACTTGGCCCTGTCACGCAAGGGATCCTGCTTGGCACCGCCATCATGATGGCGATACCAAGCCTGCTCGTCTTCTTGTCATTGATGCTGGGTGCTCCGCTAAGTCGCTGGCTCAGTGTTATTTTCGGCATTATCTACACCTTGATACAGCTCATTGTGGTTTCCCAAAGCGGCTGGATATTTTATATCGCGATAGGCCTTGTGGAAGCGGCACTCACTGCACTCATCGTATGGACAGCCTGGACGTGGCCAAGGCGAGAAATCACTTAACTCAGCATAGGAGCGAAAACATGGAGCAGACAAGGTGTGACCAACATGCCGGCGTCGAAAGAACTTCAGTTCCTGGGCGCATTCCACACAGGTTTCTTGATTACCGTCGAGGATTGGCAATCGCATGCGCATTTGCGCTTCCGCTTACAACACACGCTGCGGATTCCATCGACCACGCACAGGCGGCATCGATTTTTCGGCAGGCTGACATCATCTGCGCCCGCGACGGCGGAACCCTTTGGGGACATACGCTTTGCGGTCCCATGCTGCTCGTGGACCCAGACGATCGGTCCGTTGTCGCCAACCAGGCCGACGCTGCTGGCGTGCTCCGGCCCGCCGACGGCGTCTTTATCGGCGTACTGCCGGCGGACCAGCCGCTGTCCGACACCACCATCACCTGGTCCGGCACCCGCTGGTGCGAGCTCATCTGGCCCTGGCCCATGCGCGAAGACCCCGACATGCGCCACGTCACGCTGGCGCATGAACTATTTCATCGCATCCAGCAAGACGACCTCCATATCGAGAAACGAGATGGCGACAATGCGCATCTCGACACGCTCGACGGCCGTTACCTGATCGAGCTTGAATGGCGAGCCCTGGCCGCTGCGCTGCAAGCCTCCACCCCTGATGGCCGGCGTACGGCCGTTGCCGATGCGATCCTGTTTAGAAGCCAGCGGTACCGCCTCTTTCCGGCCGCTGCCGACAACGAATTGGCGCTTGAGTCCAATGAGGGTATCGCCGAATACACAGGCGTCAGGCTCGGCCTGCAAACGCATGGGCAACGCGTCCGTTATGCCATCCGCGATCTCTCGGCCGGGGCCCAGGCGCCCAGCTTCGTGCGCTCCTTTGCCTACGCCACAGGTCCGGCGTATGGTCTGCTTCTCGATCAGGCCGCCCCTGGCTGGCTGGGCAATTTCGTTGCTTCCCAGCGAACCGAACGCTTTGACCAACGGCTCGGCAGCGCGCTACACCTTGCCGGGCCGGACTTCACGCGGCTGGTGGCCCGCACTGCCGTCTATGACTCCGGCGGCAGCCTGCGCGCGCAGGAGGTCGCTCGCGAGGAGGAGAAGCACAATAAGCTCATCGCCTTCAAAGCCAGGCTTATCGACGGCCCGGTACTCTCGCTACCGCTCGCGCACTTTGGAATGGAGTTCAAGCCACAGAGCCTCGTGCCAATCGATGATATTGGCACGGTGTACCCCACCCTTACGCTGCGGGACAATTGGGGGACGCTGATCGTCGAGAGTGGCGGCGCTTTGCTGCGTAAGCAGCCAAAGGTAGCCGCTGTCTCTGCTTCCGGGTTCGACCGAACGACGCTGCGCGGCCAAGGCTTCAGTCTCACACTAAAACCGGGCTGGAGCATCCAACCCGGCACTCGGAATGGCGATCTGGCCGTTAGTGAGCTTGTGAAGACGGTTCCCTAAAATTCGAAAAAGCCCGCCAATCGCCGGCAAATACCGGCGCAATGAAAGGAGCGTCCATTGGCCTCCCTGCTCATGGAGCGTCGGACGTAAACCGAACCATGCGGCCGAATCCGGCCAGGATCAGGCATTCAACTTGACCGGCGGATTGTTGTTGATTTACCATCTACTCTATGTCACTATCAATCGATTCGCAGCCGGCGCCATGCCAAAGCGAACAAAGGGATTCCCCATCACAGGAGTGAATGAAATGCTAGTCAATATTTTTCGTGGACCCGGCCGCGTGTTCGGTATGACGGCAGACGCGACAGGGGCGAATCTGCCCGCAGAGTTCGCACCCTGGGTTTTATTCAGGTCGCAGGAATTTATCCGCGGCCAGGCGACTCCCGGCGTTGACACGGGCGAGTGTCTGGACGACATAGAAAAACATGGCTTCCACATCACCGATGCCCATGTTCGTATTACCGACAAGGTAATCTAATACCGCGTTCAATTGGGCGCCAGTCGGCCAGGAGCACGGTAGGCTGGGCCGCCAACCCGTTGTCCGATTTGTACAGGATTACTTGATCATGTAGTATCTGTGGCGGGTGATCGGTTACGTAGATCGATTCTTTTTTCGACAGATGTCTCCAGGGAGGCGATATGAAACGTGTTGTTGGCATCGGCGGCGTATTTTTTAAAGCAAAAAATCCTGAAAAGCTTCGCGAATGGTATCGGGATCATCTTGGTTTCGACCTGGCAAAATGGGGTGGCGCGGTGTTTCGACCGAGTGGCGACAACGGCTCCATCGAGAATGAAAAAACTGCCTGGTCCTTATTTCCAGACGATTCGGACTATTTTGCGCCGAGTACCCAGCCTTTCATGATCAATTACCGAGTCGATGATTTACATGCCTTGCTCGCTGCGTTGCGCTCGGAAGGTTGCGCTGTTGACGCCAAGGTTGATGAATCAGAATTTGGCAAATTTGGATGGGTAATGGATCCCGAGGGTAACCGGGTCGAGCTATGGGAACCTCCAAGAGCTTAATTCGTCTTATTCTAATTTTGCGTTTGCTTATAACGACATGGCACGGTAGCTTGGGCTGCGAAACTTAAGACTTAAGACTCCAAAGAAAAGCGTTGATGGAAGCTTATGGTCGCTCTCGGAATGTTGGGCTTAACAGCCCAAGCTACCTCGATTACATACTTCATGAAGACATAATAAATGCACCAACGATTTCTCGGCATCCTCGTTAGCTCGGTCTTTTTTCTTTACCCATTTTCCTCAGCGACAGCAGAACAAAATTCAGACACTGCAGACTCGTCGCCTGGTGAGCAGGTGCAAACGGTAGCGGTCGCCGGAACCAAAGATCCCGACTGGAAGCCGTATCGAAAAATGCTGGATGGCCTGGACGCATTCGACAAATATCGTGAATTGGCCCCAACCGCTCCCTTAAGATTTGTTCTTCGGCCACAAAAAGCAAATCTTTCGATCACCGATCTCAAGCTGCGCATTGTTGGCGACAATTCGAACATAGAAGTGCCCATCGCGGACGATTCCACTTTCTCCTTACCGCGCGATGCGTCGGCAGCGAAAGATGATGCTGACTTGCGCTTGAATAGCAAAAAGGGACTTTATCGCTGGAGACCTGATATTCATACTCCCGGAGTTCCGCCGGATGCGCGCCGGCTCGGAGATCTGCGCCTTGAGTGTGAGGTACGTTGGGCGGTTGACAAATTTGATGCGACATTTTTAGCCATTGCTTACATCACTCCCCTGGGAGGTGCGTGCCATACGTCCAGAGGGCGAATATTCTACACAACATCTAAACCGATCTTGAGCGTTACTCTGATCAATGGCGAGCGACACGAAAAATTGAAGGCAGAGCGCCTGGACCCTCGCGACCGCACGCGATACGCACCGCCGATTCATGATGAAAGCTGGCCAAACGACACCCTTGTTAAGTTTGAGTTTCTGACGCCCAGTTCGGAGCTGGCACAGTAGCACAGTAGGTTGGGCTGCCTCGCTGCCACTCAGTACACTATGGAATTACAAAGCTTCGTTAATAGTTTCTAATAATTTTTAACGCAATAATTAATCTAGGGAAAAAAATGGACTCACTTACCGACCTGTCACCCGTACTAATTCCAATAATTGCTCTTCTTATTCCGATTGTAAGTATTATTGCCTGGGCCGCCGTAAAAATTGCACGGGCAAATTTGTTGCATGAAACAGTACGCCATTTGGGTGCAAATGGGCAGCCAATCCCACCCGAACTTCTCGCACAAATAGTTGACCGTAAATCTTCTTGATTGCCTGAGTCGGCCGGTTGAATCTGCAGCCCAAAGCGGTCTGTCAGGATTTTTCTTGAGAGCGTCCGTTCGACTGCAAATCCGTGATGACCGCGATGCATAAGCACGGCAGGTTGGACTGCGAAGCCCAACGCTTAGGACTCCACTCGCGGCCCAACAGAAATTCGACACCTTTTTGCTCATTCAGTTACAACATTAAAAAATTTTATCGAGGGGTCTTATGAGTAGGTGGGAATATAAAGTCGTTGCGGTGAAAACGAAGCGAAATTTTTGGACCAGTCAGTTCGACGTGAACGTGATTGAAGAAAAATTAAACTACATGGGTCAGCAAGGCTGGGAATTGGTGACAATGGAAGGACTTAACAACCGCTATGCCATTTCTCCTATTTTGACATTCAAGCGCGCGATATAGATATATGCAGGTAGATTCGTTGACGGGATGGTTTCATTTTCCCGTATGCATATGGGCAGCACGGTAGGTTGCGTAATGTTCATACCCTCGAAATCGACGCTTTGCTGATCGATGCCGTCGCCGAGTTGGGGAAGACAAAATCCTGGCGCTTGCAATGGGAGGATCGTAGCCTGGATGGAGCGTAGCGCAATCCGGGGGGCCCGCCTAGGGGTGCCAA
>JABDED010000095.1 GCA_013287275.1 Betaproteobacteria bacterium
ATAGCAAGACCCCCGCAAACTTGGCAAGCGCTTTTTGAAAATAATTTATTTCATTATCGCGCCCGCCGTTTTCCGCTTACTTCTCTCTTACTTATTAGTGAAGTTCGCAGGGCGTTTTTCCATGAAGGCCTTCATGCCCTCTTTCTGGTCGTCGGTGCCGAAGCTGCTGTGGAACAGGCGGCGCTCATACTGCACGCCTTCGGACAGGGTCGTTTCGTAAGCGCGGTTGACCGAGTCTTTCACCATCATGATGATAGGCAGCGACATCGATGCAATCGTGTTCGCAGCAGCCAGAGTCTCTTCCATTAACTTATCCAGCGGCACGATACGCGACACCAGGCCGGCGCGCTCTGCTTCCACCGCATCCATCATGCGCGCGGTCAGGCACATGTCCATGGCCTTGGATTTGGAGATCGCGCGCGGCAGGCGCTGGGTGCCGCCGGCGCCGGGCAAGGTGCCCAGCTTGATTTCCGGCTGGCCAAACTTGGCATTCTCGGCGGCAATGATGAAATCGCACATCATCGCCAGCTCGCAACCGCCGCCCAGTGCATAGCCTGCGACCGCAGCGATCACCGGCTTGCGGACCTGCCGTATCTGCTCCCAGTTGCGGGTGATATAGTCATTCTTATAGGCGTCCATATAAGTGTAGCCGGCCATCGCGCCGATATCGGCGCCCGCGGCGAAGGCTTTTTCGCTGCCGGTGATGACGATGCAGGCGATAGCCTCGTCCTTGTCAAAGGCTTTCAGCGCAAAACCCAGTTCATCCATCAGTTGGTCATTCAGCGCATTCAGCGCCTTGGGACGATTCAGGGTAATCAAGCCGACTTTTTCCCTGGTTTCCACCAGGATATTTTGATAGTCCATATCAACTCCTTTTGTTTCGATGATTGTTGCCGGTTGTTTACAGGCAGGAAGAAAATGAGAAATAGATTGTAGCGTTTCAGCGGCAGAGCTTAGCACTAAATGATTTAATTAACCGACTGGTCGGTTTTTTAATTACAATCAGAGGTAGCAACCCAAAGCAGGCTACTATTTCCCCATGCAGAAGGAGGATACGCACATGTCTGAAATCCTGTTTTCCCGTAGCGGCGCGATCGCCACGATCACGCTGAACCGTCCGGACAAGCTGAACAGCTTTACCCGCTCCATGCACGCGGAGCTCAGCACGGCCCTGGGCCAGCTTGAAAATGACTCATCTACCAGGGTGCTGGTGCTGACCGGCTCCGGGCGCGGTTTCTGCGCCGGCCAGGACCTGGCGGACCTGTCCTTCACCCCGGGCGCCATGACCGATCTGGGCGAATTGATAGACCAGCATTTCAACCCACTAATACGCAGGCTGCAGGATCTGCCTATGCCGGTGATCGCCAGCGTCAGGGGCGTTGCCGCCGGCGCCGGCGCCAACCTGGCGCTTGCCTGCGACATCGTACTGGCATCGCACTCCGCCAGCTTCTTGCAGGCCTTTGCAAAAATCGGCCTGATACCCGACTCCGGCGGCACCTGGTTCCTGCCGCAGAAAGTCGGTATGGCGCGGGCAATGGGACTGGCCATGCTGGCCGACAAGCTGCCGGCAGAAAAGGCTGAGCAATGGGGCCTGATCTGGAAATGCGTGGACGACCGGGAAGACAAGGACGCGCTGGACAAGGAAACACAAGAGCTGGCGGCGCATCTGGCCGGCCAGCCGACCAGGGCCCTGGCGATGATCAAGCACGCGTTGCGCGCCAGCCTGCACAATACACTGTCGCAGCAACTGGCGCTGGAGCGCGACATGCAAAGGGAGCTCGGCAATTCGCACGACTATGCGGAAGGGGTGAATGCCTTCCTGGAAAAACGTGTGCCGCGCTTCACGGGAAATTGACATGGAAGACAAACTGATTCCCCCTGAACCGCCGTCACCGGCCATCGTCGCAGCGGCCATGTACGCGCGCGACGTCGCCGCGCAAAGCATGGGCATCAAGATCACCGATATAGAAGCGGGCCGCGCGGTGGCCAGCATGCCGGTCCGGGCCGACATGATACAGGGCCACAATACCTGCCACGGCGGCATGATCTTCAGCCTGGCGGATACCGCGTTTGCGTATGCCTGCAATAGCCAGAACCAGGCCACCGTCGCCGCCGGTTGCAATATCGAGTTCCTCAAGCCAGCATTTCTTGACGACCTGCTGACAGCCGATGCAAAACAAGTCACCCTGTCCGGCCGCAGCGGCATCTACGATGTGCAGATCAGCAACCAGCATGGCGAGATTGTCGCCGTGTTCAGAGGGAAATCGGCAGCGATCAAAGGACAGGTCATTCCGCAAGAGTAATAGACATCTCAAGACCACATTCACAGCTATGAGGGCAGCATGGGAGCAACAGCATTCAAACTTGAAGCGATAGAAACCGCCAGCCGCGATGAACTGCAGGCACTACAGTTGCAGCGCCTGCAGTGGTCCTTGCGCCATGCGTATGACAATGTCGCCCACTACCGCGAGGCATTCGATGCCGCCGGCGCCCATCCTGACGACTTGCGCAGCCTAGCCGACCTGGCCAAGTTCCCGTTCACGACCAAGCAGAGCCTGCGCGACAATTATCCTTACGGCATGTTCGCGATACCGCGCGAACAGATAGTGCGGATACACGCCTCCAGCGGCACGACCGGCAAACCTACGGTGGTGGGCTATTCTCAAAATGATATAGATACCTGGGCCAATTGCGTGGCGCGCTCGATACGCGCCGCCGGCGCCAGACCAGGCGACACCTGCCATATCAGTTACGGTTACGGCTTATTCACCGGCGGCCTGGGCGCGCACTATGGAGCCGAGCGACTGGGACTGACCGTCGTGCCCTTTGGTGGCGGCCAGACCGAGAGGCAGGTACAACTGATACAGGATTTCAAGCCCGACATCATCATGGTGACCCCCTCCTATATGCTGGCGATCGCCGATGAGATGGAACGCCAGGGCATAGACCCGGCCGGCACCTCGCTACGCACAGGCATCTTTGGCGCGGAACCCTGGACGCCGGAAATGCGCAGCGCGATAGAACAGCGCCTGTCCCTGTCTGCAGTAGATATCTATGGTCTGTCGGAAGTCATGGGTCCTGGCGTTGCCAGCGAATGCGCAGAAAGCAAGGACGGCCCCACCGTGTGGGAAGATCACTTCTATCCGGAAATCATCGATCCGGATACCGGCGAAGTGTTGCCGGACGGGGAATTCGGCGAACTGGTATTCACGTCGCTGAGCAAGGAAGCGCTGCCCATCATCCGCTACCGCACGCGCGACCTGACCCGCCTGTTGCCGGCAAACCCGGCCAATTCCGGCCGCACCATGCGCCGCATGCAAAAAATCACCGGACGCAGCGACGACATGATGATAGTGCGCGGCGTCAACGTATTCCCTACGCAGATAGAGGAACTCATCCTGAAGCAACCGCTGCTGTCGCCGCACTATCAATGCGTGCTAACCAGGGAGGGCCCGCTGGATGCGCTGACGGTAAGAGTGGAAGTAAAGGCAGAAACAGGCGCGGCGCAGGCCGACTCGGCGCGCCTGGCCCTGATGCATGACATCAAAGCCTATATAGGGACATCCGCCGACGTCGTCATCCTTGCCGTCGGCGGCATAGAGCGCAGCGTGGGCAAGGCCAAGCGGGTCATAGACCAGCGCAATAAGCCTTAGTTGCGAACTGTAACAGTGAAATCAAAAGTGCCTGTCACGTGCTCGCCGCGCCTTTCACTCCCGATTTCACTGTTGTAGTCCACTAAGATGCGGATTTCGGCAGCAGCAGCCACATCTGGCCGCGCTGCTTCATGCGCCCGGCCTGCTCCCCCGCTTCGGTGCCGAAGCCCCAAAAATAATCCGCCCGGACAGCGCCGCGTATCGCGCCGCCGGTATCCTGGGCCACTACCAGTTTTTGCAACAGCTGCGCGCTGTTCGGCTGCGTCGTCGCCAAAAATACCGGAGCGCCCAGCGGCAGGAATTGCGCATCCACTGCGATCGAGCGTTGCGCCGTCAGCGGTACGCCCTGCGCGCCTTTCGGCCCTATCCTCGGATCCGCCAATTTTTCTTCCTTGAAGAACACCACGCTGGGATTGCTGTTGAACAGTTCATTCTGGCGCGTGGGGTTTTGCTTGATCCAGTCCTTGATGCCCTGCGCCGAAGCCTGGCTCAAACTCAGCTCGCCCTTGTCCACCAGGTAGCGGCCTATAGATTTGTAGGGATAGCCGTTCTGGTCCGCATAGGCTACCCGGATCGTCTCATTGGTATCAGGAAAATACACGCGGCCAGAACCCTGCACCTGCAGGAAGAAAGCCTCTACCGCATCGTCTACCCACAATAACTCCTTGCCGGCCAGCGCCTGCTCAGTTTCCGCGCGCGCTGCATACGGCACCACCCGGTTGCCGACCAGGCGTCCGCGCAGACGCATATTCTTCAGTTCGGGATAGACGCTGCCCAGGTCTATCGTCAATAAATCGGAGGGCGTGGAATACAGCGGCGTCTGGTAAGGGCCGGTCCTGGTACGGGAGCCGCGCAACAGCGGTTCGTAGTAGCCGGTGATCAATCCCTCACTGGTTCCATCCGGATTGATGACCTGGTACGGCGTAAACAGGGATTCGAAAAAAACGCGCATCGCATCGCCATCCCTGACGTCGATATCCTTGGCGATCGTGCAGGCCTCTTTCCATTCCGGCTTGAAGCGCATCGCGTTGCAGGAGGCCATGAAAACCGGCCAGGTCTCGGTCAGGTTGTCCGCCCCCCAACCTGGCAGATCGGCAAAAGACACCGCCTTGAAGTTGACGTTGGGCTTGACTGCCGCCTGCGGGATAGGGGTAGCCGGCGGTGTTACCGGACTTACCGGCTTGATCGGCTCTTTCAGTGAAACCGGTGTCGTACAGGCAGAAATTGCAAGCACCATCGCAAGTACGGGTAAAATTGACGGGAATTTGAACATAGGAAGAAAAAATATGTGGTTATTAGGACTTGAAGCCGGCGTCGCAATGTTTTTGCTGATTTTTATCGTATGGTGGACGATGTTCTCCGGCAAAAAACCGAATCATCCGCCGCAGCAAAAAACCCTGGAAGGCCAGGCGCCTGATACGGAGAAATCCGCGGAATCCAGCAAATAGGCCCTAGCACATCAGTGCAAGGTGCGCGGCAGCGACAGGACGAACTCGGGGATGGTCACATTGAACTGGTGCCCGTCTTCGGCGACACAGAAATAGGTTCCCGTCATACTGCCTTGCGGCGTAGTGAAGGAGGTGCCGCTGGTGTATTCGAACGCTTGCCCCGGCTGCAATAAAGGTTGATGCCCAACCACGCCCAGGCCCTTGACTTCCTGGCTGCGGTTTTTGGCATCGGTAATGATCCAGTGGCGCGAAATCACCTGCGCCGCCACCGAACCGGTATTCTTGATCGTGATCGTATAGGCAAACACATAATTGCCATGATCGGGATCGGACTGCTCTTCCAGATACTGTGTCACGACCGACACATTCATTTCATACGCTGACATTCGTTATTCCTTGTTTATTCCCGGCATGGCATTGCGCCTGGTATTGCATCGGCCCGCTTTGTTATCACGCGCACATCGACCCATTGCACACCAAATCTCCCTCCATTGCAAGACCTGATCGCAGCACAGGGGTAAAATAGCGCATCTTTTATTGCCACTAGCCATCATGACAACTTATCGCATCGCCCCCAGCATCCTGTCTGCCGATTTCGCCCGCCTGGGAGAAGAAGTCCGCAATGTCGTCGCGGCAGGCGCCGACATGATCCATTTTGATGTGATGGACAATCACTATGTTCCCAACCTGACTATCGGTCCGCTGGTATGTGAGGCGATACGCCCGCATGTACAAGTCCCCATCGACGTGCACCTGATGGTCAAGCCGGTGGACCGCATCATCCCCGACTTTGCCAAAGCCGGCGCAAATATCATCAGCTTCCACCCGGAAGGCTCGGAGCATATAGACCGCAGCCTGCAATTGATACGCGATCACGGTTGCAAGGCCGGCCTGGTATTCAACCCGGCGACGCCGCTGCATGTGCTGGAGCATGTGATGGACAAGCTGGACCTGATCTTGCTGATGTCGGTCAATCCCGGTTTCGGCGGCCAGTCGTTTATTCCGCATACGCTGAAAAAGATCGCCGCCGTCAGGCAATTGATCGATGCGTCCGGCCGCGACATCATGCTGCAAGTGGATGGCGGCATCAAGGTCGACAATATTGCCGAAGTGGCGCAAGCCGGCGCCGATACTTTTGTCGCCGGCTCGGCAATCTTCGGCAAGCCGGATTATGCCGCGGTCATCAACGCAATGCGCGGCGAACTGGCTAAAGTCTAAAACTTCTTGCGCAAGCTTGCCGCATTGTCCGCGGCAGGCACGCTCTCGCACTCGTTACTTATTCCTCTCGCACAAACAAGCATGCTCAATAATATCAAGGCCGCCATCATAGACCTGGACGGCACGATGCTGAATACCGCCCCCGATTTCCTGGTGGCGATCAACCGCATGCGCACCGAATTCGACCTGGAGCCACTGGAGCTGGAGACCATCAAGACTTTCGTCGGCAAAGGGTCGGAGAACCTGATCCAGCGGGTGCTGGCGGTGGATTATTCCGAGCAGCAGGTGAACCGGCGTTTCGATGCCGCGATGGCGGCGTATCAAACACACTACCTGGCGATCAACGGCGACTATTCCGAACTGTATCCGGACGTGCTTGAAGGTCTGCAAGCCATGCGTAGCATGGGACTCAAACTCGCGTGCGTGACCAATAAGCCGATCGCTTTCACCATACCCTTGCTGGCCAAGAAAGGGCTGGATGGCTTTTTCGACCTGGTCTACGGCGGCGACTCGCTGGCGCGGAAAAAGCCCGATCCTCTGCCCTTGTTGCAAGTTTGCTCAGATTTCGATTTATCCGCCGCACAAGTGGTGGCCATAGGCGACTCCTCGAACGACGCGCTGGCGGCCCGCGCCGCGGGTTGCCCTGTGTTAAGTGTCCCTTACGGTTACAATCACGGCGAGGCTATACAAAATATTGACAGTGATGGTATAGTCGAAACCTTATTGGAAGCAGCACGACTGATTTCAATCAATTAGTTTATTTTTAATAGCTAAAAAACTCACCTAACGTTCACTATCCATAGAATGTTTCTCGATAAAAAACGTCCCGCAATCACACCAGGCACTTTTGAGGCCTGGCTATGGCGACGCTGGCAATTCTGGTCTAACTAACCAAACATTTGCCGCGAAAGCTTCTGCACATCCCTAGCAAAAGCCTTTTGCACGTTTTATCAAATCGTCTTATCCGCCCCAACTCCACCCAACGTGGACGCTGTGAGTCCGCAAGGGCGGCTGAAAGAGAACCATGACCGAACTCGAATTCAAATCGCTGGCCGCACAAGGCTACAACCGTATCCCTATGATCGCGGAAGCTTTCGCCGATCTGGAAACTCCCTTAACCCTGTACCTGAAACTGGCGCAACCCCAGCAAGGCGGCAAGAATACCTTCTTGCTGGAATCGGTGATGGGGGGAGAACGCTTTGGACGCTACTCCTTCATCGGCCTGCCGGCCTCCACCCTGATGCGCAGCTACGGCACGCGCAGCGAGGTCGTCAAGGGCGGCCAGATCGTGGAAACAGTGGAAGGCAACCCACTCGATTTCATCGCCGAATTCCAGGCGCGCTATAAAGTCGCGCTGCGTCCCGGCATGCCGCGTTTTTGCGGCGGCCTGGCCGGCTATTTCGGTTACGACACGGTGCGCCATGTAGAAAAACGCCTGGCGCACTCTACCCCAAAAGATGACCTGGGCCTGCCCGACATCCAGCTGCTGGTGACCGAAGAACTGGCCGTCATCGACAACCTGTCCGGCAAACTCTACCTGATCGTGTACGCCGATCCCACCCAGCCTGAAGCCTATTCCAAGGCCAGGCAGAGACTGAAAGATTTGCGCGCAATGCTGCGCAGGAGCGTGGATGCGCCTGTCACGTCGGCGTCGGTGCGCACCGACACGATACGCGACTTTGCCAAGGCCGATTACCTGAAGGCGGTGGAAAAAGCCAAGGAATACATCATGGCAGGCGACCTGATGCAGGTGCAGGTAGGCCAGCGCATCAAGAAGCCGTATGTGGATGCGCCGCTGTCACTGTACCGCGCGCTGCGCTCGCTGAACCCTT
>JABDED010000096.1 GCA_013287275.1 Betaproteobacteria bacterium
TGGACCTGTCTACGGCGCAGGACAGGGCCGACGAACTGAGTGGCGATTTCGATGAAGAGTAGTCTATTATGAGCTTGGCCAAACGCATCATTCCCTGCCTGGACGTTACCGCTGGGAGGGTAGTCAAGGGGATCAATTTCCAGGAATTGCGCGATGCCGGCGACCCGGTGGAAATCGCTCGCCGCTACGATCAGCAAGGCGCCGATGAAATCACTTTCCTGGATATCACCGCATCTTCCGACGGCCGCGACCTGATCCTGCCCATCATAGAAGCGGTGGCCTCGCAGGTCTTCATTCCGTTGACGGTAGGCGGCGGCGTGCGCGTGGTAGCCGATGTCAGGCGCCTGCTGAACGCCGGCGCCGACAAGGTCAGCATCAATACGTCGGCGATCACCAATCCGCAGCTGGTGGCGGACGCTGCGCAAAAATACGGTTCGCAGTGCATCGTTGTCGCGATCGACGCCAAACAGACTGCACCGGGAAAATGGGAAGTGTTCACGCATGGCGGCCGCAACGCCACCGGCCTGGATGCGGTGGAGTGGGCCAGGAATATGGCTAGGCTGGGCGCCGGCGAGATCCTGCTGACCAGCATGGACAGGGACGGTACCAAGGTCGGCTTTGACCTTGGCCTGACGCGCGCGGTGTCGGATGCGGTCAGCATTCCGGTGATCGCGTCCGGCGGCGTCGGCGGCTTGCAAGACCTGGCGGACGGCATCAAGATAGGCGGCGCGGACGCGGTGCTCGCCGCCAGTATTTTCCATTATGGGCAACATACGGTGCAAGAGGCCAAGCAATTCATGGCCGCACAACATATCCCAATGAGGTTGGCATGATGTCGGGCATACACGCAAAATGGCTGAACAAGGTCAAATGGGACGAGCACGGGCTGGTGCCCGTCATTGCGCAGGAAGTCGGCAGCAACGACGTGCTGATGTTTGCGTGGATGAACCGGGATGCGCTGGCCAGGACGGTGGAGCTGGGTGAGGCGGTGTACTGGAGCCGCTCGCGCAAGAAGCTGTGGCATAAGGGCGAAGAGTCCGGACATACGCAGAAGGTCGCCGAAATCCGGCTGGACTGCGACGAAGACGTGGTCTTGCTGAAGGTGGAGCAGGTCGACAGCATTGCTTGCCACACCGGCCGGCATTCCTGTTTTTTCCAGAAATTTGAAGGTGACGCCACCGATGGCGAGTGGCAAGTTGTGGAACCGGTATTGAAAGATCCGGAGAGCGTGTACAAATGAGTGTAACTTTGCAACGCCTGGCGGCGGTGATCGAATCGCGCAAGCTGGCCAACGGCGGCGATCCGGACAAATCCTATGTGTCGCGCCTGTTCGCAAAAGGCGACGACGCCATCCTGAAAAAAATCGGCGAAGAAGCGACCGAAACCGTGATGGCGGCCAAGGATGCACGCGTGTCCGGCGATCATTCCAAGCTATTGTACGAGTGCGCCGACCTGTGGTTTCACAGCATGGTCATGCTGGCGCACTATGATTTGACGCCGCAGGACGTGCTGGATGAGCTGGCGCGGCGCGAAGGCATTTCCGGCATAGAAGAAAAAGCGGCGCGCAAGGATGAGTTGCGGGACCAGCAAGAAACCAGGAAAACCGATAGCTAAACTATTATTTTGAACGGATCGAACGTGGATAACTGTATTTTCTGCAAGATTGCTGCAAAACAAATTCCATCCGCGGCAGTGTATGAGGATGAAGATTTTCTCGCATTCAAGGATATCAATCCGGCTGCGCCTGTGCATATCCTGATTATTCCAAAGAAGCATATTGGAACCCTTAGTGATACTGGCGAGCAAGATGGCGCTTTGCTGGGTAAAATGCTGGCTCTGGCGCCGAAAATTGCCAGGGAGCAGGGCTGTGACGTGCGCCGGGACAGCGACGGCCAGCTCTCCGGCGGCTACAAGACGCTGGTGAATACCGGGCCGGACGGCGGGCAAGAGGTGTATCATCTGCATATACATGTGATAGGCGGACCTAAGCCTTGGCGCGGACAACGCTGAAGCGCACCGGTTAGTCCGGTAGCGTTTGGCCTGTCACTTAAATTATTTACCGGAGAGCATAGCCTCTCATTAGGAGCAGACATGGGTTCATTTAGTATTTGGCATTGGCTGGTTGTGCTGGTGATCGTGATGTTGATATTCGGCACCAAGAAATTGGGCAATATCGGTTCCGATCTGGGTAAGGCCGTGAAAGGCTTCAAGGACGGCGTGAAAGGTGCAGAGGAAGAAGAAAAGCCTCAGTCCGCGCCGGCCCAGGTTGCAGACAAGGGCACGATAGACGTTGAGGCCAAGGAAAAAGCGAAGCATTGATGGCGGCAAACCTAGCGGCCGGCCCTGCACCGGCTAAAGCAATCGGGCGCACTCCATGATCGATCTCGGTTTAACCAAACTGGCATTGATAGGCGTTGTTGCGCTGGTCGTGATAGGCCCGGAAAAACTGCCGCGGGTAGCCCGCATGGCGGGTTCGCTGTTCGGCCGTGCCCAGCGCTATATCAACGAAGTGAAATCCGAGGTCAGCCGCGAGATCGAACTCGAAGAGTTGCGCAAGATGCAGAAGGATGTGCAGGATGCCGCGCAGGAAGTCGGGCAATCCATTTCGCAAGGCATGTCCGAAGTTGAAAACGACATCCATTCCGCATGGAATGGCGAGCAGGGAACGCAAGACCAGGGCGATCCGCCCACACTCGATGATCTGGCGCTGAAAGCCAAGAATTTCAGGCGCAAGAAGCTGGCACGCACCTCGGCTGTACCGGGCTGGTACAAGAACCAGACTGGCCGCCGCGTGCATGTGATGTCCGGCGCCGCCAGGATGGCCAGGCACAGGGCCAGGCGCGCGACACCCGCAAGTTTCTTTTAATACACCCTTAATGTTCCCGTATTCACTACCTGTAATGGACCTTGCATGAGCGATCAAGAAACGCAGGGACCGCAAGACACCTTTATTTCCCACCTGGTTGAATTGCGCGACCGCCTGGTCAAGGCATCGATAGGGATAGCGATCGTGTGCGCCGGCTTGTTTATCTGGCCGGGACCCTCCGCGATCTACGATTTCCTGGCGCAGCCGATGATACATTCGCTGCCTGCCGGAGCCAAGATGATCGCCACCGGTGTGATATCCCCTTTCCTGGTGCCGATGAAGGTGACGCTGGTGCTGGCCTTCATTCTGGCCCTGCCATGGGTGCTGTACCAGGCCTGGGCATTTATCGCGCCCGGCTTGTATACCCATGAAAAAAGGCTGGTAGCGCCGCTGGTGATATCGTCCTCGCTGCTGTTCATGGCCGGCGTGGCTTTTTGTTATTTCCTGGTGTTCGGGCGGGTGTTCAAGTTCATCAACGACTTTGCACCGGCCTCGATCACGGTGGCGCCAGACATAGAAAATTATCTTGACTTCATCATGACGATGTGCCTGTCGTTCGGCGTCACCTTCGAGGTGCCGGTGGTGGTCGTAGTGCTGGTCCGGATGGGCATGGTATCGCTGCAGCAGTTGAAGGCGATACGCCCGTATGTGATCGTCGGCGCCTTTGTGGTGGCAGCGGTCGTCACGCCGCCGGACGTGGTCAGCCAGTTTTCGCTGGCGATACCGATGTGGCTCTTGTTTGAACTGGGTTTGCTGGTGGCGCCGATTTTTGTCAGGGCGACCCAGGCGCCAGCGGAAAAAGACCAGGCTTCCTGATCCCTTCGCCCGTCTTAAAAAGCCCGGATTTCGCTGCGCTCCATCCTGGCTACCTACCGTGTAATTTCCGCTTTCGTCAGAAACCAGTATCAGGAGAAAGAAGCGGTGCGCAGCCAGTTCGCTAGCGGATAGCCGCTCTTGAAGCCCTTGACCAGGGTTGCCTCCAGCGTTTCGGGATTCATGTCCCTGGTCGATACCTCGGTCCAGACCATGAAGCCCTTGTACTTGATGTACTCGATATACGGCAGCTCTTCGCTGAAGCCCTTCGGTGGCCGGGTTAATTTCCCTTCTTCCTGCAGGCCGCCGAAGACGCTCTTCATCGTCTTGTTTTTCAGCATCTTGCCAAAGCCTTCCGGGTCCGCCACGATCTGGTTGCGGATGTTCTTCAGGCGGTCCGACGGCGGCATGTATTCCCCTATCGCATACAGCAGCTCACCTTGCGCATTGATCTGGAAATAATACGCCGGCCCGCCGCCATCGCTGGGTTTTTTGCGGCCGCTGGGCAGTATCGATGCCGAGAAATAGGTTTTATACGGCGATTTGTCGGCCGAAAAGCGCATGTCGCGGTTGATGCGGAACAGCGCTTTCTTCGGTTCGCAACCGAGGATGGCCGGATCGAATTTGCTGATCTCGGCGATCAGCCCGGTGACCAGTTGCAGGAATTCCGCGCGCAGGATGTCGTAGCGCGGCTTGTTCATCACAAACCATGCGCGGTTATTGTTTTCAGACAGTTCAAATAAGAAGCGGTTCAGGTCGCGGATATGCATGGTCTGGGTTATCTGTCGTATCGTTATTAGGAAGGACTCTGCGGCGGTGTTATTCCTCGCGCCGTGATCTTTGCCGTTTGCCTATCAGCACACTCAGCGCGGTTTCGGTGCCGTTGCGCATCACGGTGATCTTGGCTTTCTGGTTTGGCGGCAACTGGGCGATCAGGTTCAGCATCGCAGTGGTGTCGGCCACTTGCTGGCCTTCTATCGATACCAGGATATCGCCGGGTTTGATGCCGGCCTTGTCTGCTGGGCCGCCGCGTATCACGCCGGCGATGATGGCGCCGGATTTTTGCGGGATGCCGAAGCTGTCCGCCAGTTCAGGCGTGATGTCCTGCGGCTCCACGCCTATCCAGCCGCGTGTCACCTGGCCGGTGCTGATAATGGAATCCATCACGGTCTTGATGGTGGTGACCGGGATCGCAAAACCTATGCCCAGTGAACCGCCGCTGCGCGAATAGATAGCGGTATTGATGCCCAGCAGGTTGCCGTTGACGTCGATCAGCGCACCGCCGGAGTTGCCGGGATTGATCGCCGCGTCGGTCTGTATGAAGTTTTCAAAGGTATTGATGTCCAGGTGGTTGCGGCCCAGCGCGGAGATGATGCCCATGGTCACTGTCTGGCCCACGCCGAAAGGATTGCCGATGGCCAGCACTACGTCGCCGACGCTGGCCTTGTCGGAGTGCCCCAGCGTGACCGCCGGCAAGTTGTCCAGCTCCACCTTGATCACCGCCAGATCGGTCTCGGGATCGGTGCCGACCACCTTGGCCGCCGCCTTGCGGCCGTCCGGCAACACGACGTCGATCTCGTCCGCCGCTTCCACCACATGGTTATTGGTCAGGATATAGCCTTGCGGACTGACGATCACGCCTGAGCCCAGGCTGGACTGGCGCTCGGGCTGCTGGCGATTCAGCTGGTCGCCGAAAAAACGCCGGAACAGCGGATCGTTCAACAGCGGGTTATTCGGTTGCCTGATTTCCTTGGCGGTATAGATATTCACCACCGAGGGCATGGCCCGTTTGGCGGCGTCGCGGTAAGAGCCCTGCGTCGGCACGCTACTGGCTGGCGCTTCCAGCATGGCGACGGTAGAGGCGACGCGTATGCCGCGGTTGCCGATGGCTGAATTTGCCCAATCGGGTTTTAAGGTGGTTACAATGAACCACAGGGCCAAACCGATAGTGACGGTTTGCGCAAACAAGAGCCATAGACGTCGCATAGGATCAAATACCAGGTGAAATATGAGTAAGGACTTAGTCGGTAACTTAGCAGGCAACTTAGTAAATAAGCCGGGCAGGCTGGCAAATGAACAGGCTTATCCGGTCATAGATAGGGACCAGTTGTCGGAATTTCTAGCCTCCGAGCTACAAATATCGCGGTTTCGTGATTATTGCCCAAATGGTGTGCAGGTGGAAGGGCGCAGCGAGATTAAAGTGCTGGTTAGTGGCGTGACGGCAAGCATGGCACTGCTGCAGGCTGCCGTTGAGCGAGGCGCCGATGCCATCCTGGTGCACCACGGCTACTTCTGGCGCGGCGAAGACATGCGGGTGATCGGGCAAAAACAGCGCCGCTTGAAGTTGCTGCTGCAAAACGATATCTCGCTGTTTGCCTACCACCTGCCGCTGGACATGCACCCGCAACTGGGAAATAACGCCCAGCTGGCGGCGATACTGGGCCTGGTGCTGCAGGCCAGGTTCGGCGAGGACGACCTGGGCTGGCTGGGAACCGCCGCTGATCCCAGCTTGGCAACGGTCGGCGACCTGGCGGCGCAGATAGAGCAGAGGCTGGGGCGGCGGCCGCTGCTGATAGGCGATCCCGGTCAGGCTCTGGGGCCTGCCAGGATAGGCTGGTGTACCGGTGCTGCGCAAAACATGCTGGGCGACGCGATAGCGGCCGGCGCAACAGTCTATTTGAGCGGGGAAATTTCAGAACCTACCGTGCATCTGGCGCGGGAATCCGGCGTTGCCTATCTGGCTTGCGGCCACCATGCGACCGAGCGTTACGGGGTGCAGGCGGTGGGCCGGCATATTGCGCAGCGGTTCGGGATAGCGCATCACTTTATCGATATCGACAATCCTGTATGAGGCAGTAAAAATCAGTAAAAAGTAGCAAAACAGCAGGGGAAGGGAGCGAAGCCGGTCAGGGTCTGCCGGCTTCGGGCGGCGCTTATTTTCTCAGTGCGTCGCGAATTTCACGCAACAGTAATACATCTTCCGGCGTCACGGCGGGCGGGGTTTCTGCAACGGGCTCTGCCTTTTTCATCTTGTTGAACATGCGCACCATCTGGAAGATGATGAAGGCCAGGATCAGGAAATTCAGCGCGATCGTGATGAAATTGCCGTAGGCCAGTACCGCGCCCGCCTTTTTGGCTTCCACCAGGGTCATCGTGGTGGCCTGGCCGTTGAGCGGCAGGTAATAGTTGGAAAAATCCAGGCCACCGAAAATCCTGCCGACTACCGGCATTACGATATCGGCCACCAGGGAATCGACGATTTTGCCGAAAGCCGCGCCTATGATGACACCGACGGCCAGATCGACCACATTGCCCTTGCTTGCGAATGCCTTGAACTCTTGCATCATGCTCATAACGACTCCTTCAGGAAATTGACGGCTGTTAATTGATATTGTTTTCAGGGCCAGGCGGTGTTGCCGCATTGCCCTGTTGGCTTGATACTTGGCTCTCTATAGCAAAGCAACAATATTCTACCTTTCAAATGCAGGGAATAAAGGAGAAGCTTGTTAAATTTAGTTTCCAAACAATAAAAATCGAGTTTAAATAAGAATCATTATTAATAAGCTCGGAAATGCTCATAAAATCATGCAAAAAAAGAGGTAGTTGCCAACTTGAGAAATGTTTTTCTTTAAAACCACACTCCGCTCCTTTATAATTTAGGGTTGCTAGAAGTTCCGTTTAAGCTTCATAAAAGTTTTGAATTTTGACAGATTGGGGTTGGTATGAGTATCGAAAAGCAGGTCGATTCCGGCCGTCGCGGCTTGCTCGTCGCCACGTGTGCGGCGGGTGGTGTGGCTGGTTTGGCAACCGCAGGGGCGCTGGTAAGCACTTTCCAGCCATCTGAGCGTGCAAAAGCCGCCGGTGCGCCTGTGGAAGCGGATATATCCGATTTGAAACCGGGTGAAATGAAGGTTTTCGAATGGCGCGGCAAGCCGGTCTGGATCCTGAAGCGTACGCCTGAGATGATGGCCAGCCTGGCCAAGACAGAAGACAAGGTCGCCGATCCAAAATCGGAAAAACCTTACACGCTGGAAATGCCTGAATACTGCAAAAACCAGGCGCGTTCCCGTAAAGAACACAGCGAGTTGCTGGTGACTGTAGGCATCTGCTCCCACCTGGGTTGCTCCCCTAGCTCCAAGTTCCAGGAGGGCGCGCAGCCTTCGCTGCCGGACGACTGGGCAGGCGGCTTCCTGTGCCCTTGCCACGGCTCCACCTTTGACTTGGCCGGCCGCGTCTACAAAAACAAGCCAGCTCCTCAAAACCTGGACGTTCCGCGCTATATGTTCCTGTCGGACACCAAAGTTATCATCGGTAAAGATGAGAAAGGCGAGGCTTAATCATCATGGCTTTTGTTGAAAAGAAATTG
>JABDED010000097.1 GCA_013287275.1 Betaproteobacteria bacterium
TCCATAGGCGTCGACCGGAGTTGTTCTGAACCTATTGAGGGAACTGCTGCGGCAAGCCACGTTGGGGATGCTGTCGTACCACCCATTTTGCAAGAGAACGTCGGCGACAACACTGCCAACTGGCATCCACGTTGGATTGCCGTTTACCTGGACCATTACACGCGCAGAGGCGATAGAGCCACCGACAAATCGTTTGCAATAGGTCTTGTTATTTTCCGCGCCGCTGCAGCGAGTTTGAATATCAGCCGCAGTGCGGTCATCGTGGATACCGCTTAGTAAGGTGACAGTGTCATAACGTGGGCTTGAGTCCCCCGGTGTTCTACTGAGGTCCAAGACCAGCACGACGGAATGGGGTAGTGACAGGTCTGGCTTCCAATACGGGTCACCCTCGGTCGTCTGTGCGATTCCGTCTTGTGGATACACCAGGTACGCAGCCGTCGGCAGATCTTGTGAAGACGTACCTGGACCATCGCTTCCCTTAAGGTCGCGCGTGTACCATCCGTTGTCGACATAGTGAATCGCACCTTGTGTGTATCCATCCTTTCCCCTGGCTAGACTCATCGAGAGGTTGGCATCCAAGTCAATGGCCGGGAGCCCACTCTCATTGGAACTGGCAAATATCAGGAAATCGCTTTGCGAGTGGCCCCCATGCGGGGGAACCGTAGGGTTTTGGTTGCCATCTCTGGCCTGTGCCGCCCGCGCTTGGGATCCGGGGCCAAGCGGGGTTTTGCTTGTTGCTGTCTCTGGCGGCGATGGCACAGGCGCTGGGAGCACACTGGCGACGTGCAATTGCATTCCGGGGCGGAGTTGCACTGCCCAGAGCAGTGGCCGAGGCTTAGAATTCGATTTGCCATCTGGTACCCGTGGGCCCTTATTCGACATGTCGATCCCATACTGGAAGACGATCTCTTCATCGAAAGTGCGAGGGAGCGCCGACAAGATGGCGAGCATGACCTGGGCTTGCTTTGCAGATCCAGTTACACAACGCTGCAAGGCGTCCATCAACGCTACAGCTGTAGCGTGTTCTGATCCGGCCGGTTTTAAATTGTAGACCAACCGCGACGGCAGGTCGCGGTCTCCTGTGAGATATGACTTTTTCCAGTCATCTCCATCATCTACTTTCAACGATAGGCCATGATGTGGGAAACCGCCTTGGCTAGCCTTGAACGTATAAGGTGCAGCCGTCAATTGTGCGCATTGCGGCTCCTTGCTCCAATCTGCTTGAGCAATCGGCAAGGGAACGGTGAGTTCCTCATGTGGCACATGTCCCGGTGAATATACGATGTTCTTGTCGGTGATCGTGAAATGATCGCGTCCCGCCGTGGTGCCGCAACCAACCAAGAATGCTGCAAATGCCGCAAGGGCTATACTTTTCATAGTGCTTCCTTCCACACGAACGATCCGTTCTCGTCGGCACTTAAGGTTCCCTGTTTGGGGAATTTCCTGCTGGAGAATACAGAACAGATCAATTTATTAGCACCGTCGCCAATCTCGACGAATGCCACTGAATCATTCGTTTCTTCCATCTCTGTCTGTTCCCAACCGTTGCCGTCTTCAATAAACCGGCGAGGGCGTTCATTTGTACATAAAGATCGGCCAAAAAACTGTTAGTGCTCTGCCCCCTGAAGGGCTTCTTGAATCTTTTCGCGCGCGTGCCCTACGATGGGAGTGGTAGCACTGTGTTTGTGAATCGCAACTCTTTGAGCAGGTTTATCTTGCATGGTTATCTCTAGGTTAAATGGCGGATATCAGGTTCAGGGGAGTTCCTTCGACAGCCTATTTAATGAGACGCGGGTAAATAAGTGTTTGATGCTAAACGCGAACTGGGTCGCAGTTGCGTATGCAGCTGTTCTGTCGAAGATCATTGCGCACAGGTGAGGCAGCTGTTCGATCCGTACGATCGTTTTGGATGCGCGTTAGATCATCGCGCGAACTGTAAATGCGTGGATTGACAGTGCGACCATCCACGCAAAATGCGAAATACATAGCTTGGAAATTGGGCAGGGTCACGCACCCAGCCACACGAGGAGGACTAGACATTGGTATTTTCCCGAGCAGTAATAAATTATGGATGTGCCGTTGTAATCACGACATCGGTTTTAGGATAGATGTTAATAAACAAATATCAAGTATTATTTTTATTAACTTTTCTTATTACTCGCAATGGAGAGGTATTGGCTATGCGCGACGCCGCCAGGGCTTGTGTGACACACAGAAAATTTTTATCAGAGGAAGGCGGTCTTTATTTAGGCACGAACATGTCACACTTTTTATTGATGGTCTCTGTTCGTCAAGACTAGGGGCTTTGCATCGACCCCAAGCTCAGGAGTCGCATCGATGTTGATTTACTGAGATGGACCCGACACCACCGATCGGAGCAAACTAGCATTTCATCCACTTTGTGTACGGAGGCCTGCTATGGATATCGATATTCTCGGGATTGATTTGGCGAAGCGCGTGTTTCAACTTCACGGCGCGGATCGGCGGGGTCGACTATTGCATAGTTCCAAGGTAATGCGCACCGAATTGCTCAGCATAGTGCGTAAGCTCAGCCCCCATGTTATCGCCATGGAGGCCTGCAGTTCGGCGCATCACTGGGGCCGATGCTTCCAGGAAATGGGTATCGAAGTGCGTTTGATCAGCCCACAATATGTTAGCCCTTTTGTTAAGACCAACAAAAATGACGCCAATGACGCGGCAGCGATCGTTGAAGCCGCCAGCCGGCCAACGATGCGATTTGTTCCAGTGAAATCGGTTGAGCAGCAGGACATGAGAGCGGTACATCGCGTGCGCGAATTGCTCGTGCATCAACGTACAGCCTTGATCAACCAGGTCAGAGGACTGCTAGGCGAGCGTGGAGTAATCATCGCGCAAACGCCCGCGGCCTTCAAACGTGCTCTACCTGAAATACTGGCTAAATGCGAAGGCGAGATGACCAGAACCTGCCAGGCGATATTAACTGAGCTTCTAGAGCAAATGCGAGTTCTAGAGGAACAAATCGCCCGCACTAATAAGTTGATTGCCGCATTCATGAAGAGTTCCGCGCTATGTCAGAAGATAGCGGCCATAGACGGGGTAGGCCCGATTACCGCTACAGCAATGGTCGCCGCGGTGGGCGAAGCCAAAGAGTTTAAGAATGGCCGCCACTTATCCGCCTGGCTTGGTCTTGTGCCGCGACAATACTCTTCCGGAGGCAAGTCAAGATTGCAGGGAATCAGTAAGCGAGGCGACACTTACTTGCGAACCTTATTGATTCATGGCGCGCGTACGGTATTGCGCTACGCGATCGGCAAAGCCGACTCGCGCAGCCGGTGGTTGCAAGAGCTGATCGCCCGGCGAGGGCATAACCGCGCAGCTGTCGCATTGGCGAATAAGAATGCGCGAGTGATTCAGGCATTGTTGAGCAATTCGGATAATTACCGCCCGCCAATAGTGGCGTGCTGAGCGGAAAGATGAAGAAGGAATTTCGACTTGATTGCTTTATGAAAGGTGACAAGACCCATCTCTAGTTTGCGACGCTTCTTAGAGTGATGACGAAACTGGTAAGACCAACACTCAACAACCTGCTTTCGGTGCGGGCTACCCTAAAGGGCTAAGCCGATGATTTGCTAAGGAATGGGTGTGCGGATCTCATCAAGGCTGCGGGCAGGTATCTGACATGAGCCCAATAGCAAGCCGGATACATGCATGCAAACCGTTTCAATTCATAAAAAGAGCTTGCAAAAGGTGTCGGGTCCATACATGCACTGAAAACTGACCCACTTTGCTGGGAAATTTGCACATAATTCTGACCCACGTTTAGAACACAATCCTACTTATCGTGATGAGTAGGAGATTGGAGTGATCGACGTGGCATTACTAGGCATTATTCGACGCTGGCACATTCGTGACCAGGTCCCCTTGAGAGAGATCGCCAGACGGCTAGGCATCTCGCGCAACACCGTCCGACGCTATCTGCGCTCGGAAATGACAGAGCCGGCCTATGCGGAACGGCAAACAACCAGCGCCATCGACAAATACGCTTTCCAGCTTTCGGGCCGGTTAAAGACGGAGGCAGGCAAAAACCGCAAGCAGCGACGCAGCCTGAAACAACTGCACTTGGATCTGAAGGAATTAGGATTCGAGGGGTCGTACGACCGGGTGGCAGCCTTTGCCAGGCAATGGAAGGTGGATCAAACTGACCGGGTCAATTCAGCGAGCAAAAGAACAAAAAATGTCAATAATCGGGATAGGGGGTGGTAAAGTTTACCACGCCCCTCCCACACCACCCGGCATGCGGGTCCGCACCGGGCGGTTCGAGCAGTTGAGGTCAAGACAGGCGAGGCACGCCCAGACGGTCGAAATAGGCGATAGTCATCACTGTTTTCAGTAGCCCGTCGCTATTGCGCCACCAGCAGTGGCTGTTTGCCGCTACTTGTTGTGCCACCGACGGCGCAGCTCCAAGTTTGAGCAATTCCCGATACATGGTGGTTCCGCGCTTCCAGTGCTTGAGCTGGATAGCTCGCAGCCTGTGACGCAGCCATTCATCGAGTTTGCGCCAAACCTTAGGGGTTTGCGCCAACTGGAAATATCCTTTCCATCCCAGCACATAAGAGCAAAGTCGTTCCACCACTTCCGGCATGCTGCGCCCGCCAGATCGGCAGGTCAGCTCGCGGATGCGTTGTTTGAACGTGCTCAACGGCTTGCTGGCCACCTTGCGTTTGACTTCGCGCCCAGCCCCTACCCACAGACTGTAACCGAGGAATTTGCGGCCAAAGACGCTGGCCACCGCGCTTTTGCTTTCGTTGACCACGAGGTGCAACTTGGCATAGCAACGCCGCAGCAGCGCCATCACGCGCTGACCCGCCCGCACGCTGCGCACATACACGTTCGCATCGTCGGCGTAGCGCGCAAAGCAATGGCCGCGCCATTCCAGTTCCTTGTCCACTTCATCGAGCATCACGTTAGCGAGCAAGGGACTTAGTGGCCCGCCTTGCGGCGTTCCCTCATCTCGCGACTGCACCATGCCATGGTCCATAATGCCGCTGTTCAGATAGGCGCGAACCAACCGGATCACTCCAGCGTCTTCGATGCGTTTCCTTAGGCGGTCGATCAGGATGTCATGGTTGACCCGGTCAAAGAATTTCGACAGGTCGACGTCGACCACGACGCGCAAACCGGATTGGACATACGCTTGAGCGGCCAACACCGCGTCTTGCGCACGCCTGCCCGGACGAAAGCCGTAGCTATGTTCGCTGAAGGTGGGGTCAAGTATCGGTTGCAGCACCTGTAGTAGTGCTTGCTGGATCAGGCGATCCGTCACCGTCGGGATGCCAAGCTCACGCTCGCCACCGTCGGGTTTCGGGATCCTCACCCGACGTACCGGACCAGGCCGGTACGTCCCTGCCAGCAGTTGCTGTCGTATATGCGGCCATGCAGACGCTAAGTGACGCGAGGACTGGTTGATATCCAGTCCATCTACGCCAGCAGCGCCTTTGTTGGCACGTACACGCTTGAACGCCCGCCGCAGGTTCTCTGTCGTCAGCGCCGCTTGCAGCAGCGCTGACCCCGTGTCTCCGGTTGCATGTCGCGGGCCGAACGCTTCGTCGCTGAAAGCATCGGGCGTGGCTTCACCTTGCCCTACGGCCTCCCGCCCTGCGTTGGCAGGCATCTGACGCTTTGCTTTCTGCATCGACATATCGGAAATCACTCCTACTCGTTCGGTCCTTCGTCGGCGGGGTCGAGCCTTCCCAGCGCTACCGCCTACTACTATGACCTCTGCTGAGACCCCGCTCCGGCTCTCACCGTCGCCCTTTCAGACGCAAGGCGGGGCGTCCCCAGGTAAGGGCCGCACTCCTTCATCACACAACCGCCGCATCTACGCCGCCTGATCCTTGACCACAAGAGCTTCGCGGTTCATTGCCCGCTCGCCCTGATCGGCAACGCCTTCTATGCAGTTCTTGTCCATCGGATCATGATTTATGCTCCGCGCTTCCTTCCCACGGTCGGTCACCCTTCCGCAGTTGCGCTTCACTTCGCTCACTGTGGTCAGCTCGCGGGAGGACTTGCACCTCCAGGAGTGCGCCCATGCTGGGCGCACAATGAAAATGGGGCCCGTATTGGACCCCATTGGATTTGTTTACAAATTAAGAAACGTGCGCCCTAGAACGGAATATCGTCATCCATATCCGAGAAGTTCGGAGCAGGCCGTGAAGCCGGCGCAGGACGCTGGGCCGGTGCTGCGCTTTGCTGGCGCGGAGCCGGGGCGCTGTAACCGCCGCCGTCGTCCATGCCGGAACCGCCGCCCATGCCCTGGCGGCTGCCCAGCATTTGCATGGTGTCGGCAACGATGTCGGTAGCGTATTTTTCGACGCCGTCCTTGTCGGTGTATTTACGGGTTTTCAGCTTACCCTCTACATACACTTGCGAACCCTTTTTCAGGTATTGGCCGGCGATTTCAGCCAGCTTGCCGAAGAAGGAGATACGGTGCCATTCCGTTGCTTCTTTTTGCTCACCGGATGCACGGTCTTTCCACTTGTCGGTAGTGGCGACCGTGATGCTGGTGATTGCATCACCGCTAGGCATATAGCGTGTTTCCGGGTCGCGGCCCAGGTTGCCTACGATGATGACTTTATTAACAGATGCCATGTATTTCTCCAGAGGGTTGCGCATGTATAGTCCATGCGTGTTAGGTAAATCTAAAATGAAACTGAATTCATGCCTGTGCGGGCTGCATCGTTTTGGTCCGGCGCGGCAAGTCTGGCATATTGGCCGCTATTATAAGCCATGCCAGGCTCAGGCCAGCGCCAATTATGAATATCGATGACGGCCCTACGTGTTGCTTGAGGTAGCCGCCAAGCACGCCGCCACAGGCCAGGCCCAGCGCCTGCAAGGTGTTGTAGATACCCAGTGCCGTACCCTTGGCTGCCGGCGGAGCGATGCGCGATACCAATGAAGGCTGGCTGGCTTCCAGGATATTGAAGGCCAGGAAGAATGCAAACAGCAGGCCTATCAAGATCGCCGGGTGGTCCAGGAATTGCCAGAAACCAAATTGCACCAGCAGCATCAGCGCGATCGCGGCCACGAAGACCTGCTTCATCTTGCCGCGCTTCTCACCGACAAAGATCGCCGGCAGCATCGCCAAGAAAGAGCCGAACACCACCGGCAGGTACACTTTCCAGTGCGATTCCAGCGGGATGCCGGCGTATTGCACCAGCGCCGACGGCACCACCACGAACATCGCCACCTGGCTCAGGTGCAGCACGAAAACACCGTAATTCAGCCGCATCAGTTCTTTATTCTTCAGCACCACGCTGAAGGGAACGCGTTCTGCCTTGATCATAGGCGCAGCCGGTGTCACAAACAAAACCACGCCTATCGCCAGGATGGCCAGCACGCCGGTTGCGATGAAGATGCCGCCCATGCCTATGCTGTGGTACAGCGCCGGTGCGGCCACCAGCGAGATCGCAAAACTCAGGCCTATCGAGCCGCCGACCATCGCCATCGCCTTGGTGCGGTGCTCTTCCCTGGTCACATCGGCGATCAGCGCGGTAATCGCGGCCGAGATCGCGCCGGCGCCCTGGATGGCCCGTCCTATGGCGATGCCCATCACGCTGGTCGCGCCGGCAGAGATAAAGGCGCCCAGTGCGAACAAGATTAACCCCAAGACAATAATGCGCTTGCGGCCGTATTTGTCCGAAGCCATGCCGAAAGGCAGCTGCAACAGCGCCTGGCTGGCGCCGTAGATGCCCATCGCGATGCCGACCAGCGTGGCATTATCGCCACCGGGCAAGGTTTTTGCGTGTATCGCGAACACTGGCAATATCAGGAACAGGCCCAACATACGTAAAGCAAAAATCGACGCCAGCGAAGTGCCGGCGCGGATCTCGTCGCGGCTCATCCCTGCACTTTGTTCGGCCACGGCATGGACAAGGCCGCCCATGGAATCGGCTAGCGTATCGTTGGACGAGGCAGTCAGCGAGCTGGATTGTGTTGCAATAGACATAATACTTGCGAAAGACAAGGACAAAGCAGGCATGCGGCCTGCG
>JABDED010000098.1 GCA_013287275.1 Betaproteobacteria bacterium
GATGTCGTTCATTCCTTTTACGCCAACGATTTTTTCAATTTTCTTGTTTTCCGACATTCCTGAATATCCGATTCTGATAGTGCGACATGGATCGCCGCATTTTTACCAGCGCTCTTGCCGACGCGCTTTTACTAAACTAACAATGAATTAATGGGCCACTTAATCTGCCGCTGCATGCACCGGTGTGTAATTGGTTTTTACATAATTGAGCACAATGGCATGAAACTCTTCAGCGATGTTTTCACCGCGCAGCGTCATGGCCTTGGCGCCGTCAATGAAGACCGGGGCCGCGGGCGACTCGCCCGTGCCCGGGAGGCTGATGCCTATATTCGCGTGCTTGGACTCGCCGGGGCCGTTCACTATACAGCCCATCACGGCCACGTTCATGTTTTCAACGCCCGGATATTGCAATTTCCAGACCGGCATCTGGTCGCGCAAGAAGGTCTGGATGCTGTCCGCGAGTTCCTGGAACACGGTCGAAGTGGTGCGGCCGCAACCTGGGCAGGCAATCACCATGGGCGTGAATTTTCGCAAGCCCATGGTTTGCAAAATTTCCTGGCCGACAACCACTTCCTTGCAGCGGTCGCCGCCCGGCTCCGGCGTCAGCGAAATGCGTATCGTATCGCCTATGCCCTCCTGCAGCAGCACGGACAGGGCCGCCGTGGAGGCAACGATGCCCTTGCTGCCCATTCCCGCCTCGGTCAAACCCAGATGCAGAGGATAGTCACAACGCCTGGACAGTTCGCGATACACCGCGACCAGGTCCTGTACGCCCGACACCTTGCAGGACAGGATGATCTTGTCGCCGGCCAGCCCGAGCTCTTCCGCCCTCATCGCATTTTCTATCGCCGACGTGATCAGCGCTTCGTACATGACGGACTGGGCGCTCCAGGGTACCGCGCGCTGAGCATTTTCATCCATGATGCGCGCCAGCAAAGCCTGGTCCAGGCTGCCCCAGTTCACCCCGATGCGCACCGGCTTTTCATACAGGCAGGCCATTTCTATCATCTGCGCAAATTGCGTATCGCGCTTGGCGCCCTGCCCGACATTGCCCGGGTTGATGCGGTATTTGGACAAGGCCTTCGCGCACTCAGGAAAGTCCTTCAGCAAGGTATGTCCGTTGTAATGGAAATCACCGACCAGCGGGACATCGATATCCATGCGATCCAGCTGCTCGCGTATCGCCGGAACAGCCGCAGCGGCCTCCGGATTATTGACGGTGATGCGGACCAGTTCAGAACCGGCGCGGGCCAACTCCTTGATCTGGATGGCCGTCCCGATCACATCCGCAGTATCGGTATTGGTCATCGACTGCACGACTATGGGTGCGCTGCCGCCGACGATCACTTCGCGCTTCCCGTATACGATCTTTGCGCTACGGCTGGCCCGGCGCGCAACGGGGCCTGAAATAATGGCAAAAGGAGAGGACGTCATACTTTACTTCACATTCAAATTGACAACATTGCTGTCCTTGCTGGCCTGGATGTCCATCGACGCTCCGCGCAACAATCCATCCACACCGCCGGCATTGCCCAGCCGTATCTGCAAAGGCTCTTTCACGTCGAAAGACTCTTCAGTGCCGGCCCTGGCCAGATGGGAAGTCACGATAGTGCCGTTGGCGCGCTTGATCTGTACCCACGAGTCCTGGCGGAATTTCAATTTCATCGCATTTGCGGGGTCAATCGCGGCAGAAGGGGCGGCGGCAACGGCGGCAGGCATATTCGACGATGCCGTTGCGGCTGCAGGCTGGCTGGCCGATGCCGTCACAAAAGCAGGCTTGGCCTGCTGCGGTATGGCAGCATTTGTGGCTGGTCCTGCAACAGCGGCGCCGGCAAGGTTTGCGGACGCCGCAACTGCGGCGGGTTTCTTGTCAGATTCAGGTTTACCACCGACAGCATTGACTTCTGCGGCCTTGGTTTCAGCCTTGCCGTCCGCATCCGGCGCCGCCGGAACAGCCTGGGCGGCAGCCGGACTCTCCGTGGCTGCCGGCAGTGAAACGGGTTCGGCGGCCGTATCGGCACTCGCGCTACTGCCCACCGCTACCGGCGCAGGCGTCGCGCTCGCAGGCAACAAATCTTTCAGATAATCCGTATGCTCAAATTTTTGAAAGGCAAAGAATGCAATCGCCAATATTGCGAGCAGACCCGCACCCAGGATGTATTTATTATTGTTCGCATCCGTCCTGCCCATCAGCGGCAGACGCGACTCCAGGAAAGGCGTCGACATTGCCGGCCTCAAAGCACTTACCTGGGCGCCTGCAGGAGCGGCATCTTGCGGGAGCAAAGCGACAATCGGCTCTGCGTCGATCCGCAGCAATTTGGCGTAAGAACGCACGAAACCACGCACAATAACGGCCTTGGGCAGCGCATCGAACTGATTCGCCTCCAGCGCCGCAATTTGCCGGGGCGACAATTTCAACTGATCGGCCACCTGCTGTACAGACAGGCTTTTTTGCTGACGCGCAGCCGCCAGTTGTCCGCCGGCCGATTGGTCGGCGGCAGGACTTGCAACTGCTATTGGTTCCGGCACTGCATCCAGTTCCGGCTCCGAGGTATTTAATTGTTCCGGTAACAAATTCGTACCTACCTCACTCATTAAAAGCTCCTCGCTGCAATAAGTCGTATTCTTTGGAATCAGGGTAGCGGCGCCGCAATTGCGTAGCCAGGCTGCTGACGGAGAGTTTGTCGCCGCGCTTATTTTCTATTTTTATCGCCAACCACAATACTTCCGGCGTCAAAACCTCTGCCTTGACCATCCGTTCAATATAAAAATGGGCTTTTTCAACATCGCCGCGCTCATACAGCATCTTGGCGAGATTGACATTAACCGACGGGTTTCCCGGATCGGCCCGGAAAGCCAGCATGAAATAGCGCTCTGCAGCCACAGTGTCCTTCAGCCTCAGGCTGCATATGCCGGCAGTGCTCAGGGTCTTGCTGACGCCGGTATATTTGGAGTCTTTCAAGGCCAGGTCAAAGTAAGGCATCGCTTGCCGTTCGCGCCCGTTCTGGCACAAAAACCAACCGTAATTCTGCGCCACATCCGGATTATTGGGTGCCAGCTTCAACGCATAGACGAAGTTATCCTCGGCCAGCTGCTTTTCGCCCATGTCCATAAAAATCAGGCCGCGTACATTGTAGGCATCCACCATATCGGGAGACGATATCAGCGCCTGCTTGATCTCTTCCAGCGCAACTTTTTGCTGGCCCTGCTGATAATAATCGATGGCCAGCTGCATGCGTATCGCCGCGCGCTTTTGCTTGTCCATGCTTTCTGTGCCTGACAAGCCGTCGTTCTTTGGCCCCTCAAGCGTTGATTGGCTTGCACATGCAGATAAGATCAGCGCACAGAAAACTGCGCCCAATACAAAACGGTAGTGCATTCCAAAAATTTTCACTGAGTGATCTCCACGATTTTGCCAAAATTTTCGCCAAACTTCTTTTGATACTCTGCCATTTTCTGCATGCGTTCCTGCACGCGGGTCCTGTCCTGCACTTCACCGGCCAACTGTCCGCAAGCTGCATCGATGTCATCACCGCGCGTTTTACGTATGGTCGTGACCAGGCCGGCATCCATCAGCACTTGCGCAAACGCCTTGATCCGCGGATTGGCCGAACGCTTCAGGCCGGATTCGGGGAAAGGGTTGAACGGAATCAGGTTGAACTTGCAAGGAACGCTCTTGACCAGTGCGACCAGTTCGCGGGCGTGCTGGTCGCTGTCATTGACGCCATCCAGCATGCAATATTCAAAGGTGATGAAATCGCGCGGCGCGTAATCCAGGTAACGCTTGCAGGCATCCAGCAATTCCTGCAAAGGATATTTCTTGTTCAGCGGGATCAGCCCGTCACGCAGCGCATCATTGGACGCGTGCAGGGATACCGCCAGCGCCACCGGGCACTCCTTGGACAGCTTGTCTATCATCGGCACAACGCCGCTGGTGGACAGGGTGACGCGGCGGCGCGACAAGCCATACGCATTATCATCCAGCATCAGGCGCAAGGCCGTCACGGTAGGCTCAAAATTCAACAAAGGCTCGCCCATGCCCATCATCACCACATTGGTGATCTGGCGCTCGCCTTTGGGGCCGGGCGCAATGCCCTTGGTCTTGCGCAATTCAAACTCCGCCATCCACAACTGGCCGATGATTTCACCGACTGTCAGGTTGCGGTTAAAGCCCTGCTTGCCGGTCGAACAAAAGCGGCAATTGACCGCGCAGCCCGCCTGGGTGGAAATGCACAGGGTACCCCGGTTTTCTTCAGGGATGAATACTGTTTCGACTGCGTTGCCCTGCCCTACATCCAGCAGCCATTTACGCGTCCCATCCGTGGAAGTATGGTCGCTGATAATGGCGGGAGAGGCGATATGGGCGCGCGTTGCCAATTTCTCGCGCAAGGACTTGGCGAGATCCGTCATGGTGTCAAAATCGCCGGCGCCGAACTGGTGTATCCAGCGCTGCAATTGTTTTGCGCGAAACGGCTTCTCACCCAACTCGCCACAATAGGCAACGAGCTGCGCAGGATCCAGATCCAACAAATTGGTGAGTGCCGTCATTTGCTTCTTCCTTCTCGTCCAGCCTTGCCGCTTTCAGCACCGCTTTTGAGCAGTTTGCAATACGCGGCAGGAAGGACGATATTCATTAGTTACTAGTTACCGATTAACGCGAGTACACGTTCAAAGCTGGGAAGAAATACGCGATCTCAACTGCCGCTGTTTCTGCCGCGTCGGAACCATGCACTGCATTTGCGTCGATAGAGTCGGCGAAATCAGCGCGGATAGTGCCAGCTTCTGCTTTCTTTGGATCCGTTGCGCCCATCAGGTCGCGGTGCTTCAGGATGGCGTTTTCGCCTTCCAGTGCCTGAACGATGACAGGGCCGGAGATCATGAAGTCAACCAGGTCCTTGAAGAAAGGACGTGCAGCGTGCACAGCATAGAAGCCTTCGGCTTCAGCGCGCGACAAATGGATCATGCGAGCGGCAATGATCTTCAAGCCTGCATTTTCAAAACGGCTGTAAATTTGACCAATGACGTTTTTTGCAACTGCATCAGGCTTAATAATAGATAATGTACGTTCGATAGCCATCTAAAAACTCCAATAAAATGAAAGGGTTAAGACAAAAACTCAAGAATTCATCTAACCTTAGATTTTACCACGAAACCTACCCCTCTAGGTAGGTTGTCGATTATCACAATTACCAGAAAGCATTATTTTATAATTTAGCATTATATGCAGCCAAAAGGAAACATCGATTACGTGGTAATCTTGTACCCAGCGCATAGCCAAAACGATAATTTACAAAATCAATGTTTGCCATGCACACAGCATAGAACGCCCCAAGGAGAAAGCAATGAATCAGCCCCTACCCCAGTCTTATGAATTTGGCGCCAATCCGGCGCTGATACGTCACCGCGTCATGCGCAATACCTATTGGCTGCTGGCGCTATCCATGATCCCGACCGTGTTCGGCGCATGGCTGGGCGTGCAATTGCAATTTGCATTTTTCCCGCGCAGCCCGGGCCTTGCCATGCTTGCTTTTTTGGCAATTGCGTTTGGCTTCATATTTGCCATAGAAAAAACCAAGCAATCGGCCATTGGCGTGGCAGTATTGCTGGGATTCACTTTTTTCATGGGCTTGCTGCTGTCGCGCCTGATCAGCCATACGCTCGGCTTTTCCAACGGCGCCTCGCTGATCATGCTGGCCTTTGGCGGCACGGCCAGTATTTTCGCCGTCATGGCGACGGTTGCCACGGTATCCAAGCGCGATTTCTCGGGCATGGGAAAATGGCTGTTTGCCGGCTTGCTGGTGCTGATACTGGCCGGTGTGGCAAATATCTTCCTGCAATTGCCTGCACTGCAATTGACGGTATCGGTCATTGCGATACTGATCTTCTCTGCCTACATCTTGTATGACGTCCAAAATGTCATCAATGGCGGCGAAACCAACTACATCAGCGCCACGCTGAACATTTACCTGGATTTGTATAATATTTTCGTCAACCTGCTGTCCCTGCTCGGTATCTTCGGCGGTAACCGCGACTAAAACAGCTAGTATCCCAAACGAAAAGAGCCGGCTGCTTCAAGCAGCCGGCTCTTTTTTATTTATGGCCGGGATTATGCCAGATCGAACACCGCCATCGATTCCACGTGCGAAGTATGTGGAAACATGTTGACCACGCCGGCGTGGGTCAGCCGGTATCCGCCCTCGTTCACCAGCATGCCGGCGTCGCGCGCCAGGGTGGACGGGCTGCATGACACATAGACCAGGCGTTTCGGCCTGAACTCCGGCGCGAGCTTGCCCAGATCAATCAGCGCCTGGCAAACCGCCATCGCGCCGTCGCGCGGCGGATCGATCAGGAAACGGTCGAACTTGCCCAGCGCCACAAAATCCTGTGCCGTCACCTCAAACAGGTTGCGGGTGCCGAAAGAAGTCTTGGCATCCAGGCCATTGGCCCTGGCATTCTCCAGCGCGCGCTCAGTCAACGCGGTGCTGCCCTCTATGCCGACTACTTCTTTCGCCATGGTCGCGATCGGCAAGGTGAAATTGCCCAGGCCGCAAAACAGGTCGGCAATACGCTCGTTTTTCTGCACGTCCAGCAAACGCAAGGCGCGCGCCACCAGCACCCGGTTGATATGATGATTTACCTGGGTAAAGTCAGTCGGCTTGAACGGCATCTTTACACCGAACTCCGGCAAGGTATAGTGCAACTCTGGAGTGGCTGGATAAAATACTTCCGCCGTGTCCGGCCCCTTGGTCTGCAGCCACCACTGGACCTGATATTGATCGGCGAAGGACTTCAGCCTGACTTCATCATCGGCGCTCAAGGGCGCCATGATGCGCAGCACCAGCGCGGTCACACCCTCACCCACGGCCAGTTCAATCTGTGGCACTTCGTCGACGATGGACAGCGATGCGATCAGGCCGCGCAAGGGCATCAGCATCTGCGATACATTCGGCGGCAGGATTTCGCAGGTTTCCATATTCGCCACATAGCGCGATTTCTTTTCGTGGAAGCCAACCAGCACCGTGCCCTTCTTGCGCACGTTGCGCACCGACAGGCGCGCACGGTAGCGGTAACCCCAGGTGGGGCCGTAAATCGGCCGCATCATGGTTTCGGCTTTCACCTTGCCGATATGCCATAGATTGTCTTCCAATACCCTCTGCTTCATCGCCACCTGGGCGTTCGGCTCCAGATGCTGCATTGAGCATCCGCCACAGGTGCCGAAGAATTCGCACTTGGGCTCCACCCTTTGCGACGACTCCTTCAACAGGGCGGTCATCGTGGCCGCCTCCCAGCTGGCTTTCTTCTTAAAGGTCTGGAAGCCTACGGTTTCCCCCGGCAACGCACCCTCGACAAAGACAACCTTCCCCTGGCTGCCGTCTTCATTCAGCAAATGGCCGACGCC
>JABDED010000099.1:0-1659 GCA_013287275.1 Betaproteobacteria bacterium
CGGTAGCTGGATTCGGGCTCCTTGCGCAATTTCGGGCCGAAGGCGATATTGTCGTACACGGTCATGTGCGGATATAGCGCATAGCTTTGAAACACCATCGCAATATTGCGTTTTTGCGGCGGCAACTCGTTCGCGCGTTGGCCTGCGATATAGAAATCGCCTCCGCTGATGTCCTCCAGGCCGGCAATCATGCGCATCAATGTGCTTTTTCCGCAACCGGAAGGACCGACCAATACTACAAACTCTCCGTCTGCAATATCCAGGTCTATGCCGTGCACGACCTGTGTGTCACCATATTGCTTGAAGATTCCCTTCAGCTGTACCGCCGCCATACTTGCTCCTTGTCGATGACCGTCGCGGCTAGATCGCCCGCAGTCTCTTATCTGGTTCTGTAATCTTAAATCGTATCTTGCGTGAGCTCGCCTGCCAGCACCTGGTTGCCGGCCATCAAGCCGCCGTCAACCGGAAGCACGACGCCGGTGATCACCCGTGCCGCATCGGATGCGAGGAACAGCACGGCGTCGGCAATATCGTCGGGCGTGGCGAAGTCGCGCAGCGGATACCATTTTTTGAGGTCCTCGAAGACGTTCGGATTTTTTTCCATCCTCGCTTGCCAGGCCTGGGTTTTCACTGTGCCTGGGCAGACAATATTGGCGCGGATGCCGAACCGTCCGAATTCCATTGCCAGCGCCCTGGTATAGCTGATCAGTGCAGCCTTGGCCGCGCTATAGGCCGGATGGCCCAGCGAGGTCATGCCGTTGACCGATCCTATGATGACGATATTGCCCTTGCCGGAGCGCTGCATTGCAGGGCGTACTGCCTCGACCGTATGGAAGCTGCCGTTTAGGTTCAGGTCGATATCATGTTTCCAGCTGGCTTCGCTGGTGGCTTGCAGGGTGAGGCTGTCGGCTGCGCCGGCATTGGCGACCAGCACATCCACTTCGCCGTGGACTGCAACTGCGGCAGCCAGCGCCGCTTTCAGGCCGGCCGCATCGGTGACGTCGGCCAATACCGCGCTGCATTGCTCCGGCCCCAGCGCCGCGGCCAGTTGCTGCAGTGCATTTGCGTCGCGGTCCTGCGCATATACGTGGTCGCCGGCGGCAGCAAAGCGCTGGCACAGCACGCGGCCTATGCCGCCGCAGGCGCCGGTAATGAGTACTTTACGGTTCATGGTTCGCTTTCGAGGTATGGAGTATGGCCGCCAGCTTGTCCAGTTGCGGCCGCGGTAATAAGCCGTAGTTATAAAATGCCAGTTGCGTGATACCCAGTTGCTGCAGGCCGTCAATTGCCTGCGGCAGTTCAGCGCCGTCGGCCAGGTCCGGCACGCCGGGGCGCAGGATGGCGCGTATCTTGCCTGCGTCGCCTATGCGGCGCAGGCTGTCCCGGGCATCGGCGATGGTGCGCGCTGCGGTCGGCTCGTAAAAAGGGATTTCAAGATAATCGACCACCTGGGCGAGTTCCGCCAGATCGCTGCCCTCCATCCAGCTATGGACCGTCGGCCTTTGCACGGTGGGTATCACCGCCAGCCGGGTCGTATCGGGGAGCACGCTACGGATCTCTTTTGCCAGCTGGGTCACCCGGCGTTGCCGCAATTTCAGGTAAGCGCGGAGGTCGGCATCGGCCGGCATATCCGCCTGCAGCCAGGCGGCGGCCTGGTCC
>JABDED010000099.1:1669-7363 GCA_013287275.1 Betaproteobacteria bacterium
ATCGTATCCAGCAAAGTATTTCCGCCTGGCTGGCGGCCTGGTCCGATCCCATATCCGCAGGCGCCGCCAGCCAGGCGGAAATACTTTGCTGGATACGATGCTGCAACTCGGCGGCAGCTATGCCTTCCCGTTTTGCGGCAGTGGTGCAGGCATCACAAAAACACAGGCCCAGCATATCGTCCAGCCATGCATTGCTTTTGACTTGCGCAAACTCATGGTGATAGCCGTGCGCATACGGCAGCCAGCCCGGGGTTTCCAGCACGATGCTGCTTAGCGTATATTGCTGTGCCAAATCGGCGCTGAGTGCGACAGCATAGTCATATACCGCCGCCTGCATAGGGCACAGGCTATACACATAGCGGTCGCCGAACGCATTCTGCGTGCAATACTGGGGGAAGGCGCTGCCTATCCGGCTATTATGCATAAGCACGGTCCAGCCATGCACCCTTATGCGACCGTCCGCCAGCAAGGCAGGCAAGACCGCACGTATCTGCGCATCGCTATGGGCTTGCGGCCGGATCTCGCCGTACTTGCTGAAATCGGGGTCGAAATAGACGACGCCGTCTTCAGGAAAAATCACGCGTGGGCCAGTGACGGCATGCGGACGCAAAAATTTACCGGCGTGGTAGCTGGTGGCGATGCTGACATCATGGATGCCCATCGCCAGCACTTCGTCAACGAAGCGGCTGACGCCGATGTCTTGTACGTCCCAGGCATAGGCGTACAGTGAGCGATAGCTGGGTGCTTGGTCGGATGGGCGCATATAAGAATTAAGGCAGGACTAGAGCGGTTTATAAGCGGTAACTTCAATTTCGATTTTGCAATCGACCATCATTTCCGAGCGCACGCAGGAACGGGCAGGAGGGTGTTCGCCGAAAAATTCCAGATAGATGCGGTTGAAGGTCCAGAAGTCGCGGGTATCGTCCAGCCACACGGTGACTTTAACGACATCCTGCAAAGTGCAGCCTGCCAGAGCCAGGACCTTTTCAACATTTTGGAAAGTGCGGCGAGTTTGCGCCTCTATGCCGCCGGATTCGATCTCGCCATTCTCTTTCATCGCCACCTGGCCGGAGCAAAAAACAAAATCACCGGCCCGTACCGCAGGTGAGAACGGCAAACGCTGTCCTCCGGCGCCGGAGGGGATATTGCCGTAGCGGGTAATCTCTTTACTCATTTTATTCTCTTTCAAAAAAAGTCATGGATGATTTGCCATGGGCCCGCTGCATGCAAGCGCGGCAGCAGCGGGACGACGGGCATCACTTCACCGCGCCCAGGGACAGGCCTTTGACCAAATATTTTTGCAGCCATGAAAACATCACGGCAACCGGCAATGTAGCCAGCAGCGCGGCCGCCATCACTTGGTGCCAGTTGACCGAATAGCGGCCGGCCACCAGGTCGACGATCTGCACCGTCAGCGTTTTATTTTCGGGCGAGCGTATCAAGGTGTAGACCACTGCAAATTCGTTCCAGGCATTGATAAAGGTAAAAATCGCGGTGACCACCATGGCCGGCGTGGCCAGCGGCAAAAAGACCTTGAACACGGCCCTGGTCCGGCCGCAGCCTTCCAGCCACGCGGCTTCTTCCATGTCGCGCGGAATGGTGGAAAAATAGGATTGCAGCATCCAGACGGCGAACGCCGTATTAAATGCAGTATAGGCAGCGATGACGCCTATATGCGAGTCCACCAGGTTGCCGTCACCATAGGGAATCGCGGCGGCCAGCCGGAACAGGCCGATTACCAGCAGTATCGGCGAGAGCATCTGTGTTGCCAACAGGAAACGACGATAAAAATTACGTCCGCGAAAGGAGAAGCGCGCCATCGCATAGGCGGCCGGAATACTGAGCGCCACCGCCATCAAGGTGGAAAGCGTGCTGATAACCAGGCTGTTCTTGAGGGCAGTGCCGAATTGCGTCGCGCTCCACATGTCGGCAAAATTTTGCCACTCGAAATGACTGGGCAGCCAGCGCAGCGGATAGGCAAATACCTCCGCTTGCGGCTTGACTGCCGTCAGGAACATGACGGCGAACGGAAACAGCACCAGTGCAACCAGGGGGGACAAGGCTATCCAGCAGCACAGGCTGCGCTTTAACTTGCTATTCATGTCCGTCTCCCTCTTTTCCTTGCATGCGCATGTACAGCGCGGTAAACAGGAACAGCATTGCCAGCATCACCAGCGACACTGCCGCTGCCTCGCCCGGCCGGCCCAGCCGGAATGCCAGTTCATACAAGTAGGTGACCAGGATATGGGTGCCGTTGTCGGGGCCGCCCTGGGTCATTACCCAGATAATCGGAAACGAATTGAAGACGTAAATGACATTCAGCACCACCGCGATATTAATGAAGGGACGCAGCAATGGTATGGTCAGCTTGCAGAATTGCTGCCAATTGGTGGCGCCATCCATGCGCGCAGCCTCATAGATTTCGGTAGGTGCAGATGACAGTCCGCCAAGAAAGATGGTGACGGTGAACGGGACGGAAACCAGGACGCCGATCATTATCTCCACCGGAAACGCCAGTTGCGGGTCGGCCAGCCAATGCAACGGAGATTGTATAAAGCCAAGCTGTTGCAGGCCCAGGTTCACCAGGCCAAACTCATCATTGAATGCCCAGCGCCATATGATGGCCGTCATGGTCAAGGAGACGGACCATGGCAGCATCGTGATCGTGCGGGCGATGCCCCTGCCGTAAAAATCCTGGACCAGGATCAGTGAGACCGGCACGGAAACCAGAATCGTGCCGCCGACTACACAGACGGTCCAGATCAGCGTGCGATACATGGTTTCGATAAATACCGGATCGGCAAATACGCTCAGGAAATTTGCCAGCCCCGAAAACTCGCGCACTATGCCGAAGCGCGATACTTCATGCACCGATTGATAGACAATATTGAAAAACGGATAGCTGACGACGAATAGCGCCAGCGCGAAGCTGGGTAAAATCAGCAGCCATGGTCCGAAAGAATTACCTGAGCGTGAAGTCATGGGTTCAAAATCTGTAGATGCCGGTACAAGGGAAACGCGCGTACGATCATTCGATAATTATGTGTGCCTTGCACATATCCGTTGCATTTCCTGTGGTGCGTCATTTCTTCAGTACCCGGTTGGCCTGGATTGCAGCGGCCTTCAGCGCGTCCTCCGGTTTGGCTTTACCCAGATAAATCGATTGCATCGCATTGCTGATCATCTTGGCCACATCTTCCCAGCCGGCGATGGCAGGAGTAAATTTGGCAGTTGGCAAAAAACCGATAAAGGCCTTGGTGACCGGATCAGAAAAAACCGGATCGCCGGCCTCTTCCCTGGTCGTCGGCAGCAGGCCTTCGGCGCTGGTGAAAGCAACCCGCGGTGCCTTGGTAAACAGGTAATCTGCGAACTTCCAGGCGGCCGGTTTAACTTTGGAATTTTTAAACATAACCAGCGAATCCGTTGTTGCAAAAGTGGCGCTGGCAGTACCGTACGGCACGGCCGCAACGCCGTATTTCAGACCGGGATTTTCTTTTTGCAATTGCTTGGCGAGGAAGGGCGCAGTAATGACCATGCCGACGCGCCCTTGCTTGAACAGGTTTTGCACGTCTTCCCGGCTATAGCTGGTCACGCCGGGCTGGGTCAGGCCCTGGTCGATCAGTTCCTTGTAGACGCGGGCAGCCTTGATGCCGGCGGCGGAATCGAAAACTGCCTTGCCGGAAGCATCAACGACGTCGCCGCCTTGTGACCACAGGCTATAGAACCAGTAAATTTCGGTTTCAATTTCCTTGCCCTGCATGCCGAAGCCGTAGGCGCCGCTCGCCTTGATCTTGCGGGAGGCCGCAATCACCTCATCCCAGGTTTTCGGCCCATTCGGAAATCCGGCTTTTTCCAGCATGGCCTTGTTGTAGTACAGACCACGCGCTGAAGCGGCGATAGGCAGGCCATACACCTTGTTGCCAATTTTTCCGGCGTTCAGGAAAGGTCCGATGAAACGCTCCCTGAATGCCGGAGTCATGTGCATATCCAGCGGCTCCAGCACATCGTCCCTGACCAGGTCCAGCAGCCAGCGCGAGCCGACAATGGAGAGGTCCGGGGTGCTGCCGCCGCTGATGTCGGTCTGCAGTTTTTGTTGCAGGCTATCCCAGTTCACTTCTTCCAACTTGATGCTGATGCCAGGGTTTGCCTTGCTGAACTCTTTCGCCATCCTGTCAAAGTAGGGCAGCGTCTGATCACTATAGTGGGCAATTGCAATACGCACCGTCTCGGCATGCACGGCAGGCTGGCCCAGGATCATCAAGCCGGCAATCATCGCCAGGCGCACGCCGGTGTGTGTCAACCTGGGTTTCTTCAATGTGGTTTGCATGATTATCCTGGGAGAATGAAAAGCCATATGGGAAGAGGGCGAATTTGCCGGATTTACTTGATCAGGCCTCTGGCGGTCGCCACCCTGATGGCGCCCAGGCCGGCAAGATGGGTCTGCATTTCATCTGAAACTACCGTTACCTTGCCGGAGAAGTAGTCGTCATTCTGGATTAACAGCGCCAGTGCTTCTTTCATCACAGGTTTGCCGCAGATCACCGTCGGCGTGCCCGGCATCATCTTGATTGCGGTGCTGTTCTTTAGCGTGAGCAAGTCCGCGCCCAGTATCGCACCGAGCAGGAAGTTGGCCCTGTCGTTGCGCTCATAGATGGTGAACTGGTCGAGTATCCTGACATTGAAACAGGTGCGCCCCAGGCCAATGGTCTGCGCCGATTGAGCGCCGGCCAGCAGCATTTCCGGATTGATGGAGGTCGCGAACGAGGATTCGAGCGATTGCGCGAGTATGGTGTTGTGCGTAATCACATACATCAGTTCCCCCGCCAGCGTGGTGACGCAACCGGTGATGCGGTTCTTGTCGTCTATGCAGACGAACTTGGAGTGCGAGCCTGGCATCACCATCATGGCGGGGCCGGTCAGCCCCAATTGGTCGATGACGCCGATGACCTCGACCTCTTCCCCGCGCATCATGTCCATGGCCTCGCAGTTGTGCAAGCCGATGTTGTCGACGACATTGCGGACCCCAGGCACAAACCAGATGGGCTTGGAAAATACCTCAGGTATGTTGACAGACACCATGCCGCGCGCCAGTTGCTGTAGGCCCGCCGGTGCCAGCACATGCGGCAATTCAAATAAGCCTACATTGGAACTGATCATGCCGGAGCCCAGCACCAGGGCCACCTGCTCCTCGGTAATGCCGGCTGCATGCAGCGTCTTCAGTATTGTTTCCCTCACCCCATTTTGCAGTTTTTCGCGAGAGCCGCTAATGGCAGTGTCACGCACGCCGACTTCATGAGCCTGATGGGCGATGACCGCGCCTTCGTGCCATAAGGTGACGCGGGTATTGGTGGTGCCGGTATCTATGGTCAGGATGTAAGTCATTTCAAATTAAAGCCTAATTAAATTCTTGATGGCGACATGGATATTCTCGCCTGATAACGCCCTTGTAAATCGAGGCTATGCAATGCCGGCCTTCAAAAAATTTGCAGGGGCGCCAGGAAAATTCATCTACCTGATGCAGCTTTTGCGTGGCGGCGCATGGGGCCGCCGCTATTTCTGTCCTCTCAAAACTCCGGGATTGAACCATCCGCCTGCAACGCAACTTCTCCGCGATGGACCCACCCGGCCAGCCACAGTGCGATCTGAGAGCACGAAGCTTAAAGCGAGCGAAGCTTGCTTGCCAGCGATTATTAT
>JABDED010000100.1:0-403 GCA_013287275.1 Betaproteobacteria bacterium
GCATCAATAGCAGAGCCGGATAAATCTATCTTGCCATCGCCGTCGAAATCCACCGCAAACTTGCGTATGCTGCCCGGCATGAACTGCGGCAAGCCTATCGCGCCCGCATACGAGCCCTTGAAGGAAAAAGGATCGACATTGGATTCGCGCGACAGCAACAGCAGGTTTTCCAGTTCGCTGCGGAAAAATTCCATCCTGGCCTCGCGCGTGGGCGTATCCGGATAGGCGAAGGCCAGCGTGGTCAGTGTGTCCATCACGCGGAAGCTGCCGGTCATGCGGCCGAAAATACTCTCGACGCCGATCAGGCCGACGATGATTTCCGCCGGAACGCCGTACTGGCTTTCGGCGCGCGCCAGCGCATCGGCATACTGGTCCCAGAAGGCAATCCCGGCATCTATGCGCC
>JABDED010000100.1:413-2008 GCA_013287275.1 Betaproteobacteria bacterium
CTGGGTTCGACGAAACGCGCGCGGTAGGCTTTCCAGTTGTTGGGCTTGCCGCTTGGTGCAGGCTTGACCAGTTTGATCGTCGATTCCACATAGCGGGTATTGTCAAAGTCCGCTGCCAGTTTGTCGCGGTCGAAACCGTGCGTCTGCGCCATCCGGTCGATAAACTCGGAGACTTCCTTCCATTGCGCGAAATGGACGTATTCCGTGCCGCCTTGCTCACTGCTCTGTTCGGTCTGGGCGGCGGTTTTTTTCTTGCTCTTGCCACTGGCTGCATTGGCGGCATATCCGTGATGGGTGGCGAGGGAGCCAGCGATCAGCAGTGTTGCCAGGGCGAGGGATTTGGATGATTTCAAGATATTGGCTGGAAATTGAGGGTGAATTTAATTAGCGGCATTGTGCCAGCAGGGTCTTTAGCCTGGAAACTATCGCCGCTTCGGGCAGCTTATTTTTCCCATATTTGGCGGCAGCATACAAGGCCAGGAATTTTTGCACCGGTGCATAGGCTTCTGCCGGCAGGCTGGACCTGAGCCGCTCGGAGTACGCGTCAGGGCCTTCGTGCGGCGCCCTGGCAGCGGCTTTCTTCGCCATTTTCTGGCACAGTAAAAAGTATACTCTATCGAGCGGTGCGATTTGCACGCGATTGCGTATCAGCGGCAAAGCGACAATGCCGATCGCAGCGGAGCCGGCCAGGAACAGCAGCAATACCAGTTGCGGCCAGTCTACATCGGCAAAGCCCAGGGATTTCAGGAAGTCCTTTTGCGTCCCGCCGTTGTAGTTCAGCACCCACTGGTTCCAGCTGTTGTTGAGCGCATCCCAGCGCATCCTGAGGCCGGCCAGCATGGAATAGCTGCCGGCGTTGAAGATGCCCGCGATGCCGCGCCTCGGCAAAGGAGTATTCAGGCTGACACGGCCGGGGGCGACCGCTGCTGTTGGATCGACCCTTAGCCAGCCGCGTCCGGCCAGCCATACTTCGGCCCAGGCGTGCGCGTCCGCCTGGCGCACCTCCATATAGCCGTCAACCACATTCAGCGAGCCGCCCTGGTAACCGGTGACGACCCGCGCCGGGATGCCGGCCGCCCGCATCAACACGGTGAAAGAGCTCGCATAGTGTTCGCAAAAACCCTCGCGCGTATTGAACAGGAATTCGTCGACGCTGTTGGTGCCCAGCAGCGGCGGTTCCAGCGTATAGGAAAATTTCTCGGTCCGGAAGAATTGCAAGACTGCATTGACGAGTTGCGCGTCATCGCCATAACGCCTGCGCAGGTCGGCCGCATAGGCCAGGGCCTTGGGGTTGTAGCCGGAGGGCAGGTCCAGCGCGTGGTCCAGCGTATTGCGTTTGAGGTCCGCCTGCAGCGCGTACTCGGGATAAGAAATGACCTGGTAGCGCAGGCGCTTGCCGACCGGCTGCGCGGTGCGCAATTCCGCCCTGGCGTTCAGCCGGCTCGGGTTTTCCGCGATATACGGAGGGGCCAGCGGCAGGTCCAGCGCGAACAGCCAGCGCTGGCCATTCGGTTCCAGTATTATCTCCTGCGCTACCGGTTTGGCGGCCAGTTTGCGGCCGATCTCGGCCGCGCCCGGAACCGGCTGTACATCCT
>JABDED010000100.1:2063-2374 GCA_013287275.1 Betaproteobacteria bacterium
GTACATCAGCGCCCTGGGCGGAGCGGCGCCGCTGAATTTGACGCGAAACGCGATATCGTCGGACAAGGCCAGGTTGCTGATATTGCCCGGCGCCATGGAATCCGACAGTCCGCTGCGTCCGGCGTTGGCGTCGCTGGGCAAGCCCCATAGCGGCCCCTGTATCCGTGGGAACAATAGAAAGGCGACGACCGTCAGCGGTATCGCCAGGCCCAGGATCAAGGCCCCCAGCTTCAGCCTGTGCCGCAACGGCGGCACGATGCCGGTGTAATGGAAGGACAACTGGGCGGTCAGCAGCAGTACTATCGTGGCGA
>JABDED010000100.1:2384-7294 GCA_013287275.1 Betaproteobacteria bacterium
GTTCAGCACTGCGGCGCCCATGGTCTGCGAATAGAAGAAGCTGGTCAGTTGCAGGAAAAAACTGAGGTAGAGCACCACGAACAGGTCGCGTTTCGCGTGCATTTCCAGCAGCTTGCAAGTCAGCAGCAGCACCAGCATCGCCACTCCCGCATCGCGTCCGAAGAAAGTGCGGTAGCTGGCGTAGACGCCCGCCATCATCAACAGCGAAACCGGGACCAGCAGCCATGACGGCGGCAGGCGCCTGCCGGTCAGCGTCAGCCAGCTGCGCCATGCCAGCAGGCCGGCGCAGGCGACACTGGTCCACCACGGCAGGTGCGCGGCGTGCGGAACGATCACCAGCAAGCAGGCCAGCAGCAGCAGCAAGGTATCCGCCTTGTCGCGCGACAGCGGCTGTTTGCGCCAGGTGGAGTGCAGGCTGGCCAGGGAGGAAGACGCTGCCTGCGCCTGTCGTTGAGGTTGTCCTTGCACTTGTGTCATAGGTCAAAAAGCGCCAGCGCGCGCAGGCAATCCAGCTGGTGCGCCTGGCCGGTCCTGGCTGGATAGCTGATGCCGCCCAGCCGGAATGCATACGGCAGCGCGGTAGCATCCGCATCCAGCACCCAGCGCGTCATGCGCGATAATTTCAGTTCCGTGTCCATGCTTCTTGGCAGGCTGTCGAAATCGAGCGTCAGGTCGCTGGCGGAGCCGCCGGCAAATTCCTTGGTGACCAGCGGGCCGCCGGATTCAGCGCCCAGCCTGGCGATCTGCTTCCATGCCAGATGCTTGATGGCGTCGCCGATCTGGTAAGCCCGGACGCCGGAAAAATCCTCATTGCCCGCATGGCCCTGGCCGTCGGCCTGGCTGGAACCGGAGTAAGGCAGCGGCGGTGCGTGCAGCTCGGGCTGCGGATACACCAGCGCCTGCGCATCCGGCAGCCAGGTGCTCCAGGCGCGCAGCAAACCCAGAGGGAACCAGGTCTGCAGGCGCACTCGCGGAACCGGCAGCCAGCCGCGCTGCACGCTCTGGGCGCTGAGCTGTATGCTGGTGCGGCTGTTGGGCGCCACATCCACCGCCTGCTCTGGGAGGCCGGCGCCGGAAAAACCTACCCAGATCGCGTAGCGCTGGTGTTTGCGGCGGTTGATCAGGTATAGCGTGAACTGCGCCTCTTCGCCGGCAAACACCGGCTGCACCGGCCCCGCCAGCAGGTGCAGGTAGGCCAGGTTGCGGAAGGTTAAAAAGGCGTTCACCCAGGCGCAGGCTCCCAGCACGAAAGTCAGCGCAAAGCCCAGGCTCAGGTTGTAGTTGGTGGAGGCGATGAACAGCAACGCCAGCAATAGCACAAACACCAGGCCGGATTTGCCCGGCAAGGTGAATACCCTGCGCTGCTTTAAAAAAACCTCGCCGGCTTCCGGCTTGTGCTCAAGAAACACCAGCCGGCGAAATCTTTGTTGTAGTGAGGCCAGCATGTCCGGTATGCCGTTTATACCGGCACCCGCAACATCAGCTGGGCCAGCAGTTCGCTGCTGGCGCTGATCTTGCCGCTGACCGATTTCAGCGGGCGCAGGCGGTGCGCCACCACCGGTATCAATACTGCCTGCACGTCTTCCGGCAGTACGTGGTCGCGCCCCTCCAGTGCGGCCCAGGCGCGCGCAGCCTGCAACAGCGCGATGGCGGCGCGCGGGCTCATGCCTTCGGCAAACAGGTCGCCCTGGCGGGTGGCATGGGCCAGTGCCTGCACATAGTCGACCAGCGAACTGGCGGTATGGACTTGCTTCAATGCTTGCTGCGCTTCCAGCAACTGGCTGGGCTGCATCGCGGCCGGCAAGGCGTTCAGCAGGCTGCGCCTGTCCTCGCCCAATAACAGCGCGCGCTCGGCTGCAGCGTCCGGATAACCCAGCGACAGGCACATCAGGAAGCGGTCCAGCTGCGATTCCGGCAGCGCAAAGGTGCCCACCTGGTAACTCGGGTTTTGCGTGGCGATGACAAAGAAGGGATGTGGCAGCGGCCGGGTCTGGCCTTCCGCCGTTACCTGCCGCTCTTCCATCGCCTCCAGCAGCGAAGACTGGGTCTTCGGCGTCGCGCGGTTGATTTCATCGGCCAGCAAGACCTGGGTAAATACCGGGCCCGGATGGAATACAAACTGGTTTTTTTCGCGGTCGAAGATGGAGATGCCCGCCACGTCCGCCGGCAGCAGGTCGCTGGTAAATTGCAGGCGGTTGAATTTCAGCCCCAGCGAGATCGCCAGTGCATGCGCCAGCGTGGTCTTGCCTACCCCCCCGGCACGTCTTCTATCAGCAGATGTCCGCCTGCCAGCAGGCAGACCAGCGACTGGCGTATCTGCAGATCCTTGCCGATGATGATCTGGCCCACTTGTCTGGCGACATCGTGCACTTTGGAAAACATGGATTTGCCTTCAGGACATTAACCCGGCTAGTGTAAACCGATTCCCGGTATTTGTTCTTGGCAGGAACAATGATTTCGCGGCGATTTGCAAAAAACAGCGATTCGGTTGAAACTGTGGACTGTAACAGTGAAATCGGGAGTGAAGGGCGCGTGCCCGGCGTGTAGGACAAGACGCCAACAGGTCGAGATAGCAGGCTATCTCGACCTGTTGGCAACGCAGTCATGCGCGGCGAGCACGTGACAGGCACTTCTGATTTCGCTATTACAGTCCACTAAAGCATCCGTCCCCTGTTTTCGGCATGAGGGCCGGAGTGTTTGCGCGCAGCACAGAGACCGGCAAACTTCACCATAACCAAAAGACAGAGCAAATGACGACCGCGTTTTATACCCATGCCGATTGCAAGCGCCACGAGATGGGCTCCTGGCATCCGGAATGCCCGGACCGCCTGCAGGCGATAGAAGACCAGCTGATCTCCAGCCGCATAGACGGTTTGCTGGATTATCGCGAAGCCCCGCTGGCCGACGAAGCCGAACTGGCCCGGGTGCACAGTGCCGACGCGATCTACCGTATCCGCGAGAATTGCCCCACCGCCGATTCGGAGTACACCTATTTCCCGCTGGATGCCGATACCAGCCTGAATGCGTATACCTGGCGCGCTTCGCTGCGCGCTGCCGGCGCCGCGGTTGCCGCCACCGATGCGGTGATTGCCGGTGAACTGGACAATGCCTTTTGCGCGATACGCCCGCCGGGCCACCACGCGACGCCGACCGAGGCGATGGGCTTCTGCATGTTCAATAACGTCGCAATAGCCGCCCGGCATGCGATGCAGGTGCATGGGCTGAAAAAAGTCGCCATCGTCGATTTCGACGTCCATCACGGTAACGGCACCGAGGCAGCATTCAGCGGCGACCCCAATGTCCTGATGGTAAGTTTTTTCCAGCATCCTTTTTATCCATATTCAGGCACCGGCCATCCGGCGGCGAACATGGTCAACGTGCCGGTGGCGGCCCATAGCTACGGCGATGTGGTGCGCCAGTTGGTGTTGGACAAATGGCTGCCCGCCTTGCACGAGCATCAGCCGGAAATGATCTTCATCTCCGCCGGCTTTGACGCCCACCGCGAAGACGACATGGCGCAGATGGGGCTGGTGGAAGCGGATTACGCTTGGATCACGCAAAAGATCATGGATATCGCCAAAACCTATTCCAAGGGCCGCATCGTCAGCTGCCTGGAAGGCGGCTATAGCCTGTCGGCGCTGGGGCGCAGCGTGGTCGCTCATATCAAGGTGCTGGCGGAATTGGAGTAAAAGCAAGGCAATTTGTCTATGAAAAGCACAAAAAGCCCGAACAAATAGCAATAGCCGCGTCCACCCGGCCAAAACTGCATTTTGGTTTATATGGATTTTTTTCGTGCTTTTCGTGTTTTTCGTAGACAAAATAAAAGAATTTAAGCCTTTTACTATCATTTTTACATGAGTTCGCGCAAAACAAATCGGCATGAGCGGCACAAGTCCGTAAAATAGCGCTTTGTTTAGTAAAAAGAAGAACTTAGCATGTCGATACAATGGTTCCCAGGCCACATGAACGCCGCCCGCAAGAAAGCGGCGGAAACCATGGAAAGCACCGATCTGGTGATAGAAGTGCTGGATGCCCGCATTCCGCAAGCCAGTTGCAACCCGATGGTGGAGCAGTTGCGCATCTTCCGCCAGCGTCCCTGCCTGAAAATCCTGAACAAGAGCGATCTGGCCGATCCGGTTGCCACCAAGGCCTGGATAGATTTCTACAATAGCCAGAAAGGCGTGCGCGCGGTGGCGCTGAGCTGCAAGAAGCCTTCCGACGTCGCCAAGATTCCGGGCCTGGCGCTGGAGCAGGCGCCGCATCGCGGCGTGCCGACCAAGCCCTTGCGCATGATGATCATGGGCATACCCAACGTCGGCAAGTCGACGCTGATGAATGCGTTGCTGAAAAAGCGCGTAGCCAACGTCGGCGACGAACCCGCGGTGACCAAGGTGCAGCAGCGCCTGTACCTGGGCAAGAACATGATACTGACCGACACGCCCGGCATGCTGTGGCCCAAGATCCAGCATCCTACGGACGGCCTGATGCTGGCTGCCAGCCATGCGGTGGGCGTGAATGCGCTGATCGAGGAGGAGGTCGCGACTTTCCTGGCCGAGCAGTTGCTGGCGCTGTATCCGCAATACCTGACTACGCGCTACGGCATCCAGACCGAGGGCATCGATGCGGTCAGCGTGATCGAGGGCGTGGCAAAAAAACGCGCCTACAGGCTGAAGGGCGGCGATTGGGATTTTGAGAAGGCAGCGCATACGCTGCTGCTGGATTATCGCAGCGGCGCACTGGGGCGGGTCAGCCTGGAGACGCCGCAGAGTAGGGAAATTTTGCTGGCGAACTATGTGCCGCCGGTGTTGCTGGGGCAGGGGAAGACTACCGATGTTTCAGTGGGTGAGCAGGGGGATCTGGATCCGCTCGATAAGCAATAAATTGCGGACATGTTGAGATTGCTGGTCGGG
>JABDED010000101.1:0-78 GCA_013287275.1 Betaproteobacteria bacterium
CCGCATGCCGAATCCGCCGCATTTAGCCGCACCCGTCCCTCAAGCTGCGCCTCAACCGGCAACTCCAGCGCCGATGCC
>JABDED010000101.1:130-6885 GCA_013287275.1 Betaproteobacteria bacterium
GCCCCGGTCATGCAGCCACGGCCGCTACCGCGCCAGCAAGAGGCGGCGCCGCCCCAGCCACAGCAGCAAGTGCAGCCCCCAAGGCGCATGGAGCGCCAGGAGCCGGTTGAGCCGCGCCGGGAAGCCCCGCCGCGGCCACCGGTCCCGGTAATGCAGCCGGCGCCAGTTCCTATGCCAATGCCGGCACCAGCGCCGGCAAGGCAAGAAAAAGAAAACAAGGAAAAGGGTGAGCGCTTTAATCCGAACCAGAAAAAGCCGGAATAACAGTGCCAGGCCAAAACAGCTGCGGGCAGGACGATCTTATCGTCCTGCCCGCACGTTTATACGGCTATTGATGGCCGGTAATGCTGCATGCCAGATTATTCGGGCCATAGACCAGCGTGCGCTTGCCCTTGGTGCCGTCGTCCAACAGGAAACGCACGTTTCCGTTCGGATAATTGATGGTGGTCACCGACTCGACGGCCTGGTCTACCCTCTCCCAGGCACCCAGGTTATTCTTGCAGGTAATGACGCAACCTGAAGCCGTACATTTATCGACGGTCTTGAATACATTCGGCGCTTCTGTTTGCGCCGAAGCCGGAGCCGCAAGCGCCGATGCGGAAAAAGCGGACACGATTGCAAAAACGATAGCCTTCATGGTTTGCCTTATCAAGTAAAGTGGAACCGCAAATACCGTGTACACAAGGTCCTGCCGGACTGGAAGCTTATTCCCCCATTTGCGGCAATGCAATCGTGCGCAACTGAAAGCGTCCGTCATTATTGAACAGCCAGGTTTCAGAGATTTCCACCCTGCCGTTTTTCAGCAAATGCGATGCCGGCTTGGGGAACGGCGCGGTATTGCTCAGGCTCGCAAGCGCAACGGACTCGGTTGCCCTGTCGTGATTGGTCCGGATGATCTCCGTCCTTAGCAATTTGCCGTCCGGGGCGACCACGTACTTGATGACAATCACCGAGCGCAGCAAGGCCTGCGGCCGTTCAACGTATACGTTGGTGGAATTGACCTGTGCGATACGTTCGGCCAGATCGCGTTTATATCCTTCCAGGGTAAAGGCGGTCGAAGTGGCATCCGGCCTGGTATCACCTTTTTCCATGGTTTTTTTTGCTTCCTCTCCCTGCTTGCTCAGGGAACCTGGCCCTCGTGTTGTACACGCGGTACAAACACATGCGGCCAAAACTATTAATGTCCTGATTTTCACGTCAGCCCCTTTCCCGGCTTTGCCTTCCGATTAGTCTTTGCGAGACCGGCTGTGACGTCCAAGCCAGCATCCAAATCTTCTCGCCACCTATTCTTTCAGCTTATCACCGACAGGACGATCCTCCCACTGCTCTTTTGTTACCGGTTGTGACGCGCGCATACCACCGTCAAAAACCCTTTCCATATCCCATCCAAAGAGCCGGCCAGGACGGCGACGTGAACGTCGCGTCGCGCCGCCACGCCCCGGCGGTCTGCTGCGGCCACTCAGACAAAGAGCTGCCTGACGGCATAATTAATAAAATATCCGCCCAAGGTCAAAAACCCGAACAGCATTGAAGCTAGCAAGACCGGACGCACGCCGGCCTGGCGCACTGCGCCTACGCTGGTACGCAAACCCAGGGCCGCCATCGCCATTGCCAGCAAGGCGGTATCCAGGCTGACCAGCGCATCCACCAGTGCCGCAGGCAATACACCGGCGGAATAAATGCCGCTGGCAACGATAAAAAACAGCGCGAACCAGGGAATGGTGATCTTGCTGCCCGCAGTTGCATTAGCCGCATTGGCGGCCTCGCCTGCCGCTGCGTTTGACCGGCGTTCCAATTTCAATACACCCGACAGCAGCAAAAGGAAAGGCGCCAGCATCATCACCCTGAGCATTTTTTCTATCACCGCCGTATTCGCTGCAGCGTTGCTGACGCTATTGCCGGCAGCAACAACTTGCGCCACCTCATGTATTGTGGAGCCGGCAAAAATACCGTAGGCCTGCTCGCTCAATCCCAGATAAGGATAGGCCAGCGGGTAGGCAAACATCGCTATCGTGCCGAAAATCACCACGGTGGCCACGGCCACCGATACTTTATGCTCCTGCCCCCGCACGACAGGCTCGGTTGCCATGACTGCCGCTGCACCGCAAATCGAGCTGCCGGCGCCTATCAGCATCGCCGTCTGCCTGTCCAGCTTAAAGACGCGGGTGCCCAATTGCACGGCCAGGGTAAAAGTCAGGCCGACGATCAAGGCGTCGATGATGATGCCGGCCCAGCCGACCGCAGCGATCTGCTGGAAACTGATGCGGAATCCATACAAGACGATACCCGCCCGTAGCAGCGTTCCTTTTGAAAAATCCACGCCCTCGGCAGCAACCGGGGCAAACCGCGAAAACACGGAATTACCGACCACAATGCCGAAGACGATCGCCAGGCTCAGGGCGCTCAGGCCGAATTGCTGCGCCAGCGGATGTCTCGCCGCCAGAATCCCCAGACTGGCCAGCGCGGCGGCCAGCAGCATGCCGGGCAGCTTTGTCGACACGATGCGCGGCAGACAGGCATATGGGTTCGTTTGCATGATTCAACTCAAAATTAGAATAGCGCAAGAGTAACTCTTCGCTTATCATGAGTCGAATAGATAATTTTCACATAACCATGAGAAATAGTCATATCCATGAATTTGCATCTGTTACGGGTTTTTTTTACGGTCGCCGAGCAAAACGGATTTTCCCGCGCGGCTGAAAATCTGTTCATCAGCCAATCTGCCGTATCCAAGGCCGTACGCGAGCTTGAACTGCAGCTGGATCTGCCGCTGATAGAGCGCGGCGTCAGCGGCGGCAAAGGCATACGGCTGACGGAAAGCGGCAAGGCCTTGTTTGAACATGCACGCGGCATCTTTGCGCTGGAACGTGCGGCAATCGACGATATACGGGCCAGGGTAGGTTTGCACCGGGGCAGCCTGACCATAGGCGCCAGCACGACGATTGCCAGCTACTGGCTACCCCGGTATATCGCCCGTTTCACACAGCAATTCCCTGACATTATCCCGCGCGTACTGGTAGGCAATACCCAGAACGTCAGCCAGGATCTGCTGGATTGCCGCATCGACCTGGCCCTGGTGGAAGGTCCGGTCGACGATCCGCTGATCAGGTCCAGTCACTGGCAGGACGATGAACTGGTCATCGTTGCCGCCAGCGATTCCTTGCTGCACCGTCGGCCAACCATCGATGCCGATCATTTGAACAAGCTATTGTGGATAGTGCGGGAGCCGGGATCGGGGACGCGCGAAGCGACCCAGCAGTTATTGCAGGCGCATGCGATAGATCGCATGCGCAGTATGGAAATGGGCAGCAATGAGGCCATCGTGCGCACCGTGGTCGAGGGCGTTGGCGTGGCGATGCTGTCCCGGGCGCTGGTGGAGGATTTGATCGCCCTTGGCAAGATTGCCATTCTGAACCTGCCAGATCAGACCGGAAAAACCGGCGGCAAGCTGCGCTTTTCGCGCAGCCTGCATTTGCTGGAAATGAAGAACAGGCCGCATAGCCCGGCGACCCTGGCATTTTTGCAAATACTGTCCGCAGACCAGGCCATGCCGCACGCCTGAACGATCACTCATCCAGGCACGCGGCAGTGCCTCAGGCACTCTCGGCAGGCTCGGGCAATGTCAGGCGGCCGGTATGGTAGTCGTACTCATACACTTCGCCATAACGGCCCCATTCCACGGCGACACCCAATACGCGCTTGGCCTCGTCGGCTTCCAGGAATTCTTCCAGCAATTCCAGGAACGGTCCTTCCGGCAACATGCCGTTGGCCTCTTGCTCCAGGCTGCGGCGGATATGGGCAACCAGCGGCACATGGGTCAATAATTGCTGGCCAAACAGCTCTTGCCTGTCAATCTGCTCTGCCTCCACGTAGCGCTTGCCCAGAGGTGTCAGGCTGATATCGCCCTTTTCTACCAGCGCAAAGCCCAGTTGGCCGAGCGCTTCATAAGTAGGGAACAGCTCTTCATCGGAAAGCTCGGCTTCTTCTGCCAGTTGCGGCAAGTCGGCGCGGCCATTGAACGGTGCATCCGCCAGCAGGTCCAGCACCGCCTCGATACGGCTGACGTCGGTTTCCGGCAAGCGATAGTCCTGGCGTTTGGGCACGGGCACGCCGGCAGCAACTTCCTGCACCGGACGCATCGTCATCAAGCCATACACTTCATCGATCAGCGCCCGGACTTCGGCGGAATCCACGTTGCGCGGACGCGGCAAATCTATCTTCACTTCACAACGGATGCAGCCCGGATCGCTGGACAACATGATGATACGGTCCGACATCATCACCGCTTCTTCTATGTTGTGGGAAACGATCAAGATGCCCTTGGTCGGGATGCGGTTTTCATCCCACAGTTCCAGCATGTCGTTGCGCAGGGTTTCGCCGGTCAGCACATCCAGCGCAGAGAAAGCCTCATCCATCAGTAGTACGTCGGGATTGGTGACCAGTGCGCGGGCGATGCCGACACGCTGCTTCATGCCGCCGGAGAGCTCGCGCGGCAAGGCGCCGCCAAAGCCGGCCAGGCCTATCATCTCCAGCACCGCATCCGCCCTCGCTTCCCGCTCATCAGCGGGCACGCCCTGCGCCTCCAGGCCCAGTTCCACGTTTTGCTGCACCGTCAGCCAGGGAAACAAGGCAAACGACTGGAACACCATCGCCACGCCGGCCACCGGCCCGTAGATGGGGCTCTCGCGATAGGCAACCTTGCCGGTATCCGCCGGTATCAAACCGGCGATGATACGCAGCAGCGTCGATTTTCCCGAGCCGGACTTACCCAGCAAAGCGACGATTTCGCCTTCCTTCAGTTCAAAATCGACCTTCTCTAGTACGCTGCGGGCGGTGCCGTCGGCGGCACGAAAAGATTTGGCGACGCCCTTCAGGTCTATCAATAAATTTTTAGTCATCTTGCATCCTCAGCTGCTACGGTCTTCGGCGAGCAGGTACAGCTTGCGCCAGAAAAAACGGTTCAACAACATTACAAATATGCACATCACACCTATGCCTAGCGCGATGCGGTGAAAATCACCGACCTCGGTCATCTGCTTGATGTAACTGCCCAGTCCGTCAGCGATCAGCGTCGTCTTGCCCCAGGTCACATATTCAGCCACGATACTGGCATTCCAGGAACCGCCGCTGGCGGTAATCGCGCCAGTAATATAGCTGGGGAAAATCGCCGGCAAATATACGCGCTTCCATTTCAGCCAGCCCTTCAGGCCCAGGTTATCCGAGGCCAGGCGCAACTCGTTGGGTATCGTCGATGCGCCCGCCACCACATTGAACAGGATGTACCACTGGGTGCCGAATACCATCAGCGGACTGAGCCATATATTCGGGCTCAGGTTCAGGCTGACAACGGCGAACACCACCAGCGGGAACATCAGGTTGACCGGGAAAGCCGCCAGGAATTGCGCCACCGCCTGCACTTGCTGCGAATACTGCGGGCGCAGGCCTATCCACACGGCGATAGGCACCCAGACCAGCGACGCCAGGGCAATCAACAGCATTACCCTGAGCAGGGTGATCAGCCCCAGTCCAACCACGTGTCCGGTCTCGCCCCAGCCTACATCGCTATGGATGAAGGTGATCATGCGATACGCCGCCCACAGGCAGGCCAGGGTCAGCGCAACATCCCATACCTTGGACCAGACTGGGTTGATCTGGCGCACGCTGGCCTTGGCGGAGGTGCCGTCGTAACGCACGCTGAACCAGCCCAGCGGACGGCTTAGCAAGATCCATAATTTATCGGTCAGGCCGCGGAACCAGTGGCTGCTGCGCATCCAGTTCAGCAACCAGGATTCCTGCGCGGTTTCAGACTGCGATTCTTCAAAGCGGAATTTATCCGCCCACGCCAGCAAGGGGCGGAAAAACAATTGATCGTATAACAAAATACCGGTCAGCATCGCTCCGATTGCCCAGGCAATCGCGCCGCCATTCTTGGCCTCGATCGCAACCGCAATATACGAGCCGATACCGGGTAATTTGATATCCTGCCCTGCCACTGAGATTGCCTCGGCCGCGACCAGAAAAAACCATCCGCCCGACATCGACATCATCATATTCCACAACAGGCCCGGCATGGCGAACGGCAACTCCAGCCGCCAAAATCTTTGCCAGCTGGACAAGCGAAAAATACGGGTAGCCTCACTCAATTCAGGCGGAACGGTGCGTATCGACTGGTACAGGCTGAATGCCATATTCCATGCCTGCGAAGTGAATATCGCAAAGATGGCCGCACACTCCACACCCAGCAAATTACCAGGGAACAAGGCGATGAAAGGCGCGATCGCAATCGCCTGGAATCCGAGTATGGGCACCGATTGCAATACGTCCAGCATCGGCACCATGATTTTTTCGGCCTTCGCATATTTGGCTGCAATGGCTGCAAATGCCAGGCTAAACAGCAAAGAAAACCCCAGCGCTGTAAACATACGCAAGATAGTGCGCAACAAATAGTAAGGCAGGTAGACCGGGTCCAGCGAAATTTCGGAAGCCTCTCCGACTGAAAACGGATGGCTCATCTGCATTGCGCCGAATGCAAACACGATCAATAGCGCCAGCACCAGCGGCAAGAGCGCCCAATCCCAGCGATTCGGCCCCCTGTCGTTGATGCTGTCTGCAGTTTTTTGCGGATTGAACAGTTCAAACATGGCCGTCTCCCGATTGCATGACAATGGCAAAAGCTGCGCGAACGCATGCCAGCGGGGTTAAACCCCGCTGGCATGCGTTCGCGCAGCTTTTGCCATTGTCATGCAATCGGGAGA
>JABDED010000101.1:6895-7105 GCA_013287275.1 Betaproteobacteria bacterium
AGCGGGGTTAAACCAGTCAGATTATTGATAAAGAAATACAAATAAACCTCCCTTACCGGCCGGCGATGACGCAATTGCCATCCCCGGCGGTTCCGATCAATACGGAAAATCCAGGCGGTCGCCATACACGATCACACCGCCCAATTACAGCCTGAAGTGGACTATATAGGGCAAATGCGAGCAGGTACGAAAAATTTCGTGGCGACACGC
>JABDED010000102.1 GCA_013287275.1 Betaproteobacteria bacterium
TACTTTCCGCGATTCTTTTCAGGATCCGCCCCCACCCCGCCTATGATGTAAATCATTCCATTGCGCGAAACAGGATCAAAGACAAAGCCAGAATTCAGGCCATAGGCAAACCCCAGATGCCCATAGCCGCGCAAGCCGCCGTCCGCTACCACCCTGTCGCCGAAGTGTGCGGCGCTGACATCGCTGAATCTTTGCGTCCCCAAACCCCAGGCCTGGAACAGGCCTTGATAATTATCGCCATTCTTGCGCGCAGCGTCGTAGCGCCACTGTTCGCTTAGCATTGCATCCACAGTTTCCGCGCGCAAAATCCGCACACCGTCCAGTTCGCCGCCATTCATCAACATCAGCATCACGCGTGCCAGGCCGGCAGTGCTGATGCGCAGGCCGCCTTGCGGGCTGAACGGCGTGGCGTTGCTGCCGGGGATATAGTTTTCCAGGTCTCTACGTTTGGCGGGCAATTTCCCTTGGTAGTCGTCGGTTTGTACTACCCAGGGGCCGGCGCTGTTCCAAATTTCGCTGCTGTCTTGTTTGCGGTACAGCACCGCCAGTTTGACTATGTCGGCCTGGGTCAGCTCTTCCGGGTTGTAGCCGCCTTTTATCTTCAAGGGTACCAATACATTCTGCTGCATGTAGCGGTCAAAGCGCTGGCCGCTGACGGCTTCTACGATGGAACCCAGGACGCCCCAGTTGAAGTTACAGTATTCAAAGTATTTGCCGGGCGCCCGGTCGCTGTCGGCGGACGGTATAGCCCATTGCAAACCCTGACCGTAATTCTGCCCCGACGGCTGCAGCACGCTGCGCAGGCTGACTTCGGCAGGGAAGCTGTAGCCGCCCTCATCACGCAATGACGAGGTATGGCTGAGCAGCATGCGGGTGGTGATCGCCATATCCGGAAAATGCGGATTGCGCACCGTATAGCCCAGGTAATTTCCAATGTCGGCATCCAGGTCCAGCTTGTGCTGGTCCACCAGGCGCAATACGCCTATGGCGGCAACCAGCTTGGATACCGACGCCACCCGGTACAGGGTATTGTTATCCGCCGGCATATCCCTGCCGCCGCCCGTTGTATCGATAACCCGATAGCCGAAAGACTGCTGATACGCGATCTTGCCGCCCCGGATCGCCAGCGCCGACAGGCTGGCCAGCGGCTTGTTCCGATCCGAAACAATGGCTTGCAGTTGCTGATCGAGTTCAGGCATGGGCTTGCTAATGTTCTGGGCAGTAATTGTGCTGGGTGTGATGACGGCAATTAAACTTGCGCCAGCCAATAATAAAGCAGGGAATGCCTTGCTCATCAACCAGCCTCCGGTTTGGTATGTTTGTGCTGCTTTTTATATCGCACTTTACGGCGCCCCATGCCACGATGCATGGCTCCTCATAGTTGCAGCTTATTCTATGCGCGTATAAGTCTGGCGGATGATGTCGCTGCTGCCGAAATCGAAGTGCCACCATTCGGTACCGATGCCGCGAAAGCCGCTGCCCAGCATTGCCAGGCGCAGCACAAGGCGGTTGTCGATCTGCTCCTCCGTCAGCACGCCTTTGGCAAAATAGGCCTCTTCCAGCGCCGGATGGGACAGGTCGTTCATGTCGTCATAGGCGGTGCCCATATCCAGCAGCTGGCCCTGCCTGTCTGTCAGGCTGACATCCACCGCCATGCCGAAAGAATGGATGGAGCCTCGCGCGGGATCCGCCAGGTATTTACGCAGGCTGGTGCTTTCCAGTTGCTCCCACAGCATGTTTTGCACGCGATGCGGCCTTAAGGCATCCAGCACGATCAGGCGATATCCGGGATGGTTCTGCGCCAGCCATCTGACCGCAGCATCCAGACCCCTGGCGGCATCTGCATGCAGGTAGCGGCAATTCAGGCTGCCGTACAGATTACGTCCGGCAAAATTGTTCTGGCTTGCGTAGCGCAAATCGATGGCGATGCCGTCTATGCTGTCCAGCGAGCGGAATTCAGGATGGTCAGCGATGAATTCACAACGCACGCGGTTCTTTTCTGTCATCATTTGCAATTAATAAATATCTGTATAGGGCCAGTTCAGCAGACTAAGGCCGAACGGCATGGATCACAAATGAATGCTTATGCTGAGTGTATAACCCGGGGGAATGGCTGCCGGCCGGGAGAAAGGCAGAAGGCTCGTGCTCGTAAAAATCCCGGCGGCAAAATCATTTGCGGCCGGGATTTAAAGAATGCGGATTTAATCGATGCGGAGATAGGTCTGGCGGACGATATTCGGGTCGCCAAAATTGAAATGCCACCATTCGCTGTTGATGCCGCGAAAGCCGCCGGCAAACATCGCCTGGCGCAGGATATTGCGGTTATCGGCCTGCGCCCGGCTCAGGCCGCCGTCCGCCAGGAACCTGGCCTCCAATGCGGGATGGGACTTTTCCACCAGTTCGTCGTAAGCGGTGCCCATGTCGATTTCCTTGCCCTGCGCATCCAGTATAGTTACGTCCACTGCCATGCCGAAGGAATGGATGGAACCGCGCGCGGGATCGGCGACGTACATGCGCAGCGGCGTGCCCTCCAGATACTGCCATAGCATTTCCTGTATCCGATGCGGGCGCAGTGCATCCAGCACCAGTATCCTGTAGCCGGGATAATGCCTGCTCAACCACGCTGCCGCGTCGGACAGGCCGCCTGCTGCTTCATGGTGCAGCCAGCCGCAATCGAGGTCGCCATACAGGTCACGCCCGACAAAATTATCAATCCCCACATAACGCAGATCAATGACGATGCCGTCTATGGATTGCAGGCGTCGGAAATCAGGGTGGTCCTTGATCAATTCACACAACATGTATTGCGTCTCCATGCCTACTTTTAGAGGGCCACCGCACCATTACGCTGAGCTGCCACAGTTCTTTATTGCCATTTTGAAATTTGTCAAAATGCGCTATTTTTCCAGGCAAGACCAGTCTGCGTAGCAGTGCAGCTTCCATTATGTGCGTTCAGCATATTGGCTTGGCAAGCCATACAACAAATGAAACTTTACCGGTTATGTATAACCGCAGGGTATGGCTTGGCCGCCCCTTATTTCGCTCCCATTTTCGCGGTCTGATCTATGTCCAGGTAGCGCCAGGTGGTGAAATCGACAGGGTGGCGCTTATAATTTTTCAGCCATGGATGCCAGACATCTGCCGACAGCGGATGGATGCGCACCACCCACGGCGCATATGCATGCATCAATTGCGCCATATCGTGATACAGGCGCTTCCTTTCCGGCGAATCGCTCAGCGCGCGCGACTCTTCATACAGCTTGTTAAAAGCAGGCAAATTGAAACGTGAATAGTTGGCCCGGCCGCTATTGGGACCGTACAGCAACTGGTAGAAATTTTCGCCGTCGGGAAAATCCGCAATCCAATTGGCTTCCGTCATCTGCACCTTGCCCAGCCTGGCCGCTTTCAGGATCTCCGAATTTTTATCGCTCTTGAAGCTGATCCGTATCCCTATCGCATCCATGTTCTTGCGCCAGGTTTCGTCGCGCAGCCGGCCCTTGGTAGATGCCAGGCTATGCATCACCAGGTCCAGCGGCTGGCCATCCGGCATGTGGCGATAACCGTCCGCACCGCGCCTGTAGCCGAACTTGTCCAACAAGGCATTGGCCAGCCGCACGTCATAAGCCAGCGGGCTGCGGTATGCCGGATCGTAGCCCAGCACGTTCGGCGGCAACGGCGTTTGCGCCGCAATCGCCAGCCCCTTTTCCATCAGGCTGATGTCCTCCTTGCTGTTATAGCTGAGCGCAATCGCGCGCCGCAATGCAATCTTGTCCGGCGTGTAGCCGCCTATGACGGGATCGTCCATATTCATCCATACATAATAGGTCTGCAGGGTGGAAAACAGGTCCAGCTGCACACCCTTCCGTTCCAGCTCCGGTTTCAGCCTGATGCTGGCGCCTGGAACCAGCACCATTTCCGCCAGCGGCGGCGGCACCTGCTCCAGATAGTCAAACTCATTGCCCAGGAAAGCCAGCACTTGCGACTGCGCTTCTTCCATGATCCTGATTTCCACCCTGTCTACACGGGGCAGGCGCTGTCCCTGCAAGTCACTAACGATCTGGCGGTCGCGCGCATCCTTGCCGGCTGCCGAAGAAAAAATAACCGGACGATAAGCCCGGTTGGCCAGCAACTCTATCTGGAAGCTGCGCTGCCACTTGCCAATCATGAAAGGCCCGGTGCCGACGGGGTGGCCGCCAATCTGGTCGGCATAGGCGTCGGCGACTTCCCGCGCCACCGCACCGGTAGCCGGAGTTGCCAGCTGGAACAGGAAATTGGTATCGGGCGCCTTCAGCCGTATGCGCAGTGTATAGCGGTCCAATGCCTGTAAACCCTCTATCGGCTGGTTGATGTCGAACTTCGCAGTTTTGAGTTTGTCATCGCCGACAATTTTCCCTTCAAACATGAACAGCCAGGGCGATTTCAGCGCCGGATCGTACAGGCGTCGTATGCTGTACAGATAATCCTGCGCGGTCAACTCGCGTTGCCTGCCCTTGAATGCGGGATCCGGCGTGAAATAGATGCCGGGTTGCACATGCATCGTATAAGTCTTGCCGCCATCGCTGATTTCCGGCATTGCCGTCAGCGTATTGGTCATCAATTTGACCGGACGCGCCAGGTAGTCGTAGCGCAGCATAGGATCGAAGATGTTTTCATTGATGCTCAGCGACGCCAGGTCGGACGCCACGGCCGGATCCAGCGCCGCTTCCTGCGTGGTCAGTATTACATGCAGGGTCTTGACAGGCTTGTCGGTACCGGCAGCCCAGCTGCACTGCGCCGCGGCTAGCAGCAAGGACAGGGATAAGCAAAATACAGCGGGCTTGAAACAAAACGGTTTTTGAAAAATCATGAAAAATCCGGTTACAGAATGCAAATATCGGCATGAAATGGCCTGATCGCGCAGGATAGCATTTTCTATCGCCTGCGGAGCCCTAGTGTAGTGGCATCAACAAGCGACAGCCAATACAAAACCGGCGCGCATGCATAACTTTTGGACATACCTGTTGCACTTCAGCAGCGAATCCATCTGTATCAAGGTTTGGCTGAACAGGATATTCATTCCTAAAAATGCGCCCACCCCGTATACTTGCATATCATTTAAATTTTTACGAAACACACGTCCATGAGTATGAGCCGTCCGCTAGCCTATGGCTGCCTCGCACTGAGCATGTCCCTCGTCGGCTGCTATGTTGCGCTGTCCAAACCCCTGACGACGGCGCTGCCGGTGTTCCTGCTGGCCTGGCTGCGTTTTGGCATCGCCGGCATTGCCATGCTGCACTGGCTGAAAAAGCCGTCCGATGAAGCGCCGATGAGCCGGCAAACCCGCTGGCTGGTATTCCTGGAATCCTTTATCGGCAACTTCATGTTCTCCATCTGCATGCTGTTCGGCGTCAGCATGACTACCGCCGTCTCCGCCGGCGTGATCATGGCGGCCATTCCTGCTGCGGTGGCCATGCTCAGCTGGATATTTCTGCGCGAACAGATACCGCTGCGCGTATGGGCCGCGGTAGTATGCGCGGTGGCCGGCATAGGTTTGCTGGCATGGTCGAATTCCGGGGCTGCGCATGCCGTCGGCGGCGCGGCGGGCGATAAAGCCTGGCTGGGCAATCTGCTGGTATTTTGCGCGGTATTGTGCGAAGCGGCCTACGCAGTGATGGGCAAGAAGCTCAGCGGTGTGCTGAGCCCGCGCCGCATCAGCTCGCTGATCAATCTATGGGGTTTCCTGCTGATGACGCCGCTGGGTATTTATGCGGCACTGAAGTTTGATTTTTTCTCCGTACACGGCGGTTCCTGGTTGTTGCTGGTCTTTTACTCGCTGGCGGCCAGCGTCTGGACCGTATGGCTGTGGATGACAGGCTTGAAAGGCGTGCCGGCCAACCTGGCAGGCGTTTTTACCGTCATGCTGCCGATCTCGGCCACCCTGGTCGGTGTGCTGGTGCTGGGGGAAACACTGTCCACGATGCAGTTGCTGGCGTTTGCCATCGCCACGCTGGGCGTGCTGCTGGCGACCCTGCCAAGCAGGGCGGTATTGAAGCGGCGTTATACAGACGCTTGAAGCATGCAGGCCGCTGCAGCAGCGGACCGGCAACTGCCGGCGCCTGTGGCTCAGGCCTCCGGCCGCTCGCCAAACCAGGTCACACCCAGCAAGCGCTGCGGATCCATCAGCCTCTGCAGGCTGCCGGCGAGCTGCTGCGCGGCTTGCCCCGTGTAGCGGTAATAATAGGTCTGATTGTAGGGGCCCACGCCATGCTCGGCGCTGAAGCTGCCATGATATTTTCGCACCACCAGATCGTAGATTGCGTCGCGCACCTGGGTAACCACCATTTCATCATAAGTGGTGCCGGCTTCCTTGGGCCAGACCATATTGAAATGGGCGCCGCCATCGCCCCAGTGCCCGAAATCCATCACGTTCAACCAGGGATACCGGCTGGCAAGCATGCTCAGCGCTTCTGCGCGGAAGGCCACCAGTGCCGAACGCGGCATGGAAATATCGAATGCAATGACCTTGCCCTCTTGCCGCACCGCTTCGCTGATCGCGTGGCGTATCCGCCATAAATCCTTGCCGCGCCCGATGACCGCATTCTCGATCACGTCGCCAAACAGTTTTTCCAGGCTGGCGGACAATAATTCCTCCAGCGACACGCCGATGGCCTGCTGGCTGGCGGCGCTGCTGAGCTCGATCAGCACGCAATAATCAGGCACCGGCTCCGGCGCAAACGGGTTGCCTATATCCGGGATATGCCGCACAACGGCGTCCAGCGCCGCGCCGGAAATGCCTTCGAAAGCCGCCAGGAATTCAGGAAAATCCTGTTCCAGCGCTTGCAGCAATTGTAATACCGCGGCCTGGTCGCGCGGCACGACCAGCGCTGTCGCGGTCTGGCGTGGCACGCGGTGCACCTGCAGCACCGCCCTGGTGATCACGCCATAGGCGCCGCTGCTGCCGACAAACAATTGCTTCAGGTCGGGACCGGTATTGTTCTTCCTCAGCGCCTGCTGCAGGTCCAGTACCTGGCCGGGTGGATCCAGCAATACGGCCTGC
>JABDED010000103.1 GCA_013287275.1 Betaproteobacteria bacterium
CTGCAACAATACCTGGCGGCATCCGCTTCATTCTCGGTGCGGACCAAGGCCGTGCGTACTGCGCAGCTGGAAAGTTTTTATCGCTTGGCGGGAGTGCCGAACATCGTCGTCGACGGCCGCTACCTTGCATCACCGGGCATAGCCGGGCGCAGATTGCCTAAGGGTTCGCCTGAAGCTGCGTCCGTGGCGGCATTGATGCCGGTGCTGGACGCGCTGGTGAACAAGGCCGTAGCCGAGCGTGCCGCGACGGCAAAATAGCGATGGGGCGGATGCCTTGCGGCCGTGCGGCAAGCCTCATTGTTCATTGTATTTGCGATCCGATCCCCTGAACTCATCCGCCGGGTATTTGCGTGCATTGGCCTGCATCTTTTGCCGGGCCGCCTGCTCCAGGTCTATGCCGGCCAGATCGGCGAAACGTACCAAGTATAGCAGGATGTCGGCCAGTTCCTCGGCGGTGCGGCTCTTCAGCTTGGGATCCTGCAATTCGGCCCACTGCTGGCCGCGCGACCACTGGAACAGTTCCAGCAACTCTGCCGCCTCGATGGAGATGGAGGCGGCCAGGTTTCTGGGAGTGTGGAATTGCTCCCAGTCGCGTTCTGCGGCGAAGGCTTGCAGTTCCTTGTTGAGTCCGTGGTTGTCTATCATGCCTGTTTTCCCTGCTTATCTTATTTGGCCTTGGCGAATATTTCCGCCATCCAGTCTACAAAGACCCTGACCCGCGGCGACAATTGCCGGTGATGCGGATAGAGTACCGCAACCGGCATGGGCGCCGGCCTGAATTCAGCCAGTATCTCCCGCAGCCTGCCTTGCTGCAATGCTTGTTCCACATGATAGCGCGGCACCTGTATCAGGCCGAAACCGTTGGCGCAGCAGGCGACATAGGCGTCGGCGTTATTGACCGACACCGTGCCCTTGATCGCACAGCTTCTCGGCTTGCCGCCTTCCATGAAGTCGAAGGGGAAGAGTTTCCCGGTCTGCGGCGAAAAAAAATTCACGCCGCGGTGCTGCTCCAGCTCGTCGACAGACATGGGCGTGCCGTATTTTTCCAGGTAAGCCGGGCTGGCGCAGGTCGCCTGTTCCAGCGTGGCGACCCGGCGCGCTACCATTGAGGAGTCGCGCAATTCACCGACCCTCAGCACGCAATCCACACTTTCCCTGACCAGGTCGATCAGGCGGTCGCCCATGCCGATCTCCAGTTCGATATTCGGATAGCGTTCGCAAAATTGTGGCAGCACCGGCATCACGAAATGCATGCCCAGCGTGCCGTGCATATCTATGCGGAGCTTGCCGGCGGGGTTGATCGCCGCTTCGCTGAAGATGTTTTCGGTTTCTTCCAGGTCCGCCAGCAGGCGCATGCAGCGCCGGTAATAGGCATCGCCGTCCAGCGTGGCGGTGACTTGCCGCGTGGTCCGGTGTAGCAGACGCACCCGCAGCCTGGCCTCTAGCTGCTTGATCGCATGGGTGACCGTTGCCTTGGGAAAGCCCAGCTCTTCGCCGGCCCGCGTGAAGCTGCCCAGCTCCACGATGCGGGTAAAGATGCGCATCGATTCGAATCTATCCATGAACCCGCCAATTGTTGATTTAAATTGCACAGTTAAGGCAATTTTACCTGGTTTATCCATTGTAAATCAATGGGCATACTGCACTCACTGGCTAAACGCAAAGCTGAGTAGCCAAACCAGCAAACAAGTCAGACATCTCAACATATTGAAGGAGCAACAAATGAATACAGCAAACACAACACCCCAGGCCGGCAAAGTGGCGATCGTTACCGGCGCGTCCCGCGGCATAGGCGCGGCGATTGCACAGCGCCTGGCAAACGACGGCATGGCCGTCGTTATCAATTACGCAAGCAGTAGCCGCGAGGCCGATGCGTTGGCCGCCCGTATCGTGGCCCAGGGCGGCAAGGCGATCGCCGTCAGGGCCGACGTGGCCGATCAGCTTGCGGTTGCCGACATGTTCGATACGGCGGAGGCGGCTTTCGGCAAGGTTGACGTACTGGTCAATAACGCGGGCGTGATGCCGGCCGGCTTGCCTGCGCTGGCCGATACCGACGATGCCGCATTCGACAGTATCTTCAATATCAATGTGAAAGGCAGCTTCAATACCATGCGCCAGGCGGCCAAACGCCTGCAATCCGGCGGCCGCATCGTGAATTTTTCCACCAGCGTCAGCGGCCTGGCCTTGCCCGGCTACTCGGTATACGCCGCTTCCAAATCTGCCATCGAAACGATGACCAATATCTTCGCCAAGGAACTGCGCGGCAAGCAGATCACCGTGAATGCGATTGCCCCCGGACCGACCGCGACAGCGCTGTTCCTGACTGGGAAAACGGACGAAGTCATCCAACGCATGAGCAAGGCCGCACCGCTGGAACGCCTGGGCACGCCGGAAGACATCGCTGCCGCTGTGGCCTTCCTGGTGAGCGCCGACGGCGGCTGGATCAATGGGCAGACCTTGCGCGCCAACGGCGGCATCGTATAAGCAGCGCGGCGATATTAACTATCTATCCGATAAAAGGAAATCATCATGAAATCAGTCGTTTTAGTCACAGGCGCCTCCACCGGCATCGGCAACCTGAGCGCCAGGGCATTGGCGGCAGCCGGGCATACCGTGTACGCCAGCATGCGTGACATCAAGGGTCGTAATGCGCCGCAGGTCAGGGCTTTGGTGGACTACGCCTTTGCCAATGGCTACAACCTGCGTGCAGTAGAACTGGACGTGCTGTCGCAAGAGTCTGCAGACCAGGCGGTCAAGACCATCCTGGGCGAGCAGGGCCGGCTGGATACGGTCGTCCACAATGCCGGCCACCTGGTGGTCGGCGCGATGGAGGCTTTCAGCCCGGAAGAGATCAGCAAGGTATTCGACACCAATGTACTCGGTGCACAGAGGGTGTACCGGGCTGCGCTGCCGGCGATGCGGGCCAGCGGTTCCGGCCTGATGCTGTGGGTTAGCAGCACTACCGTGCGCGGCGGCTTCCCGCCCTTCATGGGGCCTTATGCGGCGGCCAAGGCGGCGATGGATTCAATGGCAGTGACGATGTCCTATGAGCTGAGCCGTTTCGGCATCGAGACTACCATCGTAGTGCCTGGCGCATTCACCCGGGGTACTGCGCATTTTCCGAATGCCGGCAAGCCTGCCGACGAAGCCACTTCTGCCGCCTACGGCCGCTACAACGGCGTGATGGACCAGGTAGGCGCCCGCCTGAGCGCGCTGACGCCGGACGATGCAGATCCGCAGGCGGTGGCAGACGACATCGCCCGCATCGTCAGCCTGCCTGCAGGTGCAAGGCCGTTCAGGAGCCTGATCGACTTCATCGGCGACGGCGCCGCGGAAGTGACCGAAGTCGCCGAGCAGGTCAGGATCGATTTTGCCAGACGCATAGGGATCGCTGATTTGCTGCAGATAGCAATCCAGGCAGCGTAAGGTAGCGTGCCGGACAGGTTTGGCCCAGTTGAACTCAGCGAGCCAAACCTGTCCGCCTTTTAATTTCATGGGTGTGATGATGACGGCAATGATTTTGAACAGGGGCATGGACGGGCATCCGCGATTGACGATGGCGATGCTGGGTTTGATCGGCCTGATGCTCAGGCTGGAATTTAATATGGGAGCGGTGGCGTTTGTGCTATCCGGCAAGGCGGTGCATGCGCTGCTGGAAGCGCATATTTGTCCCCATGAATCGAGTGAACCGTAATAGTGAAATCATTGACGCGGACCAGGGATTCGTGACAGCATCGAAACTCATACAGACAAGGAACAGGGCCACGCACAATGATCATCACCCATGACAACAAAACTCCGCGCATCGATCCCAGTGCCTATGTCGCGCCGAACGCGGTCATTTGCGGCGACGTCAGCATAGGGCCCGGTTGCCGCATCCTGTTTGGTGCGCAAGTGATCGCCGAGAGCGGCTCCATCCGGATAGGGCGCGAATGCATCGTGATGGAAAATGCGGTGTTGCGCAGTTCCGCCGAACATCCGCTGAGCATAGGCAATAACTGCCTGATCGGGCCGCAAACCCACGTTGTAGGTTGCACGATAGAGGACGAAGTATTTATCGCCACCGGCGCGGCGGTGTTCCATGCTGCGCGGCTGGGCCGGGGCTGCGAGCTCAGGATCAATGCCGTGGTGCATATCAAGACCCACGTTGCTGCCGGCGCTTTTGTGCCTATAGGCTGGGTGGCAGCCGGCGCGCCGGCACAGATGTTTGCGCCGCATGAGCACGATAAAATCTGGGAGATACAGAAAACGCTGGATTTCCCGCTCACCGTATATGGTTTTGAGCGCAATGACGCGGACATGGTGAAGATCACGCAGCGCTTGTCGCAAAAGCTTGCGGCTCATCAAGATGACAGGGTAATTTGAGCCTGTCTTTATGGGGATCGATGAATGTTGTCGGCTGACTGGCTTGTTCGGTGCGTTTGCACACAGAAGCAAACAGCCGTTTCTGCTAAGTTGGATATTTTCGCAAGAGCATAGAGAGTATCCGAATGAGCCTGCCCAGAATTCCTCCCGAACAGAACCCGAATCCGCCTGCTCCGCAAATTCCGCCGCAGCCGGACAGGCCCGAAGATGAACCGGTCAAGGATCCGCCGCCGGCGCCGCATACGAACAAACCGATGCGCCTGGATTAAGCGAGATATTAAAAGGCTGCTGCAAAATTGGCGTGGCTAGACGCACCGACGAAGACAGTGCTTTAGCACGGCTAGGCGGTGCAACAACGCCACGGCAATTTTTCAACAGCCGCTAGCCCTTCCAGATGCGCTGGAGGCCTGTGTCAGTGTGTATCCAGCCGCCTTGCGCGCTGGGCCGGTAATAAAAACCGACGCCGCCCTGGCGGAAACTGCGTATCAGGCCACCCAAGACCTCTTCGTGTAATTTTGAAATACGGATGTCGGCCGCCTTGCCTTCCAGGTGCAGCGATTTCCTCGCCGCCGGCACGCCTTCTTCTATCAGCCTGCGGTTGGATTCCGGCGTGCGGTAGCCGGACAGGATCTGCAGCGGCTGGGTCATGCCGAAACGTTCCACATAGGCTTGCGTGGCCCACAGGGTTTCCAGCAGCTTGGGGTCTATCGCTGCGGTCTGCTTGCCGTTGACGTCGCGCAGCAGATGGCATAGCTGCTGATAAGCGGATTCCTGGATATCGCCGTCTTTCCAATATAAAAGCTTGGTATGTTCCCCGGTCTGCGGGCGGATGACGTCCAGCGTCCTCGGCTTGACCCAGAATTCTATGTCCAGCGATTGCGAATCGAACAGATCCGGCGGCGGCTCAAGATTGCCCGGCGCTGCCTTGCCGGACTCAGGTTCGGCCGCGTCGGCGATATGCACGCCGGTAAACAATCCGGCTGCCGTCAGCCACAGGCCCTTCTTCAATACGTTGCGACGAGATGGCATAGTGTTGTAGGACTCATTATGTAACCCGCCTAGTGTATATCACAGGGTATAAAAAATCATGGCGCGGATACAAATTGTTGTTAATTCGGCTTCCGATTATCCCCGTATCGATGGGTTCTAGCTGCTGCCTCGGCTCACGTTCTCGCCGTCAGTGGGCCGCAGGGTCCAGAACGACAGGGAAGACAGCGCCGTCAGCACGCCTAAAGTCAGAAAGGCGTGATGCAGCGACGAGGTCAGCAAGACCTTGTCGCTTTGCGGACTGCTGCCAAGGAACCATGCGGTGACCAGCGAACCGCAGGCCAGGCCGAAGCTGAGCGATATCTGCTGCAGGGAACTGGCAATGCTGCTGGCCATGCTGGAATCCTTGTCGTCGATGTCGGCGTAGGCCATCGAGTTCATGCTGGAGAATTGCAGCGAATTGAAGAAACCCATGGTCAGGCTGAGCGACACGATCAGCGATATCGGCGTATTGCCGCTGACAAAGAAGAACATGCCGATGGTGACGCCGATCAGCACGGTATTGATGATCAGCACTTGCCGGTAGCCGTATTTGCGCAGCACCCTGGGCGCAATCAGTTTCATGCCCATCGCGGCAAACGCGGAGGGCATCATCAACAGACCCGATTGCCAGGCGGGCAGGCCCATGCCGAGCTGGTACAGCAGTGGCAGCAGGAAGGGCAGGCCGCCGATGCCGAGGCGGGTGATGAAGCCGCCGACGACCGCGACGCGGAAAGTGCGCACCTTGAGCAGGCTGATGCGCAACAGCGGGTGCAGCGCCTGGTTGGCGTGCCAGCCGTATGCCGCCAGCAGGCAGACCGCCAGCACGAACAATACCGCGCCGGAAGTGGCGTCGATCTGGTGCTCGCCAAAAATCTCCAGCAGCCAGGACAGCAGCGCCACGCCGGTGCCATATAAGACCAGGCCTATGAAGTCTATCGGGCGCGGCTCGTCGCCATGATAATCCGGCATATAACGGTGGATCAGGTACAGCGCCGCCAGCCCCACCGGCACGTTGACAAAGAAGATCTCACGCCAGGTCATCCAGTGCACGATCAGCCCGCCCAAGGTTGGACCCAGCAAGGGACCGATCAAGGCGGGGATGATCACAAAATTCATCGCTGCCAGCAATTCCGACTTGGGGAAGGCGCGCACTATGGCCAGCCTGCCGACCGGCATCATCATCGCCGCGCCTATCCCCTGCAATAGCCGCGCGGCGACCAGCATCGGCGAATTGACGGATACGCCGCACAGTATTGATGCCAGCGTAAATACGGTTACCGCAATCATGAACACGCGTTTGGTGCCGAAGCGGTCCGCCATCCAGCCGCTGATAGGAATGCATACCGCCAGGCTCAGGATATAGCTGGTGACCACGGCCTTCAGGCTCAGCGGCGTCACCCCCAGGCTGACTGCCAT
>JABDED010000104.1:0-5187 GCA_013287275.1 Betaproteobacteria bacterium
GCGAACGCACCACGTTTTTGATGGATGAAGCTTTTTGACCGATCGCTACATAGATACAGGTAACGTTCTGGCCTTTCTGGTTGATCACGGCGTCGATCGCTACTGCAGTCTTGCCGGTTTGACGATCGCCAATGATCAATTCGCGCTGGCCGCGGCCAACTGGAACCATGGAGTCGATCGACTTCAGGCCGGTTTGCAGAGGTTCGGAAACGGATTGACGGGCAATAACGCCAGGAGCGATCTTTTCGATCGGTGCTGTCAGTTTTGCATTGATAGGACCTTTGCCGTCGATAGGCTGGCCCAGGGCGTTGACCACACGGCCGCGCAGTTCAGGACCGATAGGCACTTCCAGGATGCGGCCTGTGCATTTCACAGTGTCGCCTTCGGAGATGTGCTCATAGTCGCCCAGGATAACGGCGCCGACGGAATCACGTTCCAGATTCAATGCCAGGCCAAAAGTGTTGCCTGGGAATTCCAGCATCTCGCCTTGCATCGCGTCAGACAGACCGTGGATGCGGCAGATACCGTCGGTAACGGAAATAACCGTACCTTGATTGCGAATCTCAGCGCCGTTGCCAAGGCCTTGAATCCGGCTCTTGATCAGCTCGCTGATTTCTGATGGGTTGAGTTGCATACTAACTCCTAATATTATTTCTCTGTTGAGAAGTTCAAATCATCTGAGCGTGGCACGCCCCGGTCTGCGCATTGTTGACTTCATCGTCCCGTTCCCGGCAACACCGGATGAGACTGCGCTTATGGCCAAGGCCGGAGCCGCTCGCTGGAATGACCTAAACTTCCCTTGCGCTTGGCTCAGATTCTTTACTTGTGACCTTACGCGGTCAGGGCGACTTGCATCTGTTGCAGCTTGGCACGTACCGATGTATCCAGCACCTGGTCACCAACCACGATACGCACACCACCGATCAGTGAACTATCCACTGTCACGCTAGGGTGCAACTTGCGGCCGAATTTCTTTTCCAGTGTCGCCGTCAGCTCGCTCAACTGTGCTGCCGTCAATTCAAATGCGCTGAAAATTTCTGCATCTGCGGCGCCTTCTTGCGCATTCTTCAGATTGTGAAATTGGACAGCGATTTCAGGCAACAGGGTCAAACGGTCATAGTCGGCGAGTGTGTCGACGAAGTTTTTGGCTTCGGCGGTCACTGGCGATTTCAGCACGGACAAGATGGCCTCAGCCTTTTGCGGGGCGGAGACCTTGGGGTTGTGTGCAAGAGCCACCACATCGGGATGCGCAGCAACTTGCCCCATCTCGGAAACCAGGTCCGACCAGGCGGACAGGTTGCCGGATTGGGCAACGCGAAACAGCGCTTCTGCGTAAGGACGAGCGATCGTTGCGAGTTCAGCCATGATTACAGCTCAGTTTTCAATTGGCCCAACAGATCAGCGTGAGCCGATGCATTGACCTCACGTTTCAGAATTTGCTCGGCGCCTTTAACTGCCAGTGTTGCCACCTGGTCGCGCAATTCTTCACGTGCTTTAGTTACTTGATTGTCTGCTTCGGCTTTGGCGGCAGCGATGATGCGTGCGCCTTCAGCAGTTGCAGTATTCTTGGCTTCGTCAATGATCAGCTGCGCGCGTTTTTCCGCATCGAGGACGCGTTTCTGGCCTTCTTCACCTGCACTCGCCAATTGGGCCTGTACACGTTTTTCAGACGCTTGCGCTTCTGCGCGGGCACGGTCGGCTGCTGCCAGTCCGTCGGCAATTTTTTGCCTGCGCGCGTCGATCGCACCGATCAATGGTGGCCACACGACTTTTGCCGTGAACAGGGCCAGGATGAAGAACACTCCAGCCTGGTACCACATCGTCATATTAAGATTCACGATAGTTTCCTTATCAAATTAATCGTTCCGTAAGCAGCTTCCTGCCTACGGTACAAAAGGAAAGCTAATTAGCCTTTGAACGGATTTGCAGTTGCAAAGAACATCGCGATACCAACACCGATAATGAACGCAGCATCGATCAGACCAGCCAGCAACAGCATTTTGCCTTGCAGCTTTTCCATCAATTCTGGTTGACGTGCAGAAGCTTCCAGGTATTTGCCGCCCATCAAAGCGATACCGATACATGCACCCAAAGCGCCCAAACCAATGATCAAACCACAAGCCAGTGCAACGAAAGCGACGTTAGTCATGACAACTCCTTCAAAGTTTAAAAATAATAATAAAAATCAAAAAACAAAATACCCAAAACCAAAACTTGATTCAATCCCGGCACTGCAGCTTAGTGGCCTTCGTGCGCCTGCCCCATGTACACCAGGGTCAACATCATGAAAATGAACGCTTGCAGGAAAACGATCAGGATGTGGAATATCGCCCAGATGGAGCCTGCAACCAGGTGGCCGATGCCGCCGAACAAGGTGGCGGTCGAGCCCAGCAAGGCGATCAGCAGGAACAGCAATTCACCGGCAAACATATTGCCGAACAGCCGCATGCCCAGCGAGAAAGTTTTTGCAGCGTATTCAACCAGGTTCAACAACAGGTTGGCTGGAAACAGCATAGGGCCGAACGGGGCGACGAACAATTCTTTAAAGAAGCCGGCGCCCTTGATTTTCAGGCCGTAGTAGATCATCAGCGCGAACACACCTATCGAGATGCCCAGTGTGCCGTTCAGGTCGGCTGTCGGTACTACGCGGTGGTGGATCTCAGAACTGATGCCGAGCACAGGGAAAATCCATTGCGAAAACAGGTCTACCGGCAGGAAATCCAGCGAGTTCATCAGCGCAACCCAGACAAACACGGACAATGCCATCGGTGCGATAAAAGTGGTGTCGCCATGAACGATGCTCTTGGCCTGGTTGTCGACCATTTCGACCAGCATTTCAATCGCGGACTGGAAGCGGCCAGGCACGCCGGAAGTCGCCCTGCGGCCGGCCATGTACAGCAACAGGCTGCCGATCACGCCGCATGTGATGGACCAGATCAGCGTGTCGATATTCAGGATAGACATATCCCACAGGCCTTCTTGCGGAATATGAGACGTAGATAGATGCCCCAGGTGATGGGATATGTATTCTGACGCGGTAGGTGCGTGCTCGGTTGCGCTCATGATAGATGTCTAAATAGTAAAATAAAGTAACTTTTCAGTGTCACGACGATCCCAGCGATAAACGCTACCCAATTCAAATCGTGATACAAACTAACAACTGCAATCATTAATGCAATCGTTGAAGCAATTTTGACAAATTCACCGATGAAGAAAGTCACCGGGTTCGCGCCACCCGGCTTGAGCACGCTGACATAAAGCCGCGCAGCAAACAAAGCATTGGGGATCGCACAACACAGCCCGCCCAACAGCGCGGAGATTCCTGAAGGAACGCCGCCTATCAGCGCCGCGATCAGCGCGACCAGCAACACTGCCGCCAACTGCAGCAGAACCATACGCGCCATGCCATTCCCTCAGTCAATTTTTTGGGCACCGCCTGTTGAAATTTTCAACATGTGCCACCACTTCGTTCAGGCCAGCACGAACTCTCGCTAGCCAAAGCCACGGAATTATACGTGGTAGTGCATCCTATCGTCAAACCTTTCCAAACTTTATACTGTTCCGCCCTACAATGGTGCAATAATTATCTTTATGATAATTTTACAGGCCGGCGCCAAGCTGCCGTAGCCAGTCCTGGCCTTGCTGCCAGGCCTCCAGGCCGGAATCGCCATTGATGTGCCCTTTCGCACCAAGCTTGTGAAAACCTGCACCCCACTGCTTGGCCCACTGTTCCGCTACAGCCATATCACACCACGGATCATTGCTGGAAGCGATTACCTGGCAGGTAAAGGGAAAGCGCATGCCCGGCATCGGTGCAAAACTCGGCGCCGGGAAATCTGCCCGTTCCACGTCCGGCGGCGCCACCAGTAGAGCACCTCTGACCTGAGTCGCCGAGACTGCGCCCGGCATGCCCCGTTTGACCCACCACGCGGTCAACGCGCAACCCAGGCTGTGCGCCGCCAATACCACCGGACCATTCACAGCGCTGATCGCAGCGGCCAGGCCGGCCACCCAATCGTCCCTGTCAGGCTGGTCCCAGCTGCGCTGCTGCACCCGCACTGTATTCGGCAGCGTCTGCTCCCAGATGCTCTGCCAGTGTCCGGGCCCCGAGTTATACAAGCCGGGCAGCAACAGGATGGTGGCGCCGCTCATGCTGTTACTGTCCGCGGATTTTCAGGATGATGCCGTCCAGCGAATCGAGGTCGGCAAAGTCGATGATCATCTGGCCCCTGCCCTTGCTGCCCATCTTCAGCAGGACCTGGCTGGCCAGCAGGTCGGACAATTCTTCTTCCAGGCGGGTGATGTCGCGCGATTTCTCGGCCTTGTCGCGCGGCTTGCTCGGCGACGCCAGTTCAGCCGTGGTGCGCATCACCAGCTTTTCTGCGTCGCGTACCGACATGCGCTTGGCCACCACCTGGTTGGCCAGCTGTATCTGGGTGGCCGCATCGGTCGCCAACAAGGCCCGCGCGTGGCCCATGTCGATATCGCCGGCCATCAGCATGGTCTGCACCGGCTTGGCCAGGTTCAACAGGCGCAGCAGGTTGGACACGGCGCTGCGCGAGCGCCCTACCGCGCCTGCCGCCTGCTCATGGGTGAAGCTGAAATCCGAAATCAAGCGGTGTATGCCCTGCGCTTCTTCCAACGGGTTCAGGTCTTCGCGCTGGATATTTTCTATCAGCGCCATCGCGGCCGCAGCCTGGTCGTCGACGTCCTTGACCAGCACGGGCACTTCTTCCAGGCCGGCCATCTGCGACGCCCGGTAGCGCCGTTCGCCAGCGATGATTTCGTAGCGGGTCACACCATTGTTCTGCCCTACCGGGCGCACCAGGATAGGCTGCATCAGGCCCTGGGCCTTGATCGAAGCAGCCAGCTCCGCCAGCGCGCCTTCGTCCATGCGGGTACGCGGCTGGTATTTGCCGGCCTGCATCTGGCCGACCGGCAAGCTGGTCGGCGCGCCGGCCACATTCGGTACCGCTTCAGTAAAGTCGCTAGCGCCGCCCAACAGCGCATCCAGCCCGCGACCCAGGCCCGTCATTTTTTTCGTTGCCATTTCTTATTCTACGTCCAGTGATTTAATTCTTTCGACCATCTCGGCGCCAAAGGCGATGTACGCCTGCGCCCCCTTGGATGAAGGGTCAAACACGACCCCCGGCATGCCGTAGGACGGCGCTTCGGCCAGCCGCACAT
>JABDED010000104.1:5197-6702 GCA_013287275.1 Betaproteobacteria bacterium
GTCTTGAAGACCTTGTCGCCGAAGTGCTGCTCCAGCTGATCGGATACCTGTTGCGACAGCGTCATGCGCGGATCGAACATCACGCGCAGCAGGCCGACGATCTTCAGGTCCGGGTTCAGGTTCATGTGCACCTTCTTGATCGTGTTCGACAAGTCCGACAGTCCTTCCAGCGCATAGTATTCGCACTGCATCGGGATGACCACGCCATGTGCGGCGCACAGGCCGTTCAGGGTCAGCATAGACAGGGCCGGCGGGCAATCGATCAGGATGAAATCGTAGTCCGCCTTAACTTCAGCCAGCGCATTGCGCAGCCGCTTGTCGCGGTTTTCCAGCTCCACCATTTCCACTTCGGCGCCGGCCAGTTCGCGGTTGGCCGGCAGTACGTCGAACTTGCCGGATTCCGACCTCTGGCGCACGCTCTTGACATCGGTCATGCCCAGCAACACTTCATAGATCGAGGCCTTCAGCTTGGCCTTGTTGATGCCGGAACCCATCGTTGCATTACCTTGCGGATCCAGGTCCACCAGCAGTACGCGCTGGTCCAGTTGCGCCAGTCCGGCGGCCAGGTTGACTGTCGTGGTAGTCTTGCCTACCCCACCCTTTTGATTTGCTACGCAAAAAATTTTTGCCATGTGTTGTATAAGTTTGTCTAAGCGATCGTCTAGGGAGGGTTCAGTCTGAAATCTTCTTGATGTACACCAGGTGGCGCTCGGCATTCAGGCCGGGCACGCTCAGCTCTTCGACCGCGTCCACCTTCCATCCCGGCGGCAGTCGCTCAATCTCTTCGTTCGGCGCCACGCCCTTCATCGCGATGAATTGCCCGCCGTCGGCCAGTAGATGGCCGGACCAGTTGACGAAATTATTCAATTCGGAAAATGCGCGCGAAGTGATCACGTCGAATTTTTGCGCCACTTGCAAGGCTTCGACACGGCCGGTGTGTACGGTGACATTGGCCAATCCCAGCTCGGTCTTGGCCTGCGTCAGGAAGGCGGTTTTTTTGCTGACCGTATCGATCATGGAAATACGGACACCGGGAAAGATGATCGCCAGTATCATGCCCGGCAAGCCGCCGCCGGCGCCAACGTCCAGCACGTTTTTTGCATCGCTGAATGCATGCGCGGCGGATAATGAATCGAGCAGGTGCTGTTTGACCATCTCGCGCGGGTCGCGCACGGCGGTCAGGTTATACACAGTATTCCATTTTGACAACAATGCCAAATAGGAAATCATCTTGTCTATTTGATCACTATTGATGGGCAAACCCATCGCTCCAACTCCGTCCGCCAGCATGGCGGTCAGGGCCGCACGATCTAGTGTCGTCATGAAGCCTCGCCCGTTTCTGCAAGCACATCAGCGGCGGCAAAGCCCTTGAATCCGCGCTTCTTCAAATGCACCAACAACAGCGAAATCGCCGCCGGCGTCACGCCGGAAATACGGCCGCACTGGCCCAGGGTTTCCGGCCTGTGCTTGTTCAATTTCTGTTTCACTTCTATCGACAGGCCGCT
>JABDED010000105.1 GCA_013287275.1 Betaproteobacteria bacterium
CTGTCGATCCGAAAAATCCATACCTACTTCCTCCAATACCACTGCATTTTACTACCAGGCTTAAACAAGACACGCATTATAAATGCAATTAGCCAATAAAAAGGTATATGAAATCAAATCCGCCCTTAAAAAACGAACGGAACATTAACATTCAGGCAGCAACAATTCATTCAATACAAGACACCGTGCATGAATTGCCATACCCTCCCAAAACGCACCTCAAAAAAGCAAAAAATCACCTATTTGTCTCTCACTATTTTTTTGTAAATTAATTGCCATGAAGAAAAAAATTTCACTCATTTATGAAAATTAAAATAGCAAAAAAATTTTGGATTGCGCATGGAACCACTACTAGGCCATGCCTGTCAATACCACCTCTTTGACGTCCAAGCCAAAAAACAACAAGGAATTTCGCACAAGAAAACCTATATTTTGAAGTGCCTCTTTTTTGTGCTCTGCAATATAAAAATACCCCTTGTGGAACTTTTTTGTCTTCAAATTCCTAAAATTTGTTGCATCAGCATTGGATCAAAATAAAATTTCCTCCCAATCCCAATATCCGAAGCAAAAAACTGCATTAATTTGGTGCGGAGCAGCATGCTCCTGCTGGAAACATGAACAAATCTCATTACGAATTAACATCTTCGCGAGCAAAATACGTTCGATTTACACATTTTAAAAAGATTTATTTTTTTAGATTTTTTTTGCATTAGCCCGTTTTAAGCAGGGTAAAAGCAAATGCAAAAATCGAAAAAGCAATCCCAAAAATGGCACAGCGTTACAGCAGTAGCCACAAAATTAGCAAATTTCATGCCTGAAACACATGCAAACGATCAGCCCGAACTGCAGGTTACAGGCGTGTCCAGGGTGCTGCAGATACCCGACTACCGGAAGTAAAATTTAGTGCATCTGCTCCAATCAGCGACGGCCATGCACCCGGCCCGGCCTTGGGTAGCAAGGTGGCAAGTATCTCGATAGCGATTTTTGGGTCCGGACAGGTTGTTTGGCCGCGCTTTGCCGTCAAGCAGCAGTCCGCTACCGGAAGGGAATCTGCGCCTCAACTGTGGGCGACTAGGAACCACAGGCCTGCGCCAGGCACCGCACTATTCACATTGCCTGCGTTCTATCCAGTTTCATCAATCCGGCTTCATACGCGTGCATTTGGCAGCAGAATAGCCCATGGGATGGCCCCGGCAGAGCATCTGTGACGCGGCTGGCTGCATCCCCTCCTGGCCTGAGGTGAGCCCCTGCACCAGCGCGGGAGCCTGCGCGCGCCGTTGCGATTTTTCAGCCATGAGTCCTGGCTGTTTTTTTGAAGGAGAAATACGGTGGAATATGCCGATAGTATCCGCAAATAAAAACGCCCGGGAAGAATTTCTTCCCGGGCGAATATCATGCTGCAAGTATTACTTTATGACTCAGTAATCTTAGTATGTAAAGGTACCACGAACGTAGTAAGTACGGCCCAATGCATCTGTATAACGTGGATCGTAACCAGCCTGGAACGTCTGAGTTTGATAGCTCAGTGGAGGATCCTTGTCAAACAGGTTGCGGATACCAGCAGTTACAGAGAAAGTCTTGGCGACGTTCCATGTGCCATAGCCATCAAAGGTGGAGTAGGAAGGTACATGGAAACCAACGATAGGGGAATCAGAAGGTGAGTCGAGGTAGCCCGATTTGTAGTGCGCTGCCAGGCCTGCACCGAACTGACCACCAGTCCAGTTCACATTGACAGTATGCTGCCAACGGAATACAGGATTGATGCCAGAGTAGATGCCTACGTTTTTGTTCCAAACACCACCTGGTTCATTTTGGTATTCATACTTGTTCACGTAGGTGCTGTTCATCGCGAATGAGTATGTACCATAAGCTGCCGTGCGCATTTTGTAAGTCGCGCTCAGATCGGCACCGTTTGTTTTGGTGCCGCCCAAGTTTAGCGTACGCAGGTCAACATAACCGCAAGTGGTTGGATCAGGACATTCCGAACCGTCTGTGGACAGGTTGCCGGCCGGGTTGCGATGGTACAAGGCAGCGAATTTAGCTGCATTGCCAAACACGTCATCGGCAGGCAGTGTACCAATTGCATTCCTCAGCTCGATCGACCACAGATCTATACCCAGAGTCAAATTGGCGATAGGCTCAACAACCAGGCCCAAAGTCGCGTTTTTCGATTTTTCTGGCTGCAGGTTGAGGTTACCACCTGTCAGGGACTGGAATTGCTGGCTGCAGTTGGTTGCGCGTGGCTTGCCTGGCAGCGGATTACCGCCTGGGCAATTGATAGGATCATCTTGCTGTGTCGTATTGGTATACGTTTGAGCAGAGTTGATCTCATACAGGGACGGCGCACGGAAACCGGTAGAGTAAGAACCACGCAACAGCACTTCTTTCATTGGCTGGAAGCGGAAGCCTACCTTAGGATTGGTCGTGTTGCCGAAGTCGCTGTATTTGTCGTAACGCACAGCAGCAGTGATGTCCAAAGTCTTCAGAATCGGCAAGTTCAACTCAGCATACAGCGCTGAGATATTGCGTGAGCCCTGATTCAGCGTATTTGGGTCGATACCGGTACTTGCAACAACTTTCGCTGCATAGACAGGATTCGCTGCACTGATGAACTCTTCTTTTTCGTACTGGGCACCAATCGCCAAAGCTGCAGGACTGCCTGCACCCAGCCAGTCACCGAGTTCACGGCTGGCGTGACCGTCCAGAGTCTTGGTTGTACCTTTAGCGTTTTGAATGTTGCCATTCAATGCGGCGCTATTGATCAACGCAGTACCAGCGGCGCTTTGAGCACCGTAAGGATTGATGACGCCGTTCAACACGCCTTTGGTGATGATGCCGCCGTCGCTGTAACCCATCAGGTTTTCAGAAACCTTGTTCTGGTTCCAGGTGAACGCGCCGTCATAGTTCCAGGCGCCAATTGTGCCGGTCAAGGAAGTGATGAAACGCTCTTGCTTGTTGACATTATTGTCTGTACGCGGACCGTTAGGCAGATCGCGCCACTTCACGCTGACATATCCAGGCTGTGCACCTGCAGGCAATGTACCTGAAGGTCCCATGAAAGCTGGGTCCAGCGGGATGTTCGGCACAAAGCTATTGCCCGAATGCCCTGGGTAGTAAGGATTAGGTGTTACGCCGTCGATCAGGAACGGGTTCTGGCGCAGGCCACCGTATGGAACCGGTGCGATCTGGCTGGAAACATTGCTCTGGCTCGCCATGTACTCCATACCCAGTTCATGGTTTTCACTCAGCTTCAACGTACCCTTCAACAGGGCAGTATTACGTTCGCTCTTAGGAACGTAATCGACGAAACTGGAAGTCGTCATGAAACAGCCTGTACCGCCGCCATCGGGGATCAGGTTGGTGCCGGCAGCGCACGACGGTGCTGTAGGGTTACCGCTATTGCCGGCCTGGAAATAGTTAGCTGGGTTGGTCGTAGGAGACAGGCCGCCTGCGTAACGCGTATTGAAAGGACGCTGAGTGCCGCCAACACGGTTCTGGGATTGATGGTCGAACACGCCAAAGACGTTGAAGCCGTCTTTGTTCAGGTCGCCGAAGCCGAAGCCCAGGTTGATGTTGTTCGATTTGCCGCCGTCATGCTGCGGAGAATCCGCGCCGACAGTAACAGTGAAGCCCTTGTAATCTTTTTTCGTAATGAAGTTGATAACACCGCCAACCGCATCACTACCGTACAGCGCAGAAGCGCCGTCACGCAGAACTTCAACACGTTCCAGCGCTGCGAACGGGATCATGTTCAAATCAGGTGCGGAGCTGTCGAATGCATTATTTGCAAGACGGCGGCCATTCAACAGCACCAGAGTTTTGTTGGCACCGATGCCACGCAGGTCAGCAAACGCCGCGCCGCCGGTGGACAAGCCGACTACCTGGCTCGTGCCCTGTTGTGACTGCATCGAGCTCAAGTTAGCCATAACTTGCTCGATAGTCGTGATACCTTGCTTTTTCAGGTCTTCAACCTTGAGCACGGTTACCGGTACGGACGTTTCAGCGTCTATCCTTTTGATCGCCGAACCGGTGATCTCAACGCGCTGAACCGCTTCTTCCTGGGCGAATGCTGGGTGAGCCAACAAACCGAGACTCACGATCATACCGCCAGAAAATATCGTTCTCACGGACCGAGACAATATTTTTTCTTTTAACATTTGTCGAACTCCTAAGGAAAAAATGTAGAGAGAGTTTCTCTAGCCATCAAGTTACTAGTACTGCTATGTGCAGACCGGTGTAAATAAAGACATGCTCCACCGCTTACACTTGTAAATTAACGTATCAAAAAAAAATCTTGATGGCGCATGGAACCATTGTTGGAGTCACCCTGTCAACAATGGGTTCGGGCACTTTCACAAAAAAACAACAGCCTGTTTTTCATAGAGAAAACCCGCATTTTGCGACGCATCATTTTTGTGCTGAGCAACAAAAATTGGTATATACATATAAGACAAATAACAGACTTCATGTTTAATTTGCTGTGCAAGCTCTAAACCAGAATAAAATTTCTCTTTGAGTCCAAAACATCCAGCAATTATCTGAAAATTGTGTCGCTTTGTTGCAATAAACTCGGCATCCCATTATTTCCTCATGATAACAATATCAGGCACATGTATCCATTTGCTTCTGTGAAAATTCAAAATCGCACGATTTTGGTGCAAAATAGCGAAAAAAAAATTTTATAAATTATTCCCTGCAATATCTACTTGCGCTATGGTTACCGCTTTTTTTAAGCTTCTCCGGGTCGATAGTGTATTGAGCGGAAACCAGTGTAAGGTGGTGCAAGATGTGGAAAGAAAATTTCAAATCCGGGCCGGGTTTGCTTGCGATTGCCCTATTCGCAGGCATTATTGGAATTGCACAGGCAGGCAATCCCGCCGATCCTGACAAGCTCATCAGGCAGGCTTTCGAAGCGGCAGACGATGGTTTTGATATGGCAAAAACACAAAACCACTACTCCGGCTGGGTCAGCGAAGCCATCTTTGAGCCGCTGCTGTCTTATGACTACCTGGCAAGCCCCGCCAAACTGATCCCCAAGACAGTAGAAGCAATGCCGGCAATCAGCGAAGGCGGGAAAGTGTTCGTGTTCAAGATCAAGCCCGGCATCTACTTTGCCGCCGATGAGGCGTTCAAGGGCAAGAAGCATGAGCTCACCGCGGAAGACTACATCTACACATTCAAGCGCGTGCTGGACCCAGTCAACCGTTCGCCCAACGCCAGTTTCATCGACGGCAAAATCCTCGGCATGGCCGATCTTGTCGCCAGAGCCAATAAAACCGGCAAATTCGACTATGACGCACCGGTCGCCGGCCTGAAAGCCCTGGACCGGTATACCCTGCGCGTGGAGCTGACTGCGGCCGACTATAACTTCCTGTATGTGGTTGCCTACGGCGCATTCGGCGCCGTGGCGCGCGAAGTGATCGATACCTACGGCCAGCAAACCGGCCTGCACCCGGTAGGCACCGGCCCCTACATGATAGAAAAATACCTGCCGCGCAGTAAGATCACGCTGGTGGCCAACCCTGAATACCGCGGCTACACCTGGGATTTCCAATCCACCGGCAGCGCCTGGGACGAGCAGATCGTCAAGGACATGAAGGGCAAGAAAATGCCGCAGATCGGCCGCGTCGAAATCAGCATCATAGAAGAAGAACAATCGCGCTGGCTGGCTTTCCAGGACGGCCAGCTGGATATAGACAAGATGCCGCAGATTGCAGCGCCCGTTGCGCTGGACGGTGACAAGCTGAAGCCCGACCTGTCCAGTCAAGGGATCAGGATGGACCGCGTGGTCGATGCCGGCACCACTTTCAGCATTTTCAATATGCGCGATCCTGTCGTTGGTGGCTATACCAATGAAAAAATCGCCCTGCGGCGTGCTCTGGCAATGGCCTATAACCATGCCGATGAAATCGCACAAATGAGGCTGGGCCAGGGAATCAAGGATGAAATGATGATACCGGTCGGCGTGGTCGGCTATGATCCCAAATACCGCAGCAGCATCCCTTACGACATCAATCTGGCGAATAAGCTGCTGGACCATTTCGGCTACAAGCGCGGCGCCGACGGCTATCGCACCATGCCGGACGGCTCACCTCTTCTCATCAAAAAAACATCTGAAGCAAAAGCGGAATACAAAGTGCAGTCGGAAATCTGGAAACGGGGCCTGGACAAACTCGGCGTCAGGATGGAATTCCAGGTCGGTAATTTTGCCGACAATATGAAATCGGCCACGCTGTGTAAATTGGCGATGTGGAATACTGCCTGGAACGCGGATTTCCCGGATGGCGAGAATTTCATGCAGCTGCTATACGGTCCAAAAGCCGAACAAGGCAACCTCGCCTGCTACCAGTCGGCCGCCTATGATGCTCTGTATAGAAAAGCGGTTTCACTACCGCCTGGAGAAGAGCGCAACAAGCTGTATGTGCAGATGAATCGCCAGATGGAAGCCGATACGCCGTGGATCATGCACACTACCCGCATCCGCAGCTGGCTGATACGTCCCTGGGTCAAGGGCTATAAAAAACA
>JABDED010000106.1 GCA_013287275.1 Betaproteobacteria bacterium
GCCGGCATCCAGCCTGGCGACGTGATCCTGTCGGTCAATGGCGTGGCGGTCAAGGACGGCAAGCAATTCCAGGGCATGGTGCAAAAAGCCGGCAAGACAATTGCCTTGCTGGTGCAAAGGGAAGATGCCAAGATCTTCATCCCGGTTGATCTCGGCTGATGGACGAGGGCGGCGCCTGCAGGTTCAGCGCATACTCCGCCCTTGTTGACATATTTGCAGGAGGCTATATGAAAATCATCAGTATGCCGGCGTTGGCCGGTGCGATAGCTTTGGCCGGCGTGATTGCGGCGCAAGGCGCATATGCGGTTACGGGCGATAGTGGGAGCAGGCTGCCTGAGGTGACGCATCAGGGCAGTGCCATTTTCCTGTCGGGAGGCATAGGCCTGGACGAATCCATTGCCATGCAGCGGGCCGCCAGGAATTATTCTTTGGAAATGGAGTTCCTGGACAGGGCCGTTCCGCGCGATGAATATACCGCGAACGTGCATGTGAAGGTGGAGAATGCACAGCATGCGGTCGTCCTCGATACGGTGGCGCAGGGACCCTTCCTGCTGGCCAGGCTGCCGGACGGGCACTATCGGGTGCAGGCTAGCCAGGCCGGCATCAGCAAGCAGCAGGATGTAGTGCTGAAAGACGGTGGTCCACAGCAAAAACTGGTGTTTGTCTGGCCCGCGGCCTGATATGGTTTGGCGCGCTGCGTGATTGTAGTGTGGCTAGCTTCAGCTTCTGGACAAGGCCGGGAAACGGAGTATGATTATCCGGACTTGGCTTCGCCTTGCAAAAATTCGCAGCACGGCTTTCACTGGTATTTTTGCAAGGCTTCGCTCGCATGGCAGTATAGGCAAGTATAGGTAAGCGTCGCCGGATCCGGTGCGCCCGCGGGGGACAACGATGGACGTCCAGCAGTTTGATCGCAATATCAGCCTCAGCGATTTGCTCGCTGCAGTGCCCTTGATCAAAGTACAGTCGGCCCTGACTGCAATGCTGGGCGGGCGCTGGGGTATCGTCGATACTGAAGGACAGCTGCTGCTGGGGAAAGGTGCCAAGACCAGGCACGATACGATGGCCTTGCCCTTGTACCTGGAGATCACGGTTATCGGCAAGCTGGCCGTCAATGGCGCGCGCCGGGAACAACTGATGTCTGCTGCGACCTGGCTAGGCATCGTGCTGGCGGACGCGCACCGTTACCTGATCATGGCGGACCTGCACAGGGAAGCCGTACGCGTCAGCGATGAAAACCTGCGGTGTCAGCAGCAGGCCTTGCAAGCTGCCAACGGTAGCAATCGCGAACCGGCCACCCAACTGGAAAAAATGCAGGCGCCATTGCTGCAACTGAGGCAAATGCAGGAACTGGTGCTGGCCGTCCGGCGCGGCGAGCTGGAATATGCGGGCCTGGACCTGGCGCTACAGGAACTTCGTTCCCTGTTGGCAGAAGCAAATCTGGATGAGTCCGCGCTGGTCAATCCGGAAAATTAAATTTCCCCGTTTACCCTATCGCACTAATGCACTTGCGCGTGCAATTCCTTCACTGCATTCAGCGTGTTTTCTATGTGCTTGGTCGGGTTCAGGCTGCTGTAGCGGTAGGTGATCTTGCCATTCGGCGCGATCACATAGGAGATGCGGTTGGCGTAGTCCGGCCGGGTGGTGAGCACGGCGTCATAGGATTTGGCAATCGCCAGGTCGGGGTCGGCCGCCACGGCGAATTTGCCGTTGCAGGCGGTGACCGAGAATTTTTTCTGAGTGTCGATATCGTCGCGCGATATGCCGACCACGGTCGCGCCCGCGGCCTTGAACTGGTCTATCGCCTCGGCAAAATTGTGAGCTTCTATGCTGCAGCCGGTTGAGAAAGACGATGGGAAAAAATACACGACCACCGGGCCCTTGCGCAATTCATCGCTGAGGGAGAAATTCTGCGCCTGGCCGTTGATGGATACATTGGCAACGAACTTGGGCGCATCCTCGCCTATGTCCAGCGCAGCAAAACTGTTGGCGCTGAACAGGCTTAACAAGCCTAACAATCCCAGGCCGGCCGGGGTGGGTAAGTGAATTGGTTTCATGATACTTCCTTGCTTCGTTTTTGGCGTAGAACTCATTTCATTAATAGCGGTGAGTGCGAACGAGTCTAGTTGGGATGCAGCGCTAGGCGCGTCGCGACGCAAAGGGTGGTTCCCTTTGCTAGCGGCGCAACAACGCGATGCGCCCAAATAGGCCGTTCCCAAAGGGTTTGCGCCAGAAATGGCCATAGATTGCGACTGCGTTGCACTTGTTGTCACTGGCTCGCCATTGACCGCTTCATACGTCTTGTTAGGGCCATTTCTGGCGCAAACGCATCTCACCGGGATTGATGAAATGAGTTCTAAATACTATACATCACAATAACTCTTCCGGCACCAGCGGTCCCAATAGCCATAATTTCAGGCGCGTCCAGGGCGTCGCGTCCGGTTCCGTATTCAGGATCATTTCTTTTTCATCATCGGCGGTCAGCCATTCCAGCCCGTGGCCACTCGGCGACAGCCGCACCCGGTAGGCGCTTTGCAGGCGGTCTATGTCGATGATGTTGAGCAATTCCTTGGCCAGCGCAGGGCTTTCTACGATTGCACCCAGTTCGGTGTTGACGCTGGCGGAACGCGGGTCAAGGTTCATTGATCCTATAAAAGAAAGGTGTTTGTCGATGACCACCACTTTCGCATGCAGGCGGCCCAGCGAAGAACCGAAATGGAAGGGGCGCTTGTTCATCTTCAGACGCGAACGGCTCAGTTCATACAGGTCGACGCCCATTTTCAGCATGTCCTCACGATAGCGGCTATAGCCGGCATGGACGATGGATTCGTCGGTTGCGGCCAGCGAATTGGTCAGCACCTGCAATTTGACGCCTCTGTCGCGCAGGCCCCTGCATCAGCTTCATGCCGCGCTTGCCGGGCACGAAATAGGGGGAAGAGGCGACCACTTCAGTCTTGGCTTTGCGCATTTCTGCCACGACATTGTAGGTGACGCTGGTTTCCAGCAGATCGGCGCCGGCCTTGCTTTCAAAGGGCTTGTCGGGGTAGTCGGCAAACACATAGGCTTCGCCCCAGATCAGGCCCAGCTTGCCGTCGTCCAGGTCGTCGGCAAGGGGGCCGTAGCCCAGGATGTCGTTGGGTCCCAGCGGAGCCGGCTGAGGTGTGGTTTTGGGGCCGGTCCTGTCATCGAACTGGGACCGCAATTGCTCCTTGCTCAGACTGGTCCTGGCGATCGTCTCCAGCGGGTAGGCGGAAAAGCTGTTCCAGTAGCGGTCAAACAATTCCTGCAGGGGCGGGATGATGAAGCCGACGGTGAAGGCATCCACATCGACGAAATTTTCCGACATGCTGCGCTGGAAATATTCATTGGCGACATTGCGCCCGCCTATCACCGCCATGGCGCCATCGGCGATGAACAGCTTGTTGTGCATGCGATGGTTGACCCGCGACCAGTCGCCGACGGATACCGCAAATCGGGTCAGCTGGCCGGAATCGCGCGCGCAGCAGAATGGATTGAATAGCCTGACCTGCACGTTGGGATAGGCGGCCAGGCCGAGGAACAGGGTATCGCTGCCGCTGGTATAAAAATCGTCCAGCAGCAGGCGCACGCGCACGCCGCGCTGGGCGGCGTCGGCGACCGCGCGCAGCAGCAACCTGCCGGTTTCATCGTCCTGGAACTGGTAATACTGCAGGTCCAGCGTGGCTTCGGCGCGGCGCGCCAGCTGCAGGCGGGTATCCAGTGAAAATGAGCCCAGCGGCATCAGGCGGAAACCGGACAGCTCCGGCGCCGGTATCGAACCCTGCGCGATCTTGCCCAATGCCGTTTGCGTGGACAGAGGCACCGCCTCGCTGGCATACCGGTCCACCTCCGGCAGGCTGGTGCAGCCGGCCGCCATGCCCAGCAACAAGCAACTGACGGCAATACGCCAGGCTCCAAGCCAGCCTGCAGTCTTGCAGAAACTATTGCTGCGGACTATCCCAATCAAGGTAGCTTCCTTTCGATTTGCACGTTGTGGCTGGAGCCCGGTTGCCTGCGCCCTAGTGCATATGGTAAGGCTATTCGGCCCGCTTGCACAGGTTTGAATGCGGGGAAAGCAGCAGGCCGGGAGTGTTGGATAAAAAACAATGGGTGCAAGTGCGCCGGACCGCTTTCTGCGCAGGACTTGCGGATGGCGACGCCGGCGGACCCCGGGCCCGGAGATTGAATTGCATGGTGAATTACATGGCGCGGGTTTTCTCCTTCCCTATCGCAGGGTGCGCCTGCCGCAGCGCGTCTACCGCCACGCAGTCCATGTTCAGCACCACCGATGTATAGCTGTCGATGCGGGAAACTATGGCCTCGCGTGGGCCCCGGCGCCAGTCGGCGCTGCCATAGAATGTGTCCTGGCTGGCCTGCCTGTGCTCCAGGCTGTCATAGGCGCGGATCAAGTAGTAAGAGTCTTCATCGTGTGGCGAGGGACCGAAGGCGACCACATCGACATCCCATTGCAGCAGCAGCGGCCAGGCATCCTGCAGCATGTGCCGGTGAAAAGCGGAGCGGCTGCCGGGCTTCAAGTTGTAGGAGCGGATTTCGACCGTGGAGGCCGCACTGGCGCCGGCGTTCATTGTTGTTCTCCTTGTTTAGGCCAGCGCAGCCGTGAACGTTGCGCCGGGTCCATCACGATCTGTTCCGGCGTTTGCGTCAGCAGGCCGGTCTCCGTCAGCCGCTGCAAGGATTGCTGTGCCAGCGGTGACCATGTGCTGTCCAGCATTTTCTGGTCGCTGACCAGGCCTAGCCATAGCAGGTAGGGGCCGTCGCTCCTGACCGGCAGTTGCGGAAAGTTGTTGGCGGCATCCAGCGTTACCAGTACCCCGGCTTCTTTCACTCCCGCTGCGCGGTAGCGGGCAAACACGGCTTCTGCCTGGGCGGCGAAATCGTCGACCCTGTTCGCTTTTACGGCAAACAATTGCGCGACCATGATACCTTGCGCGCCTCGTGGCTCGTGAATGGGGTCGACCGCCGGCATTACCGCTATCCCGCGCGCCGGGGTGAGCGGGCGCATCAGGTAGACATTGTCGCTGTCTTCGATCAGGTTATTCAGCGTCACCCGGTGTTCTTTCCACACCTGGCCGTAGTAAAAGGCGGAATTGACAATGGCGCGCGCCTCCATCGACGGGAAGCCGCGCATCCAGGTAAAGCCATTGCTGTGCCCGCGTTCAAAAAACTGGCCAAAGGCGATAGCCCCCAGTTGCTGGAAGGCCTCGGGGAAAAAGCTCTCGAAGTAGCGGGCGAATTGTTCCCGGCCGCCGTTCTTGATCGTGTAGCGGCGAAATTCTATGACCGGATAATCCATGTTGATATTCGGCGCAGCCGGCAGCGTTTGCAGCTTTTCCATGATTTTGTTTTCCTTGGTAGTTTGGGCCTGTGCTGCGGCGCACAGGCCGGAGCCGATCATTGCCGCGACCAGCAGGCGGCAGGCATAGGCAGTGGGCATCATGTCGGCACCCCGGCGCCGCTTTGCTCGCGGGTGTGCAGCATCACCCAGTTGCTTTCCCAGGTTTGCCCGCCGTCTGCCGACATGGCCTGTTCCCAGCGGGCGGAAGTGGCGCTGATGTCGGACCAGGTGAAGCGGACGCGTATCGCCCTGCCGTCCAGTTCGTCGTCACCTTCAAAGATGCCGATGCCGTCGCAGAATTTGCCGACCACGGGCGGCAGCAGGGTGCCCGCTGCATTCAGGCCGCCGGTCTTGTTTTCCAGCCAGTAGATGCTCCAAAGGCCGGTCTGCGGGTTGAAGATGCGCAGGGACATGCCGACAAAACCAGGCTTCCACGTGGTGGGCACAAAATCGTCGTAATTGCCTATGCCTGCCGGCAAGGGTCGGGCATGGCCGGTGGCCTCGAATTCTTCCCATTCGGTGCAGCCCTGCAGCCGGGCGACCAGGCGGCGGTTGGCGATGTGCCAGCGGCCATGGAAAAAATCGAAATCCTGGATGCCGCTCATGTCATTACTGCCACTGCTGCCATTGACAGCCGCCGGTGTTGTCCTTGCCATTGTCGAGTTTTCCATAGCCATGCTCCTTAGTCGTATTTGCCGAATGTGTGGGATAAGCGAATTGCACCGTCGTCCGCCCGCAAATGCTGTTGCGAGCCAGCCGATAAAATGCAGCTTAATCAACATATAGGGCGATAACAGTCCTATTTATATTTAAAAAAGGAAAAAATGTTTATGCAGGCAAAAGCAAGGCCTGGCAAGGCGGAACGGGTGCGCGCCGCAGAACAATGGAAAGACGCTGAATGCGGGCAGCCGGCTCCTTGAGCGGCGAAGTCTCTAGATAGGGCAGATGATGCGGTCCGAATGCCCGGCGCGAAGCGAAGTCGGCGGCCATGCTAAACTTGCAAGCAGACACCAACCCAAACCAGGATATCCGGATGATAGAAATACACCACTTGAATGAATCGCGCTCCCGCCGCATTACCTGGATGTTGGAAGAACTGG
>JABDED010000107.1 GCA_013287275.1 Betaproteobacteria bacterium
GTTCGTCACTGAAACTGAAATCCATATCTGCTCCTTGGAAGCCTGGTGCACTTGGGGCCTAGAGGCCAAGTATCATCTGCGCGATGATGTTTTTTTGTATTTCATTGGACCCGCCATAGATCGACAACTTGCGCATATTCAGATAGTTCGCCGCCAGCGGCGTCGCATAGAAGGGACCGGCGGCATTCCCCTGATAGCCTGCGGCCATGGCCTCGCGCCTCAGCGGCAGTGCATACTGGCCGACGGCCTGGGTCAGCAATTCGGTAATCGCCTGCTGTATTTCAGTGCCCTTGATTTTCAGGATGGACGCTTCCGGGCCTGGCGCGCGCCGCTGCTCTTCTGCCGACAGTACGCGCAGATTGGTGATTTCCAACGCCACCAGGTCGATTTCTATCTGCGCTATGCGCGCCGAGAACAAGGAATCTTTGAGTAGCGGCTTGCCGTTTTTTGTCTCCAGCGTGGCGATGCGCTTCAGCCTGGCCAGTTCACGCTTGGCAATGCCTATGCCGGCGATATTGGTGCGCTCATGGCCGAGCAGGAATTTGGCATAAGTCCAGCCCTGGTTTTCCTGCCCGATCAGGTTCTCTGCCGGCACCCGCACATTTTCCAGCCAGACTTCATTCACTTCGTGCGCGCCGTCCATCGTGATGATGGGGCGCACGGTGACTCCCGGCGACTTCATGTCTATCAGCAAGAAGGAAATGCCGCGCTGCGGCTTCACGTCGGTATCGGTGCGCACCAGGCAAAAGATCCAGTCGGCATACTGGGCTTGGGTAGTCCAGGTCTTTTGTCCATTGACGAGATAGCTGTCGCCATCCCTGACCGCGCTGGTCTTTACCGATGCCAGGTCGGAGCCGGAACCGGGCTCGGAATAGCCCTGGCACCACCACACATCGCCGGACAAGATGCCCGGCAAGAAGCGCTGTTGTTGCGCCGGCGAGCCGAACTCCATGATCACGGGCGCCACCATCTTGACGCCAAAGGGAATGATGCGCGGCGCGCCGGCAGCGGCGCACTCTTCTTCGAAAATATATTTTTGCACTGCGGACCAGCCGGGGCCGCCAAACTCGCTCTTCCATAAGGAGCCGCCCCAGCCCTGTGCATGCAGCGCAGCTTGCCAGCGCACATAGTCGTCCCGCTCCAGGATCAGCCCATTCACTACTTTATGCTGGATATCGGCAGGCAGCGCTGTTGCAAGAAAATCCCTGACTTGCTGCCTGAACGTATTTTCTTCAGATGTGAAATTAAGATTCATAAGCCCTCTTTTCTTGCTGCTGGTAGCGCCAGTCACGACAATACTCTTGTCAGCGCGCATGTGATCCCATTCCGCAAGTTCTGCAATGCAGAACTTAATTCCGAAATATAGATAAACTCTATTTGTTCTGGTAATCTATGTCAAGCGCAGCACTTACCGCGAACCCACTGGATAGAAACAAGAACGATGGACAAGACCCCCGCCAATTCAGCCAATTCAAGCAGCCGCAGCGCAGGCAATGCCAAGGAAGACCGGCATTTTGTCACCGCATTGGCGCGCGGCCTGGATATCCTGGCCTGCTTCCGTTCCGGCGAACGGCTGCTGGGCAACCAGGAACTAGCGGAAAGGAGCCGGTTGCCCAAATCGACGGTGTCGAGACTGACCTATACGCTGACCAAACTGGGTTATCTGGACTATGTAGAACACCGCAGCAAGTACCGGCTGGGCTCGGCCTCGCTGGCGCTGGGCAGCGCGATGCTGGCCAGGATGGACGTGCGCCAGATCGCCAGGCCCTTGATGCAGGAACTGGCCGATTTTTCCCAGGGCATGGTGTCGCTGGGCATGCACGACAGGCTGAGCATGATCTATGTGGAAAATTGCCGCAGCCAGACGGCCCTGACCCTGAGCCTGGACGTGGGTTCGCGTATCCCCGTGGCAACCACCGCGATGGGGCGGGCCTATCTGGCAGAACTGGATGAACCCGAGCGTGAACAGCTGATGAATGCCATCTGCGCCGCAGATGCAAAGGCATGGGAAGAAACGCGCAGCGGCATAGAACAGTCGCTGCAAGAATACCGGAACCTGGCGTGCTGCACCTCTTTCGGCAACTGGCAAAAAGACGTGAACGCCATCGCCGTCGCCTTCAAGCCAGGCAAGGGCATGGCGCCGGTGTCCATCAATTGCGGCGGCCCGGCCTTCAATCTGGCTCCCGGCTTCTTATTGGACGAAGTGCGGCCTCGCCTGCTGGAACTGGTGCAAAGACTTAAACATACCCTGGGAAGCCATATCTGAAGCCGGCGGCCGTCGTATAAAGCCCTGCAGCTTAGCAGCGCTGATACATTTTGACCATATTGCGGCCCAGCTCTTTGGCCTTATACATCGCGTTGTCGGCATTCCTGGACAACTCCACTTCGTCCACGCCATGCTGCGGATACAGCACGATGCCGGTGCTGGAAGAGACCTCCAGCACATGTCCGCCGGCGATCTCAAAAGGCTGGTTCAGCGTGTGGCGAATTTTCTCCGCCACCAGCAAGGCATCTTCCTCATGCTCGACAACCGGCAGCAACACGACAAATTCATCACCGCCTATGCGGGCGACCGTGTCGGATTCACGCATGCAAGTCTGCATCCTCTGCGCCACCTCTCTCAGCAACAAGTCGCCGACATGGTGGCCCAGGCTGTCATTGACAGGCTTGAAATTATCCAGGTCCAGATACATCAGCGCCAGATGAGTCTTGTCGCGCTTGGCCTGCAATATCGCATGCTGCAGCCGGTCTTTAAACATTGCCCGGTTCGGCAAACCGGTCAGTTCATCATATTGGGCCAGATAACGGAAACGGGCTTCGCTCGCGCGCAATTCGCTCGTCATGTCCCTGGCCAGGGCCAGCGCGCGCTCCCTGCCTGTCACCAACTGCCAGGTCAGCAGCGTCAGCAACAGGCTCAGCACAGCTCCGGTGACAGCGATCAGCCTGGATTTATCCTTGCCCACACGTTCGCCATAGCCGGGCAAAGTGCTGACGACGAGAGTCCAGGCATGGCCGCCGTTGGTGATATATTCGGTCGAGACGATGCGCTCCGGATCCTGTCCCCCATGCTTCAGGCGGCTGCGCGGGGCCGAATCGTACATCAGGGTAGCCGCGGTCGTCTCCACGCCGTCAAAAATCCTGACGTCGGTCGCCGCCTGATTTTCTCCATACAGGCTGGCCATCATATCCCGCACGCGAAACGGTGCAAACACCCAGCCGCGGATATTGGTCAGCCGGGCGGCGGGCGTATTGTTCTGCGTTCCTGCCTTGTACACCGGCAGGTACATCAGGAATTCCGCAGTGTCCGCATCGGCATTGCCGTCTGCAGCCCCGGTCTTTTCCGCCGCCAGCACCAGCTTGGATGAAATCGCCGCATTGCCGGAGTCGCGGGCCCTGTCCATTGCCGTCCGCTGGCGCGGGTCCGAATCCAGGTCCAGTCCCAGGCTGACCAGATTGCGGCCGACAAAAGGCTCCAGCTGCAATACCGGCACGTACATCGCATGCAAGCCTTCGGCCCTGATGTCGTAGCCGGCAAATCCGGCCTGGCGCATCTGCAAAACATGGCTGTCCTTTTGCGACGCCGGCACCACGGTCGCCATCCCTATGCCCTGCATCCCCGCATAGTCGGGACCTAGCTGTAGCGCATTGACATAGGCAGCAAAATCTTCGCGCCGGATCTCGCCGGAAACGGAATACAAGCCCTGTGCGCCGTGCAGCACCTGCTCGTAAGCTGCCATCCTTTGCTCAATGCGGCTGCTGACCTCGCGCACATTAAAATCCAGCGCAGCGTGCAAGTCCAGTTGCGCATTATCCTTTTCATGCCGCCAGGCCAGGAAGCTGACGGCCAGCGATACGCACAAGACCAGCAATACCATCCGGTATTGGCGCAAGCGACGCAGGCCCATGTTCAGAAATTCACCATGGAATCAGCCAATTGAGGGTCGAAATACTTGTTAAAGATGCGCAGCATAGTGCCATCCGTCCGCATTTCAGCCACCAGTGCGCTCCATTTTTCACGTTCTTTCAATGGCAGCGATTTATTCGACATGATCAATCCATGCGGAATGGAAGGATCCCTGGTTTCGATGATCATCGTGAAATCACGTATCGACGTATTGGATACCTGGGAATAATCGAAAGGTTCTATGATCATGCCCTGGATGCTATTACTGCTGAGTACCTTGTATAAAGGCTCCAAGCTGGTCGAATAGGTCACACGCTGTTCTTCATTCAAGGCATCGACCAGGCGGTTGGCATTTTTGCTATAACGAAAAGCCCGGATCACGCCCAGGCGCAATTTGCCGTCGGCCTGGAAGTCCGATAATTGCCTGACCCCGGTATCCTTGCGCACCAGCAGATAATATTTATTCGAGAAGTACCAGGCAAAGCTGGCAAATTTGTCACGCTCTTCGTTGGTGATGCCGGACAGGCTCAAGTCAAGCGCGCCGGATTCTATCAGCTGCCAGATCCTGGCTCGCGGCATCAAGGTCATATTGATCTTGCATCCGCTGCGCCTGGCCAGTTCATCGGCGATATCCTTGTCTATGCCTGCGCCGGTTTTTGCCGAGTACAGCAAACCATGCTCATGCAAACCCAGTGTCAGGGTGCGGGAACAATCGGGGCCGCCTTGAACGGCAGTCTGCGCGGCGGCAGGCGCGGCCTGCGCCATCACAAAGGCCGCCAGCGTGAAAATAAGATGATTCGGATTAAGCATGCTTGTCGAAATAGCTAGTGGCAATATAAAGCAAAAACCGGACATCCAGTTTGACGCTTACATTTTGCCACAGACATATGACCGTATCAGGACATATTTTTCGCTATTTTCACCGATGCAAACAACGGCAAAAAAATATCTCAATGGCCATGTTTATGTGCCGGTTTTTTTGTTGATTTTTTTGACAATATATAACTGGCCATGTTCAGTGCAAGTTCAGTTTTATCGACGAACACCTTGTCTGCCCGGTCTTTGTGCAATAGTGCCGCCTCCTCTTCGCTGGCCGTCCTGACCACGGTTTCTATGCCGGGATTCAGTGCCAGCGCGGTCTCTATCATCTGCCGCGCATGGAAACTATCGGGCAGGCTGATCACCAGCATGCCTGCCCTGGCGACATGAGCCTGTATCAAGACCGCAGGATCCGACGCATCGCCAGCCACCGCATGCAGGCCCTGCTTGCGCAGCTGATCTACCAGCTCCCGGTTTTGTTCGGCAATCACGACCATGTGTCCAGCGGCGCGCAATGTTTCATCGATATGCCGCCCCACCCTGCCGTAACCGACCAGCACTACATGCGCCGACAAATGCTCGGAAGCGACCGTGGAAGGCAGCTCGGCCAAAGGATCATCCCGGCGCTCCAGGTCACGCACAAACTGGGAGCGCGACCGCAGCCAGGACTGCAAAGGCTGTATCAGTTTGAACACCATGGAATTCAGCGCTATGGAAATGATGGCTCCCGCCAGTATCAGGTTTTGCCCCTGCACCGGCAAGACACCCAGCGATACCCCCAGGCCCGCCAGGATGAATGAAAATTCGCCTATCTGCGCCAGGCTGGCCGACACCGTCAATGCGGTGTTCAACGGATAGCGGAACAGCAAGACCAGCGCGAACGCGGCAATCGATTTACCGAAAATGATGATGGCGACCACGGCCAGCACCTGCAAGGGTTGCTGTATCAGCACCATAGGATCGAACAGCATGCCGACCGAAACAAAAAACAGTACGGAGAAGGCGTCCTGCAAAGGCAGGGAATCTTCCGCCGCCCGCAGGCTAAGCTCGGATTCGCGCAATACCATGCCGGCAAAAAAAGCGCCCAGCGCGAAAGATACGCCAAACAGCGAGGCCGAAGCACTGGCAATCCCGACTGCCGCCGCGATCACGCACAGCGTGAACAACTCGCGCGATCCGGTGCGGGCCACATGCCACAATATCCAGGGGAATAGCTTGCGTCCCACCACCAGCATGAAACCGATGAACAGCGCCACCATCCCCATGGTCTTGGCCAGGGTGATCCAGATTCCCGTTCCGCCGGCGCCTGCGGCAGGGCCGCTACCCAAGGCCGCCAGCGGCGGCAACAAGACCAGCACCAGCACCATGACCAGATCTTCCACCACCAGCCAGCCCACTGCGATGCGGCCATTGACCGAGTCCAGCACACCCTGGCTTTCCAGCGCTTTTAACAGCACCACGGTGCTGGCGACCGATAGCGCCAGGCCAAACACGATACCCGCCCCCAGGCTCCATCCCCACAGGCTGGCGACACCGGCGCCCATTGCCGTCGCCACGCCGATTTGCACGACGGCGCCCGGCAAGGCAATCCGCTTGACCGACAGCAGGTCATCCAGTGAAAAATGCAGGCCTACACCGAACATCAGCAGCATCACGCCGATTTCCGCCAACTGCCCCGCCAGCGCCATATCGGCCACATAACCTGGAGTTGCAGGGCCTATCAGGATGCCGGCAACCAGATA
>JABDED010000108.1 GCA_013287275.1 Betaproteobacteria bacterium
CATGTTTCAACGTTTCATTTTAGCAGTACAACAAGGCAGCCTAGCGGCCGCCGGCAAGACCAGCGCGACCAAGGCATTCGGCATTTTTGCGCGCGATACAAAAAATGGGTTCATCACCACCATTCATCACTTGCTGATGATACTCGGTGTAGCAGCAATCACTGCGCTGGCCGTCATGTTTATCAAACCTGACCTGGCTGAAAAATTTAAAGACCTGTCGCCCTTCACCATCACCGAAGAAGCGGCAGCAGAAGAAGGCAGCGATAGCGTGCCTCCACCAAGCCTGGCAATGCTGATGGCGACGCCGCAGCAAGCGGGGCTGGCCCTGGCGGGCGCAGCGCTGGACAGAAAAACCGGCCTGAGCGAAGAAGAAAGCAAGATGCTGGGCACCCAGCGCCAGCAGCAATGGGTCACCAACTGGCTGGCCAAGCGCTACCGTGTCGCCGGCGACGCGACCGATATGCTGGTTTCCGCAGCCTATCTGACCGCCAAGGAAATCAAGCTGGATCCGCTGCTGATCCTGTCCGTGATGGCGATAGAATCCGGATTGAATCCGTTTGCCGAGAGCCCGGTCGGTGCGCAAGGCTTGATGCAGGTGATGTCCAAAGTGCATCAGGAAAAATTTGAAGATCTGGGCGGCATCAAGGCGGCGCTGAATCCGGTGGCCAATATCAAGGTTGGCGCACTGATACTGAAAGACTACGTGTCGCGCGGCGGCTCTGTAGAAGCCGGCCTGAAGCTCTATGTAGGCGCAGCAGCCTTTGAAAACGATTCCGGCTATGGCAGCCGGGTATTGGCCGAGTACAGGCGCCTGAAAGACGTGGCCACAGGCAAGAAAGTGCCCACCTTTGTAGCGCCTGCAGCACCAGCGCGTCCACAAGAAGCCCGCAAGCCGGAAATTGCGATCGACGTAAAGACGACCGCAACCGAGCTGCAAAATCCGGAACAGGTCGCCAAACTCTGATCCCGAAATACCTGAAGAAATGCCGCCTGCTTCATCCAGGCGGCATTTTTATTTGTCAGAACGATTTATTTCTTCAGGAATTTTGCGATCCGCGCTACCGCTTCCTGCAGGTTTTCCATTGATGTCGCATAGGACAGGCGGATATACCGGTGTGCGGTGAACGGGCCGAAATCCAGGCCCGGCACCAACACCACTCCGGCCTCATTCAGCAAATCGCGCGTGAACCGGTCGGCGTCGTCAGTCAGGACTGAGCAATCCGCGTACACATAAAAAGCACCGTCCGGCATCACGGGCACTGAAAATCCCAGTTCGCGCAAGGCCGGCACGATATAGTCGCGCCGGCGCTTGAATTCTTGCTTGCGCAGTTCATAGATCGCGATCGCCTCGTCGGAAAAACAGGCGATCGCCGCATGCTGGGCCACGGACGACGGACAGATGAACAGGTTTTGCGCCAGTTTCTCCATCTGCGGCACGATGCGTTCCGGCACCACCAGCCAGCCCAGGCGCCAGCCCGTCATATTGAAATACTTGCTGAAGCTGTTGATGACCACCACGTCCTCATCCAGCGACAGTGCGGAGACCGGCTGCGCATCGTAGGACAAGCCCTGGTAAATCTCGTCGACTATCGTAAAACCACCCTTTTCCCTGACCGTGGCGATGATCTTCGCCAGCTCGTCGCTGGCAATCGAGGTGCCGGTAGGATTGGACGGCGAGGCCAGCAATACACCCGAAGTCGCTGCCGACCAGTGCCTGCGCACCATCTGGTCGGATAACTGAAACCTGTGCTCGGGGCCGCTGGGCACCAGTGCGGCCGTGCCCTCGAACGCCGCCACGAAATGGCGGTTACATGGATAGCAAGGATCCGGCATCAGCACTTCGGCGCCCGGCTGCACCAGTGCGGCGCAGGCCAGCAGCAAGGCTGCCGAAGCGCCGGTCGTGACGATGATGCGGGATGCGGGAACCTGCAAATGGTAGGTGCGCAGGTAATACGCGGAAATCGCTTCGCGCAAGGCAGGGATGCCCAGCGCCGACGTATATTGCAGGCGGCCGTCCGCCATCGCCTTCGCTGCGGCATCCAGGACGGGCTGGGGCGCCGTAAAATCAGGTTCGCCTATCCCCATGTGGATGATGTGCCGCCCCTGCGCCTCCAGTTCGGCCGCCATCTTCATCAATTCCATCACATGGAAGGGGGCTATATGCTGCAATCTTGATGCGAGATTATTTTCCATATCAATCTTATTGGCTTTTTATAAAAAAACCGCCTTGTCCCCGTTACAGGAAAAGGCGGTTGATCTTGATGCTGCGCTTGCCGGATAACCGGCGCCGTGCCTATTTGCCCGCGCCTATCTCGGTGGCACGCAATCTGGCGGCCAGCTTGTCCAGCACGCCATTCACATATTTGTGGCCGTCCAGGCCGCCGAACGATTTCGTCAACTCCACCGCCTCGTTGATGACAACGCGGTAAGGAATTTCTATGTGATTCTTCAATTCATAGGTACCGATCAGCAGGGCCGCGTGCTCTACCGGCGACAACTCGGAAATCTTGCGGTCGATCAACGGCGCAATATCCTCCCGCAATTCCAGCGACTGCTTGATGCTGCCATGCAACAGGGAATCGAAATGCTCCCTGTCGGCCTTGTCAAACCCGTGCGCTTCACGGATATGCGCCTCGATCGCGCCGGCATCTTCATTGTTCAACAGCCATTGGTACAGGCCTTGCAGCGCAAATTCGCGCGCGCGATGCCTTGGCGAACGGCTCTTGCTGGGATTGGCGTGTTGTGATTTTATGGTCATAGTATTCTCGAAAAACTGATTCTTGGGCAACGTAGGCAAGGCTTCAGGCGTCGTAATTGGCGTCTTCGGTAGATTCTGCCAACTCTTCCAGGGCCAGCGTCAGGTTGGCCATTTCAACCGCGACGCGGGCTGCATCGGCGCCCTTCTCCGTCATCCTTACCTCCGCCTGCTCGTCATTTTCCGTGGTCAGGATCGCATTCGCGACCGGCAGGCCGAAGTCCAGGCCCACGCGGGTGATACCGGCGCCAGATTCATTGGACACCAGCTCAAAGTGGTAAGTCTCGCCGCGTATCACCGCACCCAATGCGATCAGCGCATCGAACTGATGGGTTTCGGCCAGCTTTTGCAGCGCCAGCGGCACTTCCAGTGCACCCGGAACGGTCACGTGCAGGATGTCTTCATTCAGCACGCCCAGCCGGGCGAGTTCCGCCAGGCAGGCAGACAGCAGGCCGCTGCCGACTTTTTCGTTGAAGCGGGCTTGTACTATGCCGATGCGTACGCCGGCGCCGTCCAGGTTTGATTCGTAGTGTCCAACTGTCATGGTGTTCTCGCTTGCGCCTGGGCGCTCAAAATGGGTTAAATTCGTTTCTATGGATGCAATCGGATATTGCTACTCCGAGCACGGCTTGTCAAAGTAGCTGGTCACCTCAAGATCGAAGCCCGTCATGGACGGCATCTTGCGCGGATTGGCCAGCAATTTCATCCTGCATACGCCGACGTCTTTCAGTATCTGCGCGCCGATACCGTAGTTACGCAAATCCATGCGCGCTGCGCGCCCTTGCGGACGCGATTCCGGGGTGCTCAGGGCCTTGAATTGCTCGAACATCTGTTCCGCAGACTCTTCGCAGTTCAGCAAAACGATGACCCCGGCTTCGGATGCCTTGATGGCTGCCATTGCCGACGATACATTCCAGGAATGGGTCGTGACTTCGCTCTCCAGCAAATCCAGGATAGACACCGGCTGATGCACGCGTACCAGCGCCTCGGTGTCGCGAGTAATATTCCCGTGCACCAGCGCCAGATGGGCGGACCCGCTCGGCTTGTCGCGATAAACAACCGCCTTGAAGCCGCCATGCATGGTCTGCATCTCGCGCTCGGCGACACGCTCGACGATACTCTCGTTTTGGCTGCGATAGTGGATCAGGTCGGCAATCGTGCCTATCTTCAGGCCGTGCTCCTTGGCGAATTCCATCAGATCCGGCAAGCGCGCCATGGTGCCGTCGTCCTTCATGATTTCGCAGATGACCGCCGCTGGCGTCAGTCCCGCCAGATCAGCCAGGTCGCAACCGGCCTCGGTATGGCCAGCGCGCATCAGCACGCCGCCTTTTTGCGCTTTCAGCGGGAAGATATGTCCCGGCTGTACGATGTCGCTGGCCTTGGCATTCTTGGCAACTGCTACCTGTATCGTGCGGGCCCGGTCGGCGGCAGAAATACCGGTAGTGACGCCCTCGGCCGCTTCTATCGATACGGTAAAGTTGGTGCCGTAGGAAGTGCCGTTGCGGCTGGTCATCATCGCCAGGTTCAATTGATCGCAACGCTCTTCCGTCAGCGTCAGGCAGATCAGGCCGCGACCGAATTTGGCCATGAAATTGATCGCCTCAGGCGTCACGAACTCTGCCGCCAGCACCAGATCGCCTTCGTTCTCGCGATCTTCTTCATCCACCAGGATGACCATGCGGCCGGCGCGGAGTTCTTCAACGATTTCTTTGGTGTTTGACATGCTCATGGAAAGTATCCTGAATTAGGCGCTTGCTGAAAGCGCTGCCTTGGTTTTCGGCCGCGCAGCTGGTTTGATGCTTTCGTTGGCGTAGTCCGCCAGATATTCAAACCGTTATTTTAAAGGATTTACGTTCTAATGGATTTACGGCGCCCCGTATCGACTGGGCGGCCAGGCGGCATGCCGAATAAATAACAAAAAAGCCGCTTCGAAGCGGCCCGCTTATTTTTTCCTGGCGCCTGCATTCAGGCTAAATATTTACAGCCCCTCATCCACTAGCAGCTGCGTAAGTGTAACAAAATTAAGCTCCCATGTATATATAAGCATACCCGGCCCCGGGCCGGTCAACCTTTCCCGATCGACAACGTTTAAGAGGGTATCCTGCCCGTTTCGTACCCTGGGCAGTAACAGATACCGGTCTCATTTACACTTCGTAACATCCCGATTTGAAGCTGGCGCGTTAACTTGAATATCTATATACGAATGCCATGGATTAAGCATGGCCGGAGACGGAAATGAAACTCTTGATATCAACCAGTGCCGCATTCAAGGCGCTCGCGTGCGCGGTGGCATTACTATCGGCCATAGGCGGCGCCCAGGCGCAAGCCGATCCGTCCGGGCGGGTCGCGCGGCTCAACTACATCAGCGGCAATGTAACTTTTGCGCCGGCAGCCAGCGACACCTGGGCGTATGCGGAATTGAACCGCCCCCTTACCGTGGGCGACAGCGTATGGGCGGATAGCGGCGCGCGCGCCGAATTACACCTGGGCTCCACCGCAGTACGGCTGGAAAGCATGACCAACCTGAACATCCTGGGCCTGACCGACGACACAGCACAGCTAAAGCTGAGCCAGGGCAGCATCAGCGTACGCGTGCGTTCCCTGCCAAACAATCAAAGCTTTGAAATAGATACCCCCAACCTGGCCTTCGTGATACAGGAGCCCGGCGAATACAGGCTCAGCGTCGCCGCTGACGGCAGCACGACCGCGGTAACGGTCAGGCAAGGCATAGGCATAGTCTACGGCGACAACGACAACCTGACCGTGCATGAAAACGAGCAAATGGTTTTTTCCGGCACCAACCTGTCGCAAGCCGCGCTGGGCACGGCAGCGCCGTATGACAGCTTCGATGCCTGGGCACGCGACCGCGACCGGGCCGAGGAAGCCTCAACCTCCGCCCGCTACGTGTCGCGCGAAATCATAGGCTACGAGCAGCTCGACAGCTATGGCACCTGGAGCAATGACCCCGAATACGGTGCAGTATGGGCGCCTCGCGTAGTTACCGCAGGATGGTCGCCCTACCGCACCGGCCACTGGACCTGGGTGGCCCCCTGGGGCTGGACCTGGATTGACGACGCCCCTTGGGGATTTGCCCCTTACCACTATGGCAGGTGGGCGTATATCCACTCCGGCTGGTGCTGGGTGCCCGGTCCCAGGCTGCATACTGCGCCCGTGTATGCGCCGGCGCTGGTGGCCTTTGTCGGCGGTGGCGTCAGTGTCGGCCTGTCCATCACTTCAGGGCGCAACAGCGGTCCGGGCGTCGCCTGGTTTCCGCTGGCGCCCGGCGAGAGCTACCGCCCCGGCTATCGCGCCAGCCCACGCTACTTCGACCGGGTGAATGAAACTGTCATCATCAATCGCACAACCATCAACAGGAATGTCTACATCAACCAGAACGTGACGAATGCGGTGACCGCCGTTCCCGCAGCAGCTTTTATCACGGGCAGGTCAGTGGCTCCGATAGCCCGCTCGCTGCGACCCAATGAATTCGGCAAGGCCGAAGTGGCAACAGCGGCGCCGCAGTTTGCTCCGGTTAAAGAAAGCATACTGGGCAATGCCAGGCCAGCCGGCATGCCGGCGGGCGCCCACCTGATGCAGCGCCCGGTAGTCGCCACAGTCGCACCGCCGGTAGCGCCGGCCCGCCACGATGCACTCGC
>JABDED010000109.1 GCA_013287275.1 Betaproteobacteria bacterium
CGTCCTGCACGGAAACCGGTTTGGGCAGGATGCAAAACATCTTTGCGCCGTGCCCGCCGGCGCCGGTCTGGCTTTCGGCATACTGTTTGTTGGTGGCCGCTTCCAGGGCCTCGCGCTCCAGGTTGCTGCTATAGATGATGATGGCGTCGGTGCGTTTTACCAATAATTTCCTTAGCCGCGCCGGATTGGAATTGGTATCGTCTTCCACTTTGAACAGCACATTGCTTTGCGCATCAAACTCCTGGCCGTAGCTGGTGCCGCGCACGACGCCTATGGTCTTGCCTTTCAGGTCGTTGACCGATGAAAAAGGGAAGCTCGCATCGCAGGAGGTGACCAGCCAGGCGACATCGGACATGACAGCCTCGGAAAAAGTGAAGCGGCGCAGGCGTTCCGGGGTTTTGGATATCCCGAACACGAGCCCCTCGCCGTTTTCAACATTGATCAGCGCCCGTTTCCACGGATAGCGCCTGATGTCGAATTTTAATCCTGCCGCGGCTTCCACTGCATGCAGCCTTTCGGTTATTTCGGGCGCGAGCGGGATCATATTGTTTTTTTCATCCAGTTCTTCGCTCATCAGTATGGTGATTTCCTGAGCGTGCGCGAAGCTGATGAATGCCATGCCGGCGGCCAGGCTAGCCAGCAGCTTGGGCAGGAAGCCGGTGAACGCCGGTTTGCTTGTTTTCATGAAATTTATAATTCAAAAGCGCCAGCTTAGTGGATGGTGAGTGAGTTTTAACGCTCGCCTGTCCCTAATATTAATCCAGTATGCCTTGCCCGAGCCTGCGTCAGTTCTCTATGGGCGTATGCAAGAATGGAAATTCTTTCGGTTGCCGGCAATTAAACCACGGATCATCACCAATGGTATTAAATGATTGGCAATGAATGAAATAAGCCGTAAACCGTCACCCCGCATCAGCCGTGAAGATGACGAAAACCGGTTTACAGAAGATAATCCTGCTTTGCGCCGTGAATTTTTATATGGATTATGTGCATTAATTTTTTGACCGTTGGGAAAAAGACGCTGGAAGAGCATTTCGACGTGCTGGTGAATTCGCCCGGCGAATGGGCGGATGAGGTGTACCAGGATTATCCGGCGCCTATCATCGTTGCCAGGCGTTCGGGGCAGCGCGCCGTCGTGGCAGCCGGGTACGGCATGGTGCCCAGGCGCCATATCCCAGCCGACATGAAGCACTACTCGACGATGAATGCGCGCACCGAAACCATCGCCGAGCGACCCAGCTATGCGCTGCCATGGCAGCAGGGGCAGCTTTGCCTGGTGCCCATGCACGCGTACTATGAGCCGAACTGGGAAACCGGCAGCGCGGTGCGCTGGCGCATAGGCCAGGCCGACGCTGCGCCTTTTGCCGTGGCCGGCCTGTACCGCTCCTGGCAAGAGGCCGACGGCAGCAGGGCGTTTTCTTTCACGCAGCTGACCGTGAACGCGGACCAGCATCCGCTGATGAAGCGCTTCCATCGTCCTGAAGATGAAAAACGCTCGCTGGTGATCATTCCCCGTGCCGGCTACGACGACTGGCTGAATTGCCGCGATCCGCGGCGGGCCAGGGCCTACCTGCAGGCGCATCCGGCCGAGATGATGATGGCGGTACCCGATCCCAAGCCGGCGACGGCCAAGCTGCAAAGACAGGCTGAAGATCTTAACGGCTCACTGTTTTAAGTGCGGTCCGCCGCTCAGGCACAGTTCAAAGCCGCGCTAGCAGGCGCCTTACTGCGCCGGATGCGATTGCCACATCCGGCGCAGTCTGCATTAGCTCCAGGTAGCGGCTGCGAAAATCTTCACGCAAGGCCGGCGCGGGGCCCAGCAATCTCTCTATGATGTCCTTGCAGGGGGTGATCGCCTGGCCGCTTGCCGTGCCGGTATCCGCCAGCTCATCGATTTCCACGATCAGTTCAGACAGCGCATGCAGCCAGTTAAAGCCCGGATGTTCGACCACCAACACCAGCCGGTCGAAAGGGCCGGTAGCGCCGGGGAAATTGGCGCTCTCGGCCTCGATCAGGGCCCTGTGCAGGTGGCGCAGCACGGCGGACAGTTCTTGCAGCGTGGGATGGTCAGGCATTATTTCCTCCTATGGGAGCCTGGCATGATACCAGGAGATTGCTGGGCAGTAGCAGGCTAGCGTTTAGTCCAGATACGGTCGACTTCCGCGTTCAGTTTCTCCATCGTGGCATCCGGCACCTGGCTGGTGCACCATAGGCGCCTGGGATCTTCATGCAAGATATTTGCGAAGTGCAGGATCTTGAAATCTTTGTGGTTGTGCCCGGAGCGCCTCATCAACTCGCTTGCCTCATCTTCGCCGACAAAAAAATAATCCGCCCTTTTATAGATCAGCATGCTCAGCATATTGATGTTTTCACCGACGGTAACGCTTATCCTGGGGCTCTTGCTGGAAATCAGCTCATCAATGACGTGGCCATAGGAATAGCCTTCCTTGACCAATAATACCAACTGGCGATTGTCGACCAGTTCCCTGGCAGATTTGTCGTCGCCGAATTTCGGATTGGTCGCCAGGCCCACGGCAAGGATTTGCCTGTCCTCATAAATGGCGTGGCTGAATTTGCCTATCTTTTCCCTGTCGCTATTTTTATACCATCCTATCATGCAGGCTTTTTTTTGATTTCCCTGTATCCACTGGAGCTGCGTGACTGTGGGAAGTTTTTTCCATTCAAATGGAATTCCAGCCCTGGTAAAAGCCAGTTTGGCCGGGGTGGCGGTTAATCCTGCGACATCGCCGTTTGCCTGTGTTTCCATATAGGGAATGCGTTCGTTATACAAGAGGATGATCTTGTCGTCGGCCATTGCTGCGTTGCCCGCTAGCATCGTCAATAGCGCCGCGATTGCCCGCCTGCGATGAGATTGCATCATTTTTCTCCCGCCTTATTGTAGTGCGGCCTGATGCTGGCCGGTGCCGATGCGTTTGCTATGGGAATAGAGCGCAGTTCAAAGCATGTCACAAAAGTATAAACCGGCGATGTGTTGCCACCGGGTTTTTATTATGTTTAACAATTGCATTAAGGTAAGCAACTCACTCGGCCGGTCATTTAGATATTTGCTGCGGGGAAATTTTTATAGTGAGAATAGCATGCGGCCTGGGGCCGCAAACCTTGAGCGGCATGTTTTTCGCAGAATTGGTGAGGAAAAAGCGGAAAAAAGGGACTCCCCGGTTAAGCGCGGCATGCCGGCCCGGAGCGGAAAATGAATGCGGTTCCATATCTCGCGAGGGACAAGGGCGGGATGCAGCAGCGAGCTCTCCATCAAAGCTCTCCCTCTTGTCACAATGTGCGCCTCCACGCACAGCGCGCAGGCCTTGAGCCGCCATCGGCCCGCCCAGCGAAACGCACACCTGGCTACAAGCCAGGCGAAGAAATTAATCAGGGGTTCAGCCCTCATGTTAAAGCCAGGAGTGAGCGCATTCCGTAGGTGCCCTCTTCGAATCGCGTCAGAAATAGCGCAGGTTTTGTTGGTTTCCGGCAAGCGGCACTTTATGTCCGCAACCTGGCCCTTGGCATGGAAGGGGGGATGGCTATTTCTTTTTAGATTTGATTTTCTGCGGCAATGATATAAACCTGTAAGTAGCGAAAATTGCGCCGGGATGAGTGTTGCGCCCTTCAAAATACACCCCATGCCGGGCTTGCATGCGGGAGGTGTTGCCATGAATTTTACCGAGCATTATCAGGAGCCGGGCAAGAAATTCAGCGGCGTCGCGCTGACGGCAGCATTTCATGTACTGCTAGTGTATGCGCTGATCAACGGTGCCGGCTATCGGGTGCTGGAAGTGATGCATAGCCCGGTGCTGGTCAAGCTGGTAGAAGAGATCAAGAAACCGCCGGAAGAGCCTCCACCTAAAATTATCCAGCAGCCGGACTTTGCCGCGCCGCCCAAAGTAGTCGTGCAACTGCCGTATATTCCCCCCCCGGAAGTCGCTGTGCCGGCCCAGCCGCAGCAGCTGGCCATCACCAGCACACAGGTCAAGCCGCTGGATAACAGCCTGCCGCCTACCATCGTCGCCAAACCCGTCGTGGAAGCGGTAGCGGCGAAGCCTGCCGGCCCTGCCGTGGTGCCGGCAGTAGTTAATTTCGATACGCCGGGATGTCGGCCGGAGTGGCCACGCGCGTCGATACGCAATGAAGAGACCGGCAGCGTGGGGTTGGACGTGCTGATCGCCGCAGACGGCAGCGTTGCCGATGCCAAGGTGGAGAGGTCCAGCGGCTACCGGAACCTGGACAATGCCGTCAAATCTCAATTGCTGTCCGGTAGCTGCAGGAACAAGCCGGGCACCGTGGATGGCAAGCCGCAGCAGCTGTGGATCAAGGTCATCTATGTCTGGAAATTGACCGATCGGTAGTTACCGTCCCGCCCGGGCATACAAGGCATTTTTGCGCAAGGCCGCGTAACAAGCTTCGCAAGTTGCAGTCTTCAGCTAAAATCGGTGTGATGTTTGCACGCGAGGTGAGGGTAATGCGATTATTGCTGGTCGAAGATGATGCGATGGTGGGCGAGGGCCTGCGCAAGGGTTTGCGGCAGGACGGCTTTACCGTCGACTGGGTACAGGACGGCGCCGCAGTGGAAAGCGCGCTGGCGGCGGAAAGTTATGACCTGTTGCTGCTGGACCTGGGTTTGCCGGGAAAAACCGGCCTGGAAGTGCTGGCCTCCTTGCGTCGCAAGGGTAACCCGATTCCGGTGCTGGTGTTGACAGCGCGCGACGCGGTGGCGGACCGGGTCAAGGGCCTGGATTCGGGTGCCGACGACTACCTGGTCAAGCCTTTCGACCTGGAAGAGCTGGAAGCGCGCATCCGCGCCTTGCTGAGGCGCCAGTCCGGGCGGGTCGATCCGGTAATCAGCTTCGGTGAGCTGACGATGAATCCCGCTACGCACGAGGTTTCCCTGCAAGGCAAGCCGGTCGTATTGTCAGGGCGCGAGTTTGCATTGCTGGAAGCCTTCCTGGATCGTCCGGGCATCGTATTTTCCCCAGCGCAGCTGGCGGAAAAACTCTATGGCTGGGATGACAAGGTGGAAAGCAATACTGTCGAAGTCTACATTCACGCGCTGCGCAAAAAGCTGGGCGCCGATTTCATCAAGAATATACGCGGCGTCGGTTACATGGTACCGAGGCCGGCATGAGCGTAGTCGGCGACGTCATCCATCCTCCTAATGCATCGATCCGGCACACGCTGCTGTTGTGGCTGTCGGTTGGTATCCTGGCCGGCATCGTGCTTGCCGGCAGCATGATCTATGTGCAGGCGCGCGAACAGGCCAACCAGCTGTTCGATTACCAGATGAAGCAACTGGTCGCTTCGCTGCCGTCGCAGTCGTATGCGCCGCTGATCCCCACGCGGCCGGAATTGTCCAACATACAGGAAGACATCATCATCCAGATCTGGGATACCAACGGCCTGCGCATCTACCATTCGCATGACACGTCGGCGCTGCCTCAGCGCGCCGAACTGGGCTTTTCCGATTTTTCCTCGCACGGCACCGCCTGGCGCGTATATAGCGCGCAGCTGGGCGACACCGTGGTGCAGGTCGCCCAGCCGCTCAGAGCCCGGCTGGAACTGGCCGCCAGGCTGGCTTTGAAGACGGTCGCACCGCTGTTGCTGATCCTGCCCTTCCTGGCTGCGCTGATCTGGGTCACCGTGGGACGCAGCCTGTCGGCGGTGCAGCGCGCGGCCAGCGACGTGCAGAGCAGGGATGCAGGAGCGTTGACGCCGATTTCCGAAACCGGCGTTCCGCGCGAAGTGCAACCGTTGACGCAGGCCCTGAATGCGTTGCTGCAAAGGCTGGACACGGCGATCAAGGCCCAGCGCAATTTCATCGCCGACGCCGCGCATGAGCTGAAGACGCCGCTGACAGCGTTGAAGCTGCAGATATTGCTGGCGGAGCGCGCCGCCGGCGGCCAGCAGCGCGACGAAGCCTTTGCCGACCTGAAGCAGGGCCTGGAAAGGGCGATCCACCTGGTCCAGCAACTGCTGACGTTGGCCCGGCAAGAGCCCGGCGCCGTCGAGCATATACCGGAAGCGGTGGACATGCAGGCGCTGGTGCACGGCGCAATCAGCGATTTTGCGATGGCGGCCGCAGACAAGAATATCGACCTTGGCATACGCACCGAGATGCCGGCCCAGCTCATGGGCCACGCGGACAGCCTGCGCATCTTGCTGGACAACCTGCTGGACAATGCAATCCGCTACAG
>JABDED010000110.1:0-146 GCA_013287275.1 Betaproteobacteria bacterium
TACAGCGTACGGCGCGCGCCATATTGCGGAGCGCCGACGCCGACGCCGGAACCGTCGCGCAGCAGATAGGATTTGTCGAACAGGTTGACCAGCGAGATGCGCCCTTCTATGTCGCCGACCGCCGTTTTTTTCCAGTTGTGCGTGAG
>JABDED010000110.1:156-6198 GCA_013287275.1 Betaproteobacteria bacterium
ATAGGAGGGAAGGGATGCCGAGTTAGGCGTGCCGCCGTCCGGAGTCTTGCGCAGGCCGCTGCCATACAGGAAGTCTGTGCTGATCTGCGAATTGCCGAAGTGGTAGTGCGCGCCGCCGGAAACCGAGTAGGTCTGGTCGTGGTCCACATAGATATAGTGGTTGGCGATGTAGGCCAGCTCATCCGGGCCGAACAGCGATTGGCCGGAGATGATGTTTTTCGCCTGCGCCTTTTGCAGCGTCACATTCAGGAACGCGCCCCAGCGCTTGTCGTTGTATACCGCAGACAATTCCAGTCCCTTCGCATAGCCTTTGTCATAGTTGAACGGAGACAGGATCAGCGCCTGGCCGAACTGGCCTTCATCCAGCATATTGCGGATTTTTTTGTAATAGGCGTCGGCGGTCAGCGTCAGCCTGTCGTTGACCTTGTGGCTGAGGCCGACATCAAAATAATGCGTGCGTTCGGATTTGACATTGTCCGACGTTGCTATCGCTGGCGCATTGGTGGTGTTCGCATACAGGTTGATGCTTTCCTGCGAAGCCAGTTCTTGCGGCGGCGGCGTGAAGTAGCGCGAATAGCCTGCATGCAGCGCAGTGTCCTCGCTCAGTTTGTACGCCAGGTTCAGGCGCGGGCTCCATTGCTGTTCCTGCACAAAAGCCGATACATGGTCAAAGCGCACGCCATAGTTCAGTGTCAGCGGCGCCGAGATATGCCATTCGTCCTGCGCATACAGGCTATAGATAGTGCCGGTCTTGCCGGAGTTGTCGACTATCCTGAATGGATCGGTGGAAGTTTGTGTGCCGTCGCTGCCGGCAGGGAAAACCGCCACTGTGTTGTCGCTATGCGTGGTCTGGCGGGTGAGTACGAGGCCGGAACGCAGCGTGTGGGATGCATTCAGCTTGTAGCTGATATCCGCCTGCACGCCGCTGGACGAGTTGGAACGCAGGGTATCGGACGCAACGCCGTTATATACCAGGTCACCGGCTGCGTCAGGCGTGAAATGCAATTCCGAATACTGGTGGAAGGCCGACAGCTGGTAGTTCAGGTCGCCCAGGGTTTTCTGGAAAGATAGCACCAGGAAGCGGTTTGCCTCGCGCTGGTTTTCGTTCAGGTTGGATGAGGGCAGCGTGCTGGTGCCGGCATCCGCGTCGCTGACGCCGGTCAATGAAAACGCCGGCGACTGCCCTGGATTATTCGGGATCTGGAACTTGCCGTTATAGGTGCCGAACATCATGCCCAGGCGGGTATTGTCGTCGACAAAGTAAGACAGGTTGCCGAAAGTCTTGGTCTGTCCGGTCTTGTCGTGGATTGCGTTGCGCGCCGGGGTCGGGTTTTCTATACCCATTGAGTTGGACAGGTAGCTGCCGGACAGGTAATAGTTGAACGCGCCCTTGGTGCCGAAGAATTCGGCGCTGGGGTTGTAATAATTATTGCTGCCGGCCAGCAGTCCTATGCGTCCGCCCGGCGTGGTATGGCCTTCCTTGGTCTGGATATCGACGATGCCGGCGGTGCGCAAGCCGAATTGCGCGGGCAGGGCGCCGGTCACAAAATCTGTTTCATCGATCTGGCGGGTATCGATGGATTGGCCAAAACCGGTGATGCTCTCCGGCAGTTGCACGCCGTTGATGCGGTATTGGACATTCGCATGGTCGTCGCGCACGTGCAGCCCGCCGGACGCCTTGGAATCCTGCGCCACGCCGGGCAGGCGCAACAAGACTTCATTGAAAGGCGTGCTGTCGCCCTGGCCCAGCATATCGACCATGTGCTTGTCGATGGAGTAGATCGTGGTGCCGATCTTGGGCGACAGCTCAACCCGGGCGCTCTTCAGGTGGGCTGCGGTCACTTCGACGGTAGGCACCGCATCCACCACCAGAGATACCTTGGCGTCTGCCGCGGCGATATCGATGTTTTTACGGCTGGCGGCATTGCCTTTTACCTCTACCATATAGCGCCCGCTGGCGACCTCGGCGAACACGGCCTGGCCATTGGCGTCGGTTTGCGTGGTCGCTACTTCTGCGCCGGCGGCAGACAACAGCCTGAGCTGGGTATTCGGCAGCGGCTGGCCCTGGATGTTGCGGACCTCGCTTTGCAGGCTGGCAGCGCAGGCGGAAGAGGCCAGGGATGAAACGAACAAGCCTGCCAGTATCAACGGCAGCTTGCGTAATTGGGGAGTGCGTTGCGGGTGGGGAGTGCGTTGCGGACCTTGCATAATAAACCTTTAAAGCTTTAAAGTCTTGAAATAGGATCAATGGCGATGCCCCGCGTTTTGCGGGCAGCGCATTCTAATTTTTTAAATTTCAGGAGTGAATCCGGCTTGCGGCAGGACCCCATGCCCATAACAGGATTGCGCAGGCAAGCGCAGTCCAGGATGAAGGCGACAGGGCGTCAGGCCAAGAAAGCTGATTGAATATTGTCTACCGCCTGCGGGTGGCGGGCAGCATCAAATTCAGTCTACTCAGACTATGGCAAGCGGGATCAGCAGAGTGCGGGAGGGCCGCAGCTAGGTGGGAACAGCAACGGGGTCAGATAGGTGACGCTGACCGTTTGCAGGGAGGGAAGCCGGTAGGCCAGGAATACCACCGTTTGCGCCAGCGCCAGCGCGGGTTCCGCGCCTGACAGCTGATGGATGGCCGCAGTACACAGCGAGCAACCCTGGTCTTCCAGCGATGTTGCATGGTGATGCGTTGCGGCGGTGGAAACCAGCAGTACAAAGCTGATGACGGTGAGCACGGCCACCCAGGCACGCCAGCCACGACCGGCACGGGCATGCAGGGACTGCCACGGGTGTGGAGTGCTTGCCAGCCTGGGCTTGGTGGATAGTAGGGCCTTCAACATGCTTGGATTAGGTGCCGGATTATATACTTGCCGTGATCATAACAAAGAATGCTGCGCCGAGTATATAGCTTTGTACCGAGTAGCTTTGTACTGCGCTGAAATTTCATTGTATGCAGAGTTTAAAAAAAGCTTTGTGTAAATGCAAGCAAAGGCAATGGACAGTTTTATGTACCGGTGGTTCAATTTTTATTGAATTAAAACGATGAAAGCAAATTAAAACGAAGCGGCCTTGCAATCCGCCAAACAGGACTAGCTGTTATCTTGATAGAATGTTAGTGCAAGACTTGCAACTCGCCTGTTTTGCCGCTGCGCTTACAACCCGTTACAGACGGCGTGGACGACAGTCTTTACATTGTCATGAGGTATTGAAGTTTTGTGCATCGGTTTATTGGCCCGCCCGGCATGTTGCCGCTTGCTTGACCGGGCCGGGAATGGCGCTTGTCTTTGGGTTTGTTTTTGGGCTTGTCTTTGGGCTTATCAGGGAGTTTTTATGCGTATCACCGTTCCATTCTTACTATTGTCGGCGTATTTGTCTGTGTATAGCGGCGCGGCCGGCGCTGCGCTGGGCGGCGCGCCTACCGATTTCGGCGTGAAAGACAGCGGGCGGCAGGTGCGCGTGCTGGCGGCGGATAATTCCAGGAGCAATTTCCGCGTCAATGAGAGCACCTTGTCTTCGGGCACCGTCGTGCGGGAATATGTGGCGGCCGCCAGCGGCACCGTGTTTGCGGTCAGCTGGACCGGCCCCATCATGCCCGATTTGCAGGAAGTGCTGGGCAAGCATGTCGCCACGCTGAATGCGGAAACGTCCAAGAAGCCCAGGGCAGGGAATTCGCAAGTATCCATCAATCGCCCGGACATCGTGATCCAGTCCGGCGGACACATGCGCGCTTTTGAAGGGCGGGCGTGGGTGGCGAGTGAATTTCCCAGCGGCTTTACTGCAGACGACATCCAATAATATCCACAGGGACTACCTATGAGATTTTTTGCCAGCCTTCAGCTTACATTGAAGCACCTGTTTAATTATTCCTTGCAGCCATCCGCGGCGAGGCGCGCCGGGATCGTCCGCGGCGTTGCTGCCGTGTCCGTCGTGTCCTGCCTTGCGCTGGCCGCATGCGGCGGCGGGGGCGGCTCTTCGACCCCGACCACGCCTGTGACCCCTGTACCGGTAAATAATACAGCGGCAATGACGGTCGACAGCGGTCCGGCGGCAGCCAGCGGCGTGATCAACCAGCCTTATGTCAGCGTGACTATCTGCGCCCCGGGAACCAGTAGTTGCCAGACTATCGACCACATCCTGGTGGACACCGGTTCATACGGCCTGCGCATCATCGCGCCGGGCATACTGGATACTTCGCTGGCGCTGCCTTCGGTGCAAAATACTGCCGGCATTGCGGTTGCCGAATGCGTCAAATTCACCAGCGGCTATACCTGGGGTTCGGTCAGGCTGGCGGATGTCAAAATCGCTGGAGAAGTGGCGTCCAGCCTGCCGGTGAATATCGTCGGCGATGCGTCGGCAGTATTTTCGAATACGCCTGCCAGCTGCAGTAGCGGCCTGAGCAATCTGGGAACGGTGGCTAATCTTGGCGCCAACGGCATATTGGGAATAGGCGTGTTCAAAGAAGATTGCGGCAATACCTGCGTAAATTCAGCGGCTGCCGGCGCCTATTACGCCTGCTCTGGTCTGACATGCACCGGCACCAGCCTGCCTTTGGCGAAACAGGTTTCCAATCCGGTAGCCTCTTTTCCGCAAGATAATAACGGCGTGATCCTGGTGTTGCCGTCAGTGCCTGCCGGCGGCGTGAATTCCACCAGCGGTTCGTTGATATTCGGCATAGGCACGCAGACGAATAATGCCTTTGCTTCGGAAACTGTATATACCACGAATACGGTCGGCAACTTTACCACCACCTACAAGGGCAAGGCGCTTACCGCTTCCTATCTGGATAGCGGCTCCAACGGTTATTATTTCCCGGACTCGAGCATCACTCTATGCGGCACCTCCGGCGGGTTCTACTGTCCGCCCGCGACCTTGAGCCTGAGCGCGCTAAATACCGACAGCAAGGGAGTGGTATCGGGCACCGTCAATTTCAATATTGAAAACGTGGACAATCTACCGTTTTCGATTTCCGCCGCGCAGGTGGGAGGATCCGCCGGCGGCAACACCTTTGACTGGGGATTGCCTTTCTTCTTCGGGCGCCGAGTGTTTGTCGCTATTGAAAATTCCACTACGCCCAAGGGGCCCGGGCCTTATTGGGCGTATTGATTTGCCGGTCCATGAATGGGCCGCCGAGCCGGCGCCGGCGTGGCGGCCCTGTTGCATGCTCAGCGACCCAAATTTAGCAGCGGAGAAATTATGACCGATTTTGCAATAAACCCGGCAAGCACTGCGCTGATCCTGATCGACCTGCAGCACGCTATCGTGGGCCGGCCACTGGCTCCCTTGAGCGGACCGCAGGTGGTGGCGCAATCGGTGCGCCTGGCAGAGGCTTTTCGCGCCAGGGGCTGCGCCGTGGTGTATGTGCGCGTGCTGATCGACGAAATACTGAAATTGCCGGCCGATACGCCGACTACCCGCCCGCCCGATGCGCCGCCTTTGCCGGCAAATGCCTGCGAGCTGGTGCCGGAGGCAGGCGTGCAGGCGGGCGACGTACTGATCACCAAGAAACAATGGGGCGCTTTCTACGGTACCGACCTGGAACAGCAGCTCAGGCGGCGCGGCATACGCAGCATAGTAATGGCCGGCATCGCGACCAACTTCGGCGTGGAATCCACTGCGAGGCAGGCCTTTGATCAGGGCTTTGAACTGGTGTTTGCTGAAGATGCGATGACCAGCATATCCGAAGAGTTGCACCGGTTCAGCGTACAGCACATCTTCCCCAAGATGGGCCGGGTGCGCAGCACCGGGCAGCTTTTGCAAGCCCTTGGCAAGTAAAAGGGGCGGCGATGGAATTCAGGAGAGCGCAGCAATCCGACCTGGCCGCGCTGGTGGCCCTGCTGGCGGATGACAAGCTGGGCGCACAGCGCGAAGATGCATCGCTGCCCTTAAACGCGGCCTACCTCAGCGCGTTTGCAGCTATAGACAACGATCCCAACAATGAGCTGGTTGTAGTGGAAGACAAGGGCGAATTGCTGGGCATGCTGCAGCTCACTTTCACTCCTTACCTGACGCATAAAGGCTCCTGGCGCTGCTTGGTGGAAGGCGTGCGCA
>JABDED010000111.1 GCA_013287275.1 Betaproteobacteria bacterium
CACTTCAGTAATATTGTGCGGCGGGATATTGGTCGCCATACCTACCGCGATACCGGACGCGCCGTTGATCAGCAGGTTGGGAATGCGGGTAGGCAGTACCGAAGGTTCTTTTTCCTTGCCGTCGTAGTTGGGCACGAAATCGACGGTTTCCTTTTCAATATCGGCCAGGATTTCATTGGCGATCTTGTCCAGGCGGCACTCGGTGTAACGCATCGCCGCGGCATTGTCGCCGTCGACCGAGCCGAAGTTGCCCTGGCCGTCCACCAGTGTGTAACGCAGCGAAAAATCCTGCGCCATACGCACCAGCGTGTCGTAGATCGATGCATCGCCGTGCGGGTGATACTTACCCATGACTTCACCGACCACACGCGCGCATTTGACGAAGGGTCGGTTATACACATTGTTCATTTCGTGCATCGCGAACAGCACACGCCTATGCACAGGCTTCAGGCCGTCACGTACATCCGGCAAGGCACGTCCTACGATTACGCTCATCGCGTAATCGAGGTAGCTCTTGCGCATTTCTTCTTCAAGGGAAATCGGGAGTGTTTCTTTAGCGAATTGATCCATTGGCGGGCCGGCAATTTAGAGCTTGGGTTGAAAACGAGTGCGCTAATGCACGCACGGCCTATCCAGGCTTGGCCATGGATAGACTATGCTCGCCAATATCTGCCTATAAATTTCCATATAAACAATTATTAGCCTTTAGCGCTGAACTTTTGATTTTAGCATGCGCCGCCGCTGAAACCACTGTTTTGAGGATTTAGGGCGTTTGGCGGGCCGGACAAGGGCATTTGCCGAATAAAAGACCCTTAGATGAAGATATTTCATCCTCAATTTGGATTGATTGCCATTTAAATCATGAATATGCAAGCATTTTGCAAGCTTTGTCTCGATAACATGCCTGTGGCATTTACGATAAGGCGCGAGTCCGCAGGGTTTTTCACGCAACAAGTTTGTGCGGCCGGCGCAAACTTGGTGCGCCAGCTAACAGACCGGCCGTTACAACTAATGCATTCTTTTGATGCGTGCTGCAAGGAAACAAACTTCGGTTATCATGTTGGACAGGTTTTAATCGAAATTATTCGTTGCTAAAACACGACAAATTTGACAAAATGTTACTTTGACAATTTAACAGTTTTCGTATGTAAGCTGTTCCTATGGCAGAATGTAGCCTTGGGACCATGTCTACACCATAACAATAGCCCTAGAAACTGATTAGTCTGCTTATTTGTGCTTATCCGTGCTTATTCGTTAGCTAGTGCCGTTTTAGTAAGTGGAAACAAGAATGTCATCAGGACGTGGTAGTATCGCTTTTAGTAATTTTTAGTAATAATTTTGCAGTTTAGTCGCGCAGTTCCACTGCGGTAATCTCACCCGAGAGGAGAAATATGAAAAATTTAGCAAAGCTCGTTATCGCAGCGTCGGCCTTAGTTGCCATTTCTGCATCAGCTCAAGAAGATATCAAGGCAAGCACGCCAACTAGCGCTTATGTGCAAGATGGTCGTGGCGTTATTGCTCGTGATCCGTTCGGTCTGTGCTGGCGCACAGGCTACTGGACACCAGCTGACGCGGTGCCAGGTTGCGATGCACCACTGGTAAAACCGGCGCCACCGGCTGAACCGGCACCTGCTCCAGCACCTGCCCCAGCTCCGGCTCCAGTAGTTGCTCCAGCTCCAACGTCTGAAAAAGTCACTTTCGCTGCTGATGCATTCTTTGATTTTGACAAAGCTGTATTGAAGCCAGAAGCTAAAGTTAAACTGGATGACATGGCATCCAAACTGAAAGGTATCAACCTGGAAGTTGTGATCGCTGTTGGCCATACTGACTCTGTAGGTTCCGATGCTTACAACCAGAAACTGTCGGTACGCCGTGCAGAAGCTGTTAAAGCTTACCTGGTAAGCGCTGGCATCGAAGCTAACCGCGTCTACACAGAAGGCAAGGGCAAAAAACAACCAGTTGCTGACAACAAGTCCGCAGCCGGCCGTGCTCAAAACCGTCGCGTAGAAATCGAAGTTGTTGGTACACGCTCTACTAAGTAATCAGTGAAGTAATTCACGACTATTTAATTGCGTCTCCAAAAACCCCGCCACGGCGGGGTTTTTCTTTTGGCGCTGCCGCCTTGCGCTTGCGGGCCTACGATTCTGCTGCGCAGACGTGGCGATTCCCCTACAATACCGGTAATCCGGAATTCGCCTCCGTAAGAACATTACGGCTGTAGCGATGATGGCAACCATTGCAACCAACGCGCAGCGCACTGCTGATTCAACATCTATGTCTACCGTCAACGCCGATCCAGCAGAAATCCAGAAATTCAGCGACCTCGCCCACCGTTGGTGGGATCCGAGCTCCGAGTTCAAACCGCTGCATGAAATCAATCCGCTGCGTCTGGAATGGATCAACACCAGGGCGGCGCTGGCTGGCAAGAATGTGATCGACGTCGGCTGCGGCGGCGGCATCCTGGCAGAATCGATGGCAAAAAAAGGCGCCAAAGTGACCGGCATAGACCTGTCCGACAAGGCGCTGAAAGTGGCCGACCTGCACGGACTGGAATCCGGCGTGCAGGTACGCTATGAAAAAATCGCCGCCGAAGACATGGCTGCGCGCGAAGCCGGCCAATACGATGTGGTCACCTGCATGGAAATGCTCGAGCACGTGCCCGACCCTGCCTCCATCATCAAAGCCTGCACCGCACTGGTCAAACCGGGCGGCAAAGTCTTCTTTTCCACGCTGAACCGCAACCTGAAGTCCTATCTGTTTGCGGTGCTGGGTGCGGAATACCTGCTGCAACTGCTGCCCAAGGGCACACACGACTATGCCAAGTTCATCACCCCGGCAGAACTGAGCCAGGCCATCCGCAATGCCGGCCTGCAGCTGGATGCGATGAAGGGCATGAGCTACAACCCGCTGACGCAGATCTACTCGCTGAACCAGGATACCAGTGTGAATTACCTGGTCGCCTGCACGCGCCCTGCCTGAGCCGCTGATTCCGGCACCCACCAGCTATCGAATACTAGCGCAGGACCGCGTCCTGCGCCTACACCGAACACACCATGCAAAACCCAAAAGCAATCCTGTTTGACCTCGACGGCACCCTGGCCGACACCGCGCCCGACCTGGCAGCAGCGCTGAATAAAATGCGCGCGGCAAGGCATTTGCTGCCGGCCCCGTATGAAAGCCTGCGCCAGCACGCATCCGCCGGCGCGCGCGGCCTGATCGGCGCCGGCTTCAATATCACCCCGGAAAACCCCGAATACGAAGCGCTGAAGACCGAATTCCTGGACAACTACGAATCCGCCATCAAGGTCCACAGCCGCCTGTTTGAGCACGTACCTGCGCTGCTGAAGGGCCTGGATGAACTGGGCGTGCCCTGGGGCATAGTCACCAACAAGGCCGCCAGGTTCACCGACCCGCTGGTGCCGCTGCTGGGCCTGCAACACACAGCCTGCACCGTATCCGGCGACACCACGCCGCACGCCAAGCCACATCCGGCCCCGCTACTGGAAGCCGCCAAGCGCCTGGACATTGCCCCATCCCATTGCTGGTACATAGGCGACGACCTGCGCGACATCCAGGCTGGCTACGCCGCAGGCATGGTCACCGTCGCCGCCGCCTGGGGCTATTGCGGCGCCACCGAACCCACTCACTGGAAAGCAGACGCCATCCTGGACAGCCCGCTGGAACTGCTGGAGTTCATCCGCGCCAAACTGGAGCGTTAAGCTTCTCTGTTGTCAGGGTCGGGGAAAACCGGCCCAGCCAACGCCCAAGATCGCCATTTAGTTACATCCAGCAACTTTGGTAACACTTGGTAACATTTCTCCTATACACTATTGATCAAATTTTCAATAATCTCCTGGAGCAATGATGGATCTGGAAAAGACCTGGTATGAAGTATCTCCTTATGTATACGGCACAATCGGGGTCATTTCTCTGGTAATGGCTGAAACCAAGGTCGCCTACCTGTCCGCCGCGTTGCTGATATCCTCCGCGATCACCATCATCACCTTGCGCCGCCACTACCGCGCAGCGGAAAGAGACAGCATACGCGGCTGAGCCTCGGCAATGCCCGGCCTCAATCACGCGTAGTGCGCGCTTGAAAAGCGCCGCCCTCACCCCATCTACTGCTTATCTGCTGAATACCCAGCAGAAGTGTTACAATGATTACCTGTTTTGGGGACGACCTGGTTTCGACGTGGGTTGCAAAGCAGCGCAGGGCATACCGAGGCCAGACTACCTCGTAAATACAATCTGAACTTTATAACTGCAAACGATAACTCGTACGCATTAGCCGCTTAATACCGGCTAACTCTACACTACTTCTTCCCTAGGGTAGGCTGGCAACAGCAGTAGAGTCATTCATAGGGAATCGTCTCAAGTCGGGTCACTTGGCTTGGGGTTAAATAATAGGTGGCTCGCCTGTCCGCAGCGTGCGCGTCCGCGTCGTACAGGTTAAATCAAATGGCAGCGCTAAGTATGTAGAACTGTCTGTAGAGTGCTTGCGGACGCGGGTTCGATTCCCGCCGTCTCCACCAATAACACCACGCCAACGGTTATCCGTTGGCGTTTTCTTTTGCGAAATGCCGCGTGTTCGCGGGCGCTGGCGCGGATATTTGCGGACTGCGTGCCGTAGTCGCAATGGCCACCCAAAGGCGGTTTCTGCTCTCTCCGTGCCGATATTCTCTCCGGCCTCCCCCTCTCAAAAAATGCAGAAGTCCGCAAAGGTCACCATCTGCCACCTTATAAATCAAAGGCTTAGACGCGAACGAATCGAATGGTTTTTTTATAGCATTGGTAGAGAAAATCGTCTCGATTAAGGTAGAGAGCGTGAATAACGTCGATAGCAGCAATCAAACGGACTGTGCAGTTTGGGGCACTGGCAACTGATGGGCGGGCCGTGGGTAAACAGCACGATGTCATTGGCATTCTGAAGTTTAGTTGATATGCGTCCGAATGGCTGCATCCAGACGGCGATGGACAAGTGACACGAAAGAAAGGATATCGAGGGCGTCCTGCTCGGAAATCGGCCAAGTGATCTTTGGCGCGTGCGCGGTTGTATTTCGGAAGGCGCTAAAGAGTCCTTTAATAATGCTCATCAAACCTGATTGCTCATTCCGTTCGCTTTCTGTCATCAATGCATTGAGGGCCAGACGAGGGTGCCCAACCTTGCCACTGGCTAAAGCTTCGTCAACCAGCGCAGCGCCATCGCTAGTAAGCCCGGTTCGCGAACGCAGTTTCTCCGCGACACTTTTGACGGCTTCAAATACAGCATGAAAATAGTTATCCACCAATAGCTCGGCCTTGCAGAATCTGAGCACGTCAGCATGCACCTGCCTGCTCACAAGCGCCTTACGGAATGTCCCCGCCCGCGCTTCGGCCTCGCTCAACGTCTTTGCTGATTGAACGACAGTCAGTCCACCATCCTGCCCAAGATCGTAACCCGCGAAGCAAAGTACTGCGTTCAATTTTCCACGCTCAAACTCAAAGCGGGCATGGTCGCCTATGAACCGGACGGGGCTCATGACCTCCATTACGAAACGCAGCGCGTGGTTACCGCAGCGGTCCTGAACCTGACGCGCGTGCAGCGCCTGGAAGAGCCGGTGTCGCTTGGTTGCTTGCGGCGTGGGGTCTGCGATACCGCATGCACTGAGATGGCGGCCGATCTCTGAACCAGAAAGGCCGGTCTGAGTATCGGCAAGGATGTCGCAAATTGCTTGCAAGGTCGCGTCGTTCAGTTCTGGTGCTGCCGCCATGATGTTGTCTGTATAACTTTAGTAGGATTATCGTTATTTCACGTCAAGGAAATCTAAAATCAACTGGCTCGCTGATTTCACGCAGGGCAGATCAGAGGCGAGAATTTCGCGCTTCGATGCAGCGAAACAATATAGCAGAAAATCGGCACAAAACGCGCATTTTCCGTTACGATACTCGGACTAATCGTTTCATTTTGTAGAAAATGTGTAGCAATGTCTTTTCCTCACCTTTCAGAAGTTCTCAAAATCCTTGATGGTGCGTT
>JABDED010000112.1 GCA_013287275.1 Betaproteobacteria bacterium
TGGCCAAGCGCGGATCAGGCACCTCCACCATGCCGACGTTAGGTTCTATCGTGCAAAAAGGATAATTTTCTGCCGGTATGCCCGCTTTGGTCAGGGCGTTGAACAGGGTGGATTTGCCGACGTTAGGCAGGCCGACGATGCCGCATTTGAGACTCATAGATATACCGCTTATTCGCGAAGTTTTTAGATTAACCTAGTATTTTACCGGAAGTAGGGGGTCCTAGGCGGCAATCTGGGCTTTCGCTGCTACTCCAGCCAAAGCCCGCCGATGGGAAACGCGGTGCAGGAACCACACCAGCAGCACCGCCGCCACGGTCAGGCCCAGGATCAGGCCTATCCAGAAGCCGTTGGCCGCCATGGGCTGCGCCGGGCTCCAGGGGAACCAGGCCGGCGCCAGGCCGAGGATGCAGCCTATCGGCAGCGAAACGCCCCAGAATGCGGTCAGGTGTATCAGCATAGGCGTGCGGGTGACCTTGTAGCCGCGTATCGCGCAGGCGGTGGCGACCTGGGTGCAGTCGGACAGCTGGAACACCGCCGCAAACAGCAGCAGGCTGGCGGTCATGGCCTGGATTGCCGGGTCGGACGTGTAGGCGATGGCAATCTGTTCGCGGAACAGCAGGATAAAGATCGCCGAAGCCAGCCCGAAGCTGACCGACATGCCTACCCCTACCCAGGACACGAAGCGGGCGCGCACCGGGTCGCCTTCGCCCAGTGCCTGGCCGACGCGGGTGATCAGGCCTATGCCGAAGCTCATCGGCACCATGAATACCAGCGATGTGAAGTTCAGCGCGATCTGGTGCGATGACACATTGACCACGCCAAACCGCGCGACCAGCAGACCGACCGCGCTGAACGCGCTGACTTCGGCAAAATAGGTGACGCCTATCGGCATGCCCAGCTTCAGCATGCTGCGGATCTCGCCCCAGTGCGGGCCTTCCCAGTGCTTGAACGGATAGGTCTGGCGGTAGGCCGGCGCACGGCGTATCCAGACCAGCATCGCGCCCAGCATCAGCCACAGGCCGGTGCCGGTGGCGACCGCGCAGCCTATCGCGCCCAGCTTGGGCAAGCCGAAATGGCCGTAGATCAATAGGTAGTTGACGATAATGTTATAGGCCAGCGCGGCGATCGCGATCACCATGATGGGTTTGGTCTGGTTCAGGCTGGTGCTGTAGCCGTACAGCGCGCGATAGGCGGCAAAGGCCGGCAGGCCCATGCTGATCACGTGTACGAAAGTAGCCGCCTTGCGCGCCACTGCGGGTTCCAGTTGCAGGTGGTCGAAGATCAGCGTGGCGAGGTTGGCCAGCAGGCAGGCGATCAGCCCCACGCCCAGCGCCTTCCACAGCGATTGCCGCACCACGTGCGGGATGCGCGCCAGCTCGCCGGCGCCGACCTCGTGCGCCACTACCGCATTGATCGCCATCATCACGCCCATCACGGTGACGATGATGATGGACCAGATCGAAGCCCCCAGTGAAACAGCCGCCAGGTCGCCGGCGCTGACGTGCCCCGTCATGGCGACGTCGGACACCGCCATGCCTACCGTGGCCAGTTGGCCTATCAGCATGGGCCAGGCGAGCTGCCATAGCGCCCGGACTTCGGTACGGATCTTGGTTTTCATGACAAGCCTGTACCGTTGTCGGCGCCGTTTGCCGGGTGGCGATGCTTATCCAGGGAAATGCCGCTAGACGTGAAATACGGGAAGGAAGAGGGGGTTTTTATAACAAAGGGCATGCGAAAACGGGTTTGAGTAGCTCGGACTGCATCTTACCATCTATCCCCGGCGGGAAATTTTTGTGGTGGGCCGGCGGTGCACAAATCGCCTTGACAGCAACATTATGCGATACTATAGTGATATCACTTTGATTTCATCTACGGAGGAAATATGGACGCAGTTCGCAGCAAGGCCACCGGACCAACCGGCAACACCGGGGCCGCCGGCAAAAAGCCGGTACAGGAGCGTATCCGCTCCTCGATGGACGGTTATCTGATGGCTGTCATCGGCATCTTGCTGATCCCGGCCGGCGGCTATTGGGCCTGGACCGGGCTGGCGACAGTCGGCTCCGCTGCCGAGATGGGTTTGCTGTACAGCTTTGCGAAACTGCTGGTCAGCCTGCTCGGGGTGTTCATCTTGTCCGGGCTGTATATGCTGCAGCCGAACGAGGCTGCGCTGCTGTCCCTGTTCAGCCAGTATGTGGGCACCGACCGCCAGGAGGGGCTGCGCTGGGCCAATCCTTTCTTCAGCAAGCGCAAGATCAGCCTGCGTGCCCGCACGATGAATTCGCCGCCCCTTAAAGTGAACGACAAGCGCGGCAATCCGGTGGAGATAGGCGCAGCCATTGTCTGGCGTGTGAATGACACCGCACTGGCGATCTACAACGTGGACGACTTCGAGCGCTATGTGACGGTGCAGGCAGAAGCCGCATTGAGGCACCTGGCATCGCAGTATGCATATGACGACGGCGAAGACCTGGCGGAAAAAGAAACCACCCTGCGCGCCGGCCTGGATGAAGTGGCGCATGCGCTGCAGGCGGAATTGCACCTGCGCTTTGCCGCGGCCGGCGTGGACGTGGAAGACGCCAAGCTGACGCACCTGGCCTATTCGCCGGAAATCGCCCAGGTGATGTTGCGCCGCCAGCAGGCCGAGGCTATCATCAGCGCCCGTACAAAAATCGTGCATGGCGCGGTGACGATGGTGGAAGCTGCGCTGAAGGGTTTGTCCGAGCGCCAGATCGTGGTGCTGGACGACGAACGCAAGGCGGCCATGGTCAGCAATCTGCTGGTGGTGCTGTGCTCGGACAAGGAGACCCAGCCCATTGTCAATGCCGGTACGCTGTATAACTAATTGAATATTCGGTGCTGCAATGAGCCATCCAGTCTATATAGAAAGCCAGTTCGCCAGCGTGATATGGGCGGTGTTGCCGATCTCCAGCGCGGCCGGTTTTTTGCTGCGCTACAATCTGCCCGACCATGCCGCGAGAACGGCGGCGATACTCATCATCGCGACGGTCAATATCGTCTTGCTGGCATTGATGGGCAGGCTGACCGTCAGCATCGACGCCACGCACCTGCGCTGGCGTTTCGGTTACCTGGGCTGGCCGGCGTGGAGTATTCCATTATCTGAAATTACCGCCGCAGAAGCTGCCAGTTCCCGCTGGATAGAGGGCTGGGGCATCAAATATACCAGGGAAGGTATGCTCTACAATGCCGCCGGCACTTCCGTCGTACGCATCCATCGCCGTGTCGGCAAGAGCTTTCGCATCGGCTGCGCCGACCCCAGGCGCCTGATCAGTTACCTGGCGCCGCGCATCGCGCCAAATGCAAATAATTAATCCCCATGGCGAGCCCCGGCAAGAAATCCTTCCTGTTGCGCATCGATCCGGCCATCTGGGCCGAGATTGAGCGCCTGGCTGCGCAGGAATTGCGCAGCAGCAATGCGCAGGTAGAGTACCTGCTGCGCCAGGCGCTCGCGCAACGCGGACGGGCTTTGCCTCCGGCCGACCCCGGCCCCGGCGACGATGGGCAGGCTACCGAATAGGCAAGCCTGAAAGCCCGGTATAACCGTCATTTCTGGTCCAGACCCCGATTTTGCAGTTCCGGCGCAAGAAAGCCGCTGTCCGTCGCTTTACCCTGCCAATTTCACCATCATAGTTGTATAGTAATCAAGTACCGGTCGCACTGCCGCCCATGCCTTCTGGAAATGCGCCGGGTATTGAAGTGCCATATCAATGACATCCTCAACAGGAGAAGTTCTATGAATGTCTTTCCAAGATACCTGCTTGCTGCCTGCTGTACTGTAGGCCTGGGTCTGGCCGCGCAGGCAGCCAGCGCCGCGCCTGTCAAAAGCTATACCGTGCGCGATTTCTTCCAGACGCCGGCGCAGAGTTCATTCAAGCTTTCACCCAGCGGCAAATACCTGAGCTTCATGCAGCCCTGGGAGGGGCGCAGGAATATCTATATCAAGCAGGTGGGCTCATCCGAACCGGCGGTGCGCATTACCAGTGAAACGGCGCGCGACATCAGCAGCTATTTCTGGAAGGGCAACGACCACCTGCTGTTTGCAAAAGACTTCGGCGGCGACGAGAATTTTCATATTGTGTCGGTCAGCCGCGACGGCAAGGACCTGAAAGACCTGACGCCCTATCCCAAGGTGCGGGCGCAGATGGTCAGCGACCTGGAAGAGATCGACAACGAAGTCCTGATCAGCAACAACAAGCGCAACGCGGAGGTGTTTGACGTGTACCGCGTCAACGTCAATACCGGCGACGCCAGTCTGGTGGCGGAAAATCCCGGCAATATCCAGGACTGGATCGCCGACCATACCGGCGCCGTGCGTGCCGCAACCACTTCAGACGGCGTCAACACCAGCCTGCTGTATCGCGCCACCGAAAAAGACCAGTTCAAGACCGTGCTGACCACCAGCTTCAAAGAATCCGCCGATCCGCTGTTCTTTACCTTCGATAACAAGAAGCTGTACATGTCGTCCAACATCGGCCGCGACAAGAAGGCCATCGTGGTGATGGACCCGGCCACGGCCAAGGAAGAGAAGCTCATCTTCGAGCACCCTGACGTCGATGTGCAAGACCTCAGTTATTCCAGGCAGCGCAAGGTGATTACCGAAATCGGTTTTGTCGACTGGAAGTCGGAACGCAAGGTGGTAGACGCTAAAACCGAGGCGTTATATAAGGCGCTGGAAGCCAAGCTGCCGGGATATGAGATTTTGTTGCAATCGCATTCCAAGGATGAATCGGCCTGGATCGTGGCGGCCTACAACGACAGGACAGAAGGCAGCCGCCATCTGTTCGACGCCAAAAAAGGCAGCCTGGAAAAACTGGCTGACATCAACTCCAAAATTGCGGAACAGGACATGGCGCCGATGAAGCCCGTCCAGTATCGCGCCCGCGACGGCCTGTTGATCAACGGCTACCTGACTCTGCCGGTAGGGAAAGACCCGAAGAACCTGCCTGTAGTCGTCAACCCGCATGGCGGTCCGTGGGCGCGCGATGTCTGGGGCTACAACCCGGAAGTACAGATGCTGGCCAACCGCGGCTATGCAGTGTTGCAGATGAATTTCCGCGGCTCTACCGGCTATGGCCGCAAGTTCTGGGAAGTGTCGTTCAGGCAGTGGGGCAAGACTATGCAGGACGACATTACCGATGGCGTGAACTGGCTGGTCACGCAGGGTATCGCCGATCCGAAAAGGATAGCCATCTATGGCGGATCCTACGGCGGTTATGCGACGCTGGCGGGTGTCACTTTCACGCCTGACCTGTATGCGGCGGCGGTCGACTATGTCGGAGTGTCCAATATGTTCACCTTCATGAACACGATACCTCCGTATTGGAAGCCCTTGCTGGACCAGTTCCACGAAATGGTCGGCGATCCGGAAAAGGACAAGGAACTGCTGGCTGCAGTATCGCCGGCCCTGCACGTCGACAAGATCAAGACGCCGCTGTTTGTAGCGCAGGGCGCGAATGATCCCAGGGTGAACAAGGCAGAGTCCGACCAGATTGTGGACAGCCTGCGCAAGCGCGGCGTAAAGGTGGAATATATGGTGAAAGACAATGAGGGGCACGGTTTTCACAATGAAGAAAACCGCTTTGATTTCTACACAGCGATGCAAGATTTCCTGGGGAAGATCTTGCATCCTTGATGCAAGATGTGCGATGGAAGTCGCTGTTCAATGCGGCTTCCTGCTTGCATAGACTTGGGGCGCAGCGGTCCAGCGTTTCAAGGTGGTTTGGGGTTTGCGCAGAATGGTGCAATAGATGAAGCTCCATTGCACCCTACCATACCAACATCCGTAGGGTGCAATGGGCCTTATCTATTGCACCGTTTTTTTCAACAATCCAACAACGCCATCAGGTGCTTATAAAGGCCTGACCCGGCTCAAATCAGGATTCTCCACAAAGGCCGCAAACTCATCCCGCAGGCGCTCGCTTTCATAGATTGCGATGCGCCAGTTCT
>JABDED010000113.1 GCA_013287275.1 Betaproteobacteria bacterium
AGGTAAACCGACATCGCATTGATATCGGCGTCGCTCAGATACTGCAGGCTTTCGGTCACCACTTCAGCCATGGGCCCGGTCATCGAGCCGGTCGTGGTCGCACCGGTCTTCAATAGGTCATTGATACGGGAAGTTTGCCAGTGCCCCAGGCCTATTTCATTTTCGGATGTCAATGACGGCGCATACCATTCCTGCCCGCTCAGTATGCCGCCGCCCAGCAAAGTCTCATTGATGCTGGCGCCCAGTGCATTGCGGCTGGTATGGCAGGCACTGCAATGGCCCAGCCCTTGCACCAGGTAGGCGCCACGGTTCCAGTCGGGACTCTGCGCTGTATCTTGCTGATATGCCTCGGGTGTGAAATACAGCGCGCGCCAGATTCCCAATAAATAACGCTGGTTGTAAGGGAAACGCAGATCGTGGGCCTGGTTCTGGCGGCTGGCCGCGGGAACGGATTGCAGGTAGGCAAACAGCGCATCCGCATCGGTCCGAGTGATCCTGGTGTAGTTGGGATACGGGAAAGCCGGATATAGCATGCTGCCGTCCCTGGCCTTGCCGGCGTGGATGGATTGCCAGAAGTTTTCCTGGGTCCAGTTGCCTATGCCGTTGACCTTGTCGGAAGTAATGTTCGGTGAGTAGAAGCTGCCGAACGGCGTCTGTATGGCCCGGCCGCCCGCATACGGCGCGCCGCCGCGCAGGGTATGGCATCCCATGCAGTTGCCGGCGCGCGCCAGGTAGGCGCCGCGCGCCACCAGTTCCGGCCCCGCGGCCGAATCGGTGCGCTTGGCCTGGCCACCCTGGTCGCCACCCAGCTTGTAGCCATAAAAGCCCATTGCGACCAGGGCCGCCAGGATAAACAGCACTACGAAGATAATCGGACGCAGCAAACGTTTCATGGAAAATACACCCTATTGTGGAGCACTGCCGCAGACCAGGGGCCTGTTGGAGTAAGTAGTGGCGCCGGCCAGCGGTGCGATGACATCTTGCGGCAGCGGACGGGAGGCCAGCCAGGCCGAGACGGCGCCTATGTCTTGCGGCGACAATCCCTTGGCGATCTGCTCCATGCAGTCTGGCGCATGCGCGTGCCGGGCGCCGGTCTGCCAGGCGCCCAGCTGGCCGACGATATAGTCGCGCGGCAAACCCAGCAAACCCGGTATGAACGGCGCCATGCCGGTCAGCCTGTCGCCGTGGCAAGCCACGCAAGCCGGCAGCTTCTTGCTGCTGTCGCCGCTTTGCACCAGTTGCCGGCCGCGCTCCAGCATGCCCTGGTCGGCGGTGGCCGGCTGCGGAGCGGGATACGGCGGGTGCTGGCTGGAAAAAAATTCTGCCATCTCCTGCAAATAGGCATCCGGCATCTGGCCGACCATATAGGTCATCAGCGGATATCTGCGCTTGCCGTCGCGGAAATTCTTCAACTGGTTGAACAAATAGCCCTCAGGCTTGCCGGCGATGCGCGGGTAGTAGCCAAAATTGGTTGCCCTGCCCTCTTTACCATGGCAGGACGTGCACGCCGTCAGCCGTTGCGCTATCGTGTCCGGCATAAGCTTCTGCTGCTGCCCGGCAGCGGGGTTCTCGTCGGCGGCAAGCGCCGGTACTGCAGCAAATGCTCCGTACAACAGAGCGCCGGCCATCAAAGCCCGGATGGCGGTAGCTGCAAGGTAGCCGGCAGGTCGGTAACGCGGCAGCGCAAGATTATTCATAGTCATCTGGGCAAAGTGATGGATCACGGATAACGCAGCTTAACGCCGGCTGTCGACAAAGAACAGAATCAGAATTTAAATAAAAGACCATATCAATTTATAAAGAAAGAAAACTGATAGGTAAATATTCCGCCCTTTCTGCCCCTTATAAAACTGATCTGCAGCGACGATACTGACTCTAACAGCATAGAAGGAGCACCTCATGAAATCAAATGAAACTGTCGCCACCCCCAGCACCAGGCAACTGATATCTGCCGTGCTATGGAGTTTTTTCGGCGTGCGCAAGATGGCCAGCCTGAACCAGGATATGCGCAACCTGAAGCCGCAATGGCTGATACTGACGGCAGTGATCGGCGCTGCCGCGTTCATCGCCGTCCTGCTCACCGTGGTGCAGCTGGCGCTCGGGCTACTGGCTGCTTAAGGCGGATGCCCATCTGCAGAAACCATGCCTGAGATCCGATTATAGTATTTTTTAGATAATAAACAGCGCAGTTTTAAAATTTTTGCGATTGTAGATATCAGTTGCTTCCGGCAGAATGGGGGGTTACCGTCACTTTTTATGGATATGAAGCGCTACGAACAGCTGGCGGAAGATATCACCGGCATGATCGCCGCACGCGTGCTCCGCCCTGGCGACCGCGTGCCTTCAGTGCGGCAACTGCATCAGAGCCGCGGCTTGAGCGCGTCGACCGTGTTCCAGGCCTACTACCTGCTGGAAGCGCGCGGGCTGATTGTCAGCAAGCCGCGCTCCGGCTACTACGTCAAGGCCAGGCTGGAACGCCTGCTGCCGGAGCCGGAAATCTCCAGACCCGGCAGCGGCTCGACCCAGGTCGATGTCAGCGAACTGGTATTCGAAGTGCTGGATACGCTGAAAACGCCGGACATCGTGCCGCTGGGTTCCGCCTTCCCCAGTCCCCTGCTGTTCCCGCTGAAAAAACTGTCGCTGTGCCTGTCGGGCAGCATGCGCCATCTGGATCCTCAGCACACGGTGGCCGACCTGCCTCCCGGCAATGCATCGCTGCGGCGCCAGATTGCATTGCGCTACCTGATAGACGGCGTGCACGTCCCCACCGATGAAATAGTGGTCACCAATGGCGCGCTGGAAGCCCTGAACCTGTGCCTGCAGGCGGTGACCCGGCCGGGCGATGCCGTGCTGCTGGAATCGCCGACCTTTTACGCCGCCCTGCAAGCGCTGGAGAGGCTGGGGTTGCAAGCGATAGAAGTACCCACCCATCCGCGCGACGGCATGGACCTGGATGCACTGGCCGGCATACTGGAACTGCATCGCCCCAAGGCCTGCTGGCTGATGACGAATTTCCAGAACCCGCTGGGCAGCACCATGCGCGCCGATAAAAAAGACGCGCTGATAGCGATGCTGGCACAGCATCAGGTGCCGTTGATAGAAGACGATGTGTACGGCGAACTATACCTGGGACCGCAGCGGCCGGTGCCGAGCAAATCCTTCGACAGGCAGGGCCTGGTGATGCATTGCAGTTCGTTTTCCAAATGCCTGGCGCCGGGCTACCGTGTGGGCTGGGTGGCTGCCGGCCGCTACGCGCGCAATGTGGAAAGGTTAAAGCTGATGACGACGCTGTCAGCCGCGGTGCCGTCGCAAATGGCGCTGGCCGAGTATCTGGCACAGGGCGGCTACGACCGGCATTTGCGCCAATTGCGGCAGGCGCTGTCGGTACAGCAAAACCTGATGATGCAGGCCGTCGGCAAGCATTTCCCGCCAGGCACCCGCTTTACCCAGCCCGAGGGCGGTTATTTCCTGTGGGTGGTGCTGCCTCCCGGCATAGATGCGCTGACCCTGCACCGGGTTGCGCTGCACCAGGGCATCAGCATCGCCCCCGGCCCCATCTTTTCTGCAAAAAGGGAATTCAATAACTGCATACGGCTGAACTATGGACATCCCTGGGGCCAGCGCTTTGAACAGGCAATAGAGACGCTGGGCCAAATTGCGCGCTCACTGGCTCAGCGCTAAAACCCAGCCCGGCTATATATTCGCCCTGACCTGGAACTCTATGCCCACCTCACGCCAGCATTCAATCTCCTTCTGCAGCCAGTAAGCAACCGTGGGGTGCAAGGTCACCCAGTCCTGCTTGATTTCCAGTTCTATCTTGTTCTTCATCTTCAGGCCTATGTCCGCATAATCCAGCTCTACGCGGGAATGCATGAAGGTCACCGACAGACGCAGCGCCAGCACCGCCTTGGCAAAATCCAGGTCAGCCAGGATATCGCTGATTTTCCTCAGGTTGCCCTTCTGGCTCAGGATCAGCGCACTCATCACCCTTTGCTCGCGCGTGGTGAAGCCCGCCATGTCGGCATTCTCTATCATGTAGGCGCCATGCTTGTGATAGCCGGTTTGCGACACCACCATGCCGACTTCATGCAACAGGGCGCTCCAGTACAGATGGCGCGCGTACAGGTCGCTGGAAGGCTTCAGCTGCATATATAACGAGCGCACCATATCGGCGACCCGGTTGGCGCGCGCGGTATCGGTATGGAAGCGGGCGACGACATTCTGCACAGCCAGTTCACGGCGGTCACGCTTGGTCGAGCGCAGGTACAAATCCCACATCACACCCATGCGCAGGCCCGCCTCTATGGGATTCAGCACTTCAATATTGAATTCCTGCATCAGCCCAATCAGGATGGCCAGGCCGCCTACCACCATCGCCACCCGCTCGGCTTTGATGCCCGATAATTGCAACTGGCTGATCTGGCCGGTTTGTATGCAGTGTTGCTTTAATGTTTCCAGGCTGCTTTGCGTGATGCGGCCGTCGCCCAGGCTGTTCCTGGCAATCGCATCCGAAATCGCGCGTATGGTGCCGGAAGAACCGTAGGCATTGCGCCAGTGCTGCGGCTGGTAAGGCGGGGCGGCATCCTCGAATTGCGAGCGGGCCGACAGGATGGCGGCATCGAATGCTTCTTCCGTCATCGTGCCGTCAAGGAAAAAGCTGGAGCTATGCCTGACCGTGCCTATGCTGAAGGATTCGACCTTGACGATTTCATGGCCGCGTCCCAGGATGACCTCGGTCGAGCCGCCGCCTATATCCAGCACCAGGCGCCGCTCGCCGGGAATAGCGATCGCATTCGACACGCCCAGATAGATCAGGCGCCCCTCCTCCTCGCCGGAAATCACCTCGATGGGATGGCCGATGGCGGCCTCCGCCGCGGGCAGCAGCTCGGCGGCATTCTTCGCAATGCGTATCGTATTGGTGGCGACCACCCTGACGGCGTCGATAGGATAGGCGTCCAGCACTGTTTTGAAGCGGGCCAGGCAATCGACCGCCTTTTGCATCGATTCTTTTGACAGGTTGCCCTTGCTGTCCAGTCCCGCGGCCAGCCGGATAGGATCGCGCGCACTTTTGACGACGCGAATCGCGTCGCCTTCGTAGCGGCCGATATGCAAGCGAAAACTATTGGAACCCAGATCTACCGCAGCGAACATGCTATGTATTCCCAGAAAAATATGATGCGATGCTGGCGATGACGGATGAATACTACGCCGGCTTTTAATTTGCCGCAGACATCATGCCCGCAGCCATTCCCGTCATACCTGATGATAAATGATATTAATCATTAAATATGACCACCTGGTGACTATAACTGCGGAGTGAAAAATCTTTCCCGCATATTTTCCAGTCCTGTGGTTTTTAATACCTCGGCCAGGCGTTCTGCCGGGCGTCTGGCCGGCAGGTTTTTATATTCAGCAACAATCAACTCATTCTTCATCGAATGCTCCCATCCCACCAGTTCCGTCACCTTGACCTGGTAGCCGTGCGCTTCCAGTTGCAGGCAACGCAATACATTGGTGATCTGGCTGCCGAATTCGCGCGTGTGTATGGGATGGCGCCACATTTCGGACAAGGGATTATTGCGCACTGCATCGCCCTTATTTTTACGCAACTCGGCTGCGACTTCCGCCTGGCAGCAAGGCACCAGCACCATGAACCTGGCTTTCTTTTTCAGCGCAAACTGGATGGCATCGTCGGTCGCGGTATTGCAGGCATGCAGTGCCGTGACGATATCCACCTGGTCCGGCAATTGCGCAGAAGTGATGGAGTCGGCCACCGACAGATTCAGGAAAGACATGCCGGGGAAATCCAGGCGCTGCGCCAGCTCGCGCGATTTCTGGACCAGCTCGTCGCGTGTCTCTATACCGTAGATGTGCGATTTATTCGCACTATCCATAGTCTTGAAAAACAGGTCGTACAGGATGAACCCC
>JABDED010000114.1:0-69 GCA_013287275.1 Betaproteobacteria bacterium
GAATAAACACCGCAACCAGCGACAGACTGATCGACAATACCGTGAAACCGACTTCGCGCGCGCCCAGCA
>JABDED010000114.1:79-5791 GCA_013287275.1 Betaproteobacteria bacterium
GCTCTATGTGCCGACTGGTGTTTTCCAATACCACGATGGCGTCATCCACGACGAAGCCGGTGGCTACCGTCAACGCCATCAGGCTCAGGTTATTCAGGCTGAAGCCCATCAGATACATGACGCCGAAAGTACCCAGCAGCGACACGATGGTGGCAACTGCCGGAATCAGCGTGGCACGAGCGCTGCGCAGGAAGGCACTGACAACCACGACGACCAGCATTATCGAGATAACCAGCGTAATTTCGATTTCCTTCAGCGAAGCCCGGATGGAATTGGTGCTGTCAGACGCCACCTCCATTTGTATATCCTGCGGCAATTGCGCATGGGCGGCAGGCAGAGCAATTCCACTTACCAGTACACGTTGAAGAGCGACAATATTGCCGACTTGCGCGTGTGGGCGGCCAAGCTGGCAGACTCGATGAAAGCCCAGCCGGCGCTGATCGATGTTGATACCGACCAGCAGGAAAATGGTGTCGAAACCTTCGTTACGGTGGACAAGGAGAGAGCGGCCAGGCTGGGCCTGACTTCCAAGGATGTCGACAATGCACTGTACGACGGATTCGGGCAGCGCCAGGTCGCTACCCTGTATGACGAGCTGAACCAGTACCACGTCATCATGGAAGTTGATCCGAGCATGACGCGCAGCCCCGAATCGCTGAAAGACGTGTATGTTCCATCTAAGGGAATCAGTCCTGCCGCTACCAGTGCCGCGACGAAGTCGGCCACCTCGGCCACGGGAGCGGCGATAGCCGGCGCTACATTGACCGGCACGTCGGGTACGTCGACTTCCACCTCTGCTACCACTTCCACCGCGACTGCGGCGCCATCCGTCAATCCTGCCTTGCGCGACCAGTCTACCGGATCGGCGCTCAGCACGGCGGCAACGACGATGGTGCCATTGTCGGCATTTGCCAAGTTCGCAGAAAGCGCTACCGCGACGTCGATCAATCACCAGGATGCTGAACTGGCCACCACGGTATCCTTTAATCTTGCCGACGGCTACAAATTGAGCGACGGCCAGGATGCGGTACGCCAGGCAGAGGCCGACATAGGCATGCCCATCAATGTGCGCGGCAGCTTCCAGGGAACGGCACGCAGCGCGCAGGATTCGCAGAACCAGCAGCCCTTGCTGATCCTGGCGGCGCTGGTCGTGATCTATATTGTCCTCGGTGTGCTGTACGAAAGCCTGGTGCATCCGATCACGGTCTTGTCGACCTTGCCGTCCGCGGGGGTAGGGGCAGTCCTGGCCTTGCTGATGTTCAAGATGGAGTTTTCCATCATTGCACTGATCGGTGTTTTCCTGCTGATCGGCATCGTCAAGAAAAACGCGATCCTGATCATTGACTTTGCGCTGGAAGCAGAGCGTTCGCGCGGTTTGTCTGCCGTCGATGCAGTGCGTGAGGCATGCCTGCTGCGCTTCCGCCCCATCCTGATGACGACCATGGCGGCAATACTCGGCGCATTGCCGCTGGCGATAGGATTCGGCGAAGGATCGGAGCTGAGGCAGCCGTTGGGGATTGCCATCATAGGCGGCCTGATCGCCAGCCAGTTGTTGACCTTGCTGACAACACCGGTCGTGTACGTACTGATGGACAAACTGCGTCGTCGCAATTCTTCCGAGCAGCATTTAAGCCGGGTAGCGAGTGAGATCATCCCAGAGCAACAACCAAAATTAACATGAGTGCCAGTATGCATACAATCAATACCATAGCGCCTTTGTCCCTGTCCGCGCCTTATTTGCCGTGTGCCGGCAATGCCGTCTTGCTGGCCGCCGTTGCCCTGATGCTGAGCGCGTGCGCGGTGGGGCCGGATTACAAGCGGCCGGAGGCTGCGGCACCTGCCGCCTATAAAGAGAGCCAGGACTGGGTGCCCGCGGCGCCGGCCGACGCACTGGACCGCGGAAGCTGGTGGAGCCTGTTCAATGATCCCAAGCTGGATGAGCTGGAGGCTGAAGTTGAGGTGTCCAACCAGAATGTCGCCGCTGCCATCGCCGCCTACGAGCAAGCCCGTGCACTGGTGCGCGAGCAGCGCGCATCGCTGTTCCCTTCAATCAGCCTGGACGGCGGCGCCACGCGCTCCGGCAGCGGGGGTGGCAATAGCAGCACCGGCAATACGGCCAGCCCTGTTTCCCGCACCAGCAATAATTACCAGGCGAGCATAGGCGGCACCTGGGAGCCCGACGTCTGGGGTAATTTGCGTCGCACAGTTGAAAACGCCACGGCAAGCTCCCAGGCCAGCGCTGCGGATCTGGCTTCGGCCAAACTGTCGGCCCAGGGCGAACTGGCCACCAATTACTTCTCCTTGCGCCAGACGGATGCGCATAAGGCGCTGCTGGACGACACCATCGTCGCTTACCAGCGCTCGCTGGAAATTACGCAAAACCGCTATAACGCCGGCGTGGCCACCAAGAGCGATGTGCTGCAAGCCCAGACCCAGTTGGCCAATACCCAGGCCGATGAAATAGGCCTGGTACGTCAGCGTGCGCAACTGGAGCATGCGATAGCGGTGCTGGTGGGCAAAGCGCCCGGCGATTTTTCGCTGGCGCCGGCGGAGTGGAAAGCGACCATCCCGGACGTGCCGGTTGGCGTCCCTTCCGTATTGCTGCAAAGACGGCCGGATATCGCCGCGGCGGAACGCAGGGTGGCCGCTGCAAATGAACAGATAGGCATAGCGCAATCGGCGTTCTACCCCAACCTGAAATTAAACGCATCCTATGGCTACGGCGCCAGCCGCGTACCGGAATTGTTCAGCGCCGCGTCCAATGTGTGGTCGCTGGGCTTGTCGGCTGCGCAAATCCTGTTTGACGCCGGCGCTACGCGCGCGCGCGTGGACGCGGCGCAGGCAGCCTATCAGCAAACGGTGGCAAATTATCGCCAGACAGTGCTGACCGCCTTCCAGGGAGTAGAGGATCAGTTGGCTGCGACCCGTGTTCTTGCGCAACAGCAGGAATTGCGCCGGCAGGCATCGGCAGCGGCGGACCAGGTAGAGCAACAGGCGCTGAACCGGTATCGCCAGGGACAGATCAGCTATACCGATGTGGTGACAGCGCAGGCAACGGCACTCAGTGCCAGGAGCGCGCTGATACAAAGCCAGGCAGACCGGCAGACCACCGCGATCAGCCTGATCCAGGCGCTGGGCGGAGGCTGGCACTTTGAACCGTAACCGAAGGTCGGTTCTAATGATGCCCCAATGAACTGTTGATGGCGTTGTTGAAGGTATCGAAGGTATTGATGCCCTTGATCAGGTTCAGGCTATTGGATGTGGCATTGATGACGGTCGTACTTTTGATGTTTTGATTATTCAGGGTATTCTGGATGATGCTGCCGGGCAGGCTGGCATTGCCGGTGGTGAGCTGGAAGGTATTGCCCGGCCCGTTTTGCACCAGCCCCATGGAGGCGGCCTGGGCAGTCAGCGTCTTCATCTGGTCCGAAGTGATTTTCCCGACATCGGAGACATTGAAAGACGTGGTAGTCACCAGGTTGCCATTGATATATACCGCGCGCTCAATGCCGAAGCTCATGATCAGGCCTCCGGCATCAAAACCGCCGCGCGATTCATCCAGGCGCTCCGCGCCGACTGCGGTCCACGGTTGCTCCAGCAAAGCGACTATCCTTGGCGGGCTGGTTTGTTTTTTCTCATACTTGGGCAGGAAGGCAATGAAATTGAAACCAAAGCTGGGATCGCGCAGCACTATCCTGGTGGGTTGTATCGATTCATCCACTCCATCCTGCCTGTTGTCGGCGGCAGGCGCAGGATCTTCCAGCTTGATATTCTTGACGAAATCGCTGCCCGTACCGGCTGGCTCATCCCAGGCCCATGCCGGAGTTGTGCCCATTAAGGTTCCTGCCGCGACCATCACGCTTAACCTGGCGCCCAGCCTGATGCGCAAGCAATAACGGCGCTTGCTATTGCAGTTCCTGGATGTGCGCTCGGCGTTCATTCAAAAATCTCCGGGACCAAACTTCGGCAGTGCTATATTGCGCAACTGGTCGACCACGCCGACGAGGGGGGCGGGCGGAGCGCTTCTCCAGTCCGCAGCTTCATTGAACTTTGCCATGCCGGTTTTGTTGTGTATCACAAACAGCAGGCGGCTATTCCACATCGAATTGAAGGCGGTGCGTGTAATTGCCCGCGTTCCCCTGGCCGGATCGCCGATTAGCACACGATCGTCGCGCAGGCCCTTGATGACGACAAAATGGTTATACCCCCTGTCTTTGATCAGCACGATGGCCGGCAATTTGGCTTCTTTCAGCGTGTCCAGCGGCTGCTCGAAGCCATCGGCCTGGAAACCGTGCCTTTCTAGGAATAATTTCATGTCCAGCAAGGAAAAGCCTTCCTTCCTGATTTTTTGTTGTTCCCCGTTGGCATACATTTCTTCAAACACGACCTGCTCTGTCACCGGAAAACCATACTGGTGCGACAGTAGCGTGGCTACAGCTGCAGACCCGCAACTGAAATCCGTTTGCTGGATGATGGTTGTTTTACTCCTGGTCTCCTTGATGCTGGAGACAGGGATGCTATAAGCGCCCCCGATGCCTGCTATTTCAACTGCATGCAGCGGCGGTGCGGGTGTCAGCAGCACAGCTCCCAGAACGGCAAAAAATATTCGCTTCATCATTTTGTGGCTTGCAAATCAAACATGCATGCGCCATGGAACGCTTGCACATTCCACGGCGATTTCCATGCCAACAGTCCTCAGCAACCCCAAGCTGCTACTTGCTGATGGCTGTTGTGACGGCTGGCACCGAGCCCAGACTCAGGTTGGACTGCACGTTGACGTTTTGCTGCACCAGGCTGGAAATACCGCTTTGCTGTGCCGCTACCATGATGCCGGCAGCCGATTGCGCTGCGTTGTTCATCGTATTCGACATATTAAAGCTGCCTGCATCAACGCTATTGCTGCCGCCTGCTCCACCTGCGCCGCCGGTACCTGCGCCACCGTTACCTACGGCGCCGACATTGTTACCGCCTGCGCCGCCTGTACCTCCGTCGCCGTTACCTCCTACGCCTGCTCCGGATGCGGAAGACGCAGTTCCTGCTGCGCCGCTGACAGAACCGGATGCACCTGCTCCACCATTGCCTCCTGCTCCCGTGGTGGCACTGCCGTTGGTGGCACTGCCACTGGTCGCGGTTCCGCCAGTGCCGCCGGCGCCGGCATTATTTTGCGCACTGCCGCTGCTGCCGCCGTTGCCGCCGGTTGCACCGGTTGCTCCCATGCCGCCATTACTATTGCCGCTGGCGCCGGTTGCACCTGCTCCGCCGGTTCCGCTGGATGCCGCCGCACCTGCCCCGCCAGTGCCGCCTGCCGCCGCACCTGCACCACCGCCTGCTGCCGCACCCGCACCGCCGGCGCCACTGGAGCCGCTGGCTCCTGCCGCACCGCTGCCTGCGGTATTGGTGCCTGCTGCGCCTGCTGCACCTTCAGCGCCTGCTGCTCCTGCTGCTCCCGAGCCGCCGGCTCCGGACGCACCCGCGCCGCCGGTACCCATGTTGTTGCCGGACATACCTGCGCCACCGGTGCTGCCGCCGCCTGTGGTTGTGTTAATGCTGGAATCTCCGCCAGCGCCGCCCGAAGCCGCTGCCAAGGCCACTGCGTTGGTGGTAACGGGCGGAGCCGCGCCGGTTCCACCTTTAGCGTTTCCGGTAGAGGCCGATGCGCCGCCGCCAGAGCTGTCGCCGCCGCTGGCGCCGTTATTGGCGATTGAACCTCCG
>JABDED010000115.1 GCA_013287275.1 Betaproteobacteria bacterium
GCACAGACGGATGACGCGGAACTGAAGGCGCATTTCACGCCGCTGGCCAAAGCACTGGCGGAGAATGAAACTAAAATCGTCGGCGAGCTGAAGGATGTGCAGGGCAAAGAGATGGACATTGGCGGCTACTATTTCCCTGATCCGGCGAAAACCGAGGCGGTCATGCGTCCAAGCGCAAGCTTCAATGCGGCATTGGCCACCATATAGTGAAGACGTAATAAACAGTGCGGCTGGGCTTGGCGGATACTAGCGCCAGCGTTCCCCGCACTGCCTACAGGCTGCCCGTGGCGAACACCTCCACGTCACGGGCAACCCTAGGAAACTGTATTGAGGCACGTGGCTCCATACACCGGCAGGTTCCGAAAAAAATGAACTGCCATGGCAGTAAATAAAGTTGCACTACTTGCCCCTGCTTCGCCAAGGGGATAAATCGAGCAATCGTATTGCCTCCCAACGCCCCCTGAATCAACGCCGCAAGCTCACACCACGAACATTGTGCCGTTTCATTTTCTCCACGTTGTCAAAGCCGGAATCCAGTGGATAATCGTCGCAAAATGTTGCTTGAAATTGTTGATCCCAAGAGTCGACATCGTCAATCAAAGCGGCCGGCAAGTTAAGGCCTGAAACCTCAACATAGCCCTTTTTGTCCAAATCTTCATGACTTGGCAAAGTCAGCAGGCTATTCCCTTCGTTGCCACTAATGCTACCCGGATACGGCAAGGCCCATAGTTCAGCAATGTCCTGGCTTTTAATTGTAATTTGAAAAAAATTACCCTATTGCCACTACAGCCGGTTTTCGCCTGTTGACGAAAAGCTTATACTAGGCAAGCGTCAGCTTATGGACCAGCCATTACGCCCAGAAAAACAAAGCCCGCCCTGCAAACGGCAATTATTTGCTTTGTTTTTCCTCATCCTGTCACAAACGGCCCCCGCTCCGCGTCTAAGCCTATGTTATGAATTTTGTTGGGTAGCATCCATGAGCAAGCAAGTCGATATCGGCGTCTCAGATACATTCGCGGCATTAAGGCCCCGCTTATTCTCTATCGCCTACCGCATGACGGGCACGCGCTCGGATGCGGAAGACGTGGTGCAGGACGCATGGATACGCTGGCATGAAACCGAACACACCGGGTTGCAATCGGAAGAGGCATGGCTGGTGACGGTGACTACCCGCCTGGCGATTGACCGCCTGCGGTCGCGCAAGGCAGAACGCGAATCCTATGTCGGCTGGTGGCTGCCGGAGCCGCTGGTGGAATTGAACGAGCACACGCCGGAAACTGCGGCCGAGCTGGCCAGCGACGTGTCGGTGGCCTTCCTATGGGTGCTGGAACGCCTGGCCCCGGAAGAGCGCGCCGCTTTTTTATTGCGGCAGGTATTTGACGAAGACTATAGCGACATAGCCGCCATGCTGGGAAAATCAGAGGCCAGTTGCCGGCAAATGGTGCATCGCTCACAGGAGCGTATCCAGCAGCAGCGCCCCCGCTTTGAAGTGTCGAAAGACGCGCACCGCAAGCTGCTCGCCCAGTTCATGCAGGCCGCCAGCAACGGCGACCGCACTGCCATGAAAGCCCTGCTCTCGAACGATGTCGAGATCGTTGCCGACGGCGGCGGCAAAGTCAATTCCTTCTTGCGGATACTGCGCGGCGCCGGCCGGATTGCCGGTATTTACTGGTCTCTTGAGCACCAGTTCCCCAAACTGGTCACCTATCGGCTGGCCAGCGTGAATGGCGAGCCGGGCATGCTGCGCTATGTCGACGGCAAACTGGAGTCGGCCCAGTCTTTCGTGATTGAAGACAATCGCATCAAGTCCATCTACGTGATACGCAATCCCGACAAGCTCGTGAACGTACCGGCCCCGGCCTGAAGAAAAAGGCAGGCATTCCAGCAACACACTGCCCGGCAGGATCGAATATTTTTTGAAAATTTTTAAAAACCTGTCACAACTGGGTCGAGCCGAACGTCTTATAGGGTATGGAAGGCACATTGGGTGTCTTTCCACATTCTCGAAAGGCTAATCATGTCCCACTCTGCCCGTATCCCCCTCTTCCAACTCGCCCCTGCCAACCTAAAGGCGATGATCAACCTGTCCGGTTCCGTCAAGCAAAGCTCCCTAGGCGCGCGCCTCGTTGAACTGATCAACCTGCGCGTGTCCCAGGTCAACGGCTGCGGCGTCTGCATCGACATGCACTGGCGCGACCTGATCAAGCAAGGCGCTGAAGCGCGCCACCTGAACGCCATTGCCGGCTGGCGCGAAGCGCCTTTCTTCAGCGCACGCGAACGCGCTGCGCTGGGCTGGGCCGAAGCCGTCAACGCACTGCCGCAACGCGACGATACCGATGTCGCCTATGAAGAACTGCGCCAGCATTTCAGCGAGAACGAAGTCGCCGAAATCGGCTACGCCATCGCCGTCATCAAGGGTTGGAACATGCTCAACCTGAGCCTGCGCAACCAGATCCCCGAAGTACCTGCACCCGGTTTCTAAACCGGCCGGCCCCGGTGCGGTTCTGCCAGCCGGGGCGGGACAGGAAGAAAAGCGTCACCCTGCAATGCAAAGCAAAGCACGCAGTCTGCCTGCCTTGCCGGCCGGCCACTGGCCGGCGTCCAGCTCGGCGGCCGGTGCAACAATCTTCAAGCCATTAATTCAACGAGGAAAGCAGTATGTCTACATCTATCAATGTGCATGTCGCCGTGATCTACCATAGCGGCTACGGGCACACCGCCAAACATGCCGAAGCTGTCGCCGTAGGCGCAATAAGCGCCGGTGCCGAAACGCTGCTGATCAGCGTCGACGAGGTCGAGCAATACTGGGATGCATTGGAAACGGTGGATGCCATCATCTTTGGCTGCCCTACCTATATGGGCAGCACATCGGGGCAATTCAAAATGTTCATGGATGCTACGTCAAGCCGCGTGTTCCTGGCGTCCAAATGGAAAGACAAGATTGCCGCCGGATTTACCAATGCGGCATCGCGTTCCGGAGACAAGCTCAGCACCCTGCAGCAACTGGCCCTGTTTGCCGCCCAGCATGGTATGCACTGGGTCAACCTGGGCCTGCTGTCCGGCAACAATAGCTCCACCGGCAGCGAAGACGCCCTGAACCGTCACGGTTATTTTATCGGCGCTGCGGCCCAGTCGGATGCGGACTTGTCCGCCGATGAGGCGGCAACATTGGCCGACCTGAAAACCTCGGAACATCTCGGCGCGCGGGTCGCATCGGTCGCCCGTGAACTGGCTTTCGGCCGCGCCGCGCTGCTGCAACGCTGATCACAACAGGCTTTACTGAAAGGCTCCATGAGTGATCCTGCTGATACCGGTTCTGACCCTGATGCTGTTTCTGATGCCGGCAGGATTTTCGATGCGGCACAGCCTCGCCTGCTTGCTATCGCGTACACGATACTCGGCAACCGTTACGAGGTAGGGCACGTAATGCAGCGTGCCCGCTCATGGTGGGCAGAGGCAACGCGCAGCAATATGCAAGCCTCTGCATCTTGCCTGGTTGCCGCGACGACGCGCCTGGCGCTTGAGCGCCTGCAATCGCCGGCACTGGATACGCAAGCGTACGCAGGGTGGCGGCTGAAACAGAAACTGGTCGACATCGTTGACGACGAAGACTCCGCGGCAGATCATGCAGCAGCCCTGGCAGAAGAGGTAGAGCTTGCATTCCTGTCGGCACTCAGGCGTATCGGCGCCGAAGAGCAGGCGGCATTCATCATGAAGAATATCTTCGGCCAGGACTATGCCCATGTCGCATCCGTGCTGGACAGGCCGGTTGCCGCCTGCCGTCAAATGGTGCTCCGTTCACAGCAGCAGTTGCGACAGGAACGACCCGGCTTCCACACACACGAGTCTGCACGCCGCGCGCTGCTATTAAAGTTCGTCCAGGCAGCCGAAGATGCTGACCATGCCGCGATCCGCGCCCTGGTAGCGGAGGAGCTTGCCATCATCAATGACAGCGGCCTGAAGACGGCATTCTCTGTGAACAGCTTGCACAGGGATGAATGGATTGCGGCCTCATACCGCCGCACCGGTCCCGCATCAGGACGAAGGGACTACCGGTTGTGCCGCATCAACGGCGAACCGGGATTTTTGCTATACCTGAACGGAAAATTTGAATCAGCCCACTCTTTTATTATCGACGATGGCCGCATCATCGCCATATTCCAGATGCATGACGTCGACACGCTGACAGGCATGCCGCTCGTCTTGCCTTTTCGGCTACTCACCCGACACCATCGTTGACAATTTCAATCGAAAGCTGGCGATATACTGCGTCTGCCATTTATCCGGTGGCCTTACTCTATAGACCACATATCACGCATATCATGAGCCTGAAACTATTCCTTGCCGCCGCTTGCATCATTACCGCCTTTGTCTCCGTCAGCTTGTTAAAAAACCGCAATGCCACCGTCAGGAGACTCGGCTCCAGTGAACTGGAAGATTGATTCATTCCGCTGCGCCATTTACTGCATGGCCCTGAGCGCATCCCGCATCCCCAGCCACCAATAGGTGATTTGCGCGGCCAGCCTTCCCGCGTGGCCGTAGGTTGGCGCAAGCCCGAAACGGGAGAACCCGGCGGGGATATCGGCGGTTTGTGTAATCGCGTTCGCCAGCACCTCTCCCGCAACAGTAGTCGGCGCGAGCCCATGGCCGCCGAACCCCATTCCATATAACACGCCAGACGGCAGCCTGCCTATTTGCGGCATCTTGTGGCGCGCATAACCCATCGTGCCGCTCCATGCATGCGTCACCGCGACATCCCGCAGTTGCGGATAGACTTTGAGCATATCGGCCTTCAGCAAGCCGGCCACGGTGGCCGGCGAACGGTCGACGGTCGAGATGCGTCCACCCCACAGCAGGCGGGTATCTGCAAGCGGCCGGTAATAGTCAAAAGCGAAGCGGGTGTCATACACGGCGGCCTTGGTGCGTAGCACCTCCTGCAGCCTGTGCCCAAGCGGCTCGGTCGCCACTGCGTAGGTGGCAACCGGCAAGGTCGCCCGCGCCAGCGCGGGAAAGAATCCATTGATATACCCCCCCGCAACAAACAACGACATTGCGGCAGCTGACACTGCCGCCGCCGGCGAAGCTGACCAGCCATTCGCTGCCATGGCGATCGATCGCCAGCGCGCGGCTGGCTTCAAAAATCCTGGCGCCACCCCTGCTCACCCACCTGGCCAGGCCGGCTCCGTAGGCGAGAGGATCAAAATGAAAGGCATTGCGCTCGAACAGCGCTGAGTGGTATCGCTCGGTAAGCAGGGCGGCTCGGGTTTCCTCCCTGGACATCCATTCCCAATCAACGCCCAATTCGTCGGCCATGAAGCGCTGCAGCGCCAATAGCGGTGCTGGATCGCGAAACCAGTTTGCCAGGATGACGCCCTCGTAGCTGGGAGAGCAGGCGATGCCGTAGCAGTCTATCCGGCTGCGTATCTTGTCAACCGCCTTCAAGGTCAGTCCGTACAGTTCGCGGGCCGGCTCGCGCCCCAGCTGTTTCAGCAAATCGGCAGCATCCAGGCTGAAGCCGCCGAATACAAAACCGCCGCTACGCCCCGAAGCGCCATGGCCTACGGATTCGGCTTCCGCCACGATCACGTCGCGGCTGCCTTTTTCCAGCAAGCTGGCCGTAGTGGCAAGCCCCGCCAGGCCGCCTCCTATGATGCAAGTTTCAGTGGATATG
>JABDED010000116.1 GCA_013287275.1 Betaproteobacteria bacterium
GAAAAAACACCTGGCCCTGATCAGGGGCATCAATGTAGGCAAGGCCAAGCGCATCGCAATGGCCGAGTTGCGCGCGCTAATGGAAGAACTCGGCTATCTCGATGTGCAAACCCTGCTCAATAGCGGCAATGTGGTTTTCGGCATCCCGGCAAAGCTGAAGGGCGACCACGCGGCCCGCATACAGCGGGGTATCAGCGAGCAGTTGGGCGTGTCGGCGCGGGTGCTGGTGATCAGCGGCGATGTGCTAGCCAAGGTGGTGGCGGAAAACCCGTTGGCGGATGTCAGCGACCCTTCCCGATACCTGGTCAGCTTCGTGCACGATGCAGCCGACCTGGCCAAGCTGGGGCCGTTGCTGCAGCAGTCGTGGGAGCCGGAGTTATTGGCAACCGGCTCGCACGCCGCGTATCTCTGGTGTGCCGGCGGCATCCTGGACAGCAAGATGGCGGAGGCGGTGGGACGTTTGCTGGGCGACGGTGCGACGGCGCGCAACTGGACTACGGTGAACAAATTGCACGCACTGGTGACCGGAGCCTAGATCATGCAAACAGTGTTGACGGTGTTATTAGGCGGATGGGCCAAACCTGGTCCTGGCTGCGAGGATATTCTATGAAAGCTGCTTTACGAGTGCTCGGCGTTTTGCTGATGCTGCTGGGCGCCATCTGGTTTTTGCAGGGCATCAATATCTTGCCGGGAAGCTTCATGACAGGGCAGATCCAGTGGGCGATCAACGGCAGCGCCGTGTTTGCCACCGGCCTGGTGGCTTTCCTGGCTGCGCGCAAACTAGGGGCGGACAAGGATAAGTGATCGTGACTGGATGCGATTTTTGCGGGCTGGTTCACCTTCCATCAGGTGAAATGCTGCGTTCGGCCCTGTGAATAATGCTAGTATTGGCGGGCCGGGCCTATTTTTTTATAGGATGAAAACAGGCAGGCGCTGCGCTGTTTTTTTGTGCAGGACTTGCTGGCGACCGCGCCAGGCGGTTTTGCAGCATACACAAAGTTGACGCCGGTAAACAGTTGGGTCATAGTTGAATCCGTTCGCCTGATCCCAACCGCCTGGAAGAGAGAAATCTTCATGACCCATTTCCTGACCTCCTTAGTTAGATGAATTCTATCCTGTCTCCTTTCTCCAACATCAGCTCACATGTGCAGGATGTCCTGACCATGTACCTGGTTCCTATCGGTATTGCAGTCGTCATCGCGATCATGATAGTGTTGTTTGGCCTGGGGCGAGGAAAGAACGGCGGCACTGCCGAGGCAATGCCGGCCGATCTGGAGTCTGGCCGCGCACCGGCCCCTGAAGTCTTGCCGGGGCAAGAGCAGTTCGCCGATGCGGCACCTGAAGAGGGTAGGCAGGCGATATTGATTGTCGACGATTCCGCAGTGGCCAGGGCCAAGCTGGGCAAGCTGTTCCAGGCTAACGGCTACCACGTCGTGGTCGCCAATGATGGTTTGCAGGCGCTGGAAAAATTATCCGCTACATTTTTTTCGGTGCTGATTACCGATCTGGAAATGCCGAACATGAATGGGCTGGAATTGATCGCTTCGGTGCAGGGCAGCCTGGAAACCGAAGACTTGCCGATTATTGCGATCACCGGCCATGATGAGCTGCAGGCGCGGGTGCATGAATACCAGGGCTTGTACGGTATCTTCAAAAAACTGTATTCATAGGCGTTCGTGCTCGTTTTTATGCGTTTTTTAAAGCTTACACCAATCCCGTCAAAAATTATACTATCCAGTAGATTTATTATACTTACGAGTATAAGATATAAAAAACAAACGCCAAAACCCCATGCCAAGGCTATAGCCTTGGCAGACAAAAACCTGATATCGAGGAGACGCACGACATGAAGCCCCTGCACGAACACCTGCGCCAGCATGCGCGCAGCCAGCCGCACAAGGCTGCCTATATCTGGTACGGCCGCGCCATCAGCTATGCAGAACTGGACCGCGCCAGCGACGCCTTCGCCGCGCGGCTGGAAACATTGGGCGTGAAGCCCGGCGAGCCGGTCGCCCTGTTCATGAACAATTGTCCGCAATATGTGATGGCGCATTACGGCATCCAGAAACTGGGCGCTATCGTCTGTCCTTGCGGTCCGCTGAACAAGGAGCATGAACTAGAGTACCAGCTCAACGACCTGCAGGCGCGCGTGATCGTGGCGGCGGACAACCTGCTGCCCATCGTCGACAAGGTGCGCGGCAAGACCGCGCTGCAGCATATCTTTGCGGTGCGCTACACCGACCTGCTGCCCGAGCAACCGGATCTCGCGCTGCCGCCTGAATTGCAGGCGATGCTGGCCCAGGCGCGAGAAGATCATCCCGGCACTATCGATTTCCTGGCCGCCGTAAACGCCGGCGGCGAATCGCCGCAACCGGAGTTATCGATGGATGATGTGGCGCTGATGACCTACACCTCGGGCACTACCGGGCTGCCCAAGGGGGCGATGCTGAGCTACCGCAATGCCGTGTATAAAACCGCCGCCGGTGTCAGCAACAGCAAGATAGGCAAGGACGACACCCTGCTGGCGGTTGCACCGCTCTACCATATCGCCGGCATGGTGATGGGCGTCAACTGCACCATCTATTCCGGCGCCACCTGCGTGCTGCTGTATCGTTTCGATCCACTGGCGGTGCTGCAGGCAATCGACAGATACCAGGTCAGCTACTGGTACAGCATTGCGCCGATGAACGTGGCGCTGATGCAGGTGCCGACCATCAGGGACTTTGATTTGTCCAGCCTGCGCACCAATCTTGTCACCAGCTTCGGCATCACCTTCACTGAAGCGCTGGCTAATCAATGGAAGCAATACGTACCGCAATGCGGCATGTCCGAGGCCTCGTATGGGCTCAGCGAAACCCATACCGTGGATACCTATATGCCGCTGGATGCGATACGCTGGGGCACGCAGGGCAAGGCCGTCGCCGGCAACGAAATCCGCATCATCGACCCCGACACCCGCAAACAGTGCGCGCCGGACGAGGTCGGCGAAATCGTCTTGCGCAGCGCCGGCGTGTTCAAGGGCTACTGGAAAAAACCGGAAGCCACAGCCCAGACCCTGCGCGACGGCTGGGTGTATACCGGCGACATGGGCTCGCTGGATGCAGACGGCTACCTGAGCTTCATAGGCCGCTTCAAGGAAATGATCAAGGTATCCGGCTACAGCGTCTTCCCAGAAGAAGTGGAAACCATCCTGATCAAGCATCCGGCCGTCGCCCAGGCCGCCGTGATCGGCATTCCTGACGCCGACAAGGGCGAGGTGGTAAAAGCCTTCCTGGTATTGAAGCCGGGCCAGAGCGCCGAGCCCGCCGACATCATCGCCTGGTCGCGCGAGAACATGGCAAGCTATAAGGCGCCAAGAGAAGTGAAATTCATCGATGCGCTGCCGGCGACCGGCGCCGGCAAGGTATTGCGCCGCTTGCTGAAGGATTATTAAGCGCGCCGGGATCGTAGCCTGGATGGAGCGTAGCGCAATCCGGGGGCATACCATGAAATTTTGAAAAATCCCGGTACGCTCCCGGATTACGCTGCGCTCCATCCAGGCTACTTACTGTTAAGTTTAAGAAGGATCACCGTGTTCAAAAAAATATTGATCGCCAACCGCGGCGAGATCGCACTGCGCATACTGCGTGCCGCCCGTGACCTGGGGATAGCCAGTGTCGCCGTGTACGCGGACGATGACGCCCAGGCACTGCATGTCAGCAGTGCCGACCAGGCTGTCGCCTTGCTCGCCACCGGCGCCGCAGCTTACCTGGACGGGAAAAAACTGATCAGTATCGCCGTAGAAAGCGGCTGCGACGCCGTGCATCCCGGTTACGGTTTCCTCAGCGAACGCGCCGACTTTGCGCAAGCTTGCGCGGCCGCCGGCATCTGCTTCATCGGTCCTGATGTGGCACACCTGGACGTATTCGGCGACAAGGCCAAGGCACGCGGGCTGGCGCAACAATGCCAATTGCCGCTGATCCCCGGCACCGGCGCCGTCACGCTGGAACAGGCGCAGGCATTCTTTGCAGCGCAAAGCGGCGGCAATGGCGTAATGATCAAGGCCATAGGTGGCGGCGGCGGGCGCGGCATGCGGGTCGTGCAAAACGCCACCGAGCTGCCGGAAGCCTATGCCCGCTGCGTGTCGGAAGCACGCTCGGCCTTTGGCGTGGACAGCGTATACCTGGAGCGCCTGATATCCCGCGCGCGCCATATAGAAATCCAGATTGCAGGTGACGGCAAGCAAGTGATAGCGCTGGGCGATCGCGAATGCACCTTGCAAAGGCGCTTCCAGAAACTGGTGGAAATTGCTCCCAGTCCCTCCCTCTCCGCCGACCTGCGCCGGCGCATCACCGACGCCGCATTGACGCTGGCGCGCCATGTCGCTTATCGCAGCCTGGGCACCTTTGAATTTTTGGTGGACGACAGCTCGCACGACCTGCCCTTTGTATTCATCGAGGCCAATCCGCGCCTGCAGGTAGAGCATACGGTGACTGAAGAAGTCACCGGCATCGACCTGGTGCAATTGCAGATACGTATCGCCGCCGGCGAATCACTCGCCGATTGCGGACTGGATCCGGCGGCGCCGCCACCGCAGGCAGGCTACGCGATGCAACTGCGCATCAATGCAGAAACCGTCGATGCGCAAGGCAATGCCCGCGCTTCCGGCGGCAGCCTGGAGCGCTTTGACCTGCCGTCCGGCCCCGGCGTACGGGTAGATACGCATGGTTACGCCGGCTATGCGCCGTCGCCCCACTATGACACCCTGCTGGCCAAACTGATCGTCAGCAGCCGCAGCCCGCAATTTGAAGATGTCGTGCGCCGCGCACGCCGGGTGCTGGACGAATGCCGTATCGCCGGCCCGGAAACCAACCTGCCGCTGCTGCGGGCGCTGCTGGCCAGGCCGGAGTTTGCGCCGCACCAGGTGCACACGCGCTTTGTCGAGCAGCACCTGGCGGAATTGCTGCAGGCTGCAAGCCACCTGGCGGACAAGCATGGCCCTGCCCTGGCCTCGCCGCCGTCCAAAAAGCCGCCTGTAGCGCAGGAAGAAGAATTCGACGACGGCCAGATCGTATTCCGCGCGCCCATGCCTGCCAAGCTGGTCTCCCTGAACGTCAAGGTCGGCGACCTGGTTGCCATGCGGGCGCAACTGGCTGTGATAGAGGCAATGAAGATGGAGCATGTCGTACTGGCAGACAATGCCGGGCGCGTGCTGGAAATCAGGGTGGAGCAAAATGACTTTGTCGCGCAAAACCAGGTCTTGATCGTGCTGGAGGCGGTCGATGCAGAAGCGACGGCGCATGCGGAAGAGCACAGGACGGATATAGACCACATCCGGCCGGACCTGCAAAAAATCATAGACAGGCATGCCTATACCCTGGACGCCAACCGGCAGGCGGCAGTCAGCAAGCGCCATGCCCAGGGCGGCCGCACCGCCCGCGAAAATATCGCCGATCTGTGCGACGGCGGCAGCTTCATCGAGTACGGCGCCCTTGCCATCGCCGCCCAGACCCGCCGCCGCAGCATAGAAGACCTGGTCGCCAACACCCCCGCCGACGGCAT
>JABDED010000117.1 GCA_013287275.1 Betaproteobacteria bacterium
GTCTATCCACGAAGAGCGAAATCACAATTTGTCTTAACTTGAGATAAGGTCCGTGAAGCAATTTCAAGTTTGCCAGACTTTCTAAAAGTTCCCCGCGAATTGATAGCGATTCCCCGGATGCCACATCGTCACGATAGATGCAATCTTTCCCTGCGATAGCGTCTGCCTGTGCAAGACCAGGCAGGGTTCCCTGGTGGGTATGTGCAGCATGTCGGCGATATGCTTGGGCGGATTCACCGCCTCTATGCTGTAGTGCACGCCCTGCAAGGGCGCCGCCACCATCAGGTATTCGTTCGGCGTGATGCTGGAAAAATCCTGCTGCATATAGTCGGGCGCGACATCGGGATTCACCCACCTGTCTTCCACCTGTATAGGCACATCATTTTCAAAGTGAACTATGATGGAGTGGAACAGCCTGGGTTCCTGCTTCAGCTTGAACTGGCGCGCCAGCAGGTCGCTGGCTTTGGACTCCACCAATTGATGCAATTCGCTGCGATGCTCGTGACCACGCGCGCGCACTTCATCGGCAATGCTCTTGATTTCCACCAGCGTCGCCTGGTATTTGTGCTGCGCAACGTAGGTGCCCGACCCCTGTATGCGGGTGAGTATTTGCTCGCTGGTCAGTTCGCGCACGGCCCGGTTGACCGTCATGCGCGAGACGCCGAATTCCCTGGCTAATACTTGCTCGGATGGAATGGCATCGCCTTCTTTCCAGGTACCAACCTGTATTTCTGTCAACAGGTAGTCCTTGATGCGCTGGAAAACCGGGATCAGTTCCTGCTGCTCTTTTTTTACCACACTGTCCTCTACGTATAAAAAGGGTGCCTGCCCGCGCTGCCTGCTGCGTTGTAGTGCTTGCATAAAACTGCTTGCATAAAACCAAGATTGGCATGGTAACACTACGGCGTTTATTCCATTATAGATTCCGCTTGCAAAAGTTGTATATACAACTTAAACTAATTTTAGATGTTCATGTTTTGCACTTGCTTTCTACCGGCCCACTATAAGAGACCGGATGCAGGCAAGCGATGGAAGCCGACAGACCGTTGCTGTTAACTTAATTCCGGAGGAGTCACAATGCATCGTTTTAACCACAAGAAACTGGCAGTTGTTCTGAGTTTGGGTGCCGCCTTCATGGCATCCGCAGCGCGCGCCGATATCAAGATAGGCTTGAATGTGCCGCTGACCGGCTTTGCCGCGTCTGACGGCAAATCGGCACTGGAAGGCGCCAAGCTGGCGGTGGCGCAGGCCAATGCCAAGGGCGGCGTGGCAGGACAGAAGCTGGAACTGGTGATTTATGACGACCAGGCCTCTCCCAAGGAAGCGGTGCCTGTCGCGACCAAGCTGGTAGAAAAAGACAAGGTGGTGGGTGCGGTATCCGGTTCGTATTCCGGTTCTACCCGTGCCGCTGCACCGGTGTTCCAGCAAGCCAAGATCCCCTACGTAGTCGGCTATGCGATCCATCCGGACATTACCTTGTCCGGCGACTATATGTTCCGTACTTCGACCATGGGTGAAGTGCAGGGCCGCGCCGGCGCCCGCCTGGTGCAAATGCTGGGCAAGAAAAAAGTGGTGCTGGTTACCTTGAAGAACGATTTCGGCCAGGCGCTGGCGACGGGCTTCAAGGAGGGGGCGGCCAAGTCCGGAGTGCAAATCCTGAATGAATATGAATACGGCATTGCCGATCGCCAGTTCGGCCCGCTGGTTTCCAAGATCAAGTCCGACAATCCTGAAGTGATCTACGCTTCCGGTTATTACTATACCGCGGGCCCGCTGGTCAGCCAGTTAAGGGCAGCCGGCGTCACTGCGCCGGTGATAGGCCAGGAAGGCTATGACTCGGATAAATTCATAGAAATCGCCGGTGCCGCGTCGGAAGGAACCCTGGTCACTACTTCGCTGGACCGCGACTCCAGTTCCATTGCCACCAAGGCCTTCCTGGAAGACTTCAAGAAGGCGGCCGGCGTCAACGCCGACATGGTGGCAGCATCGACCTATACCGCAACCAGCGTCCTGATCGAAGGCTTGAAAGCGACCAAGGGCCAGGGTGGTGAGGCGCTGAAAAATGCACTGGCCGGCGGCTCGTTCGAAACCCCTATCGGCAAGCTGAGCTTCAACGACCTGCACGAAGTGAAAAAGGTAGTGCAGGTGCAGGTGGTGAAGGATAAGGCGTTTCACCATCATTCCATCATCGCAGACTCGCTGCTGCTGACACCGCCAACCAAGTCGGGAAAATAAACAGGAAGCCGCGCGGGTGCAGCGAATAGTGGCGCTCGCGACGCGTCCTGTATTGGCAGAAACAGTTTGAGGGGGAGATGCAGTGTTATTTCTGGAATTGATTGCGCAAGGCCTGGTGCAGGGCAGTATCTATGCACTGGTGGCGCTGGGTTTGACTTTGGTATACGGGCTGCTGCGTATTTTGCACGTGGCGCATGCGGCCCTGTTTACGATGGGCGCCTATGTCGGCGTCATGGTGGCCAATGCCAGCGGCAGCCTGTTGCTGGCATTTGTAGCAGCAATGGTGGTAGCCGGCCTGATCGGCGTCGCGATGTACCGGTTGTGCTATGAACCTATATTGAAGCAGCCGCCGTATGTCGCGCTGATCGCCTCGATAGGTTTGTATATCGCGTTTGAAGAAGTGTTCCGCATCTTCTTCGGTGCCGCCGGTTTGTCCTTCAACACACCGCCTTTGCAGGAGCAATGGGCGCTGTTCGGCGGCTTGCAGTTCAAGCAGGCGGAGCTGATGGTGATGGCGAGTACCGCGGTCATCATAGCCACGCTGGGCTATCTGCAGACCAGGACCCGCATCGGCGTGGCTTGCCAGGCTACCGTATCCGATCCGCAAATGGCTGAATCCTTCGGCATACGCCTGCGCCAGGTGCGCGATATCAATTTCTTCATAGGCTCGGCGCTGGCCGGGTTCGCCGGAGTCTGGGTCGCGCTGCTGAATAACCTGGTCGAGCCGACCATGGGCGGCGTGGCTTCCTACAAGGGGCTGGCGATTATCGTGCTGGGCGGGATGGGATCGGTGCGCGGCACGCTGATGGCGGCGCTGATACTGGGTGTGGTCGAATCCTTCGGCACTATTTACCTGAGTAAATTCTTGGACAGGAATGCGATCGCATTCGCCTTCCTGATCCTGATACTGATGTTGCGTCCGCAAGGACTGTTTGCCAAACGCTAACGGAGAGAGCATATGGGATATGAAATTTCTTTGCTGACTTCGATGGGTATTAGCGTGCTGTTTGCCTTGTCCTTGAACCTGATAACCGGCTTTTGCGGACAGATCAGCCTGGGACACGCAGCATTCCTGGGGATAGGCGCCTATCTGTCGGCTTTATTGAGTAAGGCGGGTCTACCTTTCCTGGCTACCCTGCCTCTGGCGATGCTGCTGGCGGGCGCCATAGGCATCGTGGTCGGCTTGGCCAGTCTCAGGGTAAGGGCGGATTTCCTGGCGATTACTACGATGGGCGTAGGTTTCCTGTTTGTCGGCGTGGTGCGCCAGCAAGACTGGCTGGGTGGCGAACTGGGCGTGTCCGGCATTCCGGAATCCGGATTGTCGAAAATAGCCTTCATGGTGCTGACCATGGTGTTGTGCGTGGTCGCGGCGCTGTTGTGCATGTACCTGAAAAAGTCCTGGATGGGCCGGGTATTCAACGGCATCGCCGAAGACGAAGACACCATGCGGGTGCTGGGCATCGACGTGCCTATGTATAAGCTGGCGGCGTTTGCCATCGGCACCGCGCTTGCCGGCCTGGCCGGGGCCTTGTACGCACAGCACTTCAAGTTCATCGGGCCGGACAGCTTCGGCTTCATCGAGTCGGTGACGGTGCTGTCCATGGTCGTGGTCGGCGGCATAGGCTCGGTCACCGGCGTGATTTTCGGCGCGGCCATGCTGAGCGCCCTGCCGGCCTGGTTCCAGTTCATCGGCGACTACAAATTGCTGGTGTATGGCGGTCTGCTGTTCCTGATGATGCGTTTCTCACCGGATGGCGTGACCGGCCTGGTCAGGCGCCTGGCTGTAAAAGGGGGCGCAAAATGAGCATCACTGCAATCAGGACACCCCTGCTGAAGGTGGCCAATGTCAGCGTACGCTTCGGCGGCCTGACCGCCATCGACCAGGTTTCGTTCGAGGTCTATCCGGGCGAACTACTGGGTTTGATCGGCCCCAACGGCGCCGGTAAAACCACGATGCTGCGCTCGATCACCGGAGTAGTGACGGTGGCGGAAGGTTCGGTAGAACTGGAGGGCGAAAGCCTGAACCGCCTTGCAACGCATCAACGGATACAAAAGGGCCTGGCGCTGTCGCAGCAGCTGGTAAAACCGTTCAAGAAAATTTCCGTGATAGAGAATGTGGCGCTGGCTGCCGGCGCGCATTTTACCCGGTCACCGCTGAAAGCATTGACCCATGTATCGCAAAAAGCTGAGCTGGCGATGGCGATGACGATGCTGGAGAGGGTAGGGATCGCCTCGTACGCTGACCAGGATCCGGCGATACAGCCGCTGGGCATCCTGAAACGGCTGGAAATGGCCAGGGCCCTGGCGCAAAAACCGAAATTGCTATTGCTGGACGAGCCGCTGGCCGGCCTGAATTCCAAGGAAGCGCATGCGCTGGCCAGCACGATACAGGATATTAACCGGCAGGGCGTCACCATCGTGCTGATCGAGCACAACCTGGGCGAAGTGATGCGCGTTTGCCAGCGCATGGTGGTATTGGATAATGGCCGCAAGATCGCCAGCGGTGCGCCGCAAGCGGTGATGCAGGACGCCGCGGTGCGTGCCGCCTATCTGGGCGGTGACCTGCAGGCCGATGCGGATATGCAAAAAGAGGCAGCACATGCTTGAAATTAAAAATATGAGTTGCGGCTATGGCGCGATGCAGGCAGTGGAAGGGTTGAGCCTGAGCCTGCATCCGGGCACCATCAACGGCTTGCTCGGCACCAATGGCGCAGGAAAATCCTCCACGCTGATGTGCATCGCCGGACACGTCACCCAGCAAAAAGGCAGTATCTGGTTTGACGGCGCCGACATCAGCAGCCTGCCCGCGACTGAAAGGGTAAGGCGGGGCATCGCCATCTCGCCGGAGGGACGGCGGCTGTTCAAGGAT
>JABDED010000118.1:0-1170 GCA_013287275.1 Betaproteobacteria bacterium
GAGATCAAGGCCAGCGACCTCGGCCTGCCCGCGCCTGCCGTCAACAGCATTGCGGTTGACGTAGAACTGGACAGCGGAGCCATAGAGCAAGCGCTGGCCAAAGCCGGCGGCGTCGTCGCGCAGGCGGCGGCGGAACTGGGCCTGTCCCGGCAGGCGCTGTACCGCCGCATGGACCGGCTGGGCATCAGCAGGGCCGGATGAGCAGCCTCCCCAATAGCCAACCCGAGGCCAGGCGCGGCATCCCCTTGTCGCTGGCGGCGCGCTTTTCGCTGGTAACCGGTTTACTGATTATCCTGGCGGCAGCGCTCGCCGTGGTCCTGACTGAAGTATTGCAGCACGAACCGGTGCTGGCCGCCATCCTGGCTATCCTGATCGTGCTGCCGCTCGCCATCGCCGTCGTGCGCAGCCAGTTGCGCCCCATGCTGTCCTTGTTTCGCGCGCTGGGCGGCACCGTCATCAGTTACCAGGACGGCGATTACTCCTTCGGCCTGCACTGGCACCGGCGCGACGAGCTGGATGAACTGGTGGATGCGCACAATGAATTGGGCAATGTATTGCGGGAACAGCGGCTGGACCTGATCCAGCGCGAATTGCTGCTGGATACCATGGTGCAAAATACCCCGGTCGCGATGCTGCTGATTTCCGACCACGGCCCCATCGTGTTTGCCAACCTGGCCGCCCGCCAGTTGCTGAACCAGGGCCGCAAGCTGGAAGGCCATACGCTGGAGCAGATACTGCAACAAGCATCGGTTTCACTGCGGGAGGCAATAGACAAAGGCGGCGACGGCCTGTTCACCGTCAATCCCAGGGACAATCCCGGCAATGCAGGCCATGCCGACGGCGATGAAGAAGAAGAGGTCTACCATCTGGCCCGCCGCAATTTCAGCCTGAACGGCCGCAGCCATGAACTGCTGCTGCTGCGCCACCTGACGGTGGAACTGCGCCGCCAGGAAGTGCAGACCTGGAAGAAGGTCATCCGCGTGATCAGCCATGAACTGAACAATTCGCTGGCGCCGGTGGCGTCGCTGGCCCATTCCGGCGCCGAACTGGTGCGGCGCGGACAGACCGGGCGCCTGCCGGAAATCCTGCAAACCATAGAAGAACGCACCCGCCATCTGGAAAGCTTCATCCACGGCTACGCCAGCTTTGCCAAGCTGCCCACTCCCAGGA
>JABDED010000118.1:1180-4967 GCA_013287275.1 Betaproteobacteria bacterium
CTTCACCCTGGCGAGCCCGCTACCGGAAGAACAGGTCAGCTTCGATCTCGCCCAGATGGAGCAAGCCCTGCTCAACCTGCTGAAAAAATGCGCATGAATCCGGCTCCGCGCCGCAAGACATTTCGCTGGCGATACGCCGCATACAAAACCTGGCGCGCATAGAAGTGATGGACCGGGGCAGCGGCATGAACGATGCGGTGATGTCCAACGCACTGGTGCCCTTCTATTCCACCAAGCGCAGCGGCACCGGCCTGGGCCTGGCGCTGGCCAGGGAAATCATAGAGGCGCACGGCGGCCGGATCACGTTGGGTAATCGTGAAGGTGCTGCCGGTTGCAGCGCCGCACTAGAAATCATTCACTGCCGCGCTGCGCCGGCTGGGTGCAAATACCTAAGTAGCGTCAATCAGATACGGCTTGCAAAAAGCAAGCCATCGCGCTGGAGCAGGTGCCGCTCAGCGCTTTAGCGGGGTGCGCTGCGCGCCGGAACCAAACTTCATTTGTTTTTGGAAAGACGGCTCACGCCGCGCCTGGTTCGTCTTTGTCCATGGACATTCGCTTCTTCTCACCCTCTGAATTCTCCGCCGATTGAACCTTTTCCCCAATACCCGGCATTTACAGATCAGCCTGCATTGCCGCTATACGTAACAAGCCGCAACATGCCATGCTGATCGTACAAGGCAGAAATAATTCCTCCTGATTTTTCAGGACGGCTTTATATGTTTGCAATGCCCGAACCAATATGCACTGCTATGATGAATTGAGAAATATCGGCTTCAGAAGAATCAAGGTGTGACGTTTTTTTGAGATGTAATCCAGCGCAAGAGTAAAACGCCATCCCTGTACGCCCGCAACGCGGGCATTAACAATAGGAGGCAGTATGACATTCCCATCTTCCCGCACTACTATCCAGGCGCGCCCTGGCGCCGCTGATGGCCGGGGTTGTATTAAGCGGACTGCTTTCTCCCCTGGCAATCGTTGCCGCGGGAGAAGAAGATACACACAATAAACATAGCGACATCCTGATCTCCGACCAGTTCAATAACCGGGTCATCCAGGTCGATCAGAAAACACATAAGATTGTCTGGCAGTTCGGCAACGGCTCTGATAAGCCGGGACCAAACAGCATCGTCGGCGTCAATGACGCAGAACGCATAGGGCGGCTCACGTTGATGTCCGGCACCGGCATCCCGGCGAGCAACCCGCCGCTGCCGGGATGCTCGGATCCGGTCAACGGCTGCCCTGACAATCGCGTCATCCTGGTCAATCGCCACGGAAAGATTATCTGGCAGTATGGGCAGGACGGCGGGGTCGCCGGGGCTGGCCTCAACCAGTTGAACGCGCCCGTGCATGCAGTAGCCGTGCCGAACTTCCAGCGGCGCCACGGATGGCATGTGATGATTACCGACCAGGCCAACCAGCGCGTGATCGTCGTCGACCGCTCGCACCGGCTGGTATGGCAGTACGGCACGACGGGCGTTGCCGGCAATGGCGCAAATCAACTGAACAATCCGAATAGCGCCGAGCTGCTGCCCAACGGCCACATCCTGATTGCCGACGAAAGCAATAACCGCGCGATTGAAGTGACGACGGATTTCCAGATCGTCCGGCAATTCACTGCTTCGGGTACTTTGAACGGTGTCGCATTCGCCAGCCGCCTGCCCGGTGGCAATACCCTGATCTCGGACGCCAACAACAATCGCATCGTCGAAGTCGATGCGAACGACGCGGTAGTCTGGGAATATATCACCAATACTTTACCCGGCAGCAACGCCAATCCAGCGCCTACGCGTGCCGTGCGCCTGGAAAATGGCGATACCCTGATCAGCGACCAATTCAATAACCGCGTGATCTCGGTTTCGCAAAACAAGCAGATCGTGTTTCAACAGGGAGTGCTCAACGTTGCCGGCAACGGCTTCAACCAGTTGAACGGGCCGTATGATGCAAAACAGATTGGCGACTTCACCGGACTGACCCCACCCCGTCCGGGCGATCGCGACGGCGACGATGCCAACAACGATAACGATGACGATTGAATGGCCTACTGGAAACCAGGCATCCGCGCTCAGGCACGAAAAGGCCGGCTTCATCTCAGGATGAGACCGGCCCCAAAACCCCGAAGCCGATACCGGTAATTTTTCAGGTAGAACTCATTTCATAAATAGCAGCGAGTGCGAACGAGTCTATTTGGGATGCAGCGCTAGGCGCGTCGCGACGCAAAGGGTGGTTCCCTTTGCTAGCGTCGCAACAACGCGATGCAGCCAAATAGGCCGTTCCCGAAGGGTTTGCTCCAGAAGTGGCGTTGGGCCGGGTTGCACTCGTTGTGAATAGTTCACTATTCACTGCCTCGCACGCCTTGCCAGCGCCACTTCTGGAGCAAACGCATCTCACTGGTATTTATGAAATGAGTTCTAGTCACTTATCAAGAAACCCGGTTCCCCCAGCTTTCCTCATCACAGCGTGCTGTATCTGCACTGAACATGGCCGGTATTTCACTCCTGCCCAAACCCAGGTCCCGCAATTCCAGGTCGCTCATCGCGCGCAATTGCCGTGCATGCCGCTGGTCCTGGCTGCTGCGTGCAAAGAGCGAACCGCAAAGTCCGGCAAACAAATTGAATAGCATGATGACGCCTCCTGTATTCGAATGCATACATGGTGCCGCTTCGGGTAGAATTATGGAAGTTGAATTTTGTGATGATAACTATCAGGAAAGCTGATGAGAGAACTTAGCCTGGACCAGTTGCGCACGCTGGTATCCATTGTCGACCTGGGCACTTTTTCAGCGGCGGCCAATGCGCTTCATCTGGCCCAGCCCACCGTCAGCCTGCATATCAGCGAACTGGAAGCCAGGGTCCATGCGCAACTGCTGGTGCGCGGCGGCCGGCGGGTACTGCCCACTGCGGCCGGCGTGACACTGGTGGAACGCGCCCGGCGGCTATTGCGCGATGCGGACGATGCGGTAGCTGCGGTGAAGATGCAACTGGAGGGCCGCACCGGACGGGTAAGGCTGGGAACATCCACCGGCGTGGTCGTCCATTTGCTGCCGCAGGTACTGGAAACCATGCAGCGCGCCTACCCCGATATCGACGTCGAGGTCAACATCCTGGGCTCCAGCGAGACGATGGCGCGGTTGCACCAGGGCAGCCTGGACATAGGCCTGGTGGCGACGCCGCAGCCGCCTTCGCGCGACCTGGTGCTGAACCACTGGCGCAGCGACCCGATGATGGCGTTTGTGCCGGCGCGCTGGCCGGCGCCCAAGCGCATTACGCCGCAATGGCTGGCGGACAAGGCCCTGATCTTCAACGAACCAACCACCCATATGTATGAACTGACCATGGGCTGGTTTGCCTCCGCAGGCTACTCGCCACGGGCGCGGATAGAATTGAACTATACCGAGGCGATGAAAAGCCTGGTTGCGGCAGGTTACGGCGCCGCGGTGCTGCCGCTGGAACATCCCGGCAAGGTCGAACTGCACCAGGGCATGCAGGTAGTGCCGCTGAGACCGGCACTGGTGCGCCATATAGGCATTGCGCACCGGCCGCTGGAGGTGATCGACGGCGCCACCCGCAATTTGCTGCAGACGCTGGCCTCGTTCCGCCAACTGGCGGCAGGCTGAACGGAAACGCATTCTCCGCCAGCCTGCGCCCCGGCATCAAGGCTTCAGGTAGTGGTCCAGCCAGTTGTTGACCGTGTGGTGCCACAACACGGAATTGGCGGGCTTCAACACCCAATGGTTTTCATCCGGGAAGACCAGCAGCTTGCTTTCCACGCCCTGGCGTTGCAACGCGGT
>JABDED010000119.1:0-4239 GCA_013287275.1 Betaproteobacteria bacterium
GTCCGACGCGCTGAGGATGATTGCGCTACCGCGGGTGTAGGCTGCGCCGCCTTCTTCCTTGCCTGTGGTCTTGATCAGCACTACCGGTTTCGGCAGCGGCAGGGACATCGCGTCCAGCCTGGGCTGCAGCTCGCGCAGCGCGGCGAGGACGAGGTTCTTTTCCTTGTCGCTCCAGTCTTGCGCATTGTCGCTGACAAATTTCAGGTAAGCCGGTTCGGCTACCGCGCTGGCCGTTTTCAGGCGGGCGGAGCGGTCAAACGGGCTCAGGCCTTGCACAAAATCGTCGCGGGTGGTCAGTATGCTGCATGCTTGCTGCACCTGAGCAAAGGTGAATGCGGTGGATTCTGCGCAGGCGCCGGATGCCAGCGATGCGAACAGGCAGCTGATCAGGAGTTGGATTTTCATTGAGTGTAGGCTGGTTGGTGGATGGGGGAGCTTGCACAAGGCAATGAGTGTATCAAAAAATTTGCGCGTGGCGGAGTGAATGAAGCAAAGCGAAATCACGATGCGGTAAACAGGTGAAACAGTTCGGCCGCGCCCAGGCCGCCGAAGGTCTGGCCAGGATGGGGGCCGGGAGCACCCAGCGCCAGCCACGCCAGCACATGCGCCTTGCCGCTGGGCACCCAGCCAGGATCTGCCAGGGCTTTGCGCATATCGTCGAAGCCAAGCCTGACGATGCTGCCTTCCCAATTGCCCTGCAGATGCACCAGTTGGCTTGCTGGAACAGGTATGCCCAGAAATACAAACTGGAGGAAGCCTGTGGCTAATTCCTGCGAACACAGGATGGTGGGCAGTGCGGGTATCTGCAGATGCAGGCCGGTTTCTTCCGCGATCTCCCGCAGCACGGTATCCGCCAGGCCGCCACTGTCGCCTGCGTTGCTGCCGTTGCCGCTGCTATTGCAGCCCGATGGCGGCAGGTAGGCGCCGCCTATCGTGTGCAACCGGCCAGGCGCGGTGGCTGCGTTGGCGGAGCGGCGGTGCAGGATGATTTCCCGGCTTTCTGCACAGACCAGTACCGCGCAGGCGCTGACGATCGCCGGCTTGCGCCTGTGTTCCCGCAATGCACAGATGCCTGCAAAATCCCGGGTTTGAACCTGCAGCAACCGCGGCAGATTCTTGCAATCCGGCGTCGTACCTACCGCAGTTAATATCGCGTGCAACTCATTGGGACGCCGCATGTTTTCCAGGATGTCGCGATGCCGTGCAGCGCTCTGCTGCAGCTCGGGCGGCAGCGCAAGCGCACCGGTGACTTCCAGTTGCGGCAGGGTATCGCTCAAGCTGAAAAGCCTTACTTCGGATTTGAAGTAGGCATTGAGGCGATCCAGGCAATTTTCCTGATGGCCGGCATCCGGCCCATCCTGATCAGGCTGCACGCGGGGCATCCAGCCGCAAGACAAATTCCTCGATTTCCTCGCCGCGCGCATTGGCGTAGCCGCGGTCGACTGCGGTGATGGCGAAGCCGCATTTTTCCAGCACGCGCAGCGATGCGATATTGTCTTTTGCCGCGCGCGCATGCAGCGGGCGGCCTGAGTGCTTTAGCAGGAAGGCGCGCAAGGCCTGCGATGCAACTCCCCGGCTCCAGTATTTTTTGGCTATCCAGTAGCTGACTTCGGTGGCGCCGGCTTGCTGGTAGCTGAGCACATGGCCTATTGCTTCGCTGTCCAGCGTAATGGTCTGGATATGGATGCTGTTGTCCGCCATGATCCTGGCCCAGTGAGTATCGAAGGCCTCCCTGTCGGCAGGATCTTTGGCGGTAAACGCGGCCATGCGGTTGGCGTCGGGGTCAAGCTGGTTTTGGAAGAATACGGGCAAGTCGCCGGTCAGAACGTCTCTCAGTCGGATTTCACCTGCTGCCATATTGGTCCCCGGGGCGTAATGTGTTGATACGGGGAAAAGTATAAACGAGCTTTGCATCGAAAAATTGTCGTCCCGGTCAAATTGGGCCGCGCCCAAACGAAAACAGCCCGCGCATCGCGGGCTGCTTGTTTGGCCCTGGTTCTAGGCAGTGGTGCTGATTGTAGTGCCGGTCAGTTGCCCGCTGGTATTGTAGGTAGGGGCAGGGGGCGGTGGAGGTGGCGGCGGCTGATTTTCAACTTCCTTGGATTCCGATGTCGCCTTGGGTGCAGCCGTGGTCTGGGTTTGCGTCGCCGGTGCCGTCTGCTGGGTATTGGTGCTGCCGGCCTGCTGGCTGGCAGGCAGGCTTTGATTATTGTCTACCGTGCCGGGTTGGGGCGGGATATAAACGTATTGCGGGGCATTGGGATCAATGGGAGCCGTGGCCATGAGTGTCACCTGTGAGGTTGTACTGCAAGCTGGATGCAGGATTTTTCAGCTTAGTTCACGGCACAGGCGAGTTCAAGCCATTCACTACGGGCAAGAAAGATATATTTGGGACATATTTTCATTAAGGCAATTTAGTGCATTTATGTCCAGGACGTGCTGCGAGCTTATGCAAATAGCAGGGCCATCAGGTAATCGTCCACATAATGCTCTTCCGATGCCCTTTTATAGAATTTTCGCAAGCGACCCTCTTTTTCAAAGCCGCATTTTTCATACAGGGCAATGGCGGCCGGGTTGTCGCTCTCCACGATCAGTTCTATGCGCTTGATGCCCTTATTGCGCAGGTCCGCGATGGCCTCCTTCAGCATGGCGGTCGCCAGGCCGCGTCCCTGGAATGCAGGATTGACTGCGAATGAGCCTATATAGGCGACGTGTGCGGCCCGGCCCGGATAGTGATTGGTTTTATAAAAGCCGGCAATTTGCCCTTCCGGTTCATGCACAAAGAAATTGCCGCCCGCGATCAGTTCCGCATAGACGGTTTTGAATTCCTCTTTGCTCATCGGGTCATAGCCGAGGAAGGGGATCACTCTTTCATCCATGTAAATGGAGCATACCTGCTCAAAGTCGGATTCTGCTGCTGGCCTGCGCATCTCTTTGTCCCGATGATAGTATAAAGACGGCTATTGTCGCCTATTTGCCTGCCTCGGTTGGCCGTTTCTTGAATATCAGGTCAAACATGCTGGTGTCGAGCTGCTCCGGATTCCTGGCCAGGCCTTCCATGCCTGCGGTCTGGTAGTAATCATCGATATTCACCACCTTTTCTTTGGAAAAGCCGACCTGCATATGCGTTTGCCCGTTCCCGTCACTGCGCTCACTCAGCTTGACAAAATACCTGTCGCCGCGAGCCTGTGCAATGTCATAGATCGTGCGCATGATGAACATGGAAGAAGCAACGGACGCGCCAAATACAAAGGTGATATCGACAGCAGAAGTTTTCGCATTCCGGGAAACTTCCTCCACGCGCAGGTTCAGCGGTTTTCCCGGTCCTTCGGTCTGGTGTATTTCATTCAGCACCAGGCCATTCGCGGCGCCGGCCAGACCGGCCATGCCCAGGCTTAGCGCCAATATGAAAATCTTCAGTTTATTCATTACGGCTCCTTGATTGGCCGGCCTGGTTTGCGGCACGAGTAAAGTAATCATACTGTGCCGTCCTGCTTTTGGATAAAATCCCTGCATGAGCTTACCTGCCGCTACCAAACGTCTTATCTGCCAGCACTGCCTGCGTCCGCAAGCCACCTGTATCTGCCGCTGGATTGCCGATGTTGCTCCGATAGTGGAGGTGCTGATTTTGCAGCACCCGCTGGAAGTGGGCAGTGCGAAGGGCACGGCGCGGCTATTGCACCTGAGCCTGGCCGGCAGCAAGATCCTTGTCGGCGAAATATTCGATGCGCAGGGCCTGCACGCCTCGCTGTATGCCGATGCCAAAATGCCTGTCCTGTTGTATCCAGATACCCCGGACGACAAATCCCTGGGCCTGACGCCGGCGCCGGCGCTGGACGCATCGCTGCTGCAGGCGCCGGCACAACTGCGACTGGTTGTGCTGGACGGCACCTGGCGCAAGAGCCGCAAGATGCTTTACCTCAACCCCTTGCTGCAGCAATTGCCACGCCTGCTGCTGCGCGATCCGCCGGCATCGCAATACCTGATCCGCAAGGCGCACGGCGAGCATCAGCTATCCACGCTGGAGGCGACTTGCCATGCGTTGATGCAGCTGGAAAGGGATGGCGGGAAATACCAGGCTTTGCTGCAGGCGTTTCACGGCTTTGTGGAGCAGCAGGGTGGGTATGCAGGCAAGAATCAGTAGTAACGAGCTGATGCCGCCACAATCCCGCGCTACGCGAAAAACTCTACGGCGTGATCGGCTTCCAGCCCTGCGGCGAACTGGCTTTCCCGGCCACG
>JABDED010000119.1:4249-4952 GCA_013287275.1 Betaproteobacteria bacterium
TAGTAACGAGCTGATGCCGCCATAAATCAAAAAGCCCCGCAGTTTGCACCGCGGGGCTTTTTATTCTTGCTGAGTGAAGCGGGGCTTCAGACAGTGAGTAATCCTTGCGGAATTACATCATGCCGTCCATACCACCCATGCCGCCCATACCACCCATGCCGCCGCCCATACCGCCGGCAGCTTTGTCTTCCGGCAATTCAGCTACCAGAGCATCGGTAGTCAGGATCAGGCCGGCAACAGACGCTGCATTTTGCAATGCGGAGCGAGTTACCTTAGCTGGATCCAGAACACCCAGTTCTACCAGGTCGCCGTATGTGCCGTTGGCTGCGTTGTAGCCGTAGTTGCCAGTGCCTTGCAACACTTGGTTAACAACAACGGATGGTTCGTCGCCAGCGTTGGCAACGATCTGGCGCAGAGGTTCTTCGATAGCGCGCAGAACGATCTTGATACCGGCTTCCTGATCAGGGTTGTCGCCTTTCAGGTCTTTTACGTTGGCACGAGCGCGCAACAGGGCAACGCCGCCGCCAGGAACAACGCCTTCTTCTACGGCAGCGCGAGTAGCGTGCAGGGCATCTTCCACGCGTGCTTTTTTCTCTTTCATTTCAACTTCAGTTGCAGCGCCAACCTTGATCACAGCAACACCGCCTGCCAGTTTGGCAACGCGTTCTTGCAGTTTTTCGCGGTCGTAGTCGGAAGTTGCTTC
>JABDED010000120.1 GCA_013287275.1 Betaproteobacteria bacterium
AATCAAAAGCATTGCCGACCTGAAAGGATTGTCGATAGGCGGCGGTGCGGCCTCTCCTTTGCAAAATCTGGTGCCTGCATGGCTGCAGGTGAATAATCTGCCGGCCGACCATGTCAAATTATTGCGGCTGGACCCGGCGGTGATCAACACCACCTTCCTGGACGGCGGCATAGACCTGGCCGAATGCTGGGAGGGCGCCAACAAACCGGTGCTGGAACAGCTGGCGCAAAAGAACGACATGAAGATCGGTGCGTTGCGTTACCGCGACTACAACCTGAATTTATACGGCAACGGCATCGTCACGACTGAAAAACTGATTGCCGCCAATCCTGACCTGGTCAAACGTTTTGTGCAGGCGACTTACCGCGGCTACGAATTCCAGAGCAAGAATCCGCAAGAGGCGGTGGAACTGGTCGCCAAACAGCAAAAGCTGATCGATAAGAAAGTATTGCGCCAGCAAATAGAGGAAACCAGCCAGTTGATGGTAGACCCCGAGCTGAGCGGGAAGAAGACCGGCTGGATGCGCGTGGACCGCATGCAGTACACGGTGGGTTTCGTGAAAAAGGCTTTCAATGTGACCGACAGCGTCAAGGCATCGGACATCTACACCAACCGTTTTGTTGAATAGATCAGGCAGGGAGACAGGCATGGAAAAGTTAAGGCCCAAAAAATTGGGGCATCTGGTTCTGGTCGTGCGCGACATACAGAAGTCCGTCAAATTCTATACCGAAGTCATGGGTTTGCAGGTATCGGACTGGATAGACGACCAGATGGTATTCCTGCGGTCCGGCGCGGATCATCACGACCTGGCGCTGTCGCAAATTCCCAAGGATTCGCCGGACATCAACGACCTGCCGCGCTACAGCAGGCCCGGTGTAGAGCATTTTTCCTACCTGGTCGAGGACAGGGCGGAGATAGAGCGCACGGTCGAAGTGCTGAAGTCGCACGGAGTGGAAATCGTGCGCGGCATAGGCAAGCATGGCCCGGGCGAAAACCTGTTCCTGGTATTCAAGGATCCGGACGGCAACAATGTCGAAGTATATTGCGAGATGACCCAGATCCCGCCAGGAACGCCGCATGAAGCCAAGGTCTGGGAGAGGAATATCGACTCTTTCGACCAGTACCGCTTCAAGCATTTTGTCGTGCCGCCGCCGCAAGCGGTGATAGACGCCAAAACCAAGAAAAGCTAAATACTGCTGGAGACATGATGAAACGCTGGATAGAAGCAATCGTATTTTGGGGACTGTTCGCGCTGCTGTGGGAATACGGCGTGGCGCTGTTCGGTATACGCAGCTACCTGATGCCGCCGCTGAGCAAAGTGATCAGCGCCGGCTGGCAGGAGCGTGAACTGATCCTCAGCGAAAGCTGGGTCACCTTGCTGGAAGTGCTGGTCGGTTTTGTTGCCGCCGTATTTGGCGGAGTCTTGCTGGGCGTGGCGATCCATTTCAATGATTTCGCTAAACGCACGCTGTATCCCTTCATCACGGCATTACAAAGCATGCCGAAAATTGCATTGGCGCCGCTGATGATAGTCTGGTTCGGCTATGGATTCGCATCCAAGATAGCCTCCACTTTCCTGTTCGCCTTCTTTCCCCTGGTGATCGCTACGCTGGGAGGTTTGTCCGGCATTGCCGCCAACCTGGACGAGCATTTCCGGGCTTTGGGGGCATCACGCTGGGATACCTTTATCCGCCTGCAATTGCCTTCTGCATTGCCGAGCTTTGTCGACGGCGTCAAGATTGCGATGCCGCTGGCGGTGATCGGTGCGATCGTCGGCGAATTCATAGGCTCGGAAAAAGGCCTGGGACACCTGATGACGCTGGCAACCGCAAATGCGCAGACTGACCTGATGTTTGCCGCTATCCTGGTGATTACCTTTCTGGCCAGCATGTTGTATTGGGGCGTTGAGGTGCTGTCGCGCGCCGTATGGTGGAGAGGGAAAACGGCATGAAAATGGTATCAATGACATGGGGCAAGCTATGAATTTGAAAATGATGGTCAACCAGCAGGCTGGGCCCATGCCTGCGCCGCAAGAAGCTGTCGCCAAAGAAGTGATACGGGTGGCCGACGTGGTCAAGCGCTTTCCGGGCAAGCATGCAGTGAATGCGCTGGAAGACGTGTCCTTGTCTATCGGGGAACGTGAGTTTGTTTCCATCCTGGGCCCCAGCGGCTGCGGCAAGAGCACCTTGCTGCGCATCGTCGCCGGCCTGGTGCCGCATAGCGAGGGCGTGGTGCAGGTCAATAACCGGGCAATTACCAAGCCGGTGCCGGAAATCGGCGTCGTGTTCCAGAGCAGTAATATGCTGCCCTGGCTGACGGTGGAACAAAACATGATGCTGGGCGCACAATTGCGGAAGATTCCTGCGGAAAGCATCGCGCCCAAGGTCAGGGAGCTGACCCGTATGCTGGGTTTGTCCGGTTTTGAAAACAATCATCCGCATGAATTGTCGGGCGGCATGCGGCAGCGGGCTTCGATAGGCCAGATACTGGCGCTTGATCCCAGTATCTTGCTGATGGATGAGCCCTTCGGCGCACTGGATGCGTTGACCAGGGACTTGCTCAATGTAGAGCTGCTGCGCATCTGGCAAGAACGGATGCAGACGGTATTGCTGGTGACCCACAGCATACAGGAAGCGGTTTTCCTGTCTGACCGGGTACTGGTGATGTCGGCCCGCCCCGGCCGTATCACCCATGATATCGCGATAGACTTGCCGCGTCCGCGCCGCCCCGAGAGCATCAAGGGCAATCCGCGCTACGGTGAATACATTGCGCAGATCAGCCAGATCATGGGGGTGTATTGATGGCCATGCCTGAACATACCGAAGCGGGGCGGGCCTTCGCCGGCTTGCCTGCCGTGGACCGCGCCATCCTGGCGGAAATGGGGCCGCGCTGGAGCCGGGATATCAATGGCAACCGGCAAAAGGTGGTCGATATCTATACACCTGTCCTGGCAGCGGCCGACAGGACGGGTATCCGTGTTAGCGTCGATATTGCCTACGGCGAGCACGCCCGCCACAGGCTGGATATTTATCAGCCCGCTTCCGCCATTGATACCGGGGCGAAATCACCTGCGCATTTGCCGGTCGTGGTATTTGTGCATGGCGGCGCCTTCTTGCGCGGCAATATGAATAGCAATGCGGAGATCTATGGCAATGTGCCGCGTTATTTCGCCAGGCATGGTTTTGTCGGCGTTAATCTGGAATACCGGCTGGCGCCGGAAGCCGCTTATCCGGGCGGCACCCAGGATGTTGCCGCAGCAGTGGCATGGATACGGCAGCACATCGCAGCGTATGGCGGCAATCCCCTGCATATTGTATTGGCGGGGCACTCCGCCGGCGGCGCGCACGCCGCCGGCTATGTGCTGGATCCCGTGTTACGCGGCGAAGCCGGTGTTGTGGATAAAGGCGCTGCCGGCATCTCTGGCCTGATCCTGGTCAGCGCCAGGCTGCGTGCCGACTTGCTGCCGGATAATCCGAACGTAGCCGGCGTCAAGGCATACTGGGGTGACGACAGTTCTTGCTTTGAGCAAGTGTCGCCGCTTACCTATGCCGACAGGATAGCCGTGCCGGCGATGGTCGTGGTGGCCGAATTTGAAAATCCCCATCTGGATACTTACGGCGCCGAGTTTTTCTACCGGATTGTAGCGGCCTCGAATGCGCCTGGGGCAGTCAAATACAGCCATCGTTTTTTGCAGGTATTGAAACATAACCATACGTCGATAGTCGCGCACCTCGATACGGAAGACCAGACTTTGGGACCCGCGCTGATCGACTTTATTGCCAGCACCAGGCCGCTCACCCCGAGCTGATCTTCATCATTCCTAAGCGAAGGAAAATTATGTCGAATAGATTGACAGGCGTTTTTGCGCCCGTAGTCACCCCTTTCAACGCCGATCTCAGCCCGAATTTCGAGCTCTACCTGCGCCACTGCCAATGGCTGCTGCAACAGGGGGCAGGGCTGGCAGTCTTCGGCACCAATAGCGAAGCCAATTCGCTGACGGCATTGGAGCGCATGAATCTGCTGGACAAGCTGGTGCAAAATAACGTCGATGCGCGGCGCAGCCTGCCCGGAACCGGCTGCTGCACAATACAGGACACGGTGGAACTCAGCCGCCATGCGACGGTGCACGGCTGCGCCGGTGTATTGATGCTGCCGCCCTTTTTCTATAAGGGCGTCAGCGACGACGGACTGTTTGACTATTACTCGCAAGTGATAGAGCGGGTGGGTTTGCAGGATCTGCGCGTTTACCTGTACCACATCCCGGCATTTTCCGGCGTGCCGATCAGCCTGGCGCTGATAGAACGGCTGATCAGGCGCTATCCGGAGCAGGTAGTCGGTATCAAGGACAGCTCCGGCGACTGGCAAAATATCGAGGCCATGCTCAGCAATTTTCCGGACTTCGCCATTTTCCCTGCCTCCGAGAGTTTCCTGACGCGGGCAATGCCGCTGGGTGCCTCCGGCTGCATATCGGCGACCATCAATGTCAACCCGGCCGCCATCAGCCGCCTGTGTGCAGGATGGCAACTGGAGGGGGCGGCGCAACAGCAGCAAGCGGTCGACACGATACGCAAAATTTTCCAGAGTTACCCAATGATCGCCGCGCTCAAATTCGCGATCAGCCATTACAGCGACAAGCCGTCCTGGCAAGTCCAGCGGCCACCGCTAAGCGCATTGACGGCAGACAAGAAAACTGCGCTGCTGGCGGCGCTGGATGCCGCCGGCTTCCGCATGCCCGGTGTATTGGAAGGGCGGGCCCCGTGATGCCGGAAATCCAGCCACTGGGAAAGTATCCCGGCTTTTGCCGTGCCGGTGACTTTATTTTTGTCTCGGGCATGAGCGCGCGCCAGGCCGATGGCAGCATTGCCGGCGTCACCCGGCTGGATGATGGCGGCATGGTTTGCGACATAGAAATCCAGACCCGCGTGGTGATACAAAAAATACAGGCAGCC
>JABDED010000121.1:0-582 GCA_013287275.1 Betaproteobacteria bacterium
CTGCAAGGCTGGCACGCGACGCAGCACGACGAATATGACCAGCGCTATTATCGCGAATGGATGCATGAGATACCACCGATGCAGCATGCCAAGCGTATGACTGTGATAGACGTGCACCATGCGATTTTGCCGGCAACTGCGTCTATTCATCCTGATTCGGCAAAATTGCTGGCCGCTGCCCACCCGGCAACAGAGGGCGAAGGCGCCCTGGTATTTTCGCCGGCCGACATGGTGCTGCATAGCGCGGTTCATTTGTTTCACGATGGCGAATACGATAATGGGCTGAGGGATCTGGTCGATATCCATGGCTTATTGCAGTACTATGGAGATACACCGGGATTCTGGCCCACGCTGACGGAAAGGGCCGGGGAGCTGGAACTGACGCGCCCCTTGTTCTATGCCTTGCGCTATGCGGCCAGGCTGTTGCATACGCCGATTCCTGCGCAGGTGTCGCAAGCCGCCGACATAGGCCGTCCAGGCCCGATGCTGCTGATATTGATGGACCAGTTGTTTACGCGAGCCCTGTTGCCGCACCATCCCAGTTGTGACGACAGGTGGACCGCAACGGCCAGGCTGCTGCTG
>JABDED010000121.1:592-4932 GCA_013287275.1 Betaproteobacteria bacterium
CCATCCCAGCGCGTACTGCGCGTCTGCATAGCCCATTTTTGCAGCCGCGCAATACAAATCCACCGCCCGGCCAGGCTGCTGCTGTATATACGCGCGAACTGGCTGCGCATGCCGCCTTGGTTGCTTGCGCGACATTTATTCCACAAAGCCTTCCTTTCGCCGAAGAAGGAAGATTGATCCGGTATTTTCATCTTGCAGGCTATATAAGATAGGCAAGAGGTTACGCATGGCATTTCCAGGTTACCTAAAGATGATCGCAGGAATGTGCCTGTTTCTTGGGCTGAGCCTGGCCGCGCTGGCGGCCGAGAATGCTGCGTCCGCGGCCGACAACAGCAGCGTCATCAGCGAGTCTGCCGCATTGACCGCGCTGGCCCAAAAATATGAAAATGCCGAAGGTGTGCCCAGGGACTATGGCCGGGCGGTGGATTTGTATTGCGCGGCTGCAAAAATGGGCTATGCAGACGCGCAGTACGCGCTGGGATGGATGTACGCCAATGGGCGCGGGGTCCCCAGGAGCGATGAGATCGCCGCCCAGTTATTCCAGGTGGCAGCCGAGCAGGGCCATGTGCAAGCCAGGGAGTTGACGCAGTTCGTACCGTCGCAGACGCTGGCCTTGCCCAGTTGCCTGCTGGAAGACGCTATCGTCGTCGACGAGCGCAAGGAACTGGTGGTGCCCGCCATTTACCCGAAAGAGATCGCCAGGCTGGTGGACAAACTGGCGCCGCGCTACCGCATCGATCCCAAACTGGTGCTGGCGGTGATTTCAGTAGAATCCGGTTTCAACATCAAGGCGGTGTCGCCGAAAAATGCGCAAGGCCTGATGCAGCTCACCCCTGAGACCGCACAGCGCTTCCGCGTCAAGAACGCCTTCGATGCCGAAGACAATATCAAAGGCGGTATCGCCTACCTGCAGTGGCTGCTGGCGTACTTCAAGGGAAATGTCCCGCTGGTTGCCGCCGCTTACAATGCGGGCGAGAGGGCAGTGGAAAAATACCGCGGCGTGCCGCCTTATCTTGAGACGATAGAGTACGTCAAGAAAATCGCCAGCCGCTATGGAAAGTCACGTCACGCCTTCCAGCGCAGCGTGACGGAGCCGTCTGCGGTAGTGATGCGCTGAGCCGGCCTGCGGCAGCCGGACTTCGCAGGTACTACAGGAAGCTGCTGGCGTTTTCCAGGTCTTTGTGGGTACTGCCTTGGTACAGGGCCGAGACGAAGGTTTTCCAGTTGGCGTCCGGATTACCGAGCGTGAAGCCGTAAAAATCCTTGCCTATGCTGCGCACCGCTTCCACCTGCAGATAGGAAATATCGGCCTTGCCGAGCTTGACCATCACATCGCCCAGGATTTGCAAGGGGATGGGCGAGCTGATGCTGGCCAGGAAACCCGACGTGGAAACCTGCACCACGTCGATATCCACCTTCCTCAGCGCGCCGTCGTGTGCGCGTATCGTCAGCTGGCCCGGGCAGCGCATCGAAAATCTCTCGTGCCTGCGTATCGGCGCATGCGGCCGGCTGCTGGTCAGCTTGGGCAACACATGCAGATATTCCGGGATATCGTAGATCGAGTGCAGCAACAGTTTCTGGCGTTCGCCCAGGTTGGCAAAGACCTTGGTGCGGTGATTGAAAAAATGGTCGAGCAGTTCCGGCGTCAGCACCGGATCATTGGTCGTGTAATAACGGCGCTGGGGCAGCTTGATGTTCGGCAGCTTCAGTTGCATGAAGTAAGAATGCAGGTTCCGGTGGGCGGGCCTGGAACCATAGTGTTTCTTCATGATTTCCGGGATGTACTTCAGGTCCAGCCAGGCCCCTACCGCCGGCGCGCCATTTACGAAATCGTAATTTTTGACGGGCTGCGCCGTCAGCCGCTTGAAGAATAGCAGCGATTCATACATCTCTATATGGGTGGGATTGACCGCGATCACCAGGTGCCGGGTATCGAAAAAAGTTGTGCAGTATTCATACATGAACTTCATCAGCGGAAACAGGATGCTGCCGCCGGTCTTGCGGAAGCGCTTGTGTACCGCGAGTGCCGATACTTCCGCAATATTGCCGTCATGTTTGCGCACCTCGGTCAGGTCGAAAACATGTTGCAAGGGAAAGCCCATCGCGTTTTCCCGGATCAGCGACAGGGTGCCGACCACTTCGCCATTGAATTTCGCACACAGCGTAGTCGTGGTAGGCAGCGCGTGGTAAGGCGTAACGCGCATGCCGGAAGGATCTGGAGTCATGAAGCCGCTGCCGACGTAGGCATCGTGCAGCAGCGCAAAGCAGGCTTCCAGCTCTTCCTTGGTTTCGGCGATCTTGAGGATCAGATGCTGGTTAGGCGCAGGGTCGCAACGCGCGACCGACCTGTACAGCGAGAATTTTTTGGAACGAGGCAACGCGCCAGACAGCTTTCTTAGCGCCGTATGCACATGCTTCCTAAGGCCTGATATGCCCTTCTTTATCACTAGACTCAACCCCGATTACGGCTTTTCTTATCCAGCGATACGATGCCGGGGATTAGCCTGAGACGACAGAAAAGTTCTACCGGATTTCAGTGCGCAATCAAAGAAAAGAACTTCCCGTTTGCGCGTGCAGTAGAATTTTGGTTCGCCATTATTGCATGTAACCATCGGGGGTTGAGCCTGCCAAACCCGGTTTGGCACGCAACAAAATGCAAAGTCTGTAACAAGTTTCCCTACGCCAATTTTATCTCGGCAATAAATCGAGTCGGTTCATTCAAATCCCTGTGTGTCGTGCCGGAATAGATGGCGTTGACGAAGGTTCTCCAGATTGTGTCGGCTTGCCCCAGATGGAAGCCGTAGAAGCCTTTGCCTATATCGCGCACCGCTTCTACCTGCAGGTGGGATATCTCGGCCTTGCCCAGCCATACGGTCGCTTTCAAAGAAACTTGCAAGGGTATGGGTTTCAACGCGCGGGCCTGAAAGCCTTCCAGGGAAACTTCCACTACATCAATATCTATGCTCTCCTGGCCGTTATTTACGACCTGGACCGTCAACTGGCCGGGGCATTTCATCGAGTAGCGCTCATGCCGCCTGACGTTCACGTCCAGGCTCCTGGTCGTGAGCGGAGGCAGCACCGGAATGTACTCGACGATATCGTAGATCGTATGCAACAGCACTTTCTCGCGTTCGCTCAGGTTGGCGAAGCCGTGGGTGCGTTTGTTGAAGAAGTGATCCAGCAGTTCCGGCGTCAGCACAGGATCATTGGTCGTGTAGTAGCGCCGCTCCGGCAACTTGATGTTGGCCAGTTTTACCTGCGTGAAATAGGCGTACAGGTTGCGTTGCGGTGGCTTGGATGCATAGTGCTTCTTCATGATTTCGGGTGCGAACCTGAGATCCAGCCAGGCGCCGACTGCCGGCGCGCCGTTGACGAAGTCATAGCTTTCCACCGGATTGGCTGTCAGCCGCCGGAAGAATAGCAGCGATTCATACATCTCTATATGGTAGGGGTTGACTGCAATGACCAGATGCCTGGTATCGAAGAAGGTGGTGCAGTATTCATACATGAACTTCATCAGCGGAAACAGGATGCTGCCGCCGGTCTTGCGGAATTTCCTGTGCACGGCCAGTGCCGAGACTTCCGCGATATTGCCTTCGTGTTTGCGCACTTCGGTCAGGTCGAAGATTTTTTGCAAAGGAAAGCCCAGCGCGCTCTCCCTGATCAAGGACAGGGTGCCGACTACCTGGCCGTCATATTTGGCGCACAAGGTCGTTGTGGTCGGCAGTGCGTGGTAGAGCGTGACCCGCATGCCGGAGGGATCCGGTTTCATGAAGCCGCTGCCGACATAGGCGTCATGCAGCAAGGCAAAGCAGGCTTCCAGTTCTTCCTGGGTCTCTGCGATCTTCAGTATCAATCGCTCGTTGGGCGCCGGGTTGCATTCCACGAAGGAACGGTACACCGCAAATTTCCCGGTCTTCGGCAAGAAACTGATCAATTTCCTGATGGATTGGTGCATCAGCTTGCGAGCGTCTTTTATTAGTCGGTTATTCGCCATATTCTCTCCGAAGACAGGTGGTCATCTTGCGCATTTAAGGAGGAAAAAGCTAGCCTCAACACAGTACAGATACCAATATCATTATTATACGAATTTGAGGCGAACATTGTTGCGGACTTGCGGCAGCGGAATATCGCAGTCGAGTTTAAATATTGCCCATCGCCAATCATTCCAGGACATCATGCCATAAGCCCTTGTAAACAGATATAGAAATGAGCGGATCAAAATTGTTTCAATTGTTGCAGGCGGCTTTATTTTCCAACTGATAAGTGCAAACAAAAATTCCGGCGCAGGTGACTGGCGTTTGCATTTGCTTAAGGCTATCAATCCGGGGTCTGTCTTC
>JABDED010000122.1 GCA_013287275.1 Betaproteobacteria bacterium
CAGAGGCGCGTCAGGGATATCGCCGACCCTTACCAGATCGGCTTTTCTCCCGACCAGAAATGGTTTGTATCGAATTCCTTGCGGCTGGACCGGGTGGACATGTATCGCTACGACGGCAAGGAATTGACGCTGGCCAGGCGGGTTCCGCTGGCCAAGCTGCCCAGCCACATGGCGTTTGACGCCGCCAGCACTACGGTCTTCGTTACGCAGCAGGGCAGCAACCAGATATCGGCGATCGACCTGGCAAGCCAGAAAGTGAAATGGACCATGCCGGTCGGCAAGGTGCCGGCAGGGATCGTGATGACGCCGGACGATAAATACCTGCTGGTCGGCATCATGGGAAGCGACTATGTGGAAGTGATAGACTGGCGTACGCAAAAAACGGTCAAGCGCATCAAGACCGGCGCCGGCGCGCATAATTTCCGCGCCTTCGGCGACAAACGCTATACCTTTGTATCCAACCGTATTTCCAACACGATCAACATCATCGACCAGAACTCGCTGGAAAATGTAGGAACCATTCCGGTTCCCGGCGGTCCAGACTGCATGGAGTTGACGGATGACGGCAAGACCCTGTGGGTCACACTGCGCTGGATCAAGAAAGTGGCGGTGATCGACGTGGCCAGCAAAAAGGTCATCAAGCTGATCCCGGTCGGACGTTCCCCGCACGGCGTATTTTTCTTGAACAGCGCCCCTAGAATTTAAACGGCACAGGGCATAGATGAAACCCCGTTTCCTGGTAGCGTGCGCAATGGCCGGCCTCATGCATGCGGCCCTTGCCGATACCGGCTGCAAGGGCACGATCTACCTGACTTTCGATACCGGCAGCCAGTCCCAGGCGGAATTCATTGCCAAAACCTTGCATGACCAGCATGTGAAGGCGACTTTTTTCCTGGCGAATGAAAAAACGGTCAAAGGCGACTATACGCTGGATACAACCTGGGCTCCCTACTGGCGCAGCCTGGTGCAGCAAGGCCACGCTTTCGGCACCCATACCTTCGACCATGTGTACGCGGTGCGCGATTTGCCGGATGGCCATATCCAGGTAAAACCTCAATTCGGCGCGCAAGCCGGCAAATTGCTGGACTGGAGCCCGCAACAGTATTGCGAAGAAATGCAGCGCGTCGACCAGCGTTTTCAGCAACTGACCGGCAGCCGCCTGGATCACTTTTGGCGCGCCCCGGGCGGCAAGCTCACGCCCAATCTGCTGAAGGCCGGGCAGGCCTGCGGTTATGCGCACGTGGGCTGGGCGCCGGCCGGATTTTCCGGCGATGAGCTACCCAGCGAAAAGTGGAGCAACCCGCTTTTGCTGAAGCGCGCACTGGATCATCTGAAAGACGGCGACATCTTCATGGCGCACCTGGGTATCTGGTCGCGCAAACAGCCCTGGATGCCGGAAAACCTGTTGCCGCTGATCACCGGCCTGAAGCAAAAAGGCTATTGTTTTGCTACATTACGGGAACATCCGCAGTATCGCTGAACGCCGTATCGGCAAGCCTGATCCTGTGTTTGCGCAGCCGGCACTGGCGATTTTGCCAAACCAAAATCCTTTTTGGGACATAATTTCTTGATGAATTTTTCAGATTTATTTGCAAGCGCGCAAGCCTGGATTTTTGAAACCATCGCCCAGCCGCTGATGTTTTATGCCGGCTTGGGCGAATACATAGAAGATGCTTTTGAGGGCGTAGAATGGTTCCTGATCGGCGTCTGCCAACTGGTAATTCTGTATGTCCTGCTGCGCCCGCTGGAGGCCAGGCTGCCGGTACACAAGTTCACCGATCCGCGCGCGCGCTGGAACGATTTCATCTATACCGCCCTGCACAGGCTGGGGGCTTTTTCAGTATTGATTTTCTTCGTGCTGGATCCTGTGCTGGACTCGCTGACCGGCATGCTGCACCTGGAAGGGATGAACCCGTTCAACCTGGAAGACCTGTGGCCGGCCATGCTGGATCATCCTGTGCTGGTGTTCCTGTTATATCTGGTCGTGCTGGATTTCTTTGATTACTGGTATCACCGCCTCACACCAGTTCAACTGGTGGTGGGGGCTGCATAGCCTGCACCATAGCCAGCGCAATATGAACTTGTGGAGCGACGACCGCAATCATTTGCTGGACGATTTCATCCGCGGCATCTACATGGGCCTGATCGCCATCGTGATCGGAGTGGAGCCGGGGCAGTACATTTTGCTGGTGACCGTATCGCAGATGGTGCAAAGCCTGCAGCATGCCAACGTGCGCATCCACTTTGGCGCGATAGGCGAGCGCCTGCTGGTTTCGCCACGCTTCCACCGTACCCATCATGCGATAAGCATAGGCCATGAAACCAATGGCACCGGCACTTTGGGCGGACATAATTTTGCCGTCCTGTTTCCGGGCTGGGACATCCTGTTCGGCACGGCGCTGTTCGGCAAGGAATTTGCGATGACGGGTATCCGCGACCAGTTGCCCAGTCCGGAGGGCAGCGGCAGGGAGTACGGACAGGGTTTCTGGTCGCAGCAGTGGCTGGGCTTGAAGCGCATGTTTGGGCGCGACCGGCAGCAATATCCGCGGCAAGAGCAAAAGCTGCGGCGCGAGCGCGCACAGCAGGGGCAGATTGATGCATGACATCTTCCGCTCGTGGGGCAAGGCGCTGGCGGCGCAGTTCCACTACAAGATATTTTTGCTGACTGCGCTGCCCTTCGTCTTGTCCCTGCTGTTGTGGGGTCTGGCGATGTGGTGGGGTTTGCAGTCGCTGATAGACACGATACAGGCCTACTTTGTCGATCATGACGGCTTCCAGTTGGCCGGCAGGCTGCTGGGCATGCTGGGTCTGATTGCATTGAAAACCGTCATCGTGCCGCTGATCGCGATGTGGCTGCTGTTGCCGCTGATGATAGTCACGTCGCTGATGTGCATAGGCGTGTTTGCGATGCCGGTGATTAACCGTTACGTGGCAAGGCGCGATTATCCTGCGCTGGAGCAGCGCAAGGGCGGCAGCCTGTTCGGCAGTTTTTGGCGCGCGACATCTTCTTTTGTTATTTTTGCAGTACTATGGCTGATCACCTTGCCGCTGGCGCTGATACCGCCGCTCAGCCTGCTTGTGCAGCCCTTGCTGTGGGGCTGGCTGACCTATCGCGTGATGGTTTATGATGCGCTGGCAGAGCACGCCGACGTGGACGAGCGCGAAGCGCTGACGCGGGACCACAGGATGGCTTTACTGGTGATAGGCACGATAGCGGGCATCTTCGGCGCGGCGCCTAGCCTGCTATGGCTGGGCGGCGTACTGTCGGTAGTATTGTTCCCGATTTTTGCCGGTATCTCTATCTGGCTGTATTTGCTGGTATTCATTTTTACCGGCCTGTGGTTCCAGTATTATTGTATGGAGGCCCTGCAGCAGCATCGGCAGCGCCGCGAACCTGTTTAGACGCTGAAGTCCATCCTGTAGCATTTCAATCGGAGAGTGAGATGGCAATTGGTCTGATTATCATCGGCGATGAAATTTTATCCGGCAAGAGGGCGGATAAGCATCTTCCCAAATTCATAGAAATACTCGCCGCGCGCGGCCTGCAACTGGCATGGGCGGAGTATGTTGGCGACGAGCCTGCCAGGATTATTACTATCTTGGAGCGCAGTTTTGCCGGCAATGACATCGTCTTTGTCACCGGCGGCATAGGCGCGACGCCGGACGACCATACGCGGCAGTGCGCCGCCGCTGCGCTGGGCGTGCCGCTGGTTTTGCATCCAGACGCCAAAGTCATGATATGGCAAAGAATCACCGATATGCTGGTAGAAGCCGGCAAACCGGTGGACCTGGAGACGCCGGAAAACCTGCACCGGCTGAAAATGGGTGAATTCCCGCAGGGCGCTGAACTGATCCCCAATCCCTATAACAAAATCCCCGGCTTTGCAGTCCAGAACCATTATTTTGCGCCCGGTTTCCCGGTGATGGCCTGGCCTATGATGGAGTGGGTGCTGGACAATCACTATGCACACCTGTTTCATCAAGAGGCCAGGGCGGAAAAATCCGTGCTGGTATTTGAAGCGATGGAATCGACGCTGACGCCGATGATGGAAGCGATAGAGAAAGAATTTCCGCTAGTGAAAGTGTTCAGCCTGCCCAGCGTGGGCAACCATCTGATACGCCGGCACATAGAGCTGGGCGTTAAAGGCGAGCCACAGCAAGTGGACGCGGCGTTTGACATGCTGCTCGCAGGGTTGGACGGATTCGATGCCGAGTATGTACCCGCTTAAGGCATGCCGCCATGCGCGCCCCTGAACTAATGCACAAATTTATGCCGAAGATGAATTTCACACGCGTGTCCCTACGCGATTTGCTGGTGGCGTTTGGGCCGATGACCTTGATGGTCATCATAGTGTGCGGCCTCGGCTACTGGCTAGTGGACCCGGCGCCGCCGAAAGAGGTCGATTTTTCCACCGGCCAGGAAAACAGCGCCTATGAAACCCTTGCCAAACGCTATGTCACCGAGCTGGCGAAAAATAATATCAAGGTCAAGCTGGCTCCGTCATTGGGATCGCAAGAAAACCTGCGGCGCATCCAGGATCCGGATTCGGACATAGAAATCGGTTTCGTCCAGAGCGGCTCTACCGATGAAGCGGATGCAGAGAGCAAGGGCCTGATTTCGCTGGGCAGCCTGTTCTATGAGCCGATATGGGTGTTCTACCGCAGCGACAAGGAAATCAAGGCCATTACCGGGTTCAAGGGAAAGACGGTCAATGTCGGGCCGGAAGGCGTAGGCGTGTCCCGTTTGTTCAAGCAGATATTGTCGGTGAACGGCATGGATGCCTCCGACGTGAAATTGCAGGCGCTGGAAAATACCCCCGCTACGGTGGCACTGCTGGATGGCAAGATCGATGCCCTGGTATTCAGCTCGGCATCGGACTCGCCTTTGCTGCAGATGCTGTTGCAGACGCCCGGCATCAAGCTGTTT
>JABDED010000123.1 GCA_013287275.1 Betaproteobacteria bacterium
CGGCGATACAGGCTGGCCGGCATTTGTAGTACGCTGCACAATTCATCGCCACAACGCATCGCATCCAGAATATCTTCGCCATGTCCAAGCCTGTCATCCGTCAATTTCTTCGTTTCGCCGCTGTCGGCCTGTCGGGTACGGCGGTCCAGTATGCTTGCGTGGCAATCGCGCTGGCACTATACGGCAAGCCGGCCACCGTGGCGGGTTCGGCGATAGGCTATATCCTGGGCTCGGTGGTCAATTATGTATTGAATTATTTCCTCACTTTCGGTAGCGGCAAATCGCATGTGGAAGCTGCATCGAAATATTTTGCGGTGCTGGCGGTAGGCTGGTGCCTGAACCTGGGCTTAATGAGCCTGTTTGTGCAGCACTGGGATTGGCATCCATGGCTGGCCCAGGTGATAACGACGGGCATAGGCCTGTGCTGGAATTTTACCGGCAGTAAATTATGGGTTTTCAAGGAAGTGTCGGCGAAAGCGGAATGAAATTTTAGCGGCGCCGGTTCGTGTCGGTTGGTGCAAGAAGCCGGGACCTGGAGCGTTTTCAAAACGGAGTTAAAAAAATCAAAAAATTTACAGAAAATCTGCAAACTCCATAGACAAAGCATGAAATACATCCTATAATCTTGCTTCTGTAGTCGTTGGTGACAAGCGATGAATGTGTATCTGAACTAAGCGAGAACATTGGGTGCTTAGCTCAGTTGGTAGAGCGGCGCCCTTACAAGGCGTAGGTCGGGAGTTCGAGCCTCTCAGCACCCACCATCAGATAGGCATTGTAGTACCAAGCTTACGTAGTTTAGGAGTGGTAGTTCAGTTGGTTAGAATACCGGCCTGTCACGCCGGGGGTCGCGGGTTCGAGTCCCGTCCACTCCGCCAAAACATAAAATGCCCGCGCAAGCGGGCATTTTTATTTGTATCTCCATTGAAGAAAGCCGCCTGTGCGGTCTGCAAGATGTAGGCTGCGGAATCACCCTCTCCAAAATTGAAAAAGACGAGCCGATCGCTCGTCTTTTTTGTCCATAACAAAGCCAGACCTGCCGGTTTTACGAATCGGAGCCCATCGAGATCCGAACCATGATTGCACTATGCCGCCATCGCCGCCGGCATCTCGCCACCCAGTGCATACACCAGATCATCCAGCATCTTCGCAATTTCAGACGCCATCAGCATGAAATCGGCATCGAAACGCTCATCTTCTCCGCTGGCGCGCTTGTCGGTTTCTTCATCCAGGATATCCAGCGGCTTGATGCGCTTGATCGCCAGGGTGTCGGTTAATACGAAGGAGATCTTGTCATCCCAGGTCATTGCCAGCTTGATGCATTGCTTGCCCGCGGCGATGTGGCGCTGCACATCGTCGGCGTCCAGCGAATGGCGCACATAGCGGACGGTCGCCTTGTCTTCGGTATGCGCGCGCAATTCTGTATCCTGGTCGATGGTGAAGCCCTTCGGCGCTTCGTTGCCGGCCAGCCAGTCGGTCATCGCTGCTTGCGGCGACAACTTTACGCGCAGGCTTTCCAAAGGAATCTTGTCGGCTTTCAGCAGCAGCTTGATCACTTCATCGGCTTTCGAGGGGCTGGAAGAGTCGATGATCAGCCAGCCATTGGCCGGATCTATCCATACAAAAGTATTGCGCCGGATCGCAAACGCCCGCGGCAGCAATTCGTCGGTAACCCTTTCCTTCAAATCCTTCATCTGTTTGCGGCCGGGCGCAAAACCCTGCTGCTCTTCCAATTCAGCGGCCTTGGCCTTGGTCACCTGGTTGATAACGGTGGACGGCAGTAATTTCTTTTCTGTCGCCAGCGACAACAGCATCTGGCGATTGACGCTATGGATCAGTTGATCGTTATCGCGTGGAGAGGCCCAGCCCTGGCTCTGCATTTCGCTGGAAGGGCATTGCAGGAAGGATTGCGAGGCCAGTTGAGTTTCTAATTTGGCGACATCGACATTCCATGGCGATGGCAGGCGGAAAATCTGCAAATTCTTGAACCACATAATCTTGTACCCAGACGGAAAAATAAAACATTCTACACGCTCATGCGCCGCCTCAAGCCGTAAACCTCAGGCTTCACGGCATAAATCTACCCTTCATCGCAAAGCACTGTGAAAGCCGGGTCCGAAATGAAAGAATCATGTCCATAGGTTCACGGATACACGGATTACCTGGTTTCTTTCCAATATCTTTCCATTAACGGAGCGCGAAAATGTTACAGCAAATTATCACTCATACACCGGTCTGGGTCTGGGCTATCCTGGCTTTCCTGATGTATCGCGGCTTCCTGGCCAGCAAGGACCGGGAACTGGGGCTGAGGGCGGTGCTGGTTATTCCGCTGGTGATGCTGGGCTTGTCAGCGCAAGGTATCGCCGGCAGCTTCGGTTTCAATGCGGTCAGCATTATTAGCTGGCTGGCAAGCCTGCTGGCGGGCAGCGTCGTTTCATGGAAGTTGGTGAATGAGCAAAATGTCAAAGTGCTGCCACACAAGGCCAGGGTGTTTTATCGCGGCAGCTGGGGACCGTTGATACTGATGATGGCGATTTTCCTGATCAAGTACTGCGTCAATGTAGCAATCGCGATCAATGGGCCGTTGCGCAGCGACGCCGCCTTCATTGCCGTGGTCTGCCTGGCTTATGGTTTGTTCAATGGGCTGTTTCTCGGCAAGATGCTCAAAGTGTTGACTATGTATAAACAGCAGATGGCCGCGCCGTCGCCGCTGCAGGCTTGAACCCTTGCAGCACAGGCAGGGCCGCTCAATGCAGAGCGGCCCGCCCGGCCAGGATTTATTTGTAACAACTTCAGCAAGCCGGACAGGCGTGGTCCCAAGGTATAATGTCCACTGTCAAAATTCATTTTCACGGCGCCTTACCGTGGGAACTACACGCCATGTTAGCTCAACAAAAACAAGAAATCCTGAAACTGATACAAGCCGCAGTTGCTCCTTTGCTGGAGGGCAGCGATTTGTCGCCGACCATCACGCTGGAGCGTCCGCGCGATCCCTCCCACGGCGATATCGCCTGCAATATTGCAATGCAGATTGCCAAGCCGCTTAAAAAAAATCCGCGTGAACTGGCGCAGGCTATCGTCACTGCCTTGCAGGCGCAATCCACGGACTTGATCGCCAGCGCAGAAATCGCCGGCCCGGGCTTCATCAATATCCGCGTTGCCGCAACCGCCAAGCAGGCGGTAGTGAAGACGATCTTGCAGCAAGCCGAACAATTCGGCAAGAGCAGCAAGGGCGCAGGCCAGAAAGTCATGGTCGAATTCGTTTCCGCCAATCCTACCGGCCCCTTGCATGTGGGCCACGGCCGCCAGGGCGCGCTGGGCGATGCCTTGTCCGCCTTGCTGGAAGTGCAGGGCTACGATGTGACCCGTGAGTTTTATTACAACGACGCCGGTGTGCAGATTGCCACGCTGGCGACCTCGGTACAGGCCAGGGCCAAAGGTTTGAAGCCCGGCGATGCCGGCTGGCCAGAGTCCGCCTATAACGGTGATTACATTGCTGAAATTGCCCAGGATTTCCTGGCGAAGAAAACCGTTGCCGCCAGCGACGGCGAGCCCGCCACCGCCAGCGGCGATATCGAGGATATCGAGTCTATCCGCAGATTCAGCGTGACCTATCTGCGCAATGAGCAGGACATCGACCTGCAGGCTTTCGGCGTCAAGTTCGACAACTATTACCTGGAAACTTCGCTGTACGGCGAAGGCAAGGTAGAGGCTGCGGTCGACGCTTTGAAAAAATCCGGCAAGACCTATGAACTGGACGGCGCGCTGTGGCTGCGCACCACGGATTACGGCGACGACAAAGACCGCGTGATGAAAAAGACCGACGGCACCTATACCTATTTTGTGCCGGACGTCGCCTACCACATCGTTAAATGGCAGCGCGGCTACCGCCAGGCCATCAACATCATGGGTAGCGACCATCACGGCACGATAGCCAGGGTGCGGGCCGGCTTGCAGGCGGCGGATATCGGCATCCCCAAGGACTATCCTGACTACATACTGCACAAGATGGTCACCGTGATGAAAGACGGCGCCGAGGTCAAGATTTCCAAGCGCGCCGGTTCTTACGTGACCGTACGCGACCTGATCGAATGGTCGGGCAACGGCGACATCGCCAAAGGGCGCGATGCGGTGCGTTTCTTCCTGATCTCGCGCAAGGCCGACACCGAATTCGTGTTTGATGTCGATGTGGCGCTGGCGCAGTCCGATGAAAATCCTGTCTACTACGTGCAGTATGCGCATGCGCGTATCTGCTCAGTACTGGCGCAGTGGGGCGGCGACGAGGCTGCGCTGGCGGACCTGATCAATGTCGACCTGGCGCCACTGGTCGCGCCGCGTGAAGCCGCCATGCTGGCCAAGCTGGCCGAATATCCGGAAGCACTGGAAAGGGCGCAGGAAGAACTGGGCCCGCACCAGGTGGCATTCTACCTGCGTGACCTGGCCGGCGAATTGCATAGCTATTACAATGCCGAGCGGGTGCTGGTCGACGACCAGGCCACCAAGATGGCGCGCCTGGCTTTGATGTCGGCGACACGCCAGGTCTTGCGCAATGGCCTTTCACTGATAGGCGTGTCTGCACCGAATAAAATGTAAGCAGCCCATGCTGCCGCTGTCGGCGGCGCGGCAATGTGCATATCGGTCAGGCAAAACTGTTCAACAAGTTTATCGGAGACGCATGAAATCTCATTCAGAAAAAAAACAAGCAAGGCTGCATTACCAGCAAGGCGGCACCTTGCTGGGCCTGATCATAGGGCTGGTCGTCGGCCTGGCGATTGCAGTAGCCGTGGCCTTGCTGATCACCAAATCTTCCACACCGTTTACCAACAAGGGCGGCAACAAAGCCGATATGCCGACCAGCCAGTTGCAGGATCCGAACAAGCCGCTGTACGGCAATAAGGAT
>JABDED010000124.1 GCA_013287275.1 Betaproteobacteria bacterium
GGGTTTGTTTCATCGGGTCAGCCCGGAGACAAAGCGGCGCAGGCGCTCGACAGACTCGGCGCCGGTCAGACCGGTCAGCGGTGTCGCGATCGTGCCCAGTTCCTGTATGCGTTCAACCGGCAACACCGCCTCGCGTTCAAACAAGTCTATCAGTGCGCGTTGCTGGCCGAGGGTGAGCGGGTAGGGCAAGGAAAGCGGCGGCACGTCGGGAACCAGCGCGCGCCGGCGCGGCTTGTTGCGATATACCACTTGAGTGCCGGCAACAATGTCGCCCACGCGCCGGAAGTGAGCATCGCATAGCATGCAGACCAGGCCGGTGGCGTACATCATCGGCAAAAAATCCGCCACCAGCAACAGGTTGCGCAGCCCGGATTCGCGCCAGCCTACAGGCAGGCCGTCGGCCCGCAGCACTTCTATGCCCACGGCCCGCTTGCCCAGCGTGCGGCCGCCCCAATAGACTTCACACAGGATGGGATAGCCCCAGTAGCTGACGAACAGCCAAAGGCCGATGATGCCCTTGCCCAGTTTGGTGCCGGATAACAGGCTCATCACCAGTCCCGCGATGACGAGCCATAAAGTGAAGTCTATACCCCAGGCCCAGGCGCGCATGGCCGGCCCGGCCGGAACCAGCAGCAGACGCACGCCCTCGGGCGTGGTCAGTGACAAGCGGCCGTCTAGCAAGCAGGGCTTTCTTTACAGGATACGGGAGGGGCCGCAGTGTGTTCGCTCATACTAGGGCGTGCTGACATTCAATTTGGGGGATGCGTTCCAAGCAAAACGCGGGCTGGCAAGGCGTGCGACGCAGTTCATAGCGGGCTATGAACAAGGAGCGCAACGCAGTCCAGCGTGCGTTTTGGTTGGAACCCGGAGGGAATGGGGCTAAACAGACGCAGGGCGTTGTTGCACCCCGCTGGCAGTGAATAACACTGCGGCGCGTGCTGCGCCTAGCCCTGCACCTGTTTAGACCCATTCGCACCCCCAAATTAAATGTCAACACGCCCTAAATTGCCGGAGTCATTTGATTCATTATTGTAACCAAAAATAATGATTTAATAGAAATAATTGCAATCAAATGTGCGGCATTTCAGTCAAACTGGAACTTGTCTTATCAATTGCCTGGAATATGGCAGGGTTCGGATAGAGCGCAGTAACGGGCGGGTCTCACTTTATTACAGGCAGCACCAGCGCCAGTACATATAAAAGCGCATTTCCAAAGAAAGTGCGGTAAGCAATCTTCCTTGCGCTCAGCCCCTGCACCCTCTGCAGTCTGGACATGCGGCTAAACCCGGTCAGATAATTGATCGCGGCCAGGCTCTTTTCCGGGATCAGCCCATATCTCTTTTTGAACGCCGCGGCCTGTCTGGCCGCCGTCTCCACACTGTTCCTGGCCATCCTGAATTTCTTGCGCGGACAGAATAGCATCTCCCAAAACCTGCTTCTGCGGGCACCGATCTGGTTATTTTCATGCTGGCGATAGAAAATGGTGGCCTGGCCGACGTGTCCCACCTTGCCGAAAGTGGCCGCCACCAGCAGCAGCCACCAGTCATGCATCGCAGCCTGTTCGGGAACCGGCATCGCCATTTCCAGCAGCCTGCGGTTGAAGATCATCGTGCAGCCGGGCGCGACATTGGACAGGAAGATGTTGGCCGGCAGCCGCGAGCCTTCGGGCTTTATCTTCATGTAGTCGAAAAACGAGGGCCAGAGCGTATTGAGCTGGCTATCGGTGATCGCCAGGTCGGTGAACACCAGCGCAGGATAGTCGCAGCCGTCCTGCGTTTCCAGTTCCAGCAGCTTTTGCATCGACAGCTGGATTTTGTCGCGGAGCCAGATGTCATCCTGATCGCACAGCATGATGTAATCCGCCGTTGAATGCCGCAGCGCATGGTTAAAATTATGGATGATGCCGCGTTTGTTGTTGAAAGTCAGTTGCACATTGGCGTGGCGCTGCGATATTTCCATCACGATCGCAGCGGTGCGATCGGTGGAGTAATTATCGGAAACAATGATCGTTTTCAAGGAAAAGCCGCTGTTGCCAAGATCGCTGCAAAGTATGGAGTCGATCTGGTCGGAAATATACTTTTCCCCGTTATAGGATGCGAGTGCAATGTCTATCGTCGGCATGATGAAAATCCTGAAGTGGAGCTTCCCGGAAGGGCAAGGAAGCGGAAGTTTTTAAAAGAGCGGAATTTTTTTTCTCCTGGCGACGACGACCATCGCGATCGTGATGGAGACTTCGGTGACGTACAGGCTGGCTATCAGCCCATATGACCGATATGCATAGGTAAGAAGACAGGCGTATGCGGCGTGTAGCGGGCCTGCGATCAGGTAGATCTTGCTGAGTGCGCGGCTATGCCCCAGGGCCAGGAAGCGCCACTGTGAAATGGCGGTGGCGGCTGCAATCACCAGCGGCAGGAAGGCCAGCAGCCTCAGGTACACCGCGGCCGGCAGGAAAGCCTTGCCCAGATAGTGGAGCGCAATGCTGTCGGCGCCAAAATACAGTACCAGCCCGCCGAGCAATTCCAGCGCTATCAGCAGCGCAGCGCCCTTCCTGAGCAAGGTCCTGGATTCTCTCGCGCTATCCGTGCCCTGGCCCAGCGCAACAAGCCTGGGAAATAGTGCGGAGGCAACCGGCTGGATGAACCCCTGTACGGCAAGCCGTATCTTGTCGGTTGCGGCAAAATAAGCGACCTGGTCCGCGCTGGAAAAAATCTTCAGCAGGATGAGATTGACCGTGGTGTAAAAGCTGGTGGATATACTGGATAAAAAAACCGGCCAGCCCTCTTTCAGCATGGCCTTGATGCCGGCCATGCTGACCGTACTAAACGCGGATCTAACCAGCAGCTGCCGGCGCCCCGCGTAGTAAAAAGAGGCTGCCGCGGCAATCACGCCGGGCAAGTTCTGCAAAATCGCCGCCTTGACAATATCGTCATGCTGGTTGACGAGAATAAAAACCAGGGGCAAGGGAATGATCCTGGAAGCGCAGGTGATGAAAGCCAGGGTCCGCATTTTCTCCAGCCCCTGGAACAGCCAGGCCGGGAACAGCGCATTGCCGATCACGCCGACAAAGCAGGCGGCTAGCAGCACCGCGTTTTCACGTAGATCGGCAAATGCCGCCGTCAATACCAAAGCAAAGAGCGCAGACGCGCAAGCCAGCAGCAACTTGACGGCAATGGTGTTGGCGACGACAGAGGAAATTTTTTTCTTGTCGTTGCTGCTGATTGCAATCAGCCTGGTAGCGGTGACGCCAAAACCGTAGTCGGTGATCAGGATGAAATATTGGACCACCGCTTGCATGAAGCCGAGCGCGGCATAATGGCCCACGTCCAGTGTCCTGGTCAGGTACGGCAGCGTGGCCAGCGGCGCCAGGTAGATCACAGCCTGGACCAGCACCAGATAGCCTATGTTTTTGGAGATGCCATTCATGCGTTAGCGCAATCAGGCAGCGCAAGGAAGCCGCGTATCCACCGCAGCGCATCGATGCGCGCAGTGCAGAGTTGAATTTTTATAGTTTGTGATCGTCTGGGTCATGATAGTGCAGCCATGCTGAAATGTTTGGCAGCATGTTGTCACGGCCCGGCGCCGGCGCGATCTGGATTTACCCGGCTTTACGGATAGCTAGCTTTTGATTTGCACAGCTTTACCAAAATTTACAAAAACCAGACTTTGGCGGATACGAAGATGGGGTATGGAAAATGCGGAGGGGATAAGCCGGCAACATGGGGAGGCTGGCGGCATGTCACATTCCTCGCAGCCGCCGATAACACAGAATTACTGCGCAAAAGTAATGCGCAGAGGTAATTAGCAGAAGTAGTGAAATTTACGTCTGCAAACCGGCGGAATCCGGTGCGGCCTTGCTCAAGCGGCAGGTTCTTCCGCCAGCTTGAACATGCTGGTGGCTTCCAGGTCCAGCACCTGCTCGCCTTCCTGGTTCAGCATCAGCCATTGCCAGCGCACTATGCCCAGCTCTGGGCGGGACGCAGATATCCGCGACTCTTTTACCAGGATCTCCAGCGTCAATATGTCGCCAGGCCTGAGCGGATGCGGCCATTTGACATAGGTCAGCCCCGGCGAAGCATAGGATTCTGAATCGGCCAGTATGCCGCGCGACACCAGTTGCATCGCCAGCGCGCAGGTATGCCAGCCACTGGCGATCAGGCCCTTGAACGGTCCTTGCTCCGCGCGGCCCTGGTCGGTATGGAACCACTGGTCGTCATAACTGCTGGCGAACTGCATGACCTCCGCCGCCGTGGCCGACACTGGCCCCAAGGTGAAGCGTCTGCCTGCTGTGATTTCTGCAAATTTCATGGCATTGAGTATGTGAATACCGGAGCACGCTTTTCCTTGATCGCCAGCACACCTTCGCGTGCATCTTGCTGGCTGAAATCCATCATCTCGGCTGCCAGGGACGCTTCAAACGCCGGCCACGCCGCCTGCATCCACAGGTTCAGCGAGCGTTTCGTGCCGGATATCGCAGAGCGGCTGCCGGCCGCCAGCTTGCGCGCAATTTGCAAGGCTTCTTGCTGCAGTTCTGCTGCGTCGACGACGCGGCTCACCACGCCTATCCTTTCCGCCTCTTCGCCGCTGAGCGTCTCGCACAGCAGCAGGTAGTATTTGGCCTTGGCCATGCCGCACAATAAAGGCCAGATAATGGCCGCGTGGTCGCCGGCCGCCACGCCCAGCTTGGTGTGGCCGTCGATCAGCTTTGCCGTGCGGGCTGCAATCGGGATGTCCGCCAGCAAAGCCACCGCCAGGCCCGCCCCGACCGCGGCGCCGTTGATCGCAGAAACAATCGGCTTGTCGCAATCCAGCATGCCGCGCACCAGCTCGCGCGCTTCCCGCATCACACGCTGGC
>JABDED010000125.1:0-167 GCA_013287275.1 Betaproteobacteria bacterium
CACGGTTAGGCAACATCGCTTCACCAACGCTACCGGTACCTATTGCCACAATCGCGCCAGGCTCGCCCTGATGTGCTCCCAGCAAACTGGTGAACGCATCTGTTTCAACCGTGATGAGAGCGAACCCCGGATTACCTCCAGCGAATTCTTCCGCCCATTGTTTATTG
>JABDED010000125.1:177-4700 GCA_013287275.1 Betaproteobacteria bacterium
CGAACGCTGCACCAAGTGTGGCGAGAATAGCATCCCACGCCTTCTCCGTTCCAAGCATCAATGCCGACGGTCCGCCGGTTGCACAGGCAATTTCTTCCCCATTCCTGTGGGCGACACGCACCAGCGTTTTTGTACCGCCTCCATCTACACCGATCAGATATTCGCATTTTGCGACTTGATCGGATGGTTCGTTATCCTCTTTCATTCGTACCCCCTTCTTTCAGGCAATGGCCGCATGCAATGGCCTGTTCTCGCATGCAACCTGCGGACGCCTCTCAGCCGAAAGACAGTCCATGATTTTGTGTGGAGCAGACCAAAAATGGCAGCACCGGCTATACGGAAGCATGGATCCCCATCGCCGACAATGTCGATCACCAGGAACTGTGTGACCGGGAGCAAGCCTTCCTGGCCAAGGCGATCCAGTCGGACATCGACTTGACGAAACACCATGAAGATGCACTGCGTTCGCTCAATATCGTCCTGGCGGCCGAACGCAGCATGCGCGAGAAGCAAGCAATTGATATCTGACAGCAGATTGGATTGGATAACAACATGAGTACACTGAAACTCGAGAGCGCGACTGCAACATATGGCGGCCCGGAGCTGCCGGCCGGCGCCGCTGTGCCGGCCTCCAAGAACGAACACCGAAGCGGGTCGGATGACATTATGAATGCACTGGAACTCGATAACGTGACCAAGGCCTACGGAGGGCAAGAGGTGCTGACCGGGGTCAATCTGCAGGTGGCCAAGGGGGAGTTCGTGGTCATCGTCGGCCCGTCGGGCTGCGGTAAATCGACGCTGCTGCGCATCATCGCTGGCCTCGATGAACACACCTCGGGGCACTTGCGCATTGCCGGCGCCCTGATGGACAGAGTGCATCCGGCCAAGCGCGGCATCGCGATGGTGTTTCAGAGCTATGCGCTGTATCCGCACCTGAATGTGGCCGACAACATGAGTCTGGCCTTGAAGCGCGAGGGCGTGCCCAAGGCAGAGATCAAAAAGCGCCTGGAGGCGGCGGCAGCGATGCTGTCTTTGGGCACGCTCTTGCAGCGGCGTCCCTCGCAGCTATCCGGCGGCCAGCGCCAGCGGGTGGCGATCGGCCGCGCCATCGTGCGCCAGCCTAAGCTGTTCCTGTTCGACGAGCCGCTCTCCAATCTGGATGCGGCGCTGCGCGTGAATACGCGCCTGGAGATTGCCCAGCTCCATCGTACGCTGGGCGCCAGCATGATCTATGTGACGCACGACCAGATCGAAGCGATGACGCTGGCCGACAAGATCGTGGTCATGCATGCAGGCAAGGTGCAGCAGGTGGGCGCTCCTTCGGAGCTGTACAACGAACCGACCAATATCTTTGTGGCGGGCTTTATCGGTTCGCCCAAGATGAACTTTATCGATGGCCCTGCGGCGCAGCGCCACGGCGCTGCTACCTTGGGCATACGGCCCGAGCATCTGCGCCTATCCGACGAGCAGCCGCGCTGGAGCGGCACCGTACGCCATCTGGAATACTTGGGTGCCGACACCTATCTGTTCCTCAAAACGCCGGACGCCGGGGAGCTCACGGTGCGGGTAGTAGGCGAACTCGGCGCGCAGGTCGTCGTCGGCGCCACCGTCGGAGTCTCGCCGCTTCCCGGCAAGATACTGCGCTTCAACGACACCGGCGAGCGCATTCCTAACGACGCTTGACGGGGCTTCTACTACCGTCTTCGACCAGGACGCAGCCTAAAAGGAACGTAAGCATGCTTTTGCAGCTAAGCGAATTGAAGCCAGACCCGCAAAGTGTCACTCCTTTGTATATTCAATTGGCAAACAAACTGGCTGAGGCAGCGCATGGCGGCCTATGGAGAGTCGAGGAGCCCTTGCCCTCGGAACGCGTACTGTCGGAGGCGCTGGGCATCTCGCGGGTCACTGCACGCAAAGCCATAGGCATTTTATGCGAGCGCGGTTTGCTGCTGCGCAAACGCGGATCGGGCACCTACGTGGCGCCAAAACCAGACCAGCCTTTAACACGCATGAGTAATTTTAGCGAAGAACTGCGTCAACGCGGCTTTGCTCCGGGATCGAAATGGCTGTCGCGAGAAACAGGTGTTGCCGCTACCGAAGAAATTTTGGCTCTGGCCCTATCGCCGCATACTATCGTATCGCGTTTTCGACGCCTTCGTACCGCGGGTAATATGGTCGTGGCAATAGAAGACAGTTCAATTCCCGTGCAATATATTCCCGACCCACAAGCCGTCGGCAATACCCTGTACGGCTATCTGGGTGCTCGCAATTTTCTTCCCGTACGCGCCGTGCAGCACATACGGGCTATCAATGCGGCTGCGGAGCATGCCTTGCTTGTCAACATTAAAGCGGGAGAAGCAATGCTATATATCACTCGTGTCGGGTATCTCGAAAACGGCGTGCCGATCGAGTTGACTCGTTCGTTCTGCCGTAGCGATTACTATGATTTTGTGACGGAGTTGCACAGATGAGACAAGTTCCCGTCTTGCCGGACCTTGGCCGGCAACATCCGATTGCGCGAGCGCCGCTGGGAAATTTGTTTTATCTGCGGCGTACTGCATCAATGTACTATTTCCACTGAAAATATCTTATTCCCGTGATGAGTTTTTTTGAAATTTACTCCTCTTGACACAAGAACTTGGCCCATTGAAAATAAGGCTGGAATCAGATCAGGTTTACACTGAGCGCCGCCTTACTAGAGCGATTAGAGTACGTAGTGGCGACACAGCCGGACGCGGCAATGCTAGGCCGAGCCTCTGTGAGTCGGTTCTGCTGCGCTGCAACGTGACCCAATTATTTTATTGCGCGTGACTTAAAAAGATAAAAAGATGAAGCCTCTCCTTGAAAGTTTGCTGGTTCCTGAAGGAGCGTCCTGGACGTATTTTTATCGCCGGCTGGATGACATGATTCCCTTCAACTGGCACTATCACAATGAATTCGAGCTGACCCTGACCTTGAACAGCCAAGGCCAGCGCTATGTTGGCGACAACATCGAACCCTATGAAGATGGCGACCTGGCTCTACTAGGATCCAATCTCCCTCATACTTGGATGTCGCAACGCAAACTGGAAAATACTGAACCACACGTCGCGCACGTGTTCTGGATTCGGCCGGACTGGATTCATGCCGTGATTGACACGCTTATTGAGCTTAAACCGCTCAAGACCATGCTTCAGGAATCGAATCGCGGGCTGGTATTCTCGCCGTCGACCGCTAAGGCGGTGCGTGCATGCGTGGAACCGATGCCCGGCTTATCACCAGCGCGACGGATGGCGAATTTCATAGAAGTATTGACCATCCTCGCAGAAGACCCGGCACATCGGCCGCTTTGTGCCCCCCGACCGGAGCAAGATGTCGTCCGTCAGACAGGCCACAACCGTATAGACCTGACACTAGGGTACATTCACAAACACTACGAATCCGCCATATCCTTGGAAGAACTGGCGGAATTGGCGGCATTAAGCGTTTCTGGGCTGCACAGGCTGTTCAAACGCCATACTCGACTTTCCGTCGGCGAATACGTAGCTCAATTAAGGATAGGCAAAGCCTGCTCGCTGCTCATTTCCACCGAAAAACCGATTTCCTGCATCGCCGACGAGGTTGGATACAGCAATCTGTCACATTTCAACAGACAATTTTTTGCCATCAAGAAACAAACGCCGCGTGAATTCCGCGGTTCGTTTCAGCAAATGGAACGTCAGTTTTCTAAAATTTCGTAAAATCTAACGATACGAACGGGATTCGATCGCGCGGCACGCTCAATCTGTGCCATATGAACTCTTCTTAGTCTGCCGGTGCAGCCTCGTTTAGACGCCTTGCGAATCGCAGAGCAATTTTAGGGCAGCAAGGTTCTTGATATGATGTAGCGCATTGTGGAAAAAGCCACTCCCGGCCGCAATATTTGCACTGTCGCGATCCCCAGATTGTTTCCGGCCCGAATCTCAGAGTCCGCGCTGTCGCCTACGACCAGCACCTCACTTGGCGCGAACTGCTGAGCTTCTAATATTTCGGCGAAGATTTTTTTGCTTTCCCTTGTAGATGGGATCGTCGACGGCATCGATATGAATGGAAGTGAACAGATGTTCGATCCCCAGGGCCTTGATCTTACTTTCTTGCAGGCGCCGAAATCCAGACGTGACAAGAAATCGGGCAACGTTCAATTCCCCGAGCACGCCAAGATCCCCATAGCCATGTATAGGTACTGTCGCTTGCAGGCGCGAAAACACACTCCATCCAGCGGCAAGCATCTCTTCCGAAAACCGATGGCGGTGAGCGACTACATCAAAGGCTGTACGCCAGCAGTCTGAAAACGCCGCAGACAACTGAACATCCGTTAAAGTGCCGCGATTAGCCTGGCGCACTGCAGAAAAGGCAGGCTGGTAAAGAGACTCTCCCACCGCATCGCCGGCGCAAAGGCAGTTATCCAAATCGAAGATAATAGCTTTCATCAGGCTGGCAGTACAGAAGTGCCTGAAGCATCCAGCCTGAATAAACTTACAGCTTTGGCCAATCCGCTCGCCTGC
>JABDED010000126.1 GCA_013287275.1 Betaproteobacteria bacterium
TGGCGATGCAATCTCTGCTGATGCTGCAACACGCGCCAGCCGCCCACGCCGCAATTTTCATCGACAGCAGGCTGGATGCGCAAAACGGGCGCGTCTATGGCACCCTGGGCGGCGGCCTGGACTGCGCTGCAGATGCCGGCCTGCAGCAGCAAATACTGGAGCGCGCCTGGCCGCATCCATAACAGTAATCACAGCAGCGCCCGCGCGCCGCGAAAATGCTTAAAAGTCCTTCAGCACGATCTTGCCTATCGCGCTGCCCTGCTCCAGCAAGGCATGTGCCTTGCGCAAATTCGCACTGTTGATCGGCGACAAGACCTGGTTGAGTGTAGTCGTGATGATCTTGCTGTCGATCAGCCTGGCGATTTCGTTCAGCAAATTGCCTTGCTCTGCGATGTCCGGCGTATTGAACATGGAGCGGGTAAACATCATCTCCCAGACAAAGCTGACGCTCTTGGCTTTCAAGGCGCCGATGTCCAGCGCTGCGCTATTTTCCACGATGGAACAGATACTGCCCTGTGGGGCAACAATCTGCATTGCCGCCGCAAAATGCTGGTCGGTATTATTCAGTATCAGCACATAGTCCGCCTGCAGATAACCCAGATCCTTCATCTGTGCCGCCATGTCTCCATGATGGTTGATCACGTGATGCGCGCCCAGTTCGTGCACCCAACTGGCAGACTCGGGGCGGGAAGCGGTGGCGATCACGTTCAGGCCCGCGACCTTGGCCGCCAGTTGCACGGCGATGGAACCCACGCCGCCGGCACCGCCTATGATCAGGATAGTCTTGCGCGGCACCGCGTGCGGCGGCGCAGTGACGCGAAGGCGGTCGAACAGCGACTCCCACGCAGTGATGGCGGTCAGCGGCAAGGCGGCTGACTGTTCAAAACTCAGGCTGGCGGGCATGTGGCCGACAATGCGCTCGTCCACCAGGTGAAATTCGCTATTGCTGCCCGGGCGGGTAATGTCGCCCGCATAAAACACCTTGTCGCCTGGTTTGAAACCGGTCACTTGCGGACCGACTGCCTCGACTATGCCGGCAGCATCCCAGCCCAGCACGCGCGGCGATTTTTCTATTGCGGCCTTGGGTGCGCGCACCTTGGTGTCGACAGGATTGACCGCGATCGCCTTGATCGCCACCAGCAAGTCGCGCCCTTGCGGCACCGGCTTGTCCAGGACGACATCGATCAGCGATTCAGGATTATCAATAGGAAGATATTGGGTAAGTGCGACTGCTTTCATGGTGCATCCCTTTCATGTCTATTCAACAAATTGTGTCATTGTGCTTTGAGCCAGCTACGATTATGCTTATGTTGAATAATTTGATAAACCATAAAAAATTTGAATTACTTTCAAATAGAATTTGACAGTAAAATGAATCCCCTACGAAGGACGAGCCATGTATTCGACCGCCGACCTGCAATTATTCATACGCACCGCCGACTCCGGCAATCTTTCGCAGGCAGCGCGCGATCTGGACCTGAGCACCGCCACCGCCAGCGCCAGCCTGAAGAGGCTGGAGCAAAAGCTCGGCACCAGACTGTTCGTGCGCTCCACCCGCAGCATGCGCCTGACCCAGGATGGCGAGGTCTTCCTGGAATACGGCCGCAATGCGCTGGCCCTGCTGAAAGAGGGCGAAGCGCTGATTAGTGCCGATAAAGGGAGTATCCGCGGCAATATACGGATTTCCGCTTCATCCGACCTGGGTCGCAGCGTACTGCTGCCGTGGCTGGACGATTTCCAGCGTATCCATCCGGCCATCACCATCACGCTGCAACTGTCGGACAGCAACGTGAACCTGTTTCGTGAGCCTGTGGACATGGCATTTCGCTACGGCAAGCAACAGGACTCCACGCTGGTGTCGCAACACCTGATCGACAACCGCCGCACCCTGGTCGCATCGCCGGCCTATGTGGACAAGCACCCGCCCTTGCAGCACCCGCGCGACCTGGCCAGCCATAACTGCCTGTTGTATTACCTGAAACACGGGCTGAATAATACCTGGCCCTTCTTGTCAGGCAAGGAGTTGATCGAAGTGAAAGTTCGTGGGGACCGCATGGCGAATGACGGCGCCGTCGTGCGCGAATGGGCGGTTGCGGGTCTGGGTATCGCCTACAAATCCTGGCTGGATATCAGGCAAGACCTGGACAACGGCAGGCTGGTCAGGCTCTTGCCCGAATACCTGGGAGACGAAGTACCCTTGAATGTGGTGTACCCACACCGGAACAGTGCCTCACCCCGGGTCAGGGCCCTGCTGGCGTTCTTGCGCGAGAAGTTTGCGGAGTTTGAAGATACGCGCGTAGCGAAGTAAGCCGTTGCCAGGAGTCCGCCGTCAATGCCCTAGCGGACTCCATTAATACGGGCAACGTTTATTTATAGATGCCGCAGCCGACGAAATAGTTGTCCACTTTTTCCACATAGCTGGACTTGGGTTCCAGCGCCTTGCTCACCGGGCTGGGCCATTTATAGTCCGCCCAGCCTTTGCCCTTGCTATTAACCAGTGCAATCATTTCCCTGATGATGGGCTTGCCGTCGCCGTCTTTCAGGTCGATCAGGTTTTTCCCTATCATCTTCGGATTATTGCCGTGCGCTAGCGTGTTCCCGTTCAGGTCATACACAAACAGGTACAGGTCCCTGTCGTGAAATTGGGTATTGGACGTATTGGCAAACTCGGCGAAGGCTTTTTCCTTACCCACTTCCTTGACATAGGCAATCGCCTTTTTCACCATGGCCACCGCCTGTTCCGACGTCCCCTTGTCCTCGGCGGCAAAAGCCGGGCTCAGCATCGCCAGTCCCAACGCACAAACAGCAAGCACTTTGTTCAGTGTTTTCATTGTGTCTCCCTAGGTATTTATCGAAAAAACAGCGATTTCAGCTTAAGTTCAAACATGCTGGATTGCAAGCGAATTGCTACTCTTGTGCAACGCTGGCGACAACACGGATGTGGGGAGAGGGAGAAGGTTTGATCGGGCGATCAGAAGAAAGTAGGCGAGCCTTGTCTGCGGCACTTGCGGGAAATGACTGTGGCTGCTTCGTTCCCGACCTGACCAGATTGGCCATGCCGCAATGCGCAGGGGCCCGCCAGCGCGCATTATAGCGCATTGTGGGTTCCCCGTGCATCGTTTTTATCTATCAAACTACAAACCCAGTTCCTGCCAGATCTGGTCGACCCGGCTTTTTACTTCCGGCGTCATCTGTATAGTCGTGCCCCACTCGCGGCTGGTTTCGCCCGGCCACTTATTGGTGGCATCGATACCCATCTTGCTGCCCAGGCCGCTGACAGGCGACGCAAAATCCAGGTAATCGATAGGCGTATTGTCCACCAGCGTCGTATCGCGCAGCGGATCGACGCGGGTCGTAATGGCCCAGATGACTTCCTTCCAGTCGCGGATATTCACATCTTCGTCGACGACGACGATGAACTTGGTATACATAAACTGGCGCAAGAAACTCCACACGCCAAACATGACCCGCTTGGCATGGCCGGCATAGGCTTTCTTGATCTGCACCACTGCCATCCGGTAGCTGCAACCTTCCGGCGGCAGGTAGAAATCCAGGATCTCGGAAAATTGTTTTTGCAACAAGGGGATGAAAACTTCATTCAAGGCTACGCCCAGCACTGCGGGCTCATCCGGTGGCTTGCCTGTATACGTAGAGTGATAAATGGGATCGCGGCGCATCGTGATCCGGTCTATCGTAAATACCGGGAACCAGTCCTGCTCATTGTAGTAGCCGGTGTGGTCGCCGTACGGACCTTCCAGTGCGTGCTCGTAGCCACTGGGGTGGGAGTCGTCTGGATAGATATGCCCTTCCAGCACAATCTCTGCCGATGCAGGCACCCGCAGTTCGCTACCTATCGCCTTGACCAGTTCTGTCCGACTGCCGCGCAGCAGGCAGGCAAACTGGTATTCGGACAAACTGTCGGGCACCGGCGTGACCGCTCCTAATATAGTAGCGGGATCGGCGCCCAGAGCGACCGCGATCGGATAAGGCTGGCCTTTATTGACGATGCAATGCTCGCGGAAATCCAGCGCGCCACCGCGGTGGGCCAGCCAACGCATGATGACCTTATTACGGCCCAGCACCTGCTGCCGGTAGATGCCCAGGTTTTGCCGTTTCTTGTAAGGCCCTTTGGTAATCACCAGGCCCCAGGTGATCAACGGCGCCACGTCGCCCGGCCAGCAATGCTGTATCGGCAAGCGTGCCAGGTCGACATCGTTGCCCTCCCAGACGATCTCCTGGCAAGGTGCACCGCGCAGCTCCTTTGGCGCCATATCCCATACCGCCTTGACCAGGGAGCCCAGGCCCAGTATGTCTTTAAAGCCTTTTGGCGGTTCCGGCTCTTTCAGTGAAGACAGCACATGGCCTATCTTGCGCAACTCGCTGACATCTTCGGCGCCCATACCCATCGCTACGCGCGCTGGCGTACCGAACAGATTACCCAATACCGGTATCGTATGGCCTACAGGCTGCTTGAAAAGCAGGGCCGGACCTGCCGCGCGCAAGGTGCGATCGCAGATCTCTGTCATCTCCAAATACGGTGAAACTGGCGTAACTATCTGTTTTAATTCATTTTTTTGTTGCAGTTGAGAAATAAAGTCTCTCAAATCCGAATATTTCATATTTTTTAGCTTTTTGGGGATATGAACTTGTTAATGGAGATAAGTCCGGCAAGTGCTTG
>JABDED010000127.1 GCA_013287275.1 Betaproteobacteria bacterium
CGGCCTGCTCCAGGATGGCTGAGACGCGTTCTGCCTCGGCGGTAGTCCATGCCCCTTTGCGCAGCAGCAGGGCGTGCTTCACGGTGTGCATGGCTTGCATGACCCGCTCCGGCAGCGACTGTCTGGCTTGTACTCGCGCCAGCAAATCCAGGCGGGCCAATACGCCGTCTACCTGGGCGCGGTTGTCGTTCAAGTAGGCACGGCCGGCATCGGTGATGGAATAGCGTTTCTTGCCGCCGGTGGCCGCGCTTTCTTCAGAGCCGACCAAGTCCTGCTCTTCCAGCAAGGTCAGGGTAGGATAGATGGCGCCAGGGCTGGGCGCATAGGCGCCGCCGCAGCGCTCCTCTATGGCCTTGATGATTTCGTAACCGTGGCGCGGAGCGATTTCTATCAGCGCCAGCACGATCAACGGCAGGTCGCCGCGCCCGAATACACGTTCCGCACGATCGCCGCGCCCCCGTCCGTGCCCATGGCCGCCGCGCATGCGTTCGCCGCTGGCATCGTCGCCGAACGCATCATGGCGGCTGGCAAAGTAAAAATGGCCTTCATGGTCCTCGGTGCGATGATCGTGGCCCCGATGCTGATGGTGATGATGTGAGTGATGTGAATGTCTCATGGTTTCCTTGAGTTCAATTAATTAAAGACTAAGTTAAAGATATATCTTTAACTGATTTTTATGATATATCTTTAATTCTCGGAAATCAAGGCAAGTTTGTAACAAAATGGGAGATCACCTGCATCGCCAGTTACAGTTGGAAAAGTAGCTGGGGCTTTTTTCATTCCTTGCGTTGCAGCCGCGCGGGCGCCGTTTCCTTCAATCCGAGAATCGCGATCGCGCCCACGCTGATTGCCCATAGCGGCAGGGTGACCGCATGCTCGATACCGAAATGCTTTGCAAGATAACCCGCGTACGCCGGCGCCACGCCGCCACCGAAGACCTCGCCGATACCAATGATCATGCCCGATGCGGTGGACATCAACCGGGCGGGTACTGCTTCCGCAGCCACCGGCCCGACCGTGAGCGTGATCAGGCTGTACAGACAGCCCATTGCGACCATCAGGCATACGAATAAGGTCAACGGTGCAGCTCCCGCCCGCAGAAAGATCCAGAGCGATATAAACACGCAGGCCGTCGATAGCAACATGACTGGTTTGCGGCCGATGCGGTCCGACAGCGCCGGCAGTGTGAGCGCGCCAATCGCTCCACCAAAGCCCAGCGACGACAGAACGAAACCCATTTGCTGCAGGTCGAGATGCAGATAATCGACGAGATAGCTCGGAAACAGCGCGGCGATCACGATTTGACATGCGAGCCAGCACAGCATGCAGATTATGCCGACCGGTACGTTGCGATAGCGAAATACCTCATACCATCGATGGCTGCCGCTGTCATGGGTTGCCGTATGAGCCGCGATTTCGGTCGGAGACGGGCGGCGAAGCACACGCTGGGCACAGAACGCCACGATGAAACCGGGTGCCGCCACGAGCAGGAAAATCCATGGCCAGCTCATCACTTTCAGCAACTGGGTCACGACAATCGGCGTGAGGCCAAGCCCGAGCAGCGCCGGCATCATCTGCTGGATGCCGACATTTCGGCCATGCCGGCTCGGCGGCGATGCGTCGATAGTGGCGATGATGCTCGCCGGCGTAAACGCACCTTCCGCGATTCCCATGAACGCCCGGATCGCGATCAGGCTACCGACCCCGGTCGCGAGTCCGCCCAGTCCCGCGAGCAGCGAAAAACCGATCATCGCCGGCACGATGACCCGTTTGAAACCGATCCTGTCCGACAGGTTACCGCTCAGAAGCGCGGACGCGCCCCATGCAAGCGCCAATGCTCCGGTGATATGGCCGAGATCCTGATAATCGAGTTTCAAGTCGCGCATCAGCACCGGCATCAATGGCACTATCAGAAACCGGTCGATACCGACCAGCCCCATGCCGAGTGCCATCAAGGTTACAGCTTTCCACTCATAGCTTTTCTGCTGCACGGCGTCTGCTGACGTGACGTCGGTGGTGATCGACGGAGGGATGACGTTCATTTTTGAATCCTCCGATGTTAGCAATCCTTCTTTCACGGGTGTCTCCTTTTTGGCCAAAGATATCGACAAACTATCCTCGTGGATCTAATCGGCGTCCAACGATAAAAATCGACAGCGTGATCTCGAAAAACGATCACTCGCCAAATCCTTTACCCGGCGATCCGCCTGATGTCTTCGCTTTGCATCGACGGCTGCCACGTCTGCATGCAGGCGCAACGCTCCCAAACGGAAGTCAGCGCGGAGGGAGTGAATTGATCTGGATTCGAGATCACGTAATCATTATTCATCGTTGGACGCAATCGCGCTGCGCTACGATACTTGGTACCAATGACCTGGGCGCAATTGCAACCGTTTTTCCGGCAGCATGCAGGTGATTGCGTCTGTAAACATGAATCCATCAATCTGGCGACGACAAGTCCGCGGCGAGCCATTTCCACCGCGATGCTCAATGAGGCCGTCGTCGGCTCGCTGGCTTGCTGCTATCCGAATCACAGGAGTATTCCATGCACCTCGAGTTTCCATTGCACACCCCGACCGCGCTGATCCACGGTAGCGACACGGCTTTTCCGGTGCGGCGCATCTATTGCGTTGGCAGAAATTACGCCGCTCATGCGCGCGAAATGGGTTTTGATCCGAGCCGCGAGCCACCCTTCTTCTTCTGCAAGCCGGCCGACGCAATTGTCAACGTCCCAAGCGGCACCACAGTCGAGGTGCCATACCCGCCGAACACCACGGAGTATCATCATGAAATCGAACTGGTCGTCGCGATCGGCCGCTCCGGGCATGACATCCCGATCGAGCACGCATTGGACCATGTCTTCGGATATGCAGTCGGCCTCGACATGACGCGACGCGACCTGCAGCTTGCACTACGTGACAAGGGGCGCCCCTGGGAGCTGGGCAAGGCATTCGACCATTCGGCGCCCATTGCCCCTATCCGCAGAGCCAGCGAGGTAGGCCACATTGATCGTGGTCCGCTGTGGGTGCAGGTCGATGGCAAGGACCGTCAGCGTACGGATCTGAGTAAACTTATCTGGTCGGTATCTGAGATCATCGCTAACCTGTCTACCTATTTCACACTAGAGCCGGGTGACCTCATCTACACGGGCACACCTGAAGGCGTAGGTCCCGTCCAGCGTGGACAAACCATGACCGGCGGCATTACGGGACTGGGTGAACTGAGCGTGACGGTGCGATGATCATGTCCGAACAATTCACTCTGCAAGGTTTTTTCAACAGCTCGGCTTCCTACCGGGTACGAATCGCCCTTGAGCTAAAGGAATTGAAGTGGCAATACATGGCCGTCAATCTGCGAAAGGGCGAGCAAAACGAATCGTGGTTTCGAGAGATCAACCCGAGTGGCCTGGTACCTTCCCTGGAGTACCGCGAGGGTCGCCTCAGCCAGTCACTGGCAATTATCGAATTGCTCGATCGCGTGCATCCCGAGCCTCGGCTGCTGCCACTCGAAGGACCTGAACGCGAGCGCGTACTCGAGATCGCGCTCCTTATTGCAGCAGACGTCCATCCGCTCAACAACCTGCGTGTGCTCAAGTATTTGACCAACATATTGAAAGCTACGGATGCGCAGAAAAGTGCCTGGTATTCACACTGGGTCCATGAAGGCTTTCAAGGCCTGGAGCAAATGCTTCCGGATCACGATGGCTGGTGCGTCGGCTTCGCGCCAACGATGGCGGACTGCTGCCTTGTACCCCAAGTCGCGAACGCCACACGCATGGGCGTCGACCTGAGTCCATACCCTCGTATCCGGCGAATCGTTGAATACTGCAACTCTCAACCGGCGTTTCAACGCGCCATGCCAGGCGCCCAGCCTGACTACGTCCCCGCATGAGAGCATACGACGTCATGAAAACCTCATCTGCCAAAACGACTATCGCCTCGGATCGAGAGGCGTACTATGAACAAATCGAACTCGAGCATATGGCACCATTGTGGACGCGGCTGAAATCGCTGGTGCCCAATGAGCCGGCCATGACGACACGCCCGCATCACTGGCGCTATGATGAGGTTCGCCCCTATGTATTCGAGTCTGGCCGGCTCATCACGGCCGCCGAAGCGGAGCGGCGCGTGCTTATCCTGGAAAACCCGGCCTACCGTGATGAGTCCCGTATTACCAACTCACTGTACGCCGGCCTGCAACTCTTGTTGCCCGGCGAGTTGGCTCCAGCCCATCGGCACACCCAGTCCGCGCTGAGACTCGTTCTGGAGGGCAGCGGCGCATATACCGCGGTCGATGGAGAAAAGACGTTCATGCATGAGGGCGACTTCATCATCACACCGTCCTGGACCTGGCACCACCACGGCAACAACAGCGATACTCCCGTCGTTTGGCTTGATGGGCTGGATATCCCCACGGTTACCTTCTTCAACAGTACGTTCCGCGAAGACAAGGACGAAATTACCGAAGCCGATATTACTCGCCCGGCAGGTGATGCGTTGGCACGCTATGGCAGCGGACTGCTCCCGGTTGGACATCAACCGGTCAGTTCAACCTCGCCCGTCTTCAGCTATCCTTACACGCGCACACGCGAAGCGCTGCATGCGATGGCGCGCGCGGGCTCGCCCGATCCGTGGCACGGCTATTTGATGCGGTTTGCCAATC
>JABDED010000128.1 GCA_013287275.1 Betaproteobacteria bacterium
GCCTGGAGCCAGGCGATGGACGACAAGATCAGGGCACTGACGCTGGAGCAAGTGAATGCTGCCACCAGGAAGAACATCGATCCATCCAGGCTGACGATCTTCATCGCCGGCGACCAGGCCAAGATGAAGGCGGAAGCGGCCAAATAAACCCGCGCCCCGGCGCTGCCGGGCCAAACCGCAAACGGGCCGCTTATGCTAGCGGCCCGTTTTTTTATGTATGCAGCCCGGTTCGCCGGTTCCGGCTATTTATATTTTTTCTCTATCGCCGCACTGCTGCCGTCCTTGTCCATCTCTTTTAGCAGGTGGTTCAGGCGGTCGATTTTTGCCTGCTCCATGCCGGTATTGCAAGCCAGGTACATCTCGGTCTGGTTGAATGTAAACAGCGGCACGATCAGCTTGCCCAGGCCCTGCTGCCTGAGGATATCCAGCCCCAGCAATTCCCCGGTCGCCCAGAAGTCGAAGCGCCCATACAGCATCTTGCGCGGATTGTCGGCATCTGCACTGGCCAGGTCAGTGTTATATCCCTTCAGCGAAAAATATTCGGCGATCGCATCATTCCTGTAGGTGCCGATCACATAGGGGCGCAAGTCTTCCAGGGTCTTGGGCCGCCGGCTGTCGTCGGCTCGGGCAAAAATGACCCAGTTGTTCTTGACCAGCGGGCCTACCCATTTATATAGCGTCTCCCGGCCCGGCGTGCGCGAAGTTGAAAACACGCAAGTGTCGGGGTTGTTCTGCGCCATCTGTATCGCGCGCGCCCAGGGATAGGCGGCCAGCGTGTATTTTTCGCCGGCCCTGTGCATCAGCTCCATCACCTTTTCGGTAGATATGCCGCTTATTTCACCGGTTTTGGGATTGACTATATTGAATGGAGGGTATTCCTCCGTGACCAGGTTCAGCGCCTGCGCGGACCCGCACAACAGGATCGCCAGCATGGCGACAGAAATTCGGCTGCTATTCATGACTGCGCTCCCCACACAAATCATTCAAGCGTATCGGTATGTTTTGCGGCGTGGTCTGGCTTAAGGAAACATCGTAAATATCCGCCAACTGCTGGATTGATTTAATACTCTGCCGGCCTGAAAGTCAAATCCTGAATGTCACGAAACTGCGATAACTTGCAGGTAAAATATCCGTATTCTTGATGCAGGGAAATTCAGCTGTCCGAAGGGCAATGCAATAACTGAAAGGCTTTAATTTCCCGCATCCCACTTACGCTTACAGGCCTGGCATGCAAATCGACAATTTATCTTACGGTTCGGACCAGTGCGGGCTGATTTGCGGCTATGTGTTTGAAGCCGGCAAACCCGGCAATGCTATCCATGCCGACGCGATGCTGAACTGGCTGCAAACCCGGCAAGACAGCCGGGACGGCTCTTTCCTGTGGCTGCATTTCAACCTGGCCAATGTCGCCGCGGAAAAATGGCTGCGCGAGCATAGCCGGCTGCCGGAAGAGTTTTACGAGATGCTGCACGAAGGCTCTCGCTCCACCCGCATCGAGCACGCCAACAGCAGCCTGATCGCGGTGGTCAACGATGTGCTGCATGACTTTGCTTTTGAAGCCTCCGACATCGCAACCTTGTGGCTGTGCGTGGAACAGAACGTGATGATCAGTGCCCGCCGCAAGCCGCTGCAGTCGGTGGACAGATTGCGCAATGCGGTCAACCGCGGCGAACTATTCCATTCGCCGGCTGAATTGCTGACCCATTTGCTGCGCGACCAGGCCGATGTGCTGATCGGCATAGTGCGCGATGCGATCAAGCGCGTCGACGACATAGAAGACCATCTGCTGGCCGACCGGCTGAATCCGAAGCGGGCCAAGCTGGGCGAACTGCGCCGGGTGCTGGTGCGCCTGCAACGCCTGCTGGCGCCGGAGCCTGCCGCCTTGTTCCGGCTGCTGCAAAAGCCACCGGCGTGGGTGGCGGAATCCGACGTGCAGGAATTGCGGCAATCCACCGAAGAGTTCGCGATGGTATTGAGCGACATGGCTTCGCTGCAGGAAAGGATCAAGTTGCTGCAGGAAGAGATCGCCGCCAGCGTCAATGAGCAAAACAACCGCTCGCTGTTCGTGCTGACCATCGTCACCGTGCTGGCACTGCCCATCAATATCATCGCCGGCTTGCTGGGCATGAATGTCGGCGGCGTGCCGCTAGCGCAGCATCCGTCCGGTTTCTGGATCGTGGTGGTGATAGTCGCCACATTCACCGTGATCGCCGGCTGGCTGGCTTTCCGCCGGCGGGAATAGCACCCTTATCCGATGGAAATAAGGGGCGGTAGCCTGGATGGAGCGCAGCGCAATCCGGGGAAATGATCCACAAGCCACTGGTAGGCCCTCGGATTATGCTGCGCTCCATCCAGGCAACAAGTTATCGGTCAATCAGCGCATCCGCCGCTCATTCGGACTGCAGCAAGAGATTGGTCAGATATACGCCCCTGACCTTGTCCGAGCGCAGGCTGGAATTGGCAAACTTGGTCATATTGGTCTGCAGGTTTTGCAGGCCCTCGGTCGTGCGTATTTCTTCCGGATCTACGCTGACCAGGGTCTTTTGCAGCAGGCTGTCCAGGGCTTCGCGGTTTTGCTTCAGCCACTCGCCATCTTCGCCGTCGGCCTTGATGGAAATATCCGCCCTCACCCCATAACCCTGGATATGCACAGTGGGCAGGCTCAACTCCAGATAACTGGGCGGCGGCGGTGCGGCATCTCCCCGTCCCGCCTTGTAAAACCAGATGCCGGCAAAAATACCGACCAAGCCGACGGAAGCCAGTACGGCAGCATAGGTCGCTACATTGTCGCTCTCAGCCTTGTTTGCCATGGCAAGCCATCTCCAAAGTGGGGACACAACAGTCCTCAGGCCATGCGGGATTTGGGCATCCCGGGCAACGGCAAGCATGAAATGAGTTTATCTAGTGTAGCGGATGCGCCTTCTTTTTTTGATGTTAAATTTACACTTTTACAAATTTCTTCCAGGCGATCATGCAGCAGCAGGCCAATGCCTGTGGATAACCGGTGCCAGCTGCTGATGTTGCTCCAGTTGCATCAGCAGGGTGCTGAAACCCGGCCTGCGCGATATGCAGGGCAGCCTCAACTATCGCAGAACCGGAACCTTGCGTGCCAAATAGCGCGTATATGAAGCTCCTAGTGAAACTCAAATTCCGTGTATCTGTATTCCTGCAAGCCACGCTGGTGCAACATACCGCGCAAGACTTCATTCTTTTTCCGGTTGCCGAAATCGACGCAGGCCTTTTTCAGTACCGGCAATTGCAGCAGCTTTTCATAGTCTGCCGGTTGCCAGTGACGATCGGCGACATGAATGAATTCCTGCAAGGCCGGCGCCCGCTCCAGCGCGCTGATATCGCGCAAGTTCCTCAGCGTATCCAGATAGACCCGCCTCAGCTGCTGCAGGCGGGAAACATCCGGCAATTGTTTCACCTGGCCCAACGCCTGCAGGAAAAGGTTTTGCAAACCCTGCATGGAAGAAATAAAGGACAGGTCGTCCAGGCCGCGGATTTGCCATAGCTCCAGGAATTTTATGCCCTGCATGCTATGCAACGCGGACCAGTCGCGGATACGGCATTGCTTGATATCCAGTAGGCATAGCTGCGGCGCGGCCTGCAGGAAGTCCAGCCGCTCCAGCCTGACCGCGCGCAAAGTCAGGTCCTGCAACCGGCCCAGGCCGGCGATCAGTTCTATCTGCTGTTGCTGCCCTTCCAGGTACAAGGTGCGCAGATTGCCAAAGCGCAGCAAGGCGCCCAGGTCTGCCTGCGTGGAAACGGTCTTGCCCAGATACAGGGTTTGCAGCCGTTCGGCGGGCAATAGCTGCAAAAATTCAAAGTCCGGCAGGTCGCCTATGCCTATCGCCAGGCTGCTCAACTGGTCCAGGCCGGCCAGGTGCTGCAGGCCAGTCGCGCGTCCCAGGCAGTCGGCAGAAAAATGCCGGACATTCCCCATGTATTTTAAAAACGACAGGTCGCACACCGCGCCGTCAAAATCATATACGCGCAATTCCAGTTCCGGACGCTGCGCGAACAGGCTCTCGTTCAGCCTCCTGCAAGTCAGCTCATCCGGCTGCGTGCTGGTTTGCAGTATGCCCAGCGCCATGTCTTCCAGCAGCAAGGCGATTTCGGCGGCCGTCAGCGTGCCGCTGAAATTGGCCCTGTCCCGGGAAATTCTGTTCGGCGCGAGTGGCATGGTAAGCAATCCATGGATGAACGGACTTTGTACCACGCGACTTTACACCAAGCGCCGCGCCATGCCTATAATCCGGGCAAGACTTGCGCACAAACAAGAAAGCGGAGAACCATGGACCAACACCCGTCTAATCATCCCAACAGCCTGCTCAGGCCGCGCGGCGCCCATGAGCACGCCAGGGTCACCGAGATAGAACTGTTCTTTGACCTGGTCTTCGTCTTTGCCGTCACCCAGCTGTCGCATACGCTGCTGAAGGAGCTGAGCCTGGCCGGCGCGCTGCATACCGGCCTGCTGTTCCTCGCCGTATGGTGGGTATGGATCTATACCTCCTGGATTACCAATTGGCTGGACCCCAACCGCGCACTGGTCAGGCTGATGCTGTTTGCACTGATGCAGGCCGCCGGCAATCCAGAACACCGCGGACAGCA
>JABDED010000129.1:0-1595 GCA_013287275.1 Betaproteobacteria bacterium
AATATGGGCGCCACGGCACGGCCGGCGTGAAGGAGCCCAGACAGCTTCAGTAAGCTCTCTTATGTCGCTTGAAAGCGATAAGGATCAATATGGATTCGAATAAGTTGTTGGCGACCACCCGTGCCGAGTTTCTTCGAACGTTTGTGGATGCGGTCAATACGTCTATTCCACTTGCCGTTGAGGCCCTGTACAAGAAAGCCGATCACAGCCGCTCTTCCATTGAGCAGGGCTGGGTGCTGACTGCCCGTAGCGTATTGCGCGTGAGGCAAGAGCACCTGGTGCAGCAAATGCACAAGGAAATGGAGCATTTGCTGAATCGCAGCTTCCAGACTACCTACAATAATTTCCGCCCTACCGTCGCTTTCCAGAGCGATACGCTGTCGCTGGTCGAGTCGTCTGCGATGGAAGACGAACTGCGCATCAACCAGATCACCCAAAATTTCCGCAATGAGGCGGAAGAACAATTGCGCGACCTGAATATACGCATAGCCTTGCTGTTCGACCAGGATACGATCAAGGAAAGGGAAAATCCTTTCCGTCCCTATCTGTTCTCACGCTGCATTACCACAGCGGTGGAAAGCCTGGAGCAAAGTGAAGGGCTTAGCGCAATACTGGTCACCGCGCTGGCCGACGGCCTGGCTCCCCATATTGCCGATATCTACAATCTCGTGAATTCGGAACTGGCCAAGCACGGCATCGCCGCGCAGTTGCAGCTGAAGATTAAAAAATCCCCTACCCAGCCCGGCCTTCCTGCCGGCTACTCACCGGACGATGTGCTGACCGACGATGCCGGCGACGGCGCTTCTGCAGCAATGCCGGGCGGCCGCGGCCATGCAGGCAGGGCCGGCTACGGTGGCGGCGGTGGACATGCTGGAGGCGAAGGTAGCGGCGGCCAGTACGAAATCGGCGGCAAGCATTACGATATAGATTCGCGCGTACTGTCATCGGATAGGCCCAGGGGCAGGGTAGAGCAATTGCTGGATTCGGTGCGCATGATGGCCGGCGGCATTACCGCGGCCATGCCGGGGCGCGGTAATGCCCCGTCTGCGGCGCCGCTTTCCGCCGGTAACACGATGGGTGCGGGTTTTGGCCCAGGTCCGGGTCCAAGCCCAAGCCAAGGGCCCGGCCCAAGTTCGGGTCCAGGCCAAGGTTCAGGCCCAAGCCCAGGTTCGGATTCCGGCTCAGGCAGTCCGCCCGCCACCGACGGCGGTGGTGCCGATAAACCGGGCTGGCTGAACAGCGGGCAGGCGATAGGCGATGTGCTGAGGAATTTTTTGTCGGGAGGCCAGACCAGCTGGCAGATAAAAGCGGATAGCCATGTCGGCGAGGGCATGGGCAATACGGTCCGTGGTGCGCAATTCCAGAATTCACAGCTGAAATACGACGCCGGCATCAATGTGCCGCGCGTGCAGCGTGCGGATACTGAACTGACCAGCTCGGTGCGGAGTTTGCAAAGCGCGCATACGCCGGTGACAGAAGAAATGCTGGATCCGCAGGGCGAAGTGCGCAACCTGATCATGGAGCGGAGGTCGCAGCTCAATAGCGAGGCCAAGGGCGTCGACGAGCAGATGACGATAGATGTCGTCGCGATGCTG
>JABDED010000129.1:1605-4609 GCA_013287275.1 Betaproteobacteria bacterium
TTGAATTCATCTTGCGTGACGGGCAGGTGCCGGCGGAAGTGCGGGCCCAGCTCGGCCGCCTGCAATTCCTGGTGCTGAAGATGGCATTGCGGGACGCCAGCCTGCTGACGCAAAAGGGGCATCCGGTCCGGTTGCTGATCAACCGGATAGGCTCGGTCTCTCTCGGGCTGAAGCAACTGGATCCCAGCGGCACGCATGTGACGGCGGAAATCGTCAAGATAGTCGCTGCCTTGCTGGATGACGAAACGGAAGATTCACAGGCGTTTGCCAAGGCGCTGGACGAACTGGACTCCTTTATTGCGCAAGAATTGCGGGCCCGGAATGCCGGTGTCGAGCGCACGGTACAAGCGGTGGAGCAAGCCCAGAACCGCACGCTGCGTTTCGCGCATACCACCGCGCAAATGGCGCAGGCGCTGTCCGAGCTGACAATAGACCCCTACCTGCAGAATTTCCTGCAAAACGACTGGGTGCATGCGATTGAGCATGCGGACCGGGCGGATGCCAAGCGCGCACGCCGCTACCGTCTGCTGGTTCCCGATTTGCTGTGGAGCATAGTGCCCAAGCTGAGGGAAGACGAACGCAGCCAGTTGTTCGCATTATTGCCCATCATTCTGAATACCCTGCGTGAAGGCCTGGGGTTGATAGGCTGGGATACGGCCAGGCAGCAGGGTTTGCTGAACTGGCTGGTGGATGCGCATACCAGTGCATTGCGGTCCATTGCGGGCACGGCGCCGCCGCCGGCGCTTCCCGTGATCCATCAGCATTTCAGTAAATTTGTGGACAATCCCGAGGCGAGTTCGACAGTGAGTGTTAACGTCGACAGCCAGGAAAACAGGAAATTCCTGGACGACGCGATCAAGGAAATGAATATAGAGGTCCAGTGGATAGACCGGATACTGGAGCATGACGAGGAGCTGGCCGCCGATGTTCCTGCAGCCAGCGGAGATACTGCTGCCGACAAGGCGGCTGTTGAAGCCAGCGTGATGCAAAGGCTGCAAAGCGGCATTTCACTGGAGATCAATCTGGGCGGCAAGCCTGGCCTGGGGCGGCTGAGCTGGGTCGACCCTAAACTGTCCAGCCTGGTGCTGACGTTGGATGGCCAGGCGGCTCCATCCATGGTCAGTATCAGTATGTTCCGTCGTCTGATCGAGCACGGCCGGGTGCGTTTCCTGGAAGCCGAGCCCTTGTTCGAGCGCGCGATTCAATCCCTGTTGTTGTCGGCCGACAATATGGCGCATGCGGTGCAATAAGGTAGGCGGCATACTGTAAGGAAATAGGGGAGGCAGTGACTAATGCCCGTTGCGTCAGAAAACCGGGCTGGGACTTCTTTATTTTTGGTCCAGTTATCGTTGACGCGCCTATTTAGAGGATGGCATGCGGATCAGTTTGAAAGTTTTTTGCGCCGGAGCGATGGACGTTGTTGCTTTTATTGCCATATTTGCGAGCGGCACCGCTTATTCGCAGGCCGTGGGATTGAACGAAAACACGGTCGCCACAATAGAGCTGCCTTTGCTGGCCGGATGGTATCAGGGCAAGCTGGTCCACTACGTTTCCACCGACATGTCGGACCAGGGGATGGCGCAGCAAGCTGCCGCTAACTACGTACCGCGCCTGCAGCATGCGTTGCGTCCCACTGTGCCGGGCCAGCCTTCGGCGGTGGACCGGGTCTATAAATTCCCCAACTTCAAGCAGGGCAGCGTCTTTCCTTCTGCGCCACGGCCTGCCGGCTATGCCAGCAGCAGCACCGAGTACACGCCGCTATGGGTGGTATATATGGTGAGCTGGCTGCCAGGTGCGACGCCGCGGGTGCTGCGTTCCGAGGAAGAAGTGCTGGATGCCGAAGAAAAGAAGCTGGTCAGCATCCTGCCGACCAGGATAGTGGTGAACTGCCCCATCCTGTTTACTATGGAAGACGGCAAGCCGCAGTCTTTGAAGATACACATACAAAATCCCTGAGCTTGCCCGCTGCTTAGTCCTTGCCGGCTTCGATATCCGGCTCAAAGAAGCACCATTTAGCCTGCGGCCAGTTCTGCTGTATGCTTTCTTCGACCTCGTTAATCGCATGTACCAATGCCAGGTCGGATTCCTGGCGTCGCATCTTGGCCTGTACCGCGACCATCAACTGTTCGCCCCATTGCAGGGTAATCAGGTTGATCACCGACTCCACCTGCGGATGCGACTCTATATGTGCCTTGATCGCATCGTTGACTTCCGGCGCAGCGGATTCGCCGGTGATCATCGCTTTCACCTCGCGGGTGACAAAGAAAGCGACGATCATCAGCAAGATGCCGACCACGATCGAGCCTATCGCGTCCCATATCGGATTACCGGTCGTGACTGCCAGCACGACGGCGACAAAGGCGACTGCCAGGCCGGCCAGCGCGGCAATATCTTCGCCGGCCACCACCATCAGCTCCGATTGCCGGGTTTCACGGAACCAGGTAATGAAAGACTTGCCCTGGGAAATCTTGTTGATCTCCTTCATCGCTCCGTATAAGGAAAAGGCTTCCAAGGTCACCGAGACGCCTAGCACGACCAGGGCGACCAGCGGATTCTTCAAGGGCTCCGCATGTTTCAGACGCTCCACGCCCTCCATGACCGAGAAGGCGCCGCCCAGGAAAAACAACAGCAGGGCGACCATCATGGCCCAGAAATACACAACCCTGCCGTAGCCCATGGGGTGGGATGCGGTGGGCGGCCGCTTTGCTTCTTTCAGACCCAGCAGCAGGAAGATCTGGTTCACGCAATCGGCCAGCGAATGTATCGCCTCTGCCAGCATGGCTCCCGAGCCGGTAAAGGCCGCTGCGGCAAACTTCGCGACAGCAATGCCGCCATTGGCGCCTAATGCATAGAAGATGGCCTTGGTCGAGCCTTCGGTATTGGATGACATGGTGTGTTCTTATAGTGGTGGATACAGTAGGGATAAACATACCGGCTTCCGCGCTATCTTGCAATAAACCCAATTGGTTAAAATAATTTACAAAAAAGCTTGCCAGCCAGGAGG
>JABDED010000130.1 GCA_013287275.1 Betaproteobacteria bacterium
TGCGCGCCTTTCTTTTAGCCGCGGGAAATACGAGTACACCATATCCAGGCTGTTCTTCAGTTCGGCCCGGCTCAGGCTGCGGGTGTAGGCGCCGGTCAGCAGGTTTTCTTCTATGGTCAGATGGCCGAAGCAGTGGCGGCCCTCCATGACCTGGATCACGCCTTTTTTTACCAGGTCGTTCGGCGTCAATCGGTCGACCCGCTCGCCGCGAAATTCGATCGCGCCCTTGGTCACGTCGCCGCGTTCGGCACGCAGTAAATTGGAAATGGCTTTCAGCGTTGTGCTCTTGCCGGCGCCGTTGGCGCCCAGCAAGGCGACGATCTTGCCCTGCGGGACTTGCAGCGAAACGCCTTTCAGCACCAGGATAACGTGGTCATAGATGACCTCGATATTATTGATGCTGAGCAGCGGCGGCGCGCTTGCGGCTGGCTGTATGGCGCCGAGTGCCGGCGCTGGGACTGCGGATAATACTGTCATGATCTTGGAGCCGGGTCGTTAGTCGAAACTGCAAGGCGGCCAGCCTGCCGGCGACGGTGAAACCTTGATCCCGTCACCGGCATGCTGCTCATTTACTGTTGGCCTACATCTATTTACTGCTCTTTGGCGCAATCACGCGGAGTGATATTTTTTTCCTTGCCGAACTGCTTGGCGGACTCTTCCAGCAAAGGGCGCACCAGTTGGCGATTGCCCTCTATCCAGTCGGATACGACATTCCATTTGCTGCCGTCCCATTGCTGGATCTTGATCTTGCCGGAACCTTCGTGATCGATGCAGCTGGTTTTTACCGGCGGCATCAGGCCGGTCGCTCCCAGTTCTTTCAGGCGGGCATCCGACAAGTCCAGGTGTTCCAGTGCCCAGCGCAGTTCTTCGCCGGACAATACTTTCTTGCCGTATTTTTTCTGCCCCACGCGTACCGCCTCTGCCGTCAGTATGCCGATCACGATACCGCGGTTATGGTTGATCGAACCGATCTTGGATTTATCCTGCAGGTTGCCCTTGCCGGCGCCGTACACGACCTTTTCGATATCGGCGACGATAGGCACGTTCTTGCCGGACACGTTCATCGCGGCAGACAGATAGCCCTTGGCGGCGTCGCCGGCCGGCACGGTGTCTTCTTCAGAACCGGCCCACCAGCTGCCTATCATCTTGTCGCGCGGATAGCCGACTTTCTGGGCAGCTTTCAAGGCAGTCTGGTTCATCACGCCGAAGCCCCAGAAAATAATCCAGTCGGCCTTGTTCTGGCGTACTTGCTGCCATTGCGCGCCCTGCTCATTGCCGGGCGGCGCGATAGGGATCGTGGTCAGTTCAAAGCCGTTGACCTTGGCCTCTGCCTGCAGATAGGTAATCGGTTCCTTGCCGTAGGCCGAATCGAGGTACAGGTAGGCGATTTTTTTGCCGCGCAGATTGCCCTTTTCTTTTTGCGCAATGTATTTGACGATCGCGGTGGCCTGCATAGGGTAGGTCGTGATCAGCGGAAAGGCCCACGGAAAATAGCGGCCGTCCACGGTATCGGTACGGCCGTAACCCGTCATCACCAGCGGTACTTTGTCGGCCAGGGTTTTTTCCAGCAGCGCATACGAGATAGGGGTGGAAACCGGATGGATGATGGAGCCCTTGGTCGGGCTCTTGGTTTTCAGGCGCTCGTAGCACTCCACGCCTTTGGCCGCCTGGTATTCGGTTTCGCATTCTTCCCAGCTGAACTTGATGCCGCCGATGCCGCCTTCCTTCATGTTGACGTATTGCATATAGTCGATGAAGCCACCGAAGATGCCGGTGCCGCTAGGACCATACGGACCGACGCGGAAACTCAATACGGAAACGAACTGCTCATTGGCTTGCGCCGCCGCCGGTGAAACCAGCGACGCCGACAGCGCCAGGCCTGCAGTCAGTGTTGCCAGGGTTTTTATCAGTCTGGACATGCGTATCTCCTAAGGAAAAAGCAAAAACGGGTTTGTCTCGATGTTGTGATGGTTCTTTATTTTTAGTCCTGTTGCCATTTGCTGCTTTACTCTACCTACCTTGCCAAATTAAAAATTGAAACTTGTGTCAATGCGGAAACGGCCAGATCCGCAATTTTTCCTTGGCGATCTGCCATAGCCTGGCCAGGCCATGCGGTTCGACGATCAGGAAGAAGATGATCAATGCGCCAAAAATCATGAATTCAATATAAGTCAGCGATGCCTTGTTGAAAGACAGATGGAATAACTCTGCCAGTGGCGGTATCACAAAAGACAGCAGGGTAGGCAGCAAGACGATGAAGGCTGCGCCGATGAAGGACCCCAGGATGCTGCCGACGCCGCCGATGATGATCATGAACAGTACGCGGAAGGACATATCCAGGTTGAAGGCCTCCGGCTCCACCGTGCCTATGTAGCAGAATGCATACAGCGCGCCGGCGACGCCGCAATAAAAGGAGCTGATCGCAAAGGCCAGCAGCTTGGTCTTCATCAGAGGTATACCTATCACTTCAGCGGCCACGTCCATGTCGCGCACCGCCATCCACTTGCGTCCGGTATTCGAGCGCACCATGTTTTTCGCCAGCAGGGCCAGTATGCTGACCACGCACAGCACAAACAGGTAGTTGCGCACCGGCGTGTCAATGGCAATGCCGAAAAAATTGACCGCTTGCGCGCTGATCACGCCGGATGAACTGTTATTGGTAAACCAGGGGAATTTTTGCAGCGCCCATACGACGAAGAATTGCGCGGCCAGGGTTGCCACTGCCAGGTAGAAGCCCTTGATGCGCAGGCTGGGCAAGCCGAAGGCGATGCCTATCGCCGCCGCCGCGACGCCGGCCAGCAGGAAGCTGACGATCTGCGGTATCCACGGCAGGCGCAGCACCAGGTTGTACGCAGAAAAGGCGCCGACCGCCATGAAGGCTGCGGTGCCCAGCGACAGCTGTCCCGCATAACCGGTCAGGATATTCAAGCCCAGCGCCGCCAGCGAAAACACCAGCAGCGGAATCAGGATCGCGGTAAACCAGTAGGGGCTGGCAAACAGCGGAATGGCGACGAAGGCGATGGCCAGGAAAACCGCCATCGCTATCCTGTCTTGCCGGATAGGGAAAATCTGCTGATCCGCCTGGTAGCTGATCTTGAACTGGCCTGCTTCACGATAAAACATGGATGCTTTCCTTTAAGCTAGACATGCGTGCTTCCTTTAACTTGAACCTATGTTTTCCTGTCAGACCCTGTCGATATGCTTTTCGCCGAACAGGCCTTCCGGGCGCACCAGCAGGAACAGCAAGGCCAGCACATACGGGAACCAGCCCTCTATGCCGCCGCCTACCATGGGCCCTATATACACTTCGGCCAGCTTCTCCGACGCGCCTATGATCAGGCCGCCGACGATGGCCCCCGGTACCGATGTAAAGCCGCCCAGTATCAACACCGGCAGCGCCTTCAGCACCACCGACACCAGCGCAAACTGCACGCCGTTACGGGCGCCCCACAGCAAGCCGGCCACCAGTGCCACAAAGCCGGCCACGGCCCAGACGATGACCCAGATGTGCTGCAGGGGTATGCCTATCGACAGCGCGGCCTGATGGTCGTCGGCGACCGCCCGTAGTGCGCGACCTATCTTGGTCTTCTGGAAAAATAGCGCCAGTACCGCCACCAGTGCGCCGCAGATCAATGCCGCCGCCAGGTCGAACTTACTGACGGCCAATCCGTAATTGTCGATCAGGTAGGGGATGGGCTCATCCTGTATACCCAGCTTCAGTTCGCGCACGTCGTTGCCCCACAGGAAAGGCGCCAGGCCCTCGACAAAGAAGGACAGACCTATGGTGGCCATGAACAGGGTGATAGGCGGCTGGTTGACCAGCTTGCGCAGCACGATGCGCTCGGTCAGCACGCCGAACAGCACCATCAATGCCAACGTCAGGATGATCGCCAGCCAGAACGGCGCGCCTTTTTCCATGATGCCGACAAAACTTAGCGCGGCAAAATACACCATCGCGCCCTGCGCGAAGTTGAACACGCCGGACGCCTTGTAGATCAGCACGAAACCCAGGGCCACCAGCGAATACATCATGCCGGACAACAAGCCGCCGATTAACACTTCAAAGAAAAATTGCATGTCTGCCTCTGTTTGTCTCTACTGGTTCTTGCGGTCAGTGTCTGGAATTTAATGTTCATTGCCCAGGTAGGCCTTGATCACTTCCGGGTTGCTGCGCACTTCTTCCGGCGCGCCGTCGCCGATTTTCTTGCCATAGTCCAGCACGACGACGCGATCTGAAATATCCATCACGACGCCCATGTCATGCTCGATCAGCACGATCGTGGTGCCGAACTGGTCGTTGACATCCAGGATGAAGCGGCACATATCCTGTTTTTCTTCCACGTTCATGCCGGCCATAGGTTCATCCAGCAGCAGCAATTCGGGTTCCGCTGCCAGCGCCCGTCCCAGCTCCACCCGCTTTTGCAAGCCGTAGGGCAGGCGGCCAACCTGCTTCTTGCGGATATGCTGGATCTCCAGAAAGTCGATCACCTGCTCGACCTTGCGCCGGTGCTCGAGCTCTTCGCGCTGTGCCGCGCCCCAGTAGAAGGCATGCGACAGGAAATTACTTTTCATCATCGTATTGCGG
>JABDED010000131.1 GCA_013287275.1 Betaproteobacteria bacterium
GCGGATGCCAGCGATCAATGTATATCTTAATCCCGGATTGTCAATTTTATATTGTCGGCGTTGCGGGGCTGCAACGGCTCACCGTTGCAGCTCACTCGCCCACCGTTTCGGGCTTGCCCGTTGCCCGGGCGGGTTTTTGCGGGTGGAAGCTCTCGCCCTTTGCCAGCATCTCCAGGATGAGCTGCGTGCGTTTTTCACGGGTTTCCGGCTTCTTCGCAGTTTGCAGCCGGTAGGCGATTGAATACAGGTTGGCCTTGTTCAGCGTCGCAAAAAAGGCCGCGGCTTTCTTATCCTTGGCCAGCGCGGATAAAAAATCTTCCGGCATGCTGGCACTGTGCTGGCCATCGTAGGCCTGTTGCCAGCGGCCATCCTTTTTCGCCGCTTCCACTTGCTGCATACCGGATTCCTGCATCCTGCCTTCTTTGATCAGGCGCTCCGCATGGCCGACATTGATGGCGGACCAGTTGCTCCCGGTGCGCCGCGGCGTAAATTTTTGCAGCCATGAAGCCTCATCGCAAGGTTTTTTCTGGCCATCTATCCAGCCATAGCACAGGGCCTCGTCCAGGGCCTCCGCATAAGTGATGGTCCTGGTGCCGGAATCTTTCTTAAAAAATTGCAGCCACACGCCGTCGGTCTGGCCGTGGTGTCTTGACAGCCATTGCTGCCATTTCCTGGCAGTGGCAAATGGCAGGATGGGTATATCGGTTTTGCCGGTCATGGATTGAGCCCTCGCGTGGCAACTGGAAATATTATCGTTTAATAAAGTAAAGCCTATTGTAACGACATTCCACACAATGCAAACAATTGTGAAAATTGACATGCTTGCGGCCGTTCTTCCGCTTGTTCGGCGCTATCATGCTAGAGGATGGCAGCTATTTTGAACTGCTTTTTCGGGAGATCGCGACAGTGGATTCAGCGCGTTGGCTAAGCAAGACAATCTGGTTGCCGATACTGATATTGGCAATGGGGATCGTGCTTTCCATTACCCTGGACCTCAAGCTGCAAGCCGATAATGCCAATTACGAAAGGCAGCGCTTCGACGCGCTGGCTGAGCGGGCAGTCACCCAGATCAACAACCGTGTGCAAAAATATGAATACGGCTTGCGCGGAGCGCGAGGCGCGGTGATCGGAGCGGGCGGCATGGCTATTCCGCGCAAGACCTTCCAGGAATATGCGCGTTCCCGCGACGTCGAGCGCGAATTTCCCGGCGTGCGCGGTTTTGGCCTGGTGCACCGCGTGCGCCCTGGACAGGAGGGGAGCTTCATCGCTGCGATGCGGCGTGACGGCATGCCAGACTTCCAGATCAAGGAATTAGTTCCGCATGCCGGCGAGCATTTTATCGTTTCGCAAATCGCACCGGAGCAGGGTAATGAGCTCGCCATCGGCGTGGACCTGGCGTCCGAGCCCAAGCGCCGCGCGGCGGTAATCGCTGCCATGCAGTCTGCGCAGGCGATGCTGACGGCGCCGATTTCATTGGTGCAATTCCCGGACAAGCCGGATCGCGGTTTCCTGCTGGTATTGCCGGTCTATGTATCGATGCATAAAATGCCGGCGGCGGACAGGGATGCGGCAACCGTAGGCTGGGTGTATTCTGCGTTGCAAACTGACGAGATGCTGGCGGGCTTCGATTATTTCGACGGCGAGATCGCGATGGCATTGACCGACATCAGCGAGTCATCCACGCTGGTCCCGTTTTTTTGCGTCAGCCGGCTTTCAGCATGCGGTGGTCGACGGACTGGAAAAAAATACCGACATCCAGCTATATGGCCGTACATGGACAGTGCAGATCAAGGCCTTGCCTCTTTTCGTCAGCCGGCTGAATGCGCAAAATCCACATGTAGAGGGCGCCGTTGCGCTGATCCTGAGCGTATTGTTGGCGGGGCTGGCCTACAGCTATATGCGCGCCCGCGAACGCGAAGTCAAAGCCGGCATGGAGCGCAGCCGCCTGGCGGCCATCGTGGAAAGCTCCAACGACGCCATCATCGCCAAATCCCTGGAAGGCGTGGTCACCGACTGGAACCGGGCGGCGGAGAAGATGTTCGGCTACAGTGCCGGCGAAGCCATAGGCCGCACCGTGCAAAGCCTGATCGTACCGCCCGAATACAGCCTGGAAGAAGTGAGCGTACTGCGACGCATCGCCAACAACGAGGTAGTCAAGCATTTTTCCTCGATGCGCCGCCGCAAGGATGGATCCTTGCTGGATGTCTCGGTGACGGTTTCGCCTATACATGGGGCCGACGGCCGTATCCTGGGGGCGGCTAAAACAGTGCGCGATATCAGCGAACAAAAAGAGCATGAGAGCAATATCCGCCGGCTGAATGCCTCGCTGGAGCAACAAGTGCAGACGCGGACGGCGCAGATACAAAAATACTCTGCGTTACAAAAAGCGATACTTTTCAATGCCGGCTCGGCGATCATCGCCAGCGACCGGAATGGCGCCGTGACTGTCTTCAATCCGGCCGCCGAGGCAATGCTGGGATACACGGCGGAAGAAATGCTGGGCCGGCAATCCTGGATGCTGCTGCACGATAGCGCCGAGGTGATGACGCGCGCAGTCGTGCTGGCCGCGGAACTCGGACAGGCGGTGGAGCCGGGCTTGCAGGCTCTGGTAGTCAGGGCCCGCATGGGCAAACCGGATACCAGCGAGTGGACGCTGATCAGCAAGGACGGCCGCCGCATTCCTACCTTGATGACGATCAGCGCCCTGAGGAGCGAGGAAGACGAGATCATCGGCTACCTGGGGATCGCCACCGACCTGACCGAACGCCGCCGTAATGAGCTCGCCTTGGAAAAGAGCGAGCGTTTTTTGCGTACTCTGACAGACAACCTGCCGGGCATGGTCGGCTATTGGGGCGCCGATCTGCGCTGCAGCTTTGCCAATTACGGCTATGAAGCCTGGTTCGGCAAGAGCATGCACGAGATGCTGGGCATCCACGTGCGCGACATGATGGGCGAAGACATCTACCGCCAGAGCGAGCCTCACCTGCATGCGGTCCTGAATGGCGAGATCCAGCAATATGAGCGGGTGCATGTCATGCCCAATGGCACGATCGCCAGCACCGGCAAATTCAATTTCAAGTCTTCGCGCAGGCAGCGGGTGGCAGTCAAACCGTCCATCACCGGCATTTGTATATCCATCAGCACCAGATGATAACGGCCGGCGTTGGCGCTCAGCTTTTCCAGCGCCTGCTGGCCGTTGTCGACCACATCCACGCTGGCGCCGGCTTGTTCCAGCATGCCGCGCGCCACAATCTGGTTCAGAGGATTGTCTTCCACCAGCAGCAGGCAGGCGCCGTCAATGCGCTGCACCATGCTGGCGGAGCGCGCCTCATGCAGCGCATTGACCGAAGCGCCCAATCCGACAAAGATCCCATGCAAGGCATCAAACAGGCTGGAGCCCGTCAGCGGCTTGCTGAGTATGGCGTCCACCAGTTGCCCGGCATCGGAGTGCACCAGCTTGCCTCTGCCGAATGAGCTTGCCATCACGATGCCGACCGGCACGGCGGGCTTGCCGCTATCCACCTTGTCTGTTTGGCCTCCTGCGGCACAGGCTTCGCGTATGGCGCGTATGGTTTCCAGGCCATCCATGCCCGGCATTTGCCAGTCCACCAGCACCACGTCGTACGGGGTGCCGGCAGCCTGCTCCTCCCTGAAACGGCTGACAGCCTGCGCACCGGACGAGACGGTATCGACCTCCCAGTTCCACCCCTGTATCGTCTTGCCCAGATAGTCCCTGCTGGTATTGTTGTCGTCTACGACCAGGAAGCGCAGGTTGCCTATCGCACCGCGCGAGCGCGTACTGTCTTCCTGGTTCGCAGCGCATTGCAGCGGCAGCGTGACCACGAATTCGCTGCCCTGGCCCGCTTCGCTATTGACCGCGATGCTGCCACCCATCAGCTCCGCCAGCCGCTTGGAGATGGTCAGGCCCAGGCCGGTGCCGCCAAACCGGCGGGTAAAGGACGAGTCGGCCTGCGTGAACGATGCAAACAGCCGCCCTTGCTGCTCCTTGCTCATGCCTATGCCGGTGTCGCGCACAGTGAAACTGAGCGTGGCCACCGGCTTGTTTTTTATCGATTGCAATTGCACCAGTTTTACCAGCACCGCCACTTCGCCGCGCTCGGTAAATTTAAGCGCATTGCCGGTCAGGTTAATCAGCACCTGCTGCAACCTCAGTGCGTCGCCGACCAACACCCTGGGCACACCCGGCTCCACTGCTATCGCCAGCTCCAGGTCCTTTTCGCCGGCGTTAACCGTCATGATGGTGGCTACTGCATTGAGTACGTCGGACAGCTGGAATTCCGTCAGCGACAATTCCATGCGGCCAGCCTCCACCTTGGAGAAATCGAGGATATCGTTCAGGATGCTCAGCAGCGTGCGCCCCGATACCTTGATCATTTCCAGGTATTTTCTTTGATCCGTAGTCAGGCCGGTGCCGTCCAGCAGGTAAGCCATGCCCAGCACCGCATTCAGCGGCGTGCGGATTT
>JABDED010000132.1:0-2276 GCA_013287275.1 Betaproteobacteria bacterium
GGCCTGGATACCCGGCAGCTATATGGTGCGTGAATTTGCCCGCCATATAGTCGGCATACGCGCGCATTGCGACGGCAAGAAAATCGCCCTGAAAAAACTGGATAAAGACAGCTGGCAGGCTGCTCCATGTTCCGGCGTATTGACCGTGGAATATGAAGTCTATGCCTGGGACTTGTCGGTGCGCGCGGCTCACCTGGACCAGAACCACGGTTTCTTCAATGGCACCAGCGTGTTCCTGCGGGTGCTGGGACAGGAGTCTTCGCCCCATGTCGTGGATATACAAAGGGCCGGCGACGAGGCATGCAAGGCCTGGCGTGTTGCGACCTCGCTGCCGGAACTGAAAGCCCGGCGCTACGGCTTCGGCACCTATATCGCGGAAAACTATGATGCGCTGGTCGACCATCCAGTAGAAATGGGGACGTTTGCACTGGCGACGTTTGAGGCTTGCGGCATCCCGCACGACTTCGTTGTCACCGGCAAGGTACCCAATCTGGATTTGCCGCGCATCCTGGTCGATTTGCAAAAAATCTGTGAAGCGCAGATCGCGTTCTTTGAACCGAGGACCAGGCGCGCGCCTATGGACCGCTATGTGTTCATGACGATGGTCGTCGGCGATGGCTATGGCGGTCTGGAGCATAGGGCGTCGACCGCGCTGGTATGTTCGCGCAATGATTTGCCGGTTAAGCACCAGGCGGAGATGAGCGATGCCTACCGCAATTTCCTGGGCCTGTGCAGCCATGAGTATTTCCATACCTGGAACGTCAAGCGCATCAAGCCGGCGGCCTTTGCGAACTATGATCTGCAGCAAGAGAACTACACCAGCCTGCTGTGGCTGTTTGAGGGTTTTACCAGCTACTATGACGACCTGATGCTGGTACGTTCCGGCATCATTGATGAAAACGCGTATTTCAAGCTGATCTCCAAAACTGTGAATGCGGTGACCCGCGGGTCCGGCCGCAGCAAACAGAGTGTGGCGGAATCCAGCTTTGACGCGTGGACGAAGTATTATCGCCAGGACGAAAATTCGCCGAACGCCATCGTCAATTACTACACCAAGGGTTCGCTGGTGGCACTGGGGCTGGATCTGGTGATACGCGCAGAGACCGGCGGCAAGAAGTCGCTGGACGATGTGATGCGCGCACTGTGGCAAGCCTATGGCCGCGATTTCTACCAAAAAACCTTGTTGGGCAAGCAGCAGGGTTTACCGGAAAACGAAATCGAGGCGCTGATAGAGCAGGTAACCGGTTTGAAGCTGAAACGTTTCTTCGACCGTTATGTGCGCGGCACCGAAGACTTGCCGCTGGCGACCTTGTATGCGGATTTTGGCGTAACGCTGGAAGACAAGCGCAATGCAGCGAAGGCCGGCTTGGGAGTCAGGGTCGTGCGCGACGGCAATGACGCCAAGCTGGCCAATGTGCATGAGGGCCGCGCCGCGCACCGCGCCGGTTTGTCGGCCGGCGATGTGCTGGTAGCGATCAATGGCTTGCGGGTGACTGCCGCCGATGTTGCCGACGGCTTGAATGGCGTATTGTCACGCTACCCGGTAGGATCGACCGTGCAGATCCATGCTTTCCGCCGCGATGAACTGTTCACCGCAGATGCACGCCTGCAGGCGGATGACGTGCCGGCCCTGCAATTTACGCCGGCGGATGACGCAAAGGCGGCAGGCAAGCGCAAGTCCGCCCATGCGTTGCAGGCCTATCGCCCCAGCCTGGTCAAGGGGCGCAAGGCATAATTGCTGCCCCCTCTGCTAAAAAGCCGCATCGATCAGTCAGATTCGATGCGGCTTTTTTTCGGTGAGTCCGACGTGGCGCTCAGCTAAACAAGCGCTCCAATTCCTGTCCTGGATTGTCGGCGCGCATGAATGCCTCGCCGACCAGGAAACCGTGCACATTCGCATCGCGCATGCGCTTTACATCGTCGCCATTCATGATGCCGGATTCGGTAATGATCAGCTTGTCGGCAGAAATACGCGGCAGCAGCTGCAGCGTATTGTCCAGCGATACATCAAAAGTGCGCAGGTTGCGGTTGTTGATGCCCAGCATCGCTGTCTTCAATTTTAGTGCGGCATCCAGTTCTTCGCCGTTATGCACTTCCACCAGCACACCCATGCCCAGTTCGGCAGCGCAAGCTTCCAGTTCGGCCATCAGGCCGGGGTCCAGCGCTGCAACGATCAGCAAGATGCAATCGGCTCCCCAGTGGCGGGCCTGGTAGACCTGGTAGGGGTCTATCATGAAGTCCTTGCGCAATACTGGTGGAAGTGCATAACGGCGAAG
>JABDED010000132.1:2286-4436 GCA_013287275.1 Betaproteobacteria bacterium
ATTCGGGCGAGCCCTGGAAGAACTGCACATCGGTCAGCACAGACAGGCAGGCGGCGCCATGCTGCGCATAGCTGGCGGCGATATCCGCAGGACGGAAGTCGGCGCGCAATATGCCTTTGGACGGCGAAGCTTTTTTGATCTCTGCTATCACGCCAGCCTGGCCGGCGGCGATCTTGCCGCGCAGGCTGGCCTCGAAGCCGCGCAAGCCGGCCCGGGCTTCGCGATTGGATTCCACTTCATCGCGCAGGCTGGCCAGGGAGCGATGCTTTTTGGCCGCCGCGACCTCGTCTTTTTTTACATCGAGGATTTTGCTCAGGATATCCGACATCATGCCCCCAGTTGCTGAGTGACCTGGATAAACTGATCCAGCTTGGCGCGGGCCGCACCGGAGCGTATCGCTTCCTGCGCTTTCTTGACGCCATCTGCAATGGAATCGGCGATGCCGGCGCCATAGATGGCGGTGCCGGCGTTCAGGGCGACGATGTCGGTGGCTGGGCCGGGGACATTGTTCAGCGCTTCCAGTATCTTTTCCCTGGATTCCACCGAATTGGCTACTTTTAAATTGCGGTTGGATACCATCTGCAGGCCGAAGTCTTCCGGATGCACGTCGTATTCGCGGATTTCGCCGTTTACCAGTTCGCCTACCATCGTCGGCGCACCGAGTGAGACTTCGTCCATATTGTCGCGGCCCCAGACTACCAGCGCATGCTGCGCTCCCAGCCTTTGCAGAACACGCACCTGTATGCCGACCAGGTCGGGATGGAATACGCCCATTAGGATATTCGGCGCCCCGGCCGGATTGGTCAGCGGCCCCAGGATGTTGAAGATGGTCCTGACGCCGAGTTCCTTGCGTACCGGCGCCGCATGTTTCATCGCCGCATGGTGGTTGGGCGCGAACATGAAGCCTATGCCGGTCTGCGCGATCGACTGCGCGATTTGTTCGGGATTCAGGTTGATGTTGACGCCGAAGGACTCCAGCACGTCGGCGCTGCCGGAAGAAGACGACACGCTGCGGCCGCCGTGCTTGGCCACCCTGGCGCCGGCGGCAGCGGTAACGAACATCGATGCGGTAGAGATATTGAAGGTCAGCGCGCCGTCGCCGCCGGTGCCGACGATGTCGATCAGGTTCTTGGTGTTGGCCATCGGCACCTTGGTCGAGAATTCACGCATGACCTGGGCCGCTGCGGTGATCTCGCCTATGCTTTCTTTTTTCACGCGTAGACCCATGGTCAGTGCAGCGATCATGATGGGAGACATTTCTCCGCCCATGATCTTGCGGAACAGCGACAGCATTTCGTCGTGAAATATTTCCCTGTGCTCAATGCAGCGCATCAAGGCTTCTTGCTGGGTGATAGTCATGATAGGTCCGATAGAGGTTTATACATTGAGAAGGAAGTTTTTCAGCAGCGCATGCCCGTGCTCGGACAGGATGGATTCCGGATGGAATTGCACTCCCTGCAGATTGAATTCCTTATGACGCACGCCCATGATTTCGCCGTCTTCGGTCCAGGCCGTCACTTCCAGGCAGGCCGGCAATGAAGAGCGCTCTATCGCCAGCGAGTGGTAGCGGATTACCGTGTAGGGGCTGGGCAAGTCCTTGAAGACGCCGACGCCGGTATGCGCAATGGCCGAGGTTTTTCCGTGCATGACCTGTTTGGCGCGGATCACCTTGCCGCCAAACGCATCGCCTATTGCCTGGTGGCCGAGGCAGACCCCGAGAATGGGAATTTCGCCGGAAAAACGCTGTAGCAGGGGCACCGAGATACCCGCTTCGTGCGGCGTGCAGGGGCCGGGCGAGATGCAGATATGGTCGGGCTTCAGTGCGGCGATTTCATCCAGCGTAATTTCGTCGTTGCGGTAGGTACGTACATCTTCACCCAGCTCGGCAAAATACTGCACCAGGTTGTAGGTGAAGGAATCGTAGTTGTCTATCATCAGCAGCATTTAAATTTCTCCGTCCAGGCCGTCTTGCACTTGTTCCGCTGCGCGCAATACCGCGCGCGCCTTGTTCTCGGTTTCCTGCCATTCCATCTCTGGCACCGAGTCGGCCACCACGCCGGCCGCCGCCTGTACATACAGCATGCCGTCCTTCAGCACGCCGGTACGGATTGCAATCGCCAGATCCATCTCGCCGCCGAAGGACAGGTAGC
>JABDED010000133.1:0-187 GCA_013287275.1 Betaproteobacteria bacterium
CAGTGCATACAGCCACAGTTCCGGGAAGGCAGCGGTGAACCAGCTTTTCAGGCCGTTCACGGTAAACGCGCCTATGATCGGCCCGAGCAGGCTGCCGCGGCCGCCTACCGCGGCCCAGATCACCATTTCTATCGAATTGCCGGGCGACATTTCAGACGGATTGATGATGCCTACCTGCGGCACATAC
>JABDED010000133.1:197-4362 GCA_013287275.1 Betaproteobacteria bacterium
CATACAGGGCGCCTGCGATGCCGCACAGAATCGCGGACAGGGTCCAGACGAAGAGCTTGAACCATAGCGGGTTGTAGCCGATAAACATCAGACGGGATTCCGAATCGCGCACCGCTTGCAGCACGCGCCCCAATTTGGAAGTGACTATCCAGCGGGGAAGCAGCATGACTGAAATCTCGCGCGTACCGCCTATGCCGCTGACACCGCCCATGTCCCCGGTCTCGCCGGTTTTGCAGCCGGGCCAATCCTATGACGGCCAAACCGGCGACCAGGGCGTGTCCTACGGCAGGGTCAAGCAGGAAGGCCTGGACACTACGCATGGCGCCATCCTGTATCTGGAAGAAATCACGGTTTCCTTTGACGGCTTCAAGGCGATTAACAAGCTGACCCTGGACATTTCGGTCGGCGAACTGCGCTGCATCATAGGCCCGAACGGCGCCGGCAAGACGACGATGATGGACGTAATTACCGGCAAGACCAGGCCCAGTTCCGGCACCGCCTTCTTCGGCCAGACGATGGACCTGACCAGGATGACCGAATATGACATCGCCCACGCAGGCATAGGCCGCAAATTCCAGCGCCCTACCGTGTTTGAGCAGCACACGGTATTTGAAAACCTGGAACTGGCGATGAAGATGGACAAGCGGGTCAAGACCAGCTTGTTTGCCCGCCTGAGCAGCGAGCAAAAGGGCAAGATAGACGCAATCCTGGCGCTGATACGCCTGAACGGCCAGGAAGCCCGTCTGGCTGGATTGCTGTCGCACGGCCAGAAGCAGTGGCTGGAGATAGGCATGTTGCTGATCCAGGAGCCGCAATTGATACTGCTGGACGAACCGGTGGCCGGCATGTCCGATGCGGAAACGGCGCGCACGGCGGAACTCTTGAATGAATTGCGCGGCAAGCATTCGATTATGGTGGTGGAGCACGACATGGGCTTCGTCACTGAAATCGCGCAACAAGGTAAGGTCACCGTGCTGCACGAAGGAGCGGTGCTGGCGCAAGGCACGATGCAGGAGGTGCAAGCCGATGAGCGCGTGATCGAAGTGTATCTAGGACGCTAGGACTGACATGTTACAAGTAGACCAAATCCACCAGCACTACGGTTCCTCGCACACCTTGCGCGGCATCTCTCTGTCAGTCAAACAGGGCGAGTGCGTAACGCTGCTGGGCCGCAACGGGGTCGGCAAGACCACCCTGCTGAAATGCCTGATGGGCGTGTTGCCGCTGAGCCGCGGCAGCGTCACGCTGGATGGCCTGGATATCAGCAAACTGGCGCCGCACCAGCGCGCGCGCCGAGGCATTGCGTATGTGCCCCAGGGCCGGGAAATTTTCGCGCGGCTGACCGTGGAAGAAAACCTGCGCATGGGCATGGCGACACTGCCCAGCAAGAGAGCCTCCGCCATCAAGGGCGAGGTGTATGAGCTGTTCCCGGTATTAAAGGAAATGCTGCATCGCCGCGGCGGCGACCTGTCCGGCGGCCAGCAGCAGCAACTGGCGATCGCCAGGGCCTTGCTGGCGGAGCCCAGGCTGATCATCCTGGATGAGCCGACCGAGGGCATACAGCCGTCCATCATCAAGGATATAGAGCGGGTCATACGCCTGCTGCGGCAACGCGGCGATATCGGCATCCTGCTGTGCGAACAGTATTTCGACTTTGCGCGCGCGCTGGCTGATAGCTTCCTGGTACTGTCGCGCGGCGAAGTCGTTGCCTCCGGCGCACAGGATTTGATGGATAGTGATGACGTGAGGCGTCACTTGGCGGTATAGTTTTAGCATGACACGCACCGAGCTTCCTCCAGATTCCCTGCAAGAACCTGCCGCCTCCGCCAAGACGCACTGGCAGGCCAGCCTGCAACTGGGTTTCAGCGACGACCGGGGCACTACCCGGCTGACCAGGCGCCTGCACAGCGGCCCGCTGCGTGTGCAAAAACCGCTGTATCCGGAAGGCGGCCAAACCTGCCATGCGATCATCATCCATCCGCCCGGCGGCGTGGTCGGCGGCGATGTGCTGAGAATCAACGCGCAGGTTGGCAGCGACAGCCATGCGCTGATCACGACGCCGGGTGCAGCCAAGTGGTATCGCAGCAATGGCCATGTCTCAGAGCAGCATGTACGGCTGGAGGTGGCAGATGGCGCGAAGCTGGAGTGGCTGCCGCAGGAAACCATTTTTTTCGACGACGCCCAGGTGGAACTGCATCAAACCATCCATCTGGCCCGGGACGCCTGCTACATAGGCGGCGATATCCTGTGTTTCGGCCGCACTGCGTCAGGAGAAACTTACACTACCGGCAAAATCATGCAAGGTAGCGAAATCCGCCGCGAAGGCAAACTGATCTGGTTCGAGCAAGGCAGTCTGGCGGGCGGAACATCAGCCATGCACAGCCCTCTGGCGCTGGCGGGAAAAACCGTCTGCGCCACTGTGATTGCCACCGGCAGCAGCCTGGGCGCCGGCGCTCTGGATCTGTTGCGCGAGCAAACCCGGCAACTGGTGCAGAACGAAGAGCCTGGTGCCCAGACCGGCGCCAGCCAGTTGAAGTCGCTGATCGTGGCACGCTACCTGGGCAATTCCAGCGAAGTTGCCAAACACTGGATGACCGCCGTCTGGCAGCATTTGCGGCCAGCCGTCATCGGCATGCCAGCCGTGGCGCCGAGAATCTGGAATACCTGAACATACACTAGCGGCAAATGAAGCACGCACACAATAAAGGATACACCCATGGACCTGACTCCCCGTGAAAAAGACAAGCTGCTGATCTTCACCGCCGCCTTGCTGGCCGAACGCCGCAAGGCCCGTGGCCTGAAACTGAACTACCCGGAAGCGGTGGCGCTGATCACCGCCGCCATCATGGAAGGCGCGCGCGATGGAAAGACCGTTGCCGAACTGATGTCGGAAGGCACGCAGATACTGGCGCGCGCCGACGTAATGGACGGCATCCCGGAGATGATCCCGGATATCCAGGTAGAAGCCACCTTCCCCGACGGCACCAAGCTGGTCACCGTCCACCACCCCATTCCTTAGGCGCATACCATGACTCCAGGCGAAATGCTGATAGAACCCGGCGATATAGAACTGAATGCCGGCCGTGCCACGCTGACGATCGCGGTTTCCAATGGCGGCGACCGGCCGATACAGGTCGGCTCCCATTTCCATTTTTTTGAAACCAATCCGGCGCTGCAGTTCGAGCGCCAGGCCGCCTACGGCATGCGCCTGAATATCGCGGCCGGCACTGCGGTACGCTTCGAACCGGGGCAGCAGCGCACCGTGGAACTGGTGGCGCTGGCGGGCGACCGCAAGGTCTATGGCTTTAACGGCAAAGTGATGGGGGCGCTATGAAGATCTCCAGGCAGGCATACGCTGAAATGTTCGGTCCCACTACCGGCGACCGCATCCGCCTGGCCGATACCGGCCTGTTCATAGAAATTGAAAAAGACTATGCGATCTATGGCGAGGAGGTGAAGTTCGGCGGCGGCAAGGTGATCCGCGACGGCATGGGCCAGTCGCAGCGGCCGCATGCCGAAGTGATGGATACGGTAATCACCAATGCGGTGATCCTGGACCACTGGGGCATCGTCAAGGCCGACATCGGCCTGAAGAACGGCCTGATCGCCAAAATCGGCAAGGCCGGCAACCCGGACATCCAGTCCCACGTGGACATGGCGATAGGCGGCGCCACCGAGATCATCGCCGGCGAAGGCATGATAGTCACCGCCGGCGGCATCGATTCGCACATCCATTTCATCTGCCCGCAGCAAATAGAAGAAGCGCTGATGAGCGGCATCACGACCATGCTGGGCGGCGGCACCGGGCCCGCAGTCGGCACCGCCGCTACCACCTGCACTCCCGGCCCCTGGCATATCCACTCGATGATCATGGCGGCCGACGCGTTTCCGATGAACCTGGGCTTCCTTGGCAAGGGCAATGTCAGCCTGCCGCTGCCCTTGCAGGAGCAGGTCAACGCCGGCGCCATCGGCCTGAAGCTGCATGAAGACTGGGGCACGACGCCGGCCGCGATCGATAACTGCCTGACCGTCGCCGACGAAATGGATGTGCAGGTGGCGATCCACAGCGACACGCTGAACGAAGGCGGCTTTCTGGAGCATACGCTGGCCGCATTCAAGGACAGGACCATCCATACCTTCCATACCGAAGGCGCCGGCGGCGGCC
>JABDED010000134.1 GCA_013287275.1 Betaproteobacteria bacterium
GCCGTCATCAATACCGGCCTCAGGCGGGTCAGCGCGCCGGTATGGATGGCCTCATCCAGCCCCAGGCCTTCTTCGCGCAAGGTGCGGATGAAGGACAGCATGACCAGGCCATTCAGCACCGCAACGCCGGACAAGGCAATAAAACCGACCGCCGCCGAGATCGACATAGGGATATCGCGCAGATACAGGGCAACGATGCCGCCGGTCAGCGCAAACGGGATGCCGGTAAACACCAGCAAGCCGTCCTTGGCATTGTTAAACATCACGAACAGCAATACGAACACCAGCAGCAAGGCCACCGGCACGACGATCTGCAGCCGCTGGGTGGCGGACTGCAATTGCTCAAAGCTGCCGCCCCAGCTGATCCAGTACCCTGGCGGCAATTTCACATCCTTCAATATCAGCTGCTCCGCCTCGGGTACAAAACTGCCTATGTCGCGCCCGCGCACATTGGCGCTAACGACGACACGGCGCTTGCCATCCTCGCGGCTGACCTGGTTGGGGCCGGGGGTAAAATCCAGCGTCGCGATTTCCGCCAGCGGGATGAAGCTGGTTTTCATTGCATCGCCGGGCGGCCTAGTGGACAAAGGAATAGGCAAGCGTTTCAGCGCATCCAGGTCGCTGCGCAATTGCTCCGGCAAGCGCACCAGGATATCAAACCGCCTGTCGCCCTCGAACATCGTACCGGCTGGCCGCCCGCCGGTAGCGATCGCTACCGCATCTTGCACATCGCCGACGTTTAGCCCGTACCTGGCAGTCTTTTCCCGGTCCACGTTCACAGTCAGCATGGGCAGGCCGCTGGTTTGCTCCACCTTGATCTCGGTCGCGCCGGGGATGCGTTGCAGCACACCCGCAATTTTTGCCGCAGTATCGTTCAACACCTGCATATCGTCGCCGAACACCTTGACTGCGACATCGCTGCGCACGCCGGAAATTAGTTCGTTGAAGCGCAGTTGTATGGGCTGCGAGAATTCAAAGCTGTTGCCCGGATAGCTTGCCGCTTCCTTCTGTATCGCTGCCAGCAGCTCATCCCGGGATTTTTTCGGCTGCGGCCATTCGCTCTCCGGCTTCAGCATGATGTAGCCGTCCGAAATATTCGGCGGCATGGGGTCGGAAGCGATTTCAGCCGTGCCGCTGCGCGCGAAGAGGCGCTCGATTTCGGGAAATTTTTCCTTCAAGCCGCGCTCTATCTGCATCTGCATGTCCAGCGACTGGGACAGGCTGGTGCCCGGAATGCGCAACGCCTGTATCGCAAAATCGCCCTCGTTCAGGCTGGGTACGAATTCGCTGCCCATGCGCGCGGCCAGCAAGCCCGACAACAGCACCAGCACGATCGAGATAGTCACCACCACCGCCTTGTTCAGCATGACCCTGGCCAGCAAAGGCCCATAGATACGCTTGGCGAACAGCATCAGCCGGTTTTCTTTTTCCGCGACCCGCTTGCCGATAAACAGCGCCACCGCCGCCGGAATGAAGGTCATCGACAATATCATCGCGCCTATCAAAGCCGCCACCACGGTAAAGGCCATAGGATGGAACATCTTGCCTTCGACGCCGGTCAGCGCAAAGATGGGCAGGTACACGATCATGATGATCAACTGGCCGAACAACAGGGGCCGGCGCGCTTCGCCGGCGGCGGCAAATACTTCGTGGAAACGCTCGCTGCGGGTCAGCGGCCTGCCCTGCTTTTCTTGCGAATGGGCCAGGCGGCGGACGCAATTTTCCACGATCACCACCGCGCCGTCGATGATGATGCCGAAATCCAGCGCCCCCAGGCTCATCAGGTTGGCGCTGACCTTGTAATTGACCATGCCGGTAAACGTGAACAGCATCGATAAAGGAATGACCAGTGCGGTAATGATCGCTGCGCGTATATTGCCCAGGAACAGGAACAGCACCGCAATCACCAGCATTGCGCCTTCCAGCAGGTTTTTCTTGACCGTGCCGATCGCCTTGTCGACCAGGACCGTGCGGTCGTACACCGTCACCGCCTTGACGTCCTTGGGCAGGCTGCGGTTGATCTCCAGCATTTTCTTGTCCACCGCCTGCGAAACGACGCGGCTATTCTGCCCTATCAGCATGAATACCGTGCCCAGCACCACCTCGCGCCCATTCTCGGTCGCGGCACCAGTGCGCAATTCGCGCCCTATGCCGACCTCGGCAATGTCGCGCACGCGGATGGGTACGCCCTGTACATTGCTCAGAATGATATTGCGGATATCGTCCAGCGAGCGCACCTGGCCGGGCGCGCGGATCAAGAATTGTTCGCCGCGCTTTTCTATATAGCCGGCGCCGACATTGCCATTGTTGCGTTCCAGCGCAGTCACGATATCTTGCAAGCTCAGGCCGTAGGAGCTCAACTTCGCAGGATCGGGCGCCACATGGTATTCCTTCGCATAGCCGCCTATCGAATTGATTTCCGTTACGCCGCTTACATTGCGCAACTGCGGCTTGATGATCCAGTCCTGGATTTCACGCAGGTCGGTCGGCGTATAGGCACCACCGTCCGGTTTTTTGGCGCCGTCTACGGCTTCCACCGTCCACAGGTAGATTTCTCCCAGGCCGGTGGAGATCGGCCCCATCATCGGCGTTACACCGGCCGGCAGGCGTTCCCTGGCTTCCTGTATGCGCTGGTTGACCAGCTGGCGCGCAAAATAGATGTCGGTGCCGTCCTTGAAGATGACGGTCACTTGCGACAGGCCGTAGCGGGATAATGAGCGGGTCTGCTCCAGGTTCGGCAGGCCGGCCATCACCGTTTCTATCGGAAAAGTGATGCGCTGCTCCACTTCCAGCGGCGAATAGCCGTCGGCCGAGGTGTTGACCTGCACCTGCACATTGGTGATATCGGGTACCGCGTCTATCGGCAGCTTCTGGTAGCTGAAGGCGCCTATGCCTATCAGTACAATCACTGCCAGCATGACCAGCCAGCGGTGCTCTATCGAAGAACGGATAATTTTTTCAAACATGAGGGTTCTCCTTAGTGGGCATGCTCGGCACTGTCTTTGCCTTGCTCCGCCTTGATGACGAAACTGCCGGCAGCTGCATACGGTGTTCCCACCTGCAAGCCTTTCAGGATTTCCGTGTATTTGCCGTCGCTGCGACCGGTAGCAACCGCCTGCGCAGCAAAGCCTCCATCGACTTTTGTGAACACTACCGGCTTGTCATTGATCGTCTGGACGGCTTCACTGAGAACTGCAAGCGTCGCTTCGCCGCCGCCATCGCCAGATACCAGCTCTACGTTGACAAAAAGGCCCGGCCGCCAGGCCATGCCGGGATTGTCCAGCGTGACCCTGGCCTTCGCGGTACGGGTCTGCTCCCCCAGCATTGAACCCACATAGGAAATGCGGCCGCCGGCCACCGAGCTCAGCGAGGCCGCCCTGATAGTAGCTTTTTCGCCGACCCGCACGATCTCCAGGTCCCTGGCCGGCACGATGATTTCCGCCCAGACTATGGACAGGTCGGAGATCGTAAACACATTGGCGTCTTCTTTCACCGCCTCGCCCAGCGCAATATGTTTTTCCACGATCATGCCGTCGAAAGGCGCGCGCAGCTCATACCGGCTAAGCGCGCCGGTGGCGGCACCGGGCGCCCCCAGCGCGTTCAATTTTTGCCGGGCATTTTGCACGGCAATGTCGATTTCCCTCAGGTTTTGCTGCGCCTGCAGGTAATCCTGTTCGGCGGATATCTTGTCCTGCCACAGTTTTTTCTCGCGCTCATAGGTCAGTTGCGCCAACGCCTGCCGTTTTTGCGCAGATAGTAGCTCACTGCGCATTTCCGACAATTGCGTGCTGGCAATCACGGCCAGCAACTGGCCCTTCTTCACTTGCTGGCCCAGGTTGGCCGGCGCGCTTTCCACCACACCCGCCAGCCTCGGCACCACGTGTGCAGTGCGGTCTTCGTTAAACCTGATTTCGCCGGCGAGCTGTGCAGTGTTGCTGATGCGTACCGGCCCGGCTTTTTCCAGGCTGATGCCGGCATCCCTGATTTGTGCGTCAGTAAAGTGGATTTTGCCATCGTCTTCCTGGTTGGCATGCTGTTTTTCGCTTTCTTGCTTGCCTTCGCTATCTGCTGTTGCTGTTTCTTCTTTGTCGGCGGAAAAGCTGCTTTTGCCGGAAAACAGGATCAATGCCGCCAGCAGCGCGCCCATGATCAATACAGCAGCAATCGCCCCGCCCTGTTTTCTGTCTATGCTTGATAATTTCATTATTTATCCTGATTCTGTTGATCCGTGCCGACGATGCGGCTGATGTCCGCCGTCGCGCGATGGG
>JABDED010000135.1 GCA_013287275.1 Betaproteobacteria bacterium
GCTGCCGTTTTCCACTGACTGGTTTATCACGTGGCAGCCGAATATCCATTCCTCCCTGTTCATGAATATCCACAAATACTTGCGGGATCACGCAGGTATCAGCGGCATTGATGCCGTAGTCAAAGCCTACCGCTTGTACCTGGAGCAGGTTCCCGTTGCCGCGGGCGAAGAGCCGGTGTTGTCGCTGACCCGGGCCTGGACCCTGGTCAGGTTCTTTGAAGGCAAAATGTTAACGTTTGCAAAATGCAAGAAATGTAGCGGCCAGTTTGTTGCGCATACTTTGGATTTGCATGATGATTATGCGTGTGGTTTGTGTCATGTGCCTTCCCGCGCCGGCAAAACCAAAAAATCCAGGGAATCGGAAGCGATGGCCATGGTTGCATAATGTTTTTTCTGTCGTGGAGAATATTTGGGCCTTCAATCTGATCATGGCAAAGCTGACCCTCCAATAACAGAAACGACCGCAATGCCGCCGGCGCTGCAGGCATTGCTGATACAGGTTTTTTCCTTCCTCGCTTGTAGTGCAATTGCCGTGCTTCTGGCGCTTGCACTAAAATTCAATCCCCCCTTATATGCCATTGTCATTGCCGAGGCCGGCCTGGCGGCGGCGATTGCCTGGTTGCGCCGTATGGACTGGTGGTGGTGGTGCATACAGTTGCTGTTTCCGCCCGGGATTGTTGTATTTCTCTCCTTTGGCATTCCTCCTTCTTATTCTTTAATCGCCTTCTTTTTCTTGCTGCTGTTGTTTTGGCCCACGTACAAGAGCAGGGTTCCGTATTACCCATCCAGGCCGTCGCTGCTTCCTTTTGTGCGCGATTTGCTGCCCGCCGGAAGGTCCGCCGAATTTATTGACATCGGCAGCGGATTGGGCGGGCTGGTGCTGGGCCTTGCAAAGGCCAGGGGGGACTGTCATTTCACCGGCGTGGAAATGGCCCCGCTGCCTTGGGGTATCAGCTATCTGCGGTCCAAGCTCACGCGTTCCAAAGCTTTGTTTTTGTTGCAAAATTACCTGGGATTGAATTTGCAGGCCTACGACTTTGTGTTTGCCTATTTGTCGACGGCTGCGATGCCGGCCCTATGGCAAAAAGCAAAGTCCGAGATGCGTCCAGGTGCGATGTTGTTGAGCTACGAGTTTGCGATTCCTGGCGTGGAGCCCGATTTGTGCATAAATACGGGGGATAACGCTCCCATTCTTTACGCTTGGCGCATATAATGCCAGACATGAAATGTATTTTTTGGGCAATTTTTTCATTGATTTAAGGTGTTTTTTTATCGTTAGACCGTAGATTCTGCGCGGGGCATATTTCCAGTGCGAGACTAAATCAAATGCTTCGGCATGCATGAATTTATTGTTTCTCTCTTTTAGGAGTCATCGGTCGTGTTAGTTATCGTCGGCTATATCATAGTCATGGGATCCGTTTTTGGCGGATTCGTCTTGTCGGGTGGGCATGTGGCGGTGTTGTTCCAACCGCTGGAATTGCTGATGATCGGCGGCGCAGCAGTCGGTTCGGCCCTGGTCGGCAATAATGCAAAAACTCTCAAAGCCTCACTAAAGGCCCTGCCTGGCGTCTTGAAAGGCTCCAAGTTCAATCGGCAGCTTTATATGGAGTTGATGACCATGCTCTTTGACGTGCTGACCAAGGTGCGTAAAGAGGGGCTGATGTCGATCGAGGGCGATATTGAAAAGCCGGAAGAGAGTCCTCTCTTCAGCAAATATCCGACAGTGCTGGCCGACCATCATATGATGGAATTCCTGTGCGATTATCTGCGCCTGATGGTGTCCGGCAATATGGACGCCTTCCAGATTGAAAACCTGATGGACAATGAACTGGAAACCCATCATCACGAAGGTGCGGTCCCTGCGCATTTCATGGCCAAACTGGGCGACGGCCTGCCCGCATTCGGTATCGTCGCGGCGGTGATGGGCGTGGTGCATACGATGGAATCGGTGGGAATCCCGCCAGCGGAGCTCGGCATCCTGATCGCCCACGCGCTGGTCGGCACCTTCCTGGGTATCTTGCTGGCTTACGGTTTTGTCGGCCCCCTGGCTACACTGCTGGAACAGCAGCTGGATGAATCTTCCAAGGCATTGCAGTGCATCAAGGTCACCCTGCTGGCGAGCCTGAACGGATATGCGCCGGCACTGGCGGTGGAATTCGGCCGCAAAGTGCTGTATTCGACCGAGCGTCCGACCTTCACGGAACTGGAAGATCACATCAAGCAGTCTAAATCCAAATAATTAGCTCAAGGGTATTTCATGGCTAACGAAGAGCTTAGACCAATTATCGTCAAACGGATTAAGAAGACTGCAGGCGGCCATCACGGTGGAGCCTGGAAAATTGCGTACGCCGACTTTGTGACAGCGATGATGGCGTTCTTCCTGTTGATGTGGCTGCTGGGATCGACGGCGAAGGGCAACCTGCAGGGTATTGCTGAATACTTCCAGACTCCGCTCAAGGTGGCGATGGCGGGCGGCGAGGGCAGCGGCGACAGTTCCAGCGTGATCAAGGGCGGCGGCAAGGACCTGACGATGAGCACCGGGCAGGAAAAGCGCGGCGACGTGGAGTCGAAGAAGAAGACCTTCAATTTGCAGGCCGCCGAGGCCGCGCTGGCCAAGGCCGATGCCGAACGACTGAAGACCTTGAAAGCCAAGATAGAAGCGGTGATCGATGCCAACCCCACCCTGAAGCAGTACAAGAACCAGTTGCTGCTGGACCTGACGTCGGAAGGTTTGCGCATACAGATGGTGGATGAACAGAATCGCCCGATGTTCGCGTCGGCCAAGGCAGAGTTGCAGCCGTATACGCGGGAAATCCTGACCGAAATAGGCAAGGCTCTGAACGATGTTCCCAATCGTATCAGCCTGTCTGGACATACCGATGCGGCCCCATACGGCAGCGGCGAAAAAGGCTATAGCAACTGGGAGTTGTCCGCAGACCGCGCCAACGCCTCCCGCAGGGCGCTGATACTTGGCGGCATGGACGAATCCAAGGTGCTACGGGTGGTTGGGCTCTCTTCGTCGGTATTGTTCGACAAGGCCGATCCCCTGAATCCGATCAACAGGCGTATCAGCATTATCGTGATGAACAAGAAAGCGGAGCAGGCGGCGGCAACAGACGGCGGCAGCATCGAGGTGACAACGCCGGCAGACCCGAATGCCGATCCCTCTGTTAAAACAGGCAAGTAGCCGCGTGATGCAGCATTGTTTGATCGTATTGAAAAACTGGGATGCCTAATATGCCGAAAAAGAAAACCTTGGGCCCTCAAGTCAAGCGGCTGTTGACCGGTGTTTCCGACCACGGTAATGAGCATCTGCTGGAAGTGGAAACAGATCTCGTGCAGACAACCATACTTCTTGCAGAAGCGATAGAGAAGCTGGGAACCAGCTTCCTGGCGCTGCACGCAGCGATCTCGGCCCAGCAGCAGGAAATGGATTTGCTGATTTCTTCAGGCACGGCATCGGATGCCACTGTGGACAAGCTGCATCTCATCCAGAGGGACATCTCCCAGCATATCAACGACGCGGTCACCAGTTTGCAATTTCAGGACCTGACCAGCCAATTGATTTCACGTACGGTGCAAAGGAGCGCCGGCTTGCGTGAAGTATTGAGTACGCTGGGAATTATCGGGGACGGCATCCCACATGATGGCGGCAATGACGAAATTGCCGTCTTGCTGAAGGAAATTACCATCCGGCTGGAGACGCAGAGCCAGGAATTGAAGGGGCTGCTGCGCAAGGCGGTAAGCCAAAAGCATCTGGATAGCGGCGATATTGAATTATTTTGAAGCGGCGCAGGATTCCGATCACGTCCGCGCATGAAAAGCCCGTACAGATTGGTTGTAGCGTGATACACATAGGTGAGTAGCCTTAAATTTGAATAACGGAGCGATGATGACCAAGACAATATTAGCGGTGGACGATTCTGGTTCGCTGAGGCAGATGGTGGCTTTTAGTTTGAAGGCCGCCGGTTATCAAGTGATTGAAGCCATCGATGGGCAAGATGGTCTGGAAAAGGCGCGCAACCAGGTTGTCGACCTGGTGCTGACCGACCAGAATATGCCCAGGATGGATGGCCTGACCCTGATCAAATCCCTGCGCGGACTGCCCAGCTACCAGCGGGTACCCATTTTGATGCTGACTACCGAGTCCAGTGATGACATGAAGGCCAAAGGGCGCGCCGCCGGTGCAAACGGATGGCTGGTGAAACCTTTTGATCCGCAGAAACTGACGGAAGTTGTGAAGAAAGTGATTGGT
>JABDED010000136.1:0-111 GCA_013287275.1 Betaproteobacteria bacterium
ATCGCGCGCCGCCGGCAGGCAGCAGGAATTGATCCAGTTGACGCTGGCTGCCGCCGCGCGCATCAGCCAGAAATTGCAGCTTGGATAAAATAATTTAAAAGCAGGATGGAG
>JABDED010000136.1:121-3484 GCA_013287275.1 Betaproteobacteria bacterium
TATGGATACAGCATTTCATTTTCATCAGGGCAATAGCCCGCTATTGATTTCCATGCCGCATGTGGGCACGGAAATTCCGGCCGATATTGCCGCCGGCATGCATCCGGTAGCAGCAGTGAAGGCAGACACGGACTGGCATCTTCCACTGTTGTACAACATGGCCAGAGAGATGGGGGCTTCGGTACTGTCCGCCAGCTACTCGCGCTATGTGATCGACCTGAACCGTCCTATCGACGATACCAGCCTGTATCCGGGCCAGGACACCACCGGCCTTTTTCCTGTCGATACCTTTGCCAAGCAGCCCTTATACAAGGATGGCATGCAGCCGGATCAGGAACAGATGCAGCAGCGCATCGCACTATACTGGCAGCCCTACCACACGCAACTGGGCGCGGAATTGCAGCGCATACGGCAACAGCACGGGATCGCGGTGCTGTGGGATGCCCACTCGATCGCGTCGCAGGTGCCGCGCTTTTTCGACGGCAAGTTGCCGGACCTGAACTTCGGCACCGCCGACCAGCGTTCATGCAGCCTGGGCATGCAGCAAGCGCTGGCTGCAGCCATGCAGTCGCCGGAGGCCGCGCGTTACAACCATGTCTTCAACGGCCGTTTCAAGGGCGGCCATATCACTCGCCACTACGGCAAGCCGGCGCAGGACATCCATGCGGTGCAACTGGAAATGAGCCAATGCATATATATGAATGAAACGGCGCCGTTCGAATACCGCGCCGATCTGGCAGCGCAGGTACAGCCGCTGTTGCGCAAGCTATTGAGCGCCTGCCTGGACTGGGCCGCCGCCAACAAAAAGCAGACAGGGTAAGCGGCATATGACAACGACGACTAATAGCCTGTTTGCGCAATACGCGTTGCTGCCGCAGGGCTGGACTGCTGATGTCCGCATGAGCTGGGATGCCCAGGGTAACCTGACGGCGGTAACGCCCGGCGCCACTGCACAGGCACATGAAAAACAGGAGCGCCTGGTATTGCCGGGCATGATCAACCTGCATTCGCATTCTTTCCAGCGCGCGCTGGCCGGCATGACCGAGACGGCCGGCGAAGGTCCGGACAGCTTCTGGACCTGGCGCGACCTGATGTATCGCACCGCACTGAATATCACACCGGAACAGATGCAGGCGATTGCGGCGCAGCTATACGTGGAATGCCTGCGCCAGGGCTATACCTCGGTGTGCGAATTCCATTATCTGCACCGGGCCCAGGACGGCAGTTTCTATGCCGACATGGCGGAGACCGCGCGCCGCGTCATCGCCGCCGCCCAGGCGAGCGGCATGGGCATTACGATGCTGCCGGTTTTGTATAGCTATGCCGATTTCGGCAATGTGCCGCTCAGGCATGACCAGCGGCGCTTTGCCACCGATGCCGAACAGATCTTGCAAATGGTCGCCCTGCTGGAAAATGCGCGCGATGGCCAGACCGAGGTCGGCGCGGCACCGCATTCGCTGCGGGCGGCCAGTACGCAGCAGATACGCGAGTTGCTGGCGGCACTGCCGGCGCACAGACCGGTGCATATCCACATCGCCGAGCAGCAGAAGGAAGTCGATGCCTGCCTGGCAAGCACCGGAAAACGCCCGGTGGAATTATTGCTGGATACGCAGCAGATCGATGCGCGCTGGTGCCTGGTGCATGCGACCCATCTGTCAAAGGCAGAATTACAGGCGATCGCCGCCAGCGGCGCGGTAGTTGGCATATGCACGACTACCGAAGGCAACCTGGGCGACGGTTTCTTTGATTTGCCCGATTATATCGCTGCGCAGGGGCGCTTCGGCATAGGCAGCGACAGCCATGTATCGCAAAGTCCGATAGAAGAATTGCGCTGGCTGGAATATGGGCAGAGGCTGCGTGCGCAACAGCGCAATGTCGCGAGCCTGCCCGGCCGGCGCCGGGTCGGCGATTTCCTGTGGACGGCGGCGCTCGCCGGCGGAGCGCAGGCGTCCGGGCGCGCCGTCGGCAAGCTGGCTGTCGGCGCGCGGGCAGACATGCTGGTGCTGGATGAGCAACACCCCAGCTTGTGCGGCGTCGATGTTTCCGACATACTGAATACTTGGATATTTACCGGCAATGAAAACCTGGTGCGCGACGTGTGGGCAGGGGGGCAACTCCTGGTGGAAAACGGCAGGCATAGGAACCAGGCCGCAATCGCCGGCTCGTACATAGCCGCAATGACTGCCTTACGCAAACTGCCAAAATGATCGCTTACCTGCCCGTTGCCGGACGTGTTGCAAAACCGTGGAAGAACGGCGGCGGCAGTACTGCTGATATCGTGGTCGAGCCTGCCGGCGCCGGCCTCAATGATTTTGAATGGCGTATCAGCGTGGCAACGATCACCGGCAACGGGCCATTTTCCGAATTCAAGGGGGTGGACCGCAGCCTGAGCCTGTTAAGCGATGCTCCGCTGCGCCTGCTGGTGGATGAGGTCTGCTTCCCGCTGGACCGCCAGCATCCCACTTTGCGCTTCTCCGGCGAAGCCAGGGTGAGGGCGGAAGTACAAGCTGGGCCACATAATGGACAAGCTGCCGGGCCGCATACGGTATTGAACGTGATGAGCCGGCGCGACTGTTTTTCCCACCTGCTGAGCCAGCATGCTTTTACCGCGCAGAGGGAAATCGAGCTCGACGCGGCGATCAATATTCTGTTTGTGCAAAGCGGCGAATGCCAGGTGCCTGATGCGGGCCTGCTGCTGCAGACTCATGATGCGCTACTCGTCAAAGAAGAAAAAACCATTCGGCTGCACGCCGGCGCCGCGGTCAGCCTGATTGCCGTCGCGATCAGACCGGCCTGATCTGCAGTCCCCGCGGTATCCCGTTTCTATTCAAACACCGGCCTGAAAAAACTGCGCTCGTAACTGATAAAGCAGCACGTGTCGTCCGCATATTTGATCGCCGCCTGGCAGGCAGCATCCTGCGCTGCCTGATTGCGGTATGCTTCATACAGCGCGAAGCTGGGAAAGCTGAACAGCGCCAGCGCGATATTGCTGGCGCCTTCCGACGGCATGAAATAGCCGTGATGCGTGCCACCGAATTTTTCCACCAGCGGTATCCACAATTTGCCATAGTGCTCAAATTCTTTTTGCTTGTACGGATCGATGACGTAACGCAGATAGCAGGTAATCATGTTTGCCTTTGGTTTGGGGGCGGGTACAAAAATACAGGGTTTGATCTGAGTGCCTATAATAAGCACTGGTATTCTATACAAAGATCACAGGACCAGCCATGAACACGAATTTCCGCAGCCTTGACGTCAAAAACCTCAGCACCGGCGAGGCTTATCGCATACTGAACAATATGGTATCGCCGCGTCCCATTGCCTTTGTATCCACCCGTTCCGAGCAAGGCGTGCCCAATCTGG
>JABDED010000136.1:3549-4220 GCA_013287275.1 Betaproteobacteria bacterium
ATCTGGCGCCGTTCAGCTACTTCATGGCCGGCGGCGCCAATCCGCCTTCAGTGGTGGTGTCGCCGGTAGGTACACATACCGGCAAGCCCAAGGACACGCTGGTCAATATCCGTGCTACCGGACAATTCACGATCAACCTGCTGAATTATTCCATGGTAAGCGGCATGAACCAGGCCTCGTACACCTATCCGCATGGAGAAAGCGAATGGCCGCATACCGGCTTCACGCCTGTTCCCTGCGTCAAGGTAAACTGCGATCGCGTGGCCGAGAGCATGATCGCAATAGAGTGCGTATTGCACCAGATCGTGCCGCACGGCGAAGGCACGGCCTCGGCCAACTATGTAATAGGCGAGGTCGTGTATTTCCACGTCGCAGAAAGCCTGTATGGCGAAGACGGGCAGATCGATCCGAGGAAGACCGACTACATCACCCGCATGGGCGGCGACTGGTATTCACGCACCACGCCGGAAACCATGTTCGAGCTGGGGCGGCCGGAGAGTACAGAATCTTTGTGGCGCAACAAGTAGAAATCCTTAGCGATGCTGGTGCAGGAAATTCCTGATTTCCGGCAGCAGGATATGCGCGGCAAACAGCGCGCTTGCGTGATTGGCGCCGGGCAGTATCAGCAATTTCCCAGCACCCAGTTCCGTACCTGCTTTTTGCACCAGCGG
>JABDED010000137.1 GCA_013287275.1 Betaproteobacteria bacterium
GTATTTTTCATTTACGATCGCGGTCGCCGCCCAGACCTCCGACGTCACCGTAATGAGCAACTCGATGAGAAAAACGGTACTGGCGCAGTCCGTCCTCAGTTTCCTGTTTAATGTCGCGATCCTTGGCCTAACGATCAATATCGCCGCGAGCCTGGTCGGCAGCTGAGTTTGACTGTCAGATCAGCGCAGGTATTTGGCAAACTCGGCATCGCTGACCGTCCCAAAGGTATATCCCTCTTCCAGCAGGCGAACCACCAGGCTGTCCAGCTGCTTCAGGGTATGGGGATGAATTTCATGCATCAGGATAATGCCACCATTGTGGGCGCGTACTGAAGAAATCACGTGCTCGAAGAAATTTTCCCGGTTCTGCGGCAATACTCCGCAACTCAGGGCCTCTTTCAAATCCACGCTGCCCTTATGGTCAAACGCCCAGTCGCAAGTATCCACGTGCCAGCCGACGATCTTATAGCCTTGCGACTTGAGCAGCTCATTCGTTTCACATGAAGAATTCCCGTAAGGATAGCGAAAATACTGTGCCTGAACCGTCTTTGCCAACTGGGCTGCGGTTTTGTCGACTTCCAGCGCTTGTTCAGCCGGGGGAATATCGTGGAAATTAGGGTGGCTCCACGAGTGATTGCCAATCAACGCATGGCCGGAAGCCTGGACCAGGGCCAACAGTTCAGGGTGGGCCTGGACCTTCTCGCCTATCATGAAGAAGGTCGCCGGGATATTGTGCTTTTTCAGCACTGACAAAATATATTCGGTCTGCCCCGGCTCAGGGCCGTCGTCAAAGGTCAGGATTAATTTCTTCTCCGGCGGCGCTTCCGCAATCTCTGACTCGTAGCGGCACTGGCGATGCAAGGTCTCCTCGTCGGTATTCAGATGCTCCTCCAGTTTTTTCATCCTGTGCCGGCGTATCGTTTTGCTTTCTTCTGAAGGCGAGTGCGCGTCAGCTGCCTCCGTCGTTTCGTGAGCATGGGCGACCGGGAGATGCGTCAGCGTAATCGCCAAGGCTGCCGATACGGCGGCGCTCAGCCGGCCAAGTTTGATGAATGAAATCATAGTTGAAGGCGATAAGAAATGTGGGATAGGGATCAAGGCGTGAAATTATCCTACATTTCAAGCCCGGCGCCACATCGAACCGCAGTCACTGAAAATTGGAGGGCCTGGTGCTGGCGCGCTTGCTCTGGCCAGGCCGGAAGAGCAACTGCGACCTTCCTCGACACCGGCCGCAGCTTGCAGCGCCTGTTGCAAAAGATAACAGTGCCGGTAGATCTGGCCGAATTCGCAGCGCAAGTGCTTACGGCTTGCGCTGCGGGCGGCAATCTCTCTGGAACTGCAGAAAAACTGATTCCCGTGTTCAGCGGCAAAGAAGAAAGAGTCGCACAATTGCTGGCCGCCGGCTTGTCCAACAATGAAATCGCTGCCAGGCTGTTCGTGTCGCCCAACACCATCAAGTTCCACGTGAAGAGCCTGTATCGCAAACTGGGCGTCAGCAAGCGGTTTGATGCGATTCAAAAGATGCACGATTGATTGCGTCGCGCAGCGGGTAAGGTGCCACGGAAGGTGAGGCCGATTGCCACGAAAGTTGGGTTTCCCGCAGCTTTCGCCACAGAAAATGAGATTTTATAAAGTGGCCACTTTTGTGAGTTTCAGTCTGCGCGAAACCTGCCTATTTGCCTGACTTTCATCGAACTCCACGCCACCGCATTCATTTCGCAGATAATTAGCCGGAAATCCATTCAATATCCCCCCAATAGGTATAATCATCGTGTACTGTCATGGAGGGGACCGATGGATTATTTCACTGCTGTGAAGACGTTCGCGCGGGTAGTTGAAACCGGAAGCTTTGCCAAAGCGGCAGATTCGCTTGAAGTCCCGAGAAACACTGTGACCAAGCTTGTGCAAAGCCTGGAGGCGCACCTCCGTGTCAAGCTTTTAAACCGTACGACGCGCCGTGTGTCGACGACAAATGACGGGGCGGCCTACTATGAACGGATGTCCCGCATCCTGGAAGAATGGCAAGAGGTGGAATCGGAGCTCACAAGCGCGCAGTCCAGGCCCCGCGGCAGGCTGAGAGTGGATATGGGGTCGACTTTGGCTTCGCTGCTTGTCATTCCCGCGCTTCCCGCATTTCAAACGCGCTATCCCGACCTGCAACTGGATATAGGCGCCAGCGACCGGCCCGTCGATTTGGTCAGCGACCGCGTTGACTGCGTAGTCCGCGCCGGGCGAGTAAGCGACCCCTCCCTGATTGCCCGTCACATTGGCGACCTACCCTTTGTAACCTGTGCTGCGCCGGATTACCTGAAGGGTCGGCAGCTTCCAGAGCATCCGGCTGACCTGGAACACAGCCACACCCTGATCCGCTATTTTTACGCAGGCTCCAGCCGGCAGTTGCCTATCATCTTGAATTTCGGAGATGAGCAGGTCACGGTGCGCGGCCGCTATTTCGTGTCCGTCAATGACGCTAATGCTCTGCTGGCCGCCGGTTTGGCCGGGCTGGGGGTCCTACACGTCCCCGCATTCATAGCCCAGCCGCATATCAAGGCTGGAAATCTTGTCTCTTTGCTGAATAACTGGACTGCCGATCCCACACCAATTTCCATCGTGTATTCAGCTAACCGCCATCTCAGCGCGCGCGTGCGTGTTTTCGTGGACTGGATGGTAGAACTCTTTAAGTCTCATCCTTACGCGATCACAAAATAAAGCGTTGCTGCCCGGCTTTAGCCGGCTGAATGTTGTTTCAGCTTGCTGACAAACCAGTGGGCTTCGATGCACGCAATCCCAAGCTGGCCCAGCGCACAGTGTAATCTCTGAAATGCCGAATGCCCCGGCCCATCGGTGGCCGGGGCAAATCGTTTGCGGTGCCGTTCGAGCTCTTCGACACTCGCCCCTGTCAGCCGAATAACTTATTGGCTGTTTTTGCAATCAGCTCGCCCTGATGGCGCGCGCCTTGCAGTTCAATTTCGCTAGGCTGTCGTTGCCCCTGGCCACCGGCAATCGTGGTCGCGCCGTAGGGGCTGCCGCCGACAACCTCATCCAGCGTCATTTGACCCTGGTGACTGTATGGCAGACCGACGATAGTCATCCCAAAGTGCATCAGGTTGGTAATGATGGAGAACAAGGTCACTTCCTGGCCGCCGTGCTGCGTCGCCGTTGAAGTGAAGGCTCCGCCGACTTTGCCATGTAATGCGCCCCGCATCCACAATCCGCCGGCTTGATCCAGGAAGGCGGCCATCTGTGAAGGCATGCGCCCGAACCGGGTTGGAGCGCCGACAATGATCGCATCATAGTTGGCAAGTTCGTCGATCGTCGCGATGGGAGCGCCCTGAGCCAGCTTGAAATACGCTCCCTCCGCAATCTCTTTCGGCACTGTTTCAGGAACGCGTTTTACCTCGACGCTCGCGCCTGCGCTACGAGCACCTTCAGCTATCGCGTTTGCCATCGTTTCAATATGGCCATAAGACGAGTAATACAAGACCAGAACTTTAGACATGCAGATCTCCTTGTTGAATTCGCTTGGAAGGCTTGCGTGCGCCACAATTTCTACACAGGACGCAAGCTAAGCTTAAAGCCGGCCGGCGCTCTTGTATAGTCGGCGTCCGCGAGCGAGACTCATCCAAATTTGTGGTCAATCAAGAAGTTTTCCGGCTGGCTTACGGCCTTGCATCGGTAGCAGCCAACTTGCCGGCTGCAAACGCGACAAACGCTGACACTGCAGCGGGCACCTGCTGGCGGCTTGGCAGCACTGCATACAAGCCGCCGCTTAAACCACCATCGTCGCGGCAATATGCAGGGAGGACGGGCACCAGACGACCCGAGCGCGTATGCGGCAAGGTCAATATCGAAGGCAGCAAGGTGATACCAAGCCCAGCTATTGCTGCCTCCAGCGCAGCGCCGGCCGTATTTGCCTTGAACCTGCCGGTCACAGTCACTTCCGAGATTCCGTGTGGGCCGGACAAACGCCACACGGAAACCCCGGCCCGCTTCATCAGCGGAAGGCAATCATGGCGGGCAAGATCTTCCGGCGCAGCCGGAGTACCCTGCGCCGCTAAATAAGATGGACTGGCGACGAGTCCGGAATGAGGCAGAAAGAGCGGTACCCTGGAAAGGCCGCTGGACTTTGCGACGTCACGAAAAGCCACATCTATCCCTTCCTCCACCATATCCACATTGGC
>JABDED010000138.1 GCA_013287275.1 Betaproteobacteria bacterium
GCATCATACAGTTGCAAAACAAGATTAAGCGTACCAATACGATAGCGCGCTGATACTGGTGCTTGCGTAAATCGCGCGCGCATATTGCGTGCGCATCCGGCGACTCTTAGAGCGGCTTTTAAAATTATGACTACCAAACTGGAAATCCTTGAGACGGCAGTAAAAAACGTCTTGGGCGATAGACTCCTTAAGTCCACCATGGCACTCGGTGAATTGACGATCGTCGTCAGCCCGACTGCGTATCTGGGCGCAATGCGCGATTTGCGCGATCACGCCGATACCCAATTTGAAGAATTGATCGACCTGTGCGGCGTGGACTATTCCACTTACGGCGAAGGCGCCTGGGACGGCGCGCGCTTTGCAGCAGTATCGCATCTGCTGTCGATCCAGCACAACTGGCGCTTGCGCGTGCGTGTGTTTGCCAGCGACGACGAGATGCCTGTGCTGCCTTCATTGATCGATGTCTGGAATACGGCGAACTGGTATGAGCGCGAAGCTTTCGATTTCTTCGGCATCCTGTTCGACGGCCATAATGACCTGCGCCGTATTTTGACCGACTATGGTTTCATCGGCCATCCTTTCCGCAAGGATTTCCCGGTTTCGGGCTATGTGGAAATGCGTTACGACCCGGAGCAGAAGCGCGTCATTTATCAGCCTGTGACTGTGGAGCCGCGTGAGATCACGCCGCGCGTCATTCGCGAAGAAAATTACGGGATGAAATAATGGCTGAAATTAAGAATTACACCCTGAACTTTGGTCCGCAGCATCCTGCTGCCCACGGCGTATTGCGCCTGGTCCTGGAGCTCGACGGCGAGGTGATCCAGCGTGCCGATCCGCATATCGGCCTGCTGCACCGCGCGACTGAAAAGCTGGCGGAACAAAAGACCTTCATCCAGTCCGTTCCCTATATGGACAGGCTCGACTATGTGTCGATGATGTCCAATGAACACGCGTACGTGATGGCGATCGAAAAGATGCTGGGCCTGGAAGTGCCTTTGCGCGCGCAGTACATCCGCGTGATGTTCGACGAAATCACCCGTATCCTGAACCATTTACTGTGGATAGGCGCGCATGCGCTGGACGTTGGTGCGATGGCGGTGTTCCTGTACGCATTCCGCGAACGTGAAGACCTGATGGATTGCTACGAAGCAGTGTCCGGCGCCCGCATGCATGCCGCTTACTACCGTCCGGGCGGCGTGTATCGCGACCTGCCTGAGCAAATGCCGCAATTCAGGGTATCGCAGCTGAAGAACGAAAAAGCGATGCGCATGCTGAATGAAAACCGCCAGGGTTCTCTGCTGGATTTCATTGAAGATTTCACCAATCGTTTCCCCAAATACGTAGATGAATACGAAACCCTGCTGACCGATAACCGTATCTGGAAACAGCGCCTGGTCGGCATCGGCGTGGTGTCGCCTGAGCGCGCCAAGGCGATGGGCTTTACCGGCGCCATGCTGCGCGGTTCGGGCGTTGAATGGGACTTGCGCAAGAAGCAGCCTTACGAAGTGTATGATTTGCTGGATTTCGATATCCCGGTCGGCGTCAACGGCGACAGCTATGATCGCTACCTGGTGCGTGTGGAAGAAATGCGCCAGTCCAACCGCATCATCAAACAATGTATAGAATGGCTGCGCAATAATCAGGGCCCGGTGATTACCGACAACCACAAGATCGCGCCGCCGCACCGCGTGAACATGAAGTCGAACATGGAAGAGCTGATCCATCACTTCAAACTGTTTACCGAAGGCTTCCACGTGCCTGCCGGCGAGGCTTATGCAGCGGTTGAGCATCCGAAAGGCGAGTTCGGTATCTACCTGATTTCCGACGGCGCCAACAAGCCGTATCGCCTGAAGATTCGCGCCCCCGGGTTCCCGCATCTGCAAGGCCTGGACGAAATGGCCAAGGGTCATATGATTGCTGATGCTGTGACCATTATTGGTACGCAGGATATTGTGTTTGGCGAAATTGATAGATGATTGACTGCCCGTTGGGTAGCGATTTTAGAGGCATTTAGCTATGGTGTTATCAGAGCAAGCATTTAAGAAGATTGACCGGGAACTGGCAAAGTACCCGGCAGATCAGAGACAGTCGGCCGTGATGGCTGCGCTGGCTATTGCGCAGGACGAAACCGGCTGGGTTTCGCCGGACGTGATGCAGACTTTGGCCGATTACATAGGCATGCCTGCGGTGGCGGTACAGGAAGTGGCAACCTTCTACAACATGTACAACACCAAGCCGGTGGGCAAGTTCAAGATTTCGGTGTGCACCAACCTGCCTTGCGCCTTGTCCGGCGGCGAGCGCGCGGCGCATCACCTGAAGCAAAAGCTAGGCATTGATTACAAGGATACCAGCGCCGACGGCATGTTCACGCTGGTGGAAGGCGAATGCATGGGGGCCTGCGGCGATGCGCCGGTCATGCTGGTCAACAACAAGCGCATGTGCAGCTTCATGTCGAATGAAAAAATTGATGAGCTCGTCACCGAGCTTAAAACCACATCCACAACGGCGGGGGCATAATGACGAGTTTGCATGATCGCCATATCAAGCCGCTGATCCTGGCCGGCCTGGATGGCAAAAACTGGCACCTGGAAGATTACGTCAAACGTGGCGGCTACCAGTCCCTGAAGCGTATCCTGAACGACAAAATTACGCCGGAACAGGTCATTGCCGAATTGAAGGCAGCTTCCCTGCGCGGCCGTGGCGGCGCGGGTTTCCCGACCGGCTTGAAGTGGAGCTTCATGCCGCGCCAGTTCCCTGGACAAAAATACCTGGTCTGCAACAGCGATGAAGGCGAGCCTGGCACATTCAAGGATCGCGACATCCTGCGTTACAACCCGCATGCGCTGATCGAAGGCATGGCGATAGGCGCCTATGCGATGGGCATCACGGTAGGCTACAACTATATCCACGGTGAAATCTTCGCCGAATACGACCGCTTCGAAGAAGCGCTGGAAGAAGCGCGCGCTGCCGGCATGCTGGGCAATAATATTGCCGGCTCAGAGTTTTCGTTCCAGTTGCACGCTTTCCACGGTTATGGCGCCTATATCTGCGGCGAAGAAACAGCCTTGCTGGAATCGCTGGAAGGCAAGAAAGGGCAGCCACGCTTCAAGCCGCCTTTCCCAGCCAGCTTTGGCCTGTACGGCAAGCCGACCACGATCAACAACACGGAAACGTTTGCGGCCGTGCCTTTCATTTTCGCGGTGGGCGGCGAGAATTACGCAGCGATGGGCAAGCCGAATAATGGCGGCACCAAGATTTTCTCTATCTCTGGCGACGTAGAGCGTCCAGGCAATTACGAAATCCCGCTGGGTACGCCGTTTGCGACCTTGCTGGAATTGGCCGGCGGCATGCGCGGCGGCAAAAAGATCAAGGCTGTGATCCCAGGCGGATCGTCCGCTCCGGTGATCGTCGGCGACGTGATGATGAACACCGACATGGATTACGATTCCATCGCCAAGGCCGGCTCCATGCTGGGTTCAGGCGCCGTTATCGTGATGGATGAGACCCGCTGCATGGTTAAATCGCTGTTGCGCCTGTCCTACTTCTATTTTGAAGAATCCTGTGGCCAATGTACGCCTTGCCGTGAAGGCACAGGCTGGATGTACCGCATGGTGAACAGGATAGAACACGGGCAAGGCCGTCCTGAAGATTTGGACATGCTGAACTCGATCGCCGACAACATCCAGGGCCGCACGATTTGTGCGCTGGGCGATGCGGCGGCGATGCCGGTTCGTGCCTTCGTCAAGAATTTCCACGAAGAATTTGAATATCACATCGAGCATAAGCATTGCTTGGTTCCCGCTTACATTTAAGCCAGCTTAGGTTAGCGCACAGTCAGAGTAGACCATGGTTGAAATAGAAATAGACGGCAAAAAAGTCGAAGTGCAAGAAGGCAGTATGGTAATGGATGCTGCCAACAAGCTTGGCACCTACATACCGCATTTTTGCTATCACAAGAAATTGTCCATCGCGGCAAACTGCCGCATGTGCCTGGTAGAAGTGGAAAAGGCCCCCAAGCCTTTGCCAGCTTGCGCCACGCCCGTGACCGCCGGCATGATCGTCAGGTCGAATAGCGACAAGGCCGTGAAGGCGCAAAAAGGCGTGATGGAATTCCTGCTGATTAACCATCCGCTGGATTGTC
>JABDED010000139.1 GCA_013287275.1 Betaproteobacteria bacterium
GACAACGAAGCAATCAAGTTCGTGCAAGAAGGCGTAAGAAAATCAAAATCAGACATGAACGTAGTCAAGCTGGATTCCGGCAATGTCGGCACGGCAGGCTCCCTGATTTCAGAGGCAGCGATCCGCGCCATGTACAAACATTACCGTGAAGTCATGGGACTTTAAGCACAGGAGCTGAAAGATGTTGATTTTAAAAGGTTATCAGGCGGCCGAGGTAGACCCGATAGCGGCGCGCGAGATGCGTTTCGCGATTGAGGAGTTCAATGCAGACTATTGCGCCGTCCTGGACGCGGGCGAAGTCGAACAATGGCCGGATTTTTTTACCGAGGACGCCGTCTATCGCGTCACCGCAAAAGAAAATGCCGATGAAGGCCTGCCGGTCGGGCTGGTGTATGCGCAAGGAAAAAATATGCTGCGCGACCGTGCAACGGCTATCGCGCGTACCCAGATGTTCGCGCCGCGCTACAACCTGCATGTGGTCGGCAATGCGCGCGTACTGAAAGTACGGGATAACGGGGACATTTTGGCGCAATCCAATTTCATCTTGCTGCAAACGTTAGTCGAAGGTCCCACCACACTGCATATGGCGGGGCGATACTACGACCGGTTTGAAGCCGGCGGGCGCTTGCTGAAAGAGCGCCAGGTGGTCTATGACACGACCATCATCGCGAATGACCTGGTTTACCCCATATGACTGCCCAGGCTTCAAAGCGCGCGCATGCTGGCACGGCCGTGTTCGTTATTACCTTCAATCAGTATATGAAGAAGTTGCATGAATTTTTTCTTGTCCTGCAGATTCAGCGGAGCCAGCAAGCGCTCTTGCGCAACTTGCATGGCCGGGTACATGGTGCTGGTGAGTTTTTCACCTTCAGCGGTGTTGAATGCATGCTTTACACGGCGATCCGTTTCGCTTTGATGCCGGGTGACCAGGCCGCGCTCTTCCAGGCGCCGCAAGACATCGGCAGTATTGGTTCGGTCCAGCCCGAGCTCATGGCCTAGCGCGGTTTGATCCAGGCCGGGCGAGGCGGACAAAGCAGTCAGCATGCCGTACTGGACCGGAGTGATATTGAAATTTTTGCATTCTTCAAAAAAAAGGGAACCGTGGATCTGGTTCAGGCGACGCAACAAATAGCCGGGTCGGGCAGCCAGCGGTTCTTTGGCTGGTTCGTTTGCTTTCGATGTTTTTGGCATGTTGTTTCCCTAAACGATGTTATTGAGGCGTGATGAAGAATAAATTTCAGTGAAATTACATTTAATTGTTTGTGTACTGAGTACTTTTATTTTAGCATACAGATCAATAATAAATAAAAGCAGGGAAACGGGTAGCGCCATTTTGACGCGGCGACAGGGGCTATTTCCGTACAAGAATTTTCTGCAAGATTTAATACAAGAATAGGCAAGGAAGAGAAAAATGGCGCAACAGACCATACTTGAAACACGAGGCCTTACCAAGCAATTCAAAGGATTTGTCGCCGTTAAAGACGTGAATCTGCGTTTTGAGGCGGGCAAGATTCACGCGTTGATCGGCCCCAACGGAGCCGGCAAGACCACATTTTTCAATTTGCTGACCAAGTTCCTGATTCCAACTTCGGGACAGATCATTTACAAGGGTAAGGACATTACCCAGGTGAGTCCGGCGCAGATTGCCTGTGCAGGAGTGATCCGCTCATTTCAGATTTCGGCGGTGTTTCCGCATTTAACGGTGCTAGAGAATGTGCGCATAGGATTGCAGCGAAAGGCCGGCATCGCGTCGCGTTTCTGGCAATCGTCCAAGGTGCTGGACGGATTCAATGGGCATGCAATGGAAATGTTGAAAACCGTCGATCTTGAGGCGTACGTCGACACCAAAGCTGCCGACATGCCTTACGGCCGCAAACGTGCCTTGGAGATAGCCGCTACTTTGGCCATGGATCCCGAATTGATGTTGCTGGATGAGCCAACACAAGGGATGGGGCAGGAAGACGTGGACCGCGTCAAGGAACTCATCAAACGCGTCGGCGCCAATCGAACCATCCTGATGGTGGAGCACAACATGAAAGTGGTATCCGACATCTCCGACACCATTACGGTCTTGCAGCGCGGACAGGTACTGGCGCATGGAAATTATAAGGAAGTTTCGACCAATCCACAGGTGATTGAAGCCTATCTGGGAGGCGGCCATGCGTAAAGAAATGCTGCGCGTCGAACATCTGAACGCCTGGTACGGCGAGTCCCATGTCCTGCACGGTATCGGCTTCCATGTCAACGAAGGCGAATTGGTGACACTGCTGGGGCGTAATGGTGCAGGCCGCTCCAGCACGCTGCGCGCCATCATGGGCATAGGCTGTACCCGCAAGGGATCCATCCGCGTCCAGGGGCACGAAACGACTGGCCTGAAGCCGCACCACATCGCCAGGCTGGGCATAGGCTACTGCCCGGAAGAACGGGGTATCTATGCTTCGCTCAACGTCGAGGAAAACCTGTTGCTGCTGCCTCAGGTCGGTCCCGGCGGCATGACGCTGGCCGAGATTTACCAGATGTTTCCCAATTTGTACGAGCGGCGTAAAAGCCAGGGAACCAAATTATCCGGCGGTGAGCAGCAAATGCTGGCGATGGCGCGCATTTTGCGGACCGGCGCCAAGCTCCTGCTGCTTGACGAGATTACCGAAGGCCTTGCGCCGGTAGTGGTTGAGATGCTTGGAAAGGTGCTGACCGAACTCAAGACGCGTGGCTATACCATCGTCCTGGTCGAGCAAAATTTCCGTTTCTCGGCACCACTGGCCGATCGCAATTATGTGGTCGAGCATGGCAATATCGTCGCGACTGTGGCGTACGGCGAATTGGAAAAAAATCGGACCTTAATCGAAAATTATCTGGGTGTTTAGAGACGGCCCGAGGAAACCAAAACAATGGACATATTTCATATCTCGTTGCAAGCCTTGCTTGGGCAGATGACGCTGGGGCTGGTGAACGGATCGTTCTACGCGATTCTCAGCCTTGGCCTGGCCGTCATTTTCGGCATGCTCAACATCATCAATTTTACCCACGGCGCGCAATATATGCTGGGAGCGTATTTCGCCTGGCTAGGCATGACCCATCTAGGCATCAGCTATTGGGTCGCACTGCTGCTGTGCCCTATTCTGGTCGGTGCCGCAGGCATGGCGGTGGAGCGTCTGCTATTGCGCCACCTGTATAAGCTGGATCATTTATACGGTTTGCTGCTGACGTTTGGGCTGTGCCTGATCGTAGAAGGTTTGTTCGTGGAATGGTTCGGCGTCTCGGGTCAACAATATCCGGTGCCGGAATCGCTGCGCGGCGTGCTCGAACTCGGTTTCCTGACTTTGCCGGTCTATCGGGCCTGGGTGGTAGCCTGTTCGGTGACCGTCTGCCTGTTGAGCTGGTTTGCGATTGAAAAGACCCGTCTTGGAGGATATCTGCGTGCAGCCACCGAAAAACCCGAGCAGACCCAGTCGTTCGGCATCAACGTGCCGCTACTGGTGACCCTCACCTACGGTTTTGGCGTCGCGCTGGCGGCCTTTGCCGGCGTACTGGCGGCCCCGGTTATCCAGAATACACCGCTGATGGGGGCCAACATGATTATCGTGGTGTTTGCCGTGGTGGTGATCGGCGGCATGGGATCGATACTAGGCGCAATCGTGACCGGCCTCGGGCTTGGGCTCATAGAGGGCCTGACCAAGGTGGTCTATCCTGAATTTTCATCCAACATTGTTTTCCTGGTGATGGCACTGGTATTGCTTGTGCGTCCTTCAGGTCTTTTCGGCAAGGAAAAATCTTGAATAAGCTTAATTTCAACGGCAAGACTCTGGCATGCGGGCTGCTTCTGATCACACTGCTGGGGTTGCCGTTTAGCGGCATATATACCTTGTTTGCTATCAAGGCGCTGTGTTTTGCGCTGTTTGCTGCCGCTTTCAATCTTTTGCTCGGCCAGGTCGGGCTGCTGTCTTTCGGGCATGCTGCTTTTTTTGGTTTGTCGGCCTATGTCTGCGGATATGCTGCCACAAGCTGGGGCTTGCCGACCGAGATCGCTATCCTGTTCGGCACCGCCGTCGCGGCCGTGCTGGGCCTGGGCATCGGCTGGCTGGCGATCCGGCGGCAAGGGATTTACTTCGCGATG
>JABDED010000140.1 GCA_013287275.1 Betaproteobacteria bacterium
CGGCATCTTCAACCAGGCGGCCGTCGGCCTGGCGCATTTGACGCTGGAAGGCAGATGGTTCCAGACCAACCGGAAATTTTCGGAAATTGTCGGTTATTCGCAGCAAGAGATGCAAAACCTGTCCTATCTGGACATCACGCATCCCGGCGATCTGCAGGCGGACGAAGAAATGATACGCGGCCTGATTGCCGGCGAGTATCCGAACTACACCAAGGAAAAGCGCTATATCCACAAGGATGGGCACGCGGTCTGGGTGAATATCACGGTATCGCTGGTGTCGGACCGCAGCGGCAAGCCCATTTATGCGGTCAGCGCGATAGAGGACATCACCAATCGCAAAAAGATAGAGTGGGATTTGCTGCACCTGGCCAACCATGACTCCCTGACCGGCTTGCCGAACCGCTTGCTGATCCAGGACAGGCTGAGCCAGGCGATTGCCCATGCGCACAGGATGGGGGTGCAGACCGGCGTCATCCTGATCGACATAGACAGGTTCAAGAACATCAATGACAGCCTGGGCCACGGCATAGGCGACCTGATCATCGTGGAGATAGGCCGGCGCCTGTCGGCCATCATAGAGAGCGACAATACCGTTGGCCGCCTTGGCGGCGATGAATTCGTGGTCATGCTGGCTGAGCTGGGCAGCGAAGATGTGCTGGCGATTACCGCACAGAACATACTGGATGCGCTGTCGCAGCCGATGGCGATCTACGAGCATGAATTTTTCCTGACAGGCAGCCTGGGCGTCAGCGTCTATCCCAAGGACGGCGTCGACAGCCAGAGCCTGTTGAAAAACGCCGATACCGCGATGTACCGCGCCAAGGATGCCGGCGGCAATAATATGCAGTTTTACGCGCATGAAATGAATGCGCGCGCATTGGCGCGTTTTACGATAGAGGGAGGCCTGCGGCGCTCGCTGGAGCGTGATGAATTCATCTTGCACTACCAGCCGCAGATAGATGTGCTGACTGGGAAAGTAGTCGGCATGGAGGCCCTGCTGCGTTGGCAGCCGCTGGATAAGCCGCCGATGCCGCCGGCGGAATTTATCCCTATCGCCGAAGAAACCGGGCTGATCGTGCCGATAGGCGAATGGGTGCTGCGCACTGCCTGCGCACAGACGCGCCTGTGGCAAGAGCAGGGTTATGCGCCGCTCAGGGTAGCCGTCAACCTGTCGGCCAGGCAGTTCAAGCAAAAGAATATAGTAAGCCTGGTCAAGAAGGTGCTGGAAGAAACCGCTTGCCGGCCGGAGTGGCTGGAGCTGGAAATTACCGAGAGCGTCGTGATGGAAGATCCGCAATCGGCGACCGATACCTTGCAAGAGCTGAGCGATATGGGCGTGCACCTGTCCATAGACGACTTCGGCACCGGTTATTCCAGCCTTAGCTACCTGAAGCGCTTCCCGATCGATACACTGAAGATCGACCAGTCTTTTGTGCGCGATATCAGCACCGACGCAGACGATGCGGCGATTGCGCGCGCGGTGATCGCGCTGGCGCACAGCATGCGGCTGGAAGTCGTGGCCGAAGGCGTGGAAACGATAGAGCAACTGGACTACCTGCGCGCGCAAGGCTGCGACCTGATGCAAGGCTACTACTTCAGCCGGCCCCTTCCTCCCGGGGAGATAGAGAAATTCCTGAAGATGAACAAGTCGCGCGCCCGGTTGGCGGCGATGCCGAAGATAGCGTCAACCCGGTAAGGGCTAAAGGCGAGACATAAAAAAACCGGCAATCAAGCCGGTTTTTTTATGCCGGTCTCATGCCGGCCGAGGTGGCGGATAGCTACTCCGCCTCTACCCTGATCTGCACATCGCCCAGCCCGACCACCTGGCCTGCGCGAATTTTCGCAGTCTTGCGCAATTCCTGCTGCCCATCTACCGTGACTTCGCCGCTGGCGACGATCACCTTGCCGGCGCCGCCGCTATCGCACAAACCGACCAGTTTCAGCAATTGATTCAATTCGATAAATTCGCCGTTCAGGCTGAAAGTTAATTTTTGCATGGGATTTCTACCTACAAAGCGACGCGTATTAACGCTAAAGCAGCGCAGCATACACCAAATTACGGTAAAGCTGCCGATAATGCGCCCTTGGCTCCGGCGCTTGCATTAGCCATATTGCAATCATTTCCTGTTGCGGATCTATCCAGAAATAGGTGCCGGCCAGCCCGCTCCAGTTATAGTCGCCGACCGATCCCGGCGTATATGCGCCGCCCGGACTCAGCCTGACGGCAAAGCCCAGGCCGAAACCATAGCCGGGACCGGGCAGATAGCTGGCGCCGCTCCTCGCCAGCGGCATTTCACCCAGGTGGTCGCTGCGCACGAATTCCAGGGTCTTGCGGGAAACTATCTGCACGCCGTCCAGCTTGCCGTGATTCAGCAGCATGCGGGCAAACCGCAGGTAGTCTGCCGCTGTGGAAACCAGACCGCCACCGCCGGACAGGAATAGCGGACGTCGCGTCACATTCGACAGCCTGACCTGCACGCCGGTCTCGGGGTCTTGCGCAAATGCTTCGGCTACCCTGTGCTGTTTCGGTTCCGGCACCCAGAAGCCGGTATCCTTCATTTGCAATGGCGCAAAAATGTATTGTTCCAGGAAGATGTCCAGAGTGAGTCCGCTGACCCGTTCTATCAGCGCGCCCAGCACATCGGTGGAGCGGCTGTACTCCCATACGGTGCCGGGCTGGTAGGCCAGCGGCACGGTAGCCAGGCGTTTGACCAGTTCGGTATTGGTTATATCGAAGGCTTCCACCCGCTGGCTGCGGTAGCAATCCTTGACCAGCGACTCGCCGAAGATACCGTAGGTCAGTCCCGAGGTATGCCTGAGCAAATCCTGTATCGTCATTTCCTGTCTGGCGGCTTCCAGTTTCAGCACCGCGTTCCCATCTTCATCGGTACCGGCGACGCCGACCTGCAGGTTTTTCAATTCAGGCAGATAGCGCGATACTGGGTCGCTGATCAGGAAACGGCCCTGTTCCGCTAGCATCATGATGGCAATCGAGACTACCGGCTTGGTCATCGAGTAGATACGGAAAATGCTGTCCAGCGACATGGCAGGTTCGCTGGCCGGGCTTTGCCGGCCCAGAGCTTGCGCATAGGCAAGTTGGCCATTCCTTTCTATCAGCATCACAGCGCCGGGAATTTTCCCGGCATCGATGTCGGCCTGTATACAGGCAGTCATTTGTTGCAGTGCGGCGGCAGAAAAACCGGCTTCCTCAGGGCGGACGTCGAAAGTCATATTCTTCATGCCGGTCTCGCCTGCTGGGCGGCCTTGTCCAGCCACATGCCTAATTGCGCAATCAACTCGCTTTGGCTGAAAGAACAGCTTTCTTCCGTAAACAGGCTGCCGGCCTCCAGCCTGCCCAACAGGTCTTCCAGCACTTGCGCATAACGCGGCGGCAATGCCGCCAGCAAATCCACTTGGGCGCGCCAGGTTTTGCAAAAATCCGCGACGGAAACAGTTTGCCGGCCCAGCGATTCCAGGCTGGCTTGGAGTTGGGTAAAGAGGGGTTCTTGATTCATCTTGATAGGCGAAGGCAGTGTTGGATGCCCTATCTTAACCCGAATGCCTGGTCAGGATTGCCGCCTGTTGAAACCGTTTTGCCGATTTGAACGTATCAAGCCAGGCGCTTATCTGTAGCAATTGCGCCGGATGGAAAGGATTTAAGAGTGGGTTTATTTATATCTGCATGATTTTTTCAAAAATCTTGTGTAAGGTGTCAATGCTGTGCTCGACTACATGTCAGTAGTTAAAAATATCCGCCTGAATGTAGGCACCTATCCTGAAATTTTTGTTCAACCACCAAGGAGTTTCAAATGAATAACAAGGCAATGATCGCAGTAGCACTGGCAGGTTTGTTGGGTTCCACAATGACGCTGGCCGCCGAGCCGGCAAAAACAGAAAAATGCTTTGGCGTAGCAAAAGCCGGCCAAAATGACTGCGCCACCAAGACAGGCAGCCATTCCTGCGCCGGCCAGGGCAAAAAGGACAATGACCCTAGCGAGTGGAAAAAAGTACCTGCCGGCACTTGCGAAAAGATGGGCGGCAAACTGGATAAAGCTGCTTAATTGCAGGTGAACCGTGCCGGACTCGCCTGCAAACTTTCGCGTGATGCGCAA
>JABDED010000141.1 GCA_013287275.1 Betaproteobacteria bacterium
GGGAGGATACAGGCCCATCACCGAAGACACGATAGGCGGATTGGCTGCCAGCAGCGCTTCGCACTGGGCGGCAAAATCCGGAGGCGCGCTGTCGGCCGCCTGCGGCGCTACGGCCGGCCCCCAGTTTTCCAGGAAGCTGCGCAACCTGGCTTCATGCGCGGCGTCCCTTTTCGGCGCTGGATCCGGCATCCACAGGTTAAGCTGGAACATGCCCTTGGTATGGGTTCGCACTTCAGCTACCCAGGCGGCAATTTCTTCCGGCGTCATCAGCAAGGCGCCGCAGGCACCCAAGCCGCCCGCTTCGGCGACTGCTATCGACAGCGACGGAGGACACGCGCCGGCCATTGGTCCCAGCAGGATGGGCAGGCGCAATTGAAAGCGATCGCAGAACTCCTGGACGCGGTGCGGCAGTTTGGTAGGCATGGTCTGGCCTGTGCAGGAAAAAGTAACCATGCCAGTTTAGCATCTTGGGGATGTTGCTGCCGTCACCCCTTGGGCGGCGCAGTTTTCAATAACTGGATGGCCTGCTCTAGCGGCTGATCGGTTACGGTTACCCGTGCGCCGACGCCTACCCGGTCAAACAGTTCAGTCACGTCGGCAGATCTCATCCGTATGCAACCATAGCTGGCGGGATTGCCGAGCAGGCTTTCTTGCGGCGTGCCGTGGATGTAGATGAAGCGCTCATAGGCGTTCCGGTTTTGCTCTTCCAGGCCGCGCAGCCATAGTATGCGGGTGACCACAGGATCACGCCCCGGCGCGTCGGGCGCAACGACTTCGCCGGTTGGCCTCCTGTCCTTGAACACCGTGCCTATAGGCGACCCAGCACCAATTTTCTCGGCAATTTCCATGGTGCCGCCCGGAGTCTGGTAGCTGTCCGGCGTGTCGCCTATGCCTTTTCTGGCGGTGGAAATGGTATACGATGCAACCGGGATGCCGTTTTCCAGCAAGACCATTTTTTGCTCCGGCACGGAAACTATCAGTTGATGGCCGCTATCCAGCGTACTGCAGGCGGTTTGGGTCAATACCAGCACTGCCGTTCCCACGAACATCCGGGCAACTTTTCTTATGGCGCGTTTCATTTGTCTCGGTCCTTTGCCGGCTCTTATGATGGACACCAGACTAAACATGCAAGTGCCGTATGACAAATAAATCTTCGCCGGTATCGCATTACTCCAGGTTATGGGGTGCAGACTAGCTTTCATTTGTCGGCATATGGTCTACCCTGTACATTATCCGACAACACTATTGAGAAGTTTGCTGCGATTGCGTTACACCTATGCAGGTAGCTCATGCAGGTTCGCAAGGGAGTTTTTCCCGCAGCCGCCTTCCAGCATTTGCAGCCGGAGATTTCCCCATGCTAAACACAGAGACGCCCAGTAGCCAGCATACCGACCTGGATCTATACACAGTAGAAGAACTGGTAGACGCGTTCGTCAGCGACCAGGCCAACGCGGTAGGTGCGGTGCGTGCCGCTGCCGCGCAAATCGCCGCTGCAGTTACCACCGCCGTGCCGCGCATCAAGGCAGGCGGCCGGCTGGTGTATGTGGGCGCCGGTACTTCCGGCCGGCTGGGGGTGCTGGACAGCGTGGAACTCCCTCCTACCTTTTCATGGCCCAAGGAACGTGCGGTAGCGATGCTGGCAGGCGGCCAGGGAGCGATGTTTGAAGCAGTGGAAGGTGCGGAAGACGATACCGGCCTGGGCCTGCAGGACATGCAGGCGCTGGAAATAGGGCCGCTGGATGTAGTGCTGCTGCTGGCGGCCTCCGGCGCCACCCCCTATGTGATGGGCGCACTGTATGCCGCCAAGTCGGCGGGAGCGCTGACGATAGGCTTTGCCAACAATTCCGATGCACCAGTCAGCGCCGCAGCCGACATAGGCATCACGCTGGACACCGGCCCGGAAGTCATATCCGGCAGCACGCGTTTGAAAGCGGGCACTTCGCAAAAAATTGCGCTAAATACCTTTTCCAGCAGCCTGATGGTCAGGCTGAACAAGGTATATGGCAACCTGATGGTGGATATGAAAGCCTCCAACGCCAAACTGCTGAAACGCACGGTGGCGCTGACCATGCATGCGACCGGCGCCGACGAGCAAACCGCGGAACGCACGCTGGCTGCCTGCGACTATCACGTCAAGGTAGCAATAGTCGTGATCAGGAAACAAGTAGACGTGGATCAGGCAAAGGCCTTGCTGGACCGGTTTGAAGGCAATGTGCGCTTGGCGCTGCAAAGCTAGTTTTTTTACCCGCATGCGCCACGCAGCAAGGCAGCGCATGCATATGGCTCACATAATTGCCCACATAAAGTGTTAACAAGACTGTGGATAAGCCACGGTGGAGCAGGCTAGTCGCTTGATTCCAATCACATTTCCGTCTCCGCCTAAATTTTAATCAACACGGCAAACACTGCGCCGGCCAGCTTGCAGGGACATATCCAGCGCTTTTTTTGCGGCGCGGCCTTTACCCACATTTGCTGTTAACAAAACTGTGGATAACAGCCGCACTGAGGCGACAGGTGCTTGATTTGTAAGGCAATTTCTCATTTGATTAAAATTTGGGCAGAAAAATACAGGCCGCTTATGCGTTTACACGCGTGGCGCGTTAGAATTAGAGGCTCAGGCTGATACATAGGCCAGCTTTTTAGAATGACAGGTAAGCCAGAATGCGATTGCGTCACATAGAAGTCTTCCACGCCATCATGCAGGCGGGCACCATCAGCGGTGCCGCCCAATTGCTGAGCATCTCCCAACCCGCCGCCACCAAGGTCTTGCAACATTGCGAAATGCAGTTAGGCCTGACCTTGTTCGAGCGTATCAAGGGCAAGCTGCATCCTACCCCGGAAGCGCGCAAGCTGTTTACCGAAGTTGACCGCTTGAACCGCGACCTGCAATCGGTGCGCCGACTGGCCAACAACCTGAAGAACCACCCGGACGAGGCCGTGCGCCTGGCGTCCACCCCTACCCTGTCGATCACTGTCGTGCCGTCGGCACTGGCTGCATGGCGCAGCAAGTTCGCCAACGTGCATTGCAACCTGGCGACCCACCACACCAGCGATATCGTCAATGCGCTGCTGCTGGGCGACGTCGATTTTGCATTGTCGCTGTACGACCCCCTACACCCTAACATCGCATCGGAATCCCTGGTGCAGGGCGGCATGACCACCATCGCCCCATTGGGCACCTGGTCTTCCAAACTGGATAATACGGCCCTGCCGATAGCCGACCTGCCGAAGAACCTGATCGCACTGGACCTGGACGACCACCTGGTCAGCCGGGTGATGGATGCGTGCGAAGAACAGGGACTGAGCTTTACCTCGCATACCGTGGTGCAAACCTATCTGCTGGCGAGGACACTGGTCGAGCATGGCGCAGGCGCCGCAGTCATCGACCCCTTCACCGCCGCCACCGCCGACCATAGCAAGGTGCAATGCCGTCCGCTGGTGCCGGTGGTACCGGTGAACCTGTACCTACTGACAGTAAAGGCAACTCCTTTGTCGCGCTCTGCGCGGGCGTTTGTGCAGTGTATTCGGGAGTCGGCTGCGGAGTGCATAGCGAAGACGACTGCGGCGGCATAGGCGTGCCGCCTGCTCCTTTCGCTTTACTGAAATTTTCTGCCTGATAAAACGACTATGCTTCGTGGATGCACGTCGGGGGTAGCCCGACAGCTACTCACTTTTTCTTGCTTCGCCAAGAAAAAGTAAGCAAAAAGAAGGCGACCGCAGACTTGCCCGTTGGGTGATGGCGCAAGCGCCATCACATTTTGTGCATTACAAAAATGGGAAACAGACGAAACTCGCTACGCTCAAACAACGTCTGTTTCTGATCCATTTTCTGTAAAGCACAAAATGCTGCGTCCCGAGCGGGGGTAGGTCAAAAACAAGTCAACAGCAACCCCAACATCCAATCCAGCCAACTGAATTTTACGAGCAAGTTCTATTTAAATTTGGGGAATCTGGTTGCGGTTGTTTTTGACGTTGTCGTTGTGGTTGTTTTTGACTTTCAACCGCTTGGAGCT
>JABDED010000142.1 GCA_013287275.1 Betaproteobacteria bacterium
GGCATTTTTAGCCTTGCAGGGCTTTATTTGCCGCCCCCGCTTTGAATGAGGATCGTTTTTTTGAGTTATCCCCGAGGGGCACGACATGTGCGCCTGAATGACGGCGGCGGCGTGTATCTTTCGCCGTTCGACAAGGAAAAAATATTGATGGACACCACATTGCCTGCACGCGGCCTGTGATCGCCAAGGCGCAGGCTTGCGGGTTTGCCCTGCTAAAACAAGCTATAATCCTGCCCATTGCGAAGCCGAAATTAATCCTGATATCTGTATCCACTATGCTGATAAATTGGCAAGCCAGCGAACTCCGCGCCGGCACCGGTTCCCTGGATCCCATGAACCCGCCACTTATCTCGGATTTCCCTTCCGCGTTCCACTTTTGCCCGCATACCTGCACGTCGGGCTATCACCCAGTTTGTCTGGCGTATTTGCCGGCGCGGGGCTACCTCAATCAAGGTCTAAATACATGTCCGTACCCTCCATTGGAAAAGCACTGAATTCTTTAAAATATCTGGCTTTATGCAGTTTGCTGCTGGCCGGGTGCAAGAGCGTTGAGGCGCCGCCGGCGCCGGTAGTGGCGGCCCCTGTCCCTGTTGTCGTCAAGCAGCCGCGCAACATCAAGATAGGCCTGGCCTTGGGCGGCGGCGCTGCGCGCGGCTTTGCGCACATCGGTGTGATCAAGGTGCTGGAGTCGCAGGGCATCGTGCCGGATATTGTGGCCGGCACCAGCGCCGGCAGCCTGGTTGGCGCGCTGTACGCAGCGGGCAATAATGGCTTTGTATTGCAAAAGATGGCATTGGACATGGACGAGGCCACAATCTCGGACTGGTCGCTGCCGCTGTTTTCCAAATCCAGCGGCGTGCTGAAGGGCGACGGCTTGCAGAACTACGTGAACAAGATGGTGGGGAATACACCGATAGAAAAACTGAAGAAGCCGTTCGGTGCAGTCGCGACCGATCTGCATAGCGGCCAGCCTATCCTGTTCCAGCGCGGTAATACCGGCGTCGCGGTTCGGGCCTCGTCGGCGGTGCCGGGCGTATTCCAGCCGGTGCGGATAGGGGACAGGCAATATGTGGACGGCGGGCTGGTGTCGCCGGTGCCGGTGCGCTTTGCGCGCGAGATGGGGGCGGACTTTGTGATTGCCGTGAATATTTCATCCCAGCCCGAGGGGCAGACCGCAGTGAGCTCGATGGACGTGCTGATGCAGACGTTTACCATCATGGGCCAGAGCATGAACAACTTTGAGCTGAAGAATGCCGATGTGGTCATCAAACCTGACCTGGCCAGCATGAAGGGCAGCGATTTTGCTGGCCGCAACCTGGCAATACTGGCGGGCGAGAGGGCGGCCACTGCGGCATTGCCGGAGCTGAGGCAAAAGATCAAGGCGATGCAGGAGCGTTGAGGCGGGACTGATTGGCTTGAGGCCGGATTGAGGGGCTGAAGCGGGGGGGCTATACTGCGGCGGTTTGGAATGGAGCTTACTGTTTGTCTTTATTCTCGTCTTCGTTGATTCTTCTGGCGCCGTTGAATCGTTTTTTCCAGTAGGCGATGTCCATGCTTTCTATGCGTACCTGGCCGCCGGCGGAAGGCGAGTGGATAAACTTGTTATCGCCCAGGTAAATACCGACATGGGAAAAGCCGCGCTTCAGCGTATTGTAAAAAACCAGGTCGCCCGGCTGCAAATCCTTGGCTTCTATCTTTTCGCCGACCTTGCTGATCTCTGCCGAGGTTCTCGGCAATTCGGCGCCCAGCACATCCTTGAAGACATAGCGCACAAAGCCGCTGCAATCCAGGCCATTTTCCGGCGTGTTGCCGCCCCGTTTGTAATGGATCCCCAGCAAGCCCATGGCTTTTGAGCTCAGGTCTGCTGCACGCTCTTTGAGTTCCTGCAGCTTGGTATAGGCAGTGGAAGATTCTGGGAAGGGATTGTCTGCGCTCCAGCTTGGACTGCAAAGTCCGGCTTGCAGCAGCACCGCCAGAAGCAATACTCTGGCTTTACGATGACGGCTGAAAACGGGTGTTAGCATCTTTGCACCTGGTTGGAAAAACTGGACCACTGTAATTGATCTCAAAATGAATGTCAAAACCTTGCTTGTAAAAAAGTGTTTGTGAAATTATCGGTTTTACACTTTCTCCTATGAGGCGGTCGATCGGATTTATCTATGTAATTTTTGGCAATATTTTTTAGGCATTGCTGATTCGTTACGACTCCTTTGCCCTGGATTTTCAATCTGGACAGCGGAAATTGCCTGAAGGTGTACATGCCCAATTCGCAAGAATGGCGCGGAGTGCTATCCTGCATGCTGCTATGAAATGACGAGAAAAAATGACGAGGAATTTTCTTTGATGGGAGCGGGAACGAGCTTTCATCCTGTATTGAGGCTAAGGCCTTGCAGGACCAGGCAGAGGCATTGATTGCAGATGGCGTGCCTGATGGAAACGAAATGGAAATTGCAAAAATTGCGTACCACTCTAATGAGAACCAGGAATGAGAGTTTTTAACAAGACCGATATAGTCAGCGGCAAGAGCATCTATTTACGCGCCGCCACCCGGGCGGATGCCGGCTTTGTATTTGAAATGCGCAGCAACGCTTCCAAATCTGTGTACCTGAACCAGATCCAGGGCACGGTAGCAGACCAGGAGGCCTGGCTGGACAAGTCCTATGCCGATCCCTACCAATTTTATTTCGTCATCTGCTCCCTGGGCGGCGAGCCGCTAGGCCTGGTGCGCCTGTACGACCAGCAGGGCGACAGTTTTTGCTGGGGCAGCTGGCTGATACGGGCGGGCGCACCTTCATCCACTGCGATAGAGTCCGCCTTGCTGGTCTATAGCTTTGCGCTGGCGCAAGGTTTTACCCGGAGCCACTTCGATGTGCGCATCGGCAACGATAGCGTAATCAATTTCCACCAGAAATTTGGCGCGGTGGAAACCAGCCGGACTGACAAGGATATCTATTTCACGATACCGGAAGCAGCGATACGCCAGTCCATGCAAAAATTCAGGAAATTCCTGCCGTCAGTGGGCTGAACCCGGGACTGGGCAGCGCAGGTGTCAGGATTGTGTTGCTAGCCCAAAATAGCCTGTGCTACTCTCGCTTCCCGGGAATTTTAAAGGCGGCTGCCGCGGGAAAGACCTCTGCCGGCGCCAAGGCCCTGCCCAAACAGCACCACCACCGCCTTGAACGACCAACAAAAATATCCGTATCAGTAACAGACCCAAGCCGAAGAAGGAAACGCCATGTCCGTAGACGACTGCCGCATTATCGAACTCCCTAAAATTCATGATCCCCGTGGCAACCTCACCTTCATGGAATCCAACAAGCACGTGCCGTTCGACATCCAGCGCGTGTTCTACCTGTACGACGTGCCCACCGCCTCCGACCGCGGCGCCCACGCACACAAGGCCCTGCACCAGTTCCTGGTCTGCCTGTCCGGCAGCTTCGACGTCGCACTGGATGACGGCCAACAAAAGAAGATCGTCCACATGAACCGCCCCTGGCTAGGCCTGCACATCCCGCCGATGATCTGGGCCTCCGAAATCAACTTCGACGCCGGCTCGGTGTGCTTGGTGCTGGCCTCGGCGCCGTATGACGAGCCCGACTATTATCGCGATTACCACCACTACCTGGCAGCACTGGCAAAATGAACATCCCCTTCCTCGACATCCAGGCCTCCTATCACGAACTCAAGGGCGAGATCGACGCCGCCGTCCAGCGCGTGCTGGCCTCCGGCTGGTACATCCTCGGCGCCGAAGTAGATGCCTTTGAGCAAGACTATGCCGCCTATTGCGGCGTCCGGCACTGCGTCAGCGTCGCCAACGGCCTGGATGCGCTGCACCTGGCCCTGCGCGCGATGAACGTCGGCCCCGGCGATGAAGTCATCGTCCCCTCCAATACCTATATCGCCACCTGGCTGGCGGTCAGCCAGTGCGGCGCGGTGCCGGTGCCGGTGGAACCGGTGGAGGCCACCTACAACCTCGACCCGGCCAACA
>JABDED010000143.1 GCA_013287275.1 Betaproteobacteria bacterium
GCTGACGAACTGGCCCACGCCCTGCACTACATTCACCTTGCGCGCCTTGGCCATGCCGGCGATGCCGGTGCTCATCTTGCCGATGACTTTTTCCTTGTAGCCGCGCAGCTTGTCGATGTCGATTTGCGGCTTGGCAAAAGTCACGCCATGCGCTGCCATCGCCGCGGTTTCATCGATCACCGCTGCCACATGCAGCAGCGCCTTGGATGGAATGCAGCCGACATTCAGGCAGACGCCGCCCAGGGCTGCATATTTTTCCACCAGCACCGTATTCATGCCCAGGTCGGCGGAGCGGAAGGCGGCGGAATAGCCGCCCGGGCCAGAACCCAGCACCATCATGTCGCACTCGACATCGACCTTGCCGGCATAGCTGGACGCTATTGGCGCAGGAGCAGCCGCAGCAGCAGGAACGGGAGTCGATGCTACCGAGGCTGCAACCGGCGCCGATGCCGCCGCAGCCACGCCGCCAGTGGCTTCCACTATGGCCAGCAAGGAGCCTTCAGCGACCTTGTCGCCGACCTTGACCTTCAATTCCTTGATCACGCCGGCGTGGCTGGACGGAATTTCCATGCTGGCCTTGTCGGATTCCACGGTAATCAGTGATTGATCGACCTTGATTGTGTCGCCGACCTTGACCAGCAGTTCGATCACTTCCACTTCCTTGAAGTCGCCGATATCGGGTACCTTGACTTCCACCGGACCGGAGGAAGCTGCAGGTGCAGCAGCTGCGGCTGTTGCCGCCGCCGGGGCAGCAGCAGGGGCAGCGGGTGCAACAGAAACGGCAGCGGCGGGCGCGGCGCTTGCGGCATCAGCCGCCTCCACGACCAGCAACAGGCTGCCTTCAGCGACCTTGTCGCCGACCTTGATTTTCAATCCCTTGATCACACCGGCGTGGCTGGACGGGATCTCCATGCTGGCCTTGTCGGATTCCACAGTAATCAGTGATTGATCGACCTTGATCGTATCGCCGACCTTGACCAGCAGTTCGATCACTTCCACTTCCTTGAAATCACCTATATCAGGTACTTTGACTTCGATCATGCCCATAGTTTCCGCTCCGTTGATCCCTTATAAAGGGCTTTTAAAGAAAGATATCGTCCATCCCGGCGAGCTGCGCTCAGGACTTACGACAAATCTTCAATGTTTTTTGTCGAAAAATGTATTAAATTGATGGGACCTGCGGTGCTCTTGTCAAACTCTGCACCGGCCAGTATCCCTGTTTCTGCAATTTCTTTCGCGCTGGCTGCCTTGTCATACACCGCATACATCGCACCCAGCGCAAAATTACGGCCGCTGCCTATGCCCCAGAAGCGGTCAAATGCAAACACCTCGCGGTAAGAGTACACACCGAAAATGCCGTAGGGGTTGGCCACCAGCGCCGTGATTTGCGAAGACTCATAAGGGTCGTCGTCGTCTTCCTTGTGGTTCAGGAAAAACTTATCCTTCAGCACCGCGTGGATACGGGAAAAAGTTTCAAACACTTCTTCCCGGGTCCGCAAATGGCATTCCTGCTCCATGCTCGCCAGCAGCTTGCGCATGACGGGAAAGTGCGCGGCAGAACCCGCCAGGGCGATATAGGATTCGCCGACCTGGATGATCTTGTTGTTTTGCTCGTAGCCGTGCGACAGCCTGGTGTCACCGAAGGTAACCAGGGAATCGGCAGCGATCGCGATTTCGTTTTCTTTCCTGACGACGACGCATGTGGTCATGATGGCCTCCTTAACAAAAAATGGGGCGGGAAAATCTGCGAAGCATTCCCGCCCTATCGATTGTTACAGCATAGTCTTGCGCAAATCTGCCAGTACGTCCGCCAGGTAGGTAGTGAACTTGGCAGCCATCGCGCCATCCACCACGCGGTGATCGTAAGACAGAGACAAAGGCAACATCAGGCGAGGCAGGAATTGCTTGCCGTCCCATACCGGCTTCATCGCCGATTTGGACAAACCGAGGATGGCGACTTCCGGCGCATTGATAATCGGCGTGAATGCGGTGCCGCCGACGCCGCCCAGCGACGAGATCGTGAACGTGGCGCCCTGCATGTCGGCAGGTTTCAGCTTGCCATCGCGGGCCTGCGCAGACAATTCGCCCATTTCCTGGGCAATCTGCGCCAGGCCTTTCTTGTCGGCGTCCTTGATGACAGGGACAACCAGGCCGTTCGGCGTATCGGCGGCGAAGCCTACATTGTAATATTGCTTCAATATCAGGTTTTCGCCGTTCGCATCCAGCGAAGAATTGAAGGCCGGGAATTTTTTCAGCGCCGCAACGCTGGCCTTGATCACGAAGGCCAGCATGGTCAGCTTGACGCCGGACTTGGCCATCGCTTCATTGGAGGATTTACGGAATTCTTCCAGGCCGGTGATATCGGCTTCGTCGAATTGTGTCACATGCGGAATCATCACCCAGTTGCGATGCAGATTGGGGCCGCTGAGTTTCTTGATGCGCGACAAAGGCACCAGTTCGGTAGCGCCGAACTTGCTGAAGTCCAGCGAAGGCCATGGCAACAGATCCATGCCGACGCCACCGCCGCCTTTGGCCGCAGCCGCCGGCGCTGTAGTCGCGCCGGACATGATGCCCTTGACGAAGTTTTGCACGTCTTCCTGCGTAACCCTGCCCTTGGCGCCTGAACCGTTTACACGGGACAGGTCGACGCCGAGCTCGCGGGCAAATTTACGTATCGACGGCGAGGCGTGGGACTTGCCGTTTGCTGCCGGAGCCGCGGCTGGCGCAGCTGCAGGAACGGGCGCGGCAACCGGAGCCGGAGCTGGCGCAGCGGCAGCAGGTGCCGGAGCGGCGGCCGGAGTTGGGGCCGGAGCTGCAGCAGCAGCCGCGGACGCTTCCACGATCAGCAACAGCGAACCTTCGGCGACCTTGTCGCCCACCTTGACTTTGATTTCCTTGACGACGCCGGCCTGGCTGGAAGGAATTTCCATGCTGGCCTTGTCGGATTCCACCGTGATCAATGACTGGTCGACCTTGATCGTGTCGCCCACCTTGACCATCAACTCTATCACTTCCACTTCCTTGAAATCGCCGATATCCGGCACCTTGACTTCAATTGTACTCATAGCTTTAGCTCCGTTCTCTCCCTGCCTTTGCGGATCGGGATAGTCGTCGATGGGATTCCTGCCACAGTATCATACCTGTAACAAGAAGTTCCTTCGCTGCACTATCCCGCTTCCACAAGGAAAGGGGATGGTAAGGTCAAATTAAACAGTCACCGGATTTGGTTTATTAGTATCGATGCCGTATTTGGCAATCGCCTGCGCTACTACGGAAGCAGACAATGCACCTTCGTCAGCCAGCGATTTCAATGCAGCGACGACGACAAAATGGCGGTCCACTTCAAAGAACTCGCGCAATTTGGCGCGGCTGTCAGAGCGGCCGAAACCATCGGTGCCCAAGACCTTGTAGCTGCGGCCCTTAGGCATGAAAGCCCGGACCTGCTCGGCAAAAGTACGCATGTAATCGGTGGACACCACGATAGGTCCGGTCGTGCCCTTCAGGCATTGCGTTACATAAGCCTCGCGCGGCTGTTCGGACGGATGCAGCATGTTCCAGCGTTCTATATCCTGGCCGTCGCGTGCCAGCAGTGTGAACGATGGCGCGGACCAGATGTCGGCATCGATGCCCCAGTCGTTTTTCAGCAGCACGGCACCGGCAATCACTTCGCGCAGGATGGTGCCCGAGCCCATCAGTTGCACGCGGTGCTTGCCGCCCTGTCCGCCTTGTTGCAGCAGGTACAGGCCCTTGATGATGCCCTCTTCCTGGCCTGGTTTCAGGCCCGGGTGGCTGTAGTTCTCGTTCATCAGCGTGATGTAGTAGAACACGTCTTCCTGGTTGGTGACCATGCGGCGCAGGCCGTCATGCATGATGACCGCAACTTCATGCGCAAAGGTAGGATCGTAAGGCACGCAGTTGGGAATGGTCGATGCCAGTACGTGGCTGTGGCCGTCTTCGTGCTGCAGGCCTTCGCCG
>JABDED010000144.1 GCA_013287275.1 Betaproteobacteria bacterium
CGGACACCGGCAGCGAAACGACCAACGACCTATATCTGCTGGGAGTGGACGGCAGCAATATACCGATAGACAGGTCGATCGCGCCTATCCGCAATGCCGACGGCAATGTGATAGGCATCGTGATCGTGCTGCATGATGTCAGCGAAGTACGCAGGCATGCCGCCCAATTGTCTTACCAGGCTACACACGACGAGCTGACCGGCATCCTGAACCGGCGCGAGTTTGAGCGCAGGCTCAATGAGCTGCTGGCGAAAGAGCCGCTGGACGACGAGCATGAAGAACACGCGGTGATGTACCTGGACCTGGACAGGTTCAAGATCATCAACGACACCAGCGGGCACGCCGCCGGGGATGAATTGATACGGCAGGTCAGCCATATGCTGAAGCACAAGCTGCGCGACGGCGACATGGTAGGGCGCCTGGGCGGCGACGAGTTCGGGGTGGTGCTGACCCACTGCAGCAGGGCAGATGCCTGCAGGCTGGCAGATGCCTTGCGCCAGTCCGTGGCCGATATCCGTTTCGTGTGGAACGGGCGCACCTTTGCGATTGGTGTCAGCGTCGGCCTGGTCGTGCTGAATCCGGCCATGGTGACGCTGAAGGAAGTGATGAAGGCGGCCGATGCGGCTTGTTACATGGCCAAGGTGTACAACGATAACTGGATGATAGACCAGGGCTTGCTGAAGCGCGAAAACTTCGGCGACCTGCGCGACATCATCGGCCGCCGCTTTGACGATGGCAATGTGGTCAGCGTTGCGGCCACGGATACGCTGATGATCGCCTTCAACCGCATGCGCAGCGCCGACATCTCGCAACTACCGGTAATACACGAAGGACAGATAGCCGGTATCATAGACGAATCCGACCTGCTGCTGAAAGTCGCCGGTGACGCCAAGCTGTTCCATAGCCCGGTGCAGGACACCATGACGCGCCAGATAGAAACCCTGGCGCCGACCGCGAGCCTGGCGGATTTGCGGGCCATACTGAACCGCGGCCTGGTCGCCATCATCGCCGATCGGCAGCATTTTTACGGCCTGATCACGCGCTTCGATCTTCTTAACCACTTACGCAGGACTTTATCGTGAGCACCAATCCTACAGACAAGCACAAGCAAGGCTTTGCCACCCGCGTGATCCATGCGGGCCAATCGCCGGACCCATCCACCGGCGCGATCATGCCGCCTATCTATGCGACCTCCACCTTTGTGCAGGAGAGCCCTGGCGTGCACAAGGGACTGGACTATGGCCGCTCGCATAATCCGACCCGCTGGGCGCTGGAGCGCTGCGTGGCCGACCTGGAAAGCGGCGCGCAGGCTTTCGCGTTTGCGTCCGGCCTGGCGGCCATCGCCACGGTGCTGGAACTGGCTGACAGCGGCGCCCACATCATCGCCGGCGATGACATGTACGGCGGCAGCTACCGGCTGTTTGAACGGGTGCGCAAACGCAGCGCCGGCCTGGAGTTCACCTATGTGGACATGACCGATCCGAAAAAACTGCTGGCCGCGATCCGCCCGGACACCAAGATGGTATGGGTGGAAACCCCGACCAATCCCATGCTGAAGCTGGCCGACCTGCGCGCGATCGCCGCGATCTGCCGCGAACGCGGTATCATCGCAGTGGCCGACAACACCTTTGCCAGCCCGCGCGTGCAGCGGCCGCTGGAACTGGGTTTCGACATCGTCGTGCATTCGCTGACCAAGTACCTGAACGGCCACTCCGACATCATAGGCGGCATTGCGATTGTCGGCGGCGAACCGCGCCAGGCGGGCTGGCGCGAACAACTAGCCTTCCTGCAAAATTCGGTAGGTGCGATTGCCGGCCCCTTTGACAGCTTCCTGGCGCTGCGCGGCGTGAAGACGCTGGATATCCGCATGGAGCGCCATTGCAAGAGCGCGCTGGACCTGGCGCACTGGCTGCAAAAACAGCCGGAAGTGCGGCACGTTTACTACCCCGGCTTGACTTCCCATCCGCAACATGAACTGGCGCTGCGCCAGATGGACGGCTTCGGCGGCATCATCTCGATAGACCTGAAGACCGACCTGGCAGGCGCGCGCCGCTTCCTGGAGCGCTGCGAAGTGTTTGCACTGGCGGAGAGCTTGGGCGGCGTCGAAAGCCTGATCGAGCACCCGGCGATCATGACCCATGCAACGATTCCCGAGGACCAGCGCGCCATACTGGGCATCACCGATTCGTTTGTACGGCTGTCGGTGGGTATAGAAGATGTGGAAGACCTGCGCGCAGATTTACGCAATGCGCTGGATACCATCAAGGCCTAGCAATTCACGGTATGTAGCCTGGATGCAGCGCAGCGGAATCCGGGAGTACATCCACGAAACGTCGCAATGGATAGGAAGATTTGGAGATTGTGCCGCCCCCCGTGACGGCTTACCCTCCCCCGGATTACGCTACGTAATCCGGGATCAACAACGAACTTCATCGCTCCCCAGAGCACTCCCTCCGCGCGCCCCCCCGGATTGCGCTGCGCTCCATCCAGGCTACATTCCCCTGGTCGGCTACGCTAACAACAATGAAATCAATCTTCCGCCGCGAACTCGTATTCGCCGGCCGGCAGCATCATCATCAATGCCGGCTTGCCCGCCTCTACCAATACCAGATCGGCGGGCACCGCACCTGGGCCGTCGCCTTGGTGATAGGCATAGATCAGCCTGCGCCCGGTGGTGGGCAGCCATTCTTCCGGAATTTTCCGCGGCTGGCGCTCTGCCATTGAGGTCAGCCACTCAGCCCGGCCATTGACGGCAGCTTGCGGAGGATAAATTACCGAGATATCAAATGCGCCCTTTTCCCGGCCAAACGTTGCGTATCCCGTTTTCTCCGTCTTTAGCACAAAAGGCAGACTTGAACTGGACCGCTCCAGCGCCGGACGATAGGCCGCATACTCTTTGGAAGGCAAGGCATGGGCATACATCACCGTCTGGTCGATAGTCAGCGGGTCTATCCCCGTCATCTGCTTGAGCCTGGCAGCCATCCAGGTGGATTCCAGGCCATCGCTGTTGCGAATCGGAAGTTTCGCTGCATGTGAATAACCGACATAGATGAATACTTTGGCCTTGGGGTCTTTGCTGAAGATCCTATCCACCAGGTTGGCCGCCTGGCCATTCTCCCGTTGCGCAATACGCTCGGCCACCGGCAAGCTGCTGTCTGCTGGAATGTGCTCATACGCCTTCAATTTCCAGCCTGATTGCAGCGCCTCCCTCAGGAATTCGGCGAACACCGGATCTTGCGAGTAATAGCCGTCGGTTGCATGCACATATCCGCCTGTCAGCATGGGCACGCTACTTTCCCTCACGGTTTCGCAGGCCAGATACTCAAAACCTATTTTTTTCAATTCACGGGCAAGCCGCATCGCAAATGCCCGGTGCATCGGCACATGATGCGCTTCGTTCAAAATGACGACCTGGCGATTTTTGGCTTCGCGCACGATGGCGGCAATCGCGTCCTCGGCAACAGCATGCTTGATTAGCTCAGCCTCATCAGCTTTAAGCTCATTGGGTTCGCGCCTACTGGGCTCGATCAGGTCAAACATGCGCATCGCTCCATCCACATCCCCCGTCATGGAAAGCATCGTACCGACAAAATTGAGCTCTCCATAATACTTCCCTATCTGCGCAAGGCCGGCGGGTGTCGTATCGAACTGCTTCATGTCGCCGGCGGCGGCCTCATCTGCTTTCAGCTGTTTCAAGTAATAAAAACCAAGCGGAGGCAGCAAAACCGGGGCAGTCGTTTGCGCGGCGGCGGAAAATGCGGACAGGGACAAGACCCCGGAGAGGGTACATAGGAATGCACGGCTTGCCATCAGGGAGAGCTTCATTTGCGCCTTATGCTTGGTTGAGGTTGGGATGATCAAAATGATCAGGCTTGATAAATATTTAATGTTACACAAAATATA
>JABDED010000145.1:0-266 GCA_013287275.1 Betaproteobacteria bacterium
CGGATCTATGTGCGATCCGATTTTCTTCTCGCTAGGCTTGCTTGCAAGCCTATATTATTATGAGTAAGCACCTGACAAGAAAAGAGCGACGCCAATAGGGCAAGCGTCGCGATGATCCCGTGACGCTTGCCGGTTCTGCAAAGTTAGTGTGTCTTGGTGACTTTGCTCAAATGCCTTGGCTGGTCGGGATCGAGGCCGCGAGCGACGGCCAGATTCGCCGCCATGATGTAGAAAGCCTGAATTGCCACTATTGGATCAAGATCCGG
>JABDED010000145.1:276-3822 GCA_013287275.1 Betaproteobacteria bacterium
AGATCCGGCGTGGCGGCAATCGGTAGGCTTAGATCACGCGATGCAACATCTTCCGGCGCTGCCAATAATACACGGGCGCCGCGCCCTCTCATCTCTTCTGCCAGCTTAAGCAGTCCTTCTTGCGTCGGGCCGCGAGTAGCGAGGATCAGCAAGGGATATCCTTCGTCAATCAAAGCCATCGGACCATGCTTGATTTCAGCTCCACTGAAGGCTTCGGCCTGAATCGCTGAGGTTTCCTTGAACTTGAGCGCTGCTTCCTGGGCAATCGACAGCCCGAGGCCACGGCCTACTACCATGATCTTGGAGGCCGGAGCAAACACCTCAATCGCCTTAGACCAGTCGCTACGAGTGGCCACTTGCAAAGCTTCGGGTAGGGATTCGATAGCTAATCGAAATTCCTTGTCTCCCTGCCACTGCTCTACCAATCTTGCAGCGGCCACGAGACTGGCAATGAAACTCTTGGTAGCCGCAACACTGCGTTCGGATCCCGCGTGCAAGGGTAGCGTCCATTCTGCGTGATCAGCCAGAGGTGAAGCTGTGTCGTTTACGAGCGCAATAGTGGTCGCGCCGCCATCACGAAAATAGCGAATTGGCTCCACCACATCTGGGCTCTGGCCGGATTGCGAAATTGCTATAGCCAGAGTGTTGCGCGTCGCCAATTTAGCCTGATGAAGCGTCAAAAGCGACATGGGCAAAGAAGCGACGATTTTTCCGAGGCGCGACATGAGCAGATAGGCAAGGTAAGACGAAGCGTGGTCGGAACTTCCACGCGCCACCGTCACAATATTGGAAGGCTGTGCCGCACGGAGTTTTCCGCGCAACTCGTCATACATGGCGTGATCGCGCTGCAGTTGCAGTGAAACCATCTCGCCCGAAGAGCAGGCTTCCTTAAGCATCATTGAGGTCAATTTTTTCTCCTTCTACATAAACGTCTTTGAGTTTGAGTTGTCGATCCAGCACGACGACGTCGGCGTAACTTCCGATGTCGAGCCGACCGCGTTCGCGTAGCCCGAGATGGTCCGCTGCGTACGTCGATACCCGGCGTGAGGCGTCCGCTAGCTCCAGCCCCAGACCGACCAGGTTGCGCAAGGCCTGGTCCATGGTCAGTGTGCTTCCGGCAAAAGTGCCGTCCGCCAGGCGCACGCCACCCATGCATTTATAAACTTGTTGCCGCCCCAGCATGTACTCACCGTCGGGCATGCCGGATGCAGACGTCGAGTCCGTCACGCAATACAGCCTCGGTATTGCCCGCAACGCTGCCCGGATTGCGCCGGGGTGGACATGCAGCAGATCGGGGATAATTTCCGCATAGTCGGCATGTCCTAGCGCCGCACCAACCATCCCAGGTTCACGGTGATGAAAAACGGTCATTGCATTGAATAGATGAGTGAATCCCGATGCACCTTGCTGCAGTGCCGCTACCCCATCATCGTAGTTGCCGTTCGTATGCCCGATCTGTACGCGCATGCCGGCCTGCACCAGTTCTCGCACCAAATGCTGATGACCTTCGACCTCGGGCGCAATCGTGATCAATTTCAAGGGCGCCAGCTTGTTTAAGCGCAATATCTCTGTGAAGCTGGCTGTCTGCGCATAGTCGGGTTGCGCGCCCAGCTTTCCCGGATTGATATACGGGCCTTCGAGGTGCACTCCAAGCACGCGCGCGGCGCCCGGCTCCCGGCTATCACAATATCCCCCAATAGCGGACAGAGCGCGTTCCAAGTCTGCCATAGGCGCCGTCATGGTTGTCGCCAGCAGACTGGTTGTGCCGTGCCGCGCGTGCATACGTGCGATGACGGCTGCGGCGTCACCGCCGTCCATCAGGTCTTTGCCTCCGCCGCCGTGCACATGCAGGTCGATGAAGCCGGGCAAAATATAATTGCCACTGTTGCCGGCCGGCTTGCAGGCGGTGCCTGCAATACTGTCGACCCGGTTGCCGAACAGCAAGCTGCCCGCTATCCAACCATGCGGCGTCAACACATTTCCGTCCAGATGTTTGCTGGTCGTCATAGAGAGAAGTCCGCAGTAAGATGTCGGCGAAGCAGCAGGAGCGCGCCTGTTGCCGAATCGGCATGCGGCGCCACTAACCTGGCCATCATGATGGCGGCTATTTTGTCCATCCCGCGTCTGCGCGGCGCCGGCTTCTACCGCACTGCGTTATTTATGCCAACCATGCTGTCGTTTGTGATTGTCGGCTTCGGCTGGAAATTAATCCTGTCCCCGCTGTGGGGCATCACCCCCACCCTGCTGGACGCAATAGGACTCAAATCCCTGTTCGCCCCCTATCTGGGCAAAGAACAATACGCGCTGACTACACTGGGCCTCATTTCTGTATGGCAATATTTAGGCGTGCCAATGATGCTCACCTATGCTGCTCTGCTGTCGATTCCGCACGAAGTGATCGAGGCCGCCGAAATCGATGGCATCGTGGGTATCGCCCAATTTTTCAAGATCAAACTTCCGCTGTTGTGGCCTACCATTGGCGTCATTGCAATTTTGACCTTCGTCTCCAACTTCAACTCGTTTGATTTGATCTACACGGTGCAAGGTGCACTGGCTGGCCCCAACTACTCTACGGATATTCTCGGCACACTCCTGTATCGCACCTTCTTCGGCGCACAACTGCAATTGGGAGACCCCAACATGGGTGCCACCATCGCCACCATGATGCTCTTCATCATCATTGCGGTCGTGTGCGCCTACCTTTTCTTCGTCCAGCGCAAGCTGGTGCGTTACGAACTCTGAGCGGAAGGAACAACCATGTCTACAGCACAACGCTCCCTGGGGCGCACCATCGCGTCCCACGGTATCCTGATGTTCTTTACGCTGCTCGCCTTGGCGCCGGTAGTCCTCATTGTGATGAACGCGTTCAAGTCGCGCCAAGCCATCTTCCGTTCGCCGTTGGCGCTACCGTCGCCGGAGACGTTCGACCTGATAGGCTTCACCACTATCCTGGGGCAAGGCAATTTCGGCGCTTATTTTGTCAACAGCCTGAGCGTCACGGTAGCGGCACTGCTGACCACGATCCTGTTCGGCGCTATGGCGGCCTTTGCCTTGTCCGAGTACCGCTTCCGGCTCAACAGCCTGACCGCGTTTTTCTTGACGCTGGGTATTATGGTGCCGATACGCTTGGGCACCGTCGGCATCCTGGAAATGATGGTCAGCGCCGGGCTGGCCAATACCAAAACCGCCCTGATCCTGGTCTATGTTGCGCAAGGCCTGCCGATGGCGGTGTTTATCCTGACCGAGTTTATGCGTACCATCTCGGTCGACCTCAAGAACGCCGGGCGTGTGGACGGCCTGAGCGAATATGAGATCTTCATCTGGTTGGTGTTGCCGCTGCTGCGGCCGGCAATGATGACGGTCGCGGTCTTTACCATGATTCCGATCTGGAACGACCTGTGGTTCCCCCTGATCCTGGCGCCGGGAGAAGCCACCAAGACGCTGACGCTAGGCGCACAGGTGTTCATCGGGCAGTACGTGACGGACTGGAATTCAGTGCTTGCAGCCTTATCTTTGAGCATTCTGCCTATCCTGGCTTTGTATCTG
>JABDED010000146.1 GCA_013287275.1 Betaproteobacteria bacterium
ATAGCAAGGCCCACGCAAACTTGGCAAGCTTTTTTGTAAATTATTTCAAACATTATATGAAAGGTTTATCCACCAGGTATCTTCGGCGCTAAACCAGCTCAATTAAGACCCCGTGGCTTCTACTGATGTCTATATAGAGCAGCCAGCCCAATTACGCTCGGGACGTCCAGTTTTTGACAATAAATGTTTCGTACGATACATTTCTTTAATGAGCAAGAACGAGATTAAACCCACAGGTGAGTTTTATGGACGCCTGCAAGACGCCTATGACTACTTTAACCGCCAACTATTTGACGGCGCACTCCCCCATTGCCTGATCACTGTGCAAAGGGAAAAGAACACAATGGGATTTTTCTCGGCGGCAAGATGGAGCAACGACGGCAAGAGAGATGTTCACGAAATCGCCCTGAATCCCGCCTATTTTGCCAGGCGCAAAGTCATAGAAGTATTCCAGACACTGGTACATGAGCAGTGCCATGCCTGGCAACACGAGTTTGGCAATCCCAGCAGAACCGGCTATCACAACCGGGAGTGGTCGGAAAAAATGGAGTCCATAGGGCTGATGCCCAGCGCCACCGGCGAACCTGGCGGTGGCAAAATTGGCCAGAAGATGTCCGATTACCCGATCGAGGGCGGCCGTTTCAAGCAAGCCTGTATCACCCTGATTACAACCGGCTACCAATTCAACTGGATAGACAGGAGGATAGCCTGGCAGCACGAAGAAGAATCCGAGTCCGAGAGTGCAGCCGAGCCTCTGGCGGAAGCGCCGGCAAGCGTCGCCACGCCGGCCACTACCTCCGCAGAAAGCGTGTTGAATCTGTCGATGGCGAGCCTGATCCCCAATTTTGAGCATCAATTGATTTCACCAGCCGACTCCAAAGCCCGATCCAAGACCAAATACTACTGCCCTGGCTGCGGGGTGAATGTATGGGGCAAGCCCGGCTTATCGATCCTATGCGAAGATTGCGGGCAATCATTCGTTTCTTTATGATTGCATGGCGAATTTAGCCGATTCGCAAAAAAAAACGGCGAAAAGAGCCAACCCGCCTCTCTTCGCCATCGTTTATCCCTGGAAAAACGCGTCAAGCTTATTGCACATCAATCCGTCCGTATAATCCATGCGCCTCCCCTCCGGGGCCCGCGGTAAAAAACAGCGTGTTGACCGGTTGGTTGTTGAGGCCGTTGCCGAATGCAATTCCCCACAGACCGTCGATAACAATGGGGGTTCCGTCGGCCTTGCTGACCGTGCCTGCAAAATTGCCGGTCGTCGCATCATAAGCATTGATCTTGCCGTCTCCGAAATTAGCAACCAGTAACATACCGCTCAGCGGACCAAAGTTGGCGGGAGCCATCGCCATCCCCCATGGCGAGTTCAGGGCGCCGCCCTTGACCAATTGCTTGATGAAGGTGCCACCGGTGTCAAACACATCGACAATGCCCAGACCGGCGCCGGCGACGTCGTCATGTGCCTGCGCATCCTGCTTGGCATAGGCCACATAAATTCTGGAACCTATCGCCTGTATGCCGAAAGGCGCGTAACCGGCGGGAAGCGAGGCATCCAAAAACCCGCCAGGCAGAGACACCTTCGCAAAAGTGCCGTTATATACGTCTATAGCCCCGTTATGGAAGTCGGCGGCATATACATAGTTGACGCCAAGGTAGTTGCCGATTGCCAGCCCCTTGTATACTTTGCCGCTTGCTGAGCCGTCTGCCACAGTGATCACATTATTCAGGTTCACTGAAGGCGACCAACCCGACAAAGTGCCAGACTCGCCGACAAACATAAAAGCACTGGCCCCCGACACGCCATTCTGGCTCACTTTGAAATCGGTGCTGGAAGAGTTGAAAACTATTCCGGTCGGGCTGCCAGGCACTGCAACCACCAGCGTTTGAGGCATGCCATTACCGTCATACAGAGTCGATGTGGATGTCCCATTATTCGCCACCCAGGCAAAACCTGCGGGATTAAACGCGATGCCCCATGCATTGATCAATTTGGCGTCGGCATTTGCGGCGGTGCCGACGGTATCTGCAACCAGGCTTTTTGCAACATAAGCGACCATAGGCGGAGGCGAAGGTGGCGGGGTATACATGCTACCGCCGCCTCCATAGTCGCTACCGCCGCAAGCAGACAGGCTCCCGGCAACGCCCAGAGCTACAATTTTTGCTACCAGCCAACTTATATTACAGGTTTGAGTTTTCATCATGCCTCCTTTTTACTCAACGAGGAAATTGCACACGGACTGCCGTGTATTCCTGGCGTCGAAAGAAAAGTTCAGGACTTGTTGAAAATAGTATGAAGACTCGAAGTGAAAATCATCTTGGAGCACCCACCGGCACTATGGGCGCTCAGAAGGAATAGGCAGCGCTGAACACCAGCGCATCTGAATTGCGCTCACCGAAAAGCGGATACCGGGCACGACTCCTGGCCGTGCCTGTCCATGCCAGTTGAAATCTCCAGTCGCCCCAGTTTGTCGCTACGCCTAGCAAGGCATCAATGCGAGAAAGCGGAACAAACGTAGGCTCATCCGTGCCGGAAAATGATCGCAGATATCCTATATGCGCCAACAAATGCGTCCGCGCTGCAATCTGGTGGGATGCATTCAGTTCCAGATATACGCTAGGGATGGATTGCCCGAAGTAGTTCGGCGAAACATAAAGCCTGCCGCTGAGCTCGTCAAAATTCACGCCGACAAATGCTTCGGCGTAGTTGTAGTACGAGGTTTTAAGAAAGGAAGAAGCTGTAACGCCAAATTCCGCACTCAGCCCCGACAGCCATTTCCGGGAATATCCCGCATACGCAATCACTTGCTGATCACGGTCATCGCGCAATTTGACGTTGGAGCCGAATAATCCCGCATACCAACCGCCGGGGCTATCGTAAGCCAGGCTTAGCTGCGGTTCAGCCTGGCCGCTGCTCAACGACAGACCGCGGAACCTGTAATCGGAAACCAGTGCTACAGTCCCGCTGACTTGCGCCCGCACATCGATCGCCGCGAGCGCAACGACTCCCCCCGTTGCGCACAGCAGCAGGGTTCTGGAACAGACACGAAAATCAAAGGCTATGATTCTCTTTCGATGCATGCGTCGATGTACATGAGCATAGGCACTTCCCCGTGGTTTGCGTCATTGTTGCACAAATATCGATGGCACCCGCAGCCAGCGGCGCAATCACGTCGATCGCATGGACAACAACCTCTCCCTGTCCGCGCGGCGCATTGCGGACCGGGCGCAACTCCAGCAGCAAAGCCATCATGCCGGACACATGGGCCGCCGCATAAGAAGAGCCGGAGACAAACCGCCATTGAGATCCTGGCACGGTAGTCGGGATATCGCGCCCGGGCGCAATGAAGACCTTCGCCAATCCGCCTTTGCCGCCGCCATCGCTGACCGCCATCACGCCGGGATAAGACGCCGGAAAGCCCCCTCCCGGGCTATGCGGATCAACCGCCGCAATAACGGCAATGCCGCGACTCAGCGCGGCATCCAGCAGACGTTGCAGCAGGCGATCCGGCGGACCGCTCAAACTCAGGTTGATCACGTTTGCGCCATGCGTGATCGCAAAATTGATCGCCTTGCCCAGGGTGAAGCTGTTGCATTGCGTATTTTTGTCCGGACTCTCCCAGCACGCTCGCAGCGCCAGCAATTTAGCTCCCGGGGCAACTCCCACGATACCTATGCCATTGCCCTCGCGCGCGGCAATGATGCCCGCAACCGCGGTGCCATGGGTCTCGGCCACATATGGATTGCCGTCGACGAAATTCTCTTTGAGTG
>JABDED010000147.1 GCA_013287275.1 Betaproteobacteria bacterium
TTTGCCACCGGACATTTACAAAATGCCAAAAATATTCCTTTGGGCGAATTGTCAAATCGTGTCAAGGAAATTGAAAAATCCAAAAGCGCTACCATCATTACCGTATGCGACCGCGGCATACGCTCGGCGAATGCCGAATCCCTGTTGAAAAAAGCCGGTTTCGGCCAGGTGTTCAGCCTGGAGGGCGGCCTGACTGCGTGGAAATCGCAAGGTTTGCCGACCATCAAATAGTCGATATTGCAATAAGGCTGGAAAATAAGGCTGAGGCCGGAAATATGTGCAGGAGAAAATCATGACGTCCCATGTAGTAATGTATAGCACCGCTGTTTGTCCCTATTGCGTGATGGCTGAGCGCCTGTTGAAGTCCAAGGGCGTTGAAAATATAGAAAAGATTCGGGTGGATCTCGATCCCGTCATCAGGGAAGACATGATGCAGAAGACCGGACGCCGTACCGTGCCGCAGATTTACATAGGGGAAACCCATGTCGGCGGCTTCGATGACCTGTCTGCGCTGGACCGTGCCGGCAAGCTGGAGCCCTTGTTGCAGCAAGCTTGATTGCTGTCAGGGCGTTCTGCTTGATAGAATAGCGAGTTGCGGGCTTAAAATCAGCCGGCTAAGTCTGCTGGCAGGCTTTAGCCGGACTGGAACAGGCGCAAAACAGCCGCAAAACAGCCGTTTTGCACTCTCGCTGTTCATTATTAATCTTTTAGCATTTTAGAAAGCCTCACATGTCTGACGAAAATCTGCAGCCCGTATTTCAAATTCAACGCGTTTATCTGAAAGATTTGTCGCTTGAACAGCCGAACTCCCCAGCGATCTTCCTGGAACAAGAGGCACCTAGCATAGAAGTTGCCGTAGACGTAGGCGCAGAACAAATCGCCGAAGGCATCGTTGAATCCACAGTAACCATTACTGTGACTGCAAAAGTCAAAGACAAGGTCGCTTTTCTGGTTGAAGGCAAGCAGGCTGGTATTTTTGAAGCGCGCAACATCCCGGCAGATCAACTGGATCCTTTGCTCGGCATAGGCTGCCCGAATATCGTGTACCCTTACCTGCGTGCGAATATTGCCGATGCAATCACCCGTGCCGGCTTCCCTCCTATCCACCTGGCGGAAATCAATTTCGAAGCCTTCTACGCACAGCGTTTGCAAAACCTGGCGGAGCAGCAAGCTGCAGCGCAGGTTGACGGCGCTGCCAGCCCGGCTCCGGAAGGCACGACAACGCACTAAGCGTTCATTGCGGTGGCAAGCGCTTGCCGGACTTGATCGGACTATCCGCTTGAGTCCGGCGCCGCCGCTGCCGGCTGTACCCGCTTCCTTACTGGAGTCTTGAAAGATATGCGCACTATCCGTCGCTTCCTGCTGTTACCGTTGCTGGCCGGCCTCAGCCTGCTGGCAGGCGCTGCCCATGCGCTGGAATTCAAAGCCGTAGGCGCTTCCCCTGTCATCCTGTATGACGCGCCGTCCACCAAGGGCGGCAAGCTGTATGTGGCGCCGCGCGGCATGCCGGTCGAAGTGATACTGACCTATGGCACCTGGAGCAAGGTGCGCGATATGGCGGGCGATTTAAGCTGGATTGAATCCAAGGAGCTGGTGGCAAGGCGTAATGTGGTCGTACGTACCGCCAATGCGAAAGTGCGCGCCGCCGCCGACGAGTCTTCTGCCGTCGTGTTCAGTGCCGATAAAAATGTCTTGCTGGAGATGGTGGAACCGGGAACCGGCGGCTGGCTGAAGGTCAAGCACAAGGACGGCCAGATAGGATATGTAAAGACGTCCGAGGTCTGGGGCGTATAAGCTGCAAATCTGTCGCAGCTATGCAGCCGCCCAATAGAAAAAGGACAGTCTGCTGTCCTTTTTTTATGTCAAACTGGACCAGGCAAGAATGGATGCCGGTGACGGCTCGAATTAGGGAATCATGAAAATTACCATTTTAGGCGCCGGTGCCTGGGGCACGGCGCTGGCGATATCGCTGGCGGCCAGGAACGATGTGTTGCTGTGGGGGCGCAATGCCGCCGCGATGCAGGATATTGAAACCCACCGCGAGAACCGAACTTACCTGCCGGGCGTGGCCCTGCCTGCGCCATTGCACGCGACCGCCGATTTTGAACGGGCATTGCAGCACGTGGCGGATCCGGCAGATCTGCTGATCCTGGCGACTTCGGTGGCCGGCCTGCGTCCGACGCTGCAGCAGTGCCTGCCGTACCAGTCAAAGCGCGTGGTCTGGCTGTGCAAGGGTTTCGAAGAGGGCAGCCTGCTGCTGCCGCACCAGGTAGTGCAGCAGGTGCTGGGCAAGGATATCGACGCCGGCGCCTTGTCCGGCCCTTCATTTGCGCAAGAAGTCGCCAAAGGCATGCCCTGTGCATTGACGATAGCGTCATCCTCCGCCGACTTGTGCCTGCAGGTCGTGAATGCGGCGCACGGCAATGCCTTACGGGTCTATTCCAGCGATGATCTGGTGGGAGTCGAGGTCGGCGGCGCCGTGAAAAACATCCTGGCCATTGCGACCGGCATCGCCGACGGCCTGGGGCTGGGCTTGAACGCGCGGGCGGCATTGATCACGCGCGGCTTGGCGGAAATCAGCCGTTTAAGTTCCGCGCTGGGCGGCCGTACCGAAACCCTGATGGGGCTGACCGGCGTCGGCGACCTGATACTGACTTGCACCGGCGACCTGTCGCGCAACCGCAAGGTGGGACTGGCGCTGGCGCAGGGCAAATCCCTGCCGCATATCGTCGCGGAACTGGGCCATGTGGCGGAAGGCGTGCGTTGCGCCCAGGCGGTAAAAATGCTGGCTGCGAAATTGAATGTGGATATGCCGATTACCGATGCGGTGGCGGGGGTGCTGTTTGACGACGTGCCGGTGCAGCAAATGATAGGGCGCTTGCTGGCCAGGGATGCGAAGCAAGAGTTGAATTAAGCCTTAAGGCTCGGTCTCGCCCTTTTTGACGGCCAGTTTTTGCGCCTGCCTTACCGCAGATACGGATTTTTTGTGGGGGCCCGCCGCGCGCTGCCTGGCCGCTATCGCCACCGGGTTGCGCGGCTTGGCCTGTGAAGGCTCGATGCGGAAACTCAGCTTTTGGCGCGTACCCAGCGTTTTGTTTGCCATGTCTGTCTCTCAAAATAAAAAAGCCCGGCAAATCTGATATGCCGGGCTTTTAATTCTACTTCATCTGGTTCGTTTACAGCACGTAGCGCGACAAGTCTTCATTGACCGATAGCGCGCCCAGCTTGCCATCCACATAGGCGGCGTCGATGACGACGGTCTGGCCGCTCTTTTGGTGCGCATCGAAAGACACTTCCTCCAGCAATTTTTCCATCACCGTGTACAGGCGGCGGGCGCCGATGTTTTCGGTGGTTTCATTGACGGAGTAGGCGATGCCGGCCAGCCGCTCTATGCCTTCCTTGGTGAAGTCGACCTTCACGTCCTCGGTTGCCAGCAGCGCTTCATATTGCTTGGTCAGGCAGGCGTCGGTACTGGTCAGTATGCGTTCGAAATCGGCAATCGACAAGGACTCCAGTTCCACCCGGATAGGGAAGCGGCCCTGCAGTTCCGGGATCAGGTCCGAAGGTTTGGCCAGGTGGAAAGCGCCGGATGCAATGAACAGGATATGGTCGGTCTTGATCATGCCGTATTTGGTATTGACGGTTGTGCCTTCCACCAGCGGCAACAGATCGCGCTGCACGCCGGCGCGCGACACGTCGGCGCCGCCCAT
>JABDED010000148.1 GCA_013287275.1 Betaproteobacteria bacterium
ATACAGGCCCAGCAGACCGATCGCCAACAGTGCGAGCTGGCTAGGTTCAGGCACAGTCACAGGCTGAGCTGTCACCAGGAAAGCAAAAGTCACTGGGGTAACCGCATTTTCCGGTGTAGTGAAACCCAGGCAGCCTGTGGGCGAACCAGCAGCAGCACAAGCACCAGGATCCAGTGGAGTCAGGTTACCGGTAGTAGTGATGATACTGATAAAATATTTATTGGTGTCATAGATGAAAGAATTGTTCAATGAGCCGAAGTCAATCACAAAAACGTCGTCGCAGGTAGTAACTACCGGGAAACCGCAAGGTGCTTGATTCAATGTTTCCTTGAAGTGGATCATAAAATCAATAGGAGGAATTACCTGTGGTCCGCCTGGAGTCGGCAGCAACGGGGTCAGGGTCAGGGTATTGTGCAGGGTTGCGGTAGCCAACGTAGCGAAACTGGAGTCAATCGCATTATTGGTGTGAGTGATCGTATTGGTAATCGCCGCCGGACCACCGGTATTGACGGTGCCGTTAGCTGCTACAGGAGCAATTCCCAGCGAGCTGCGGGTGCCGTGTAGAGCCACCAGCAGTGTAGGTTTCCGCCGACCAGGCCAGGGTTTCGGAGAACGTCCATGTGTCCACGATCGGATTAGCAACAGCCGAGGCCGCAATTGACAGGCCGGCTAGAGCTCCCAATATACTAAGAATTTTTTTCATTTCTTTCTCCTGAATAATAAATAGCGGACTAAGATGGGCCTATGGCTACTTCAACCTGATTTGCTGTGCAGGAAACGCACGGAGCCGAATTACCCGAATGCCCACTTACTTCACCGCTATCAAGCAATGGACAATCCTAACTGAGCAAATTCCGTACCCGCCGCGGTAAATACGGTCTGCCATTGGGGAAAGCGCTTCCAGCGCGGAGAGGAGTTTACGGCTATGTAAAATCCATCGACGTTGCTCACAAAAACTAAAATAACGTCAAGAAACTTATCCGATAGACCGGCAGCAACAGTAGTGCGAACGAGATACGCTTTTCTGCTGCTGCACAGAGGACGAAGTCCCTGGACCGCCCTTATTTACAGGAAAAAACAAAATCCCTGCAGCAATTCCCGGACTGAGCACCGGCGAGAAAACCTGCAAAAAATTTCGACAAGTTCCCCGCCTTGCTCCTGTCGCATCAAAAGTGCGAAGAACTTGTTCAACGGAAAGATAAAAGGAGGGGAATGCGTAAGCGCCTGGTTACGCCGTCAATGAATGGCCAGCATGGGCTGCAACTCTTGCCAGACGATATCACTGCCTAATTTTTGCATGCAGTCATGATGGCCCAGGGGGCATTCGCGCTGCCTGCACGGCGCGCACGGCAGGCGCAAGGACAATGAGCGGGCGATGTCGGAAAACGGCGGCGCATGATCAGGGTCGGTGGGGCCGTAGATCGCAATCACAGGGCGATTCAGCGCCGACGCAATATGCAGGAGGCCGGAGTCGTTACTGACTACTGCACTGGCCTGCGCAATCAGCGCTACCGCCTGATCCAGCGAGGTCCGGCCTGCCAGGCTGCGAACCCGGGGCGATAGTGCTGAAATCTCCGCACACACCGCCTGATCCTTGCCTGAGCCCAATAAAACGACCTGGACCTCTGGATTGCTTGCCAGCACAGTGTTGGCGAGTTCGGCAAAATGAGAGGTGGGCCAGCGTTTGGCATTGCCAAACTCGGCGCCGGGAGAAAAAACCAGCACCGGCTTGTCTTGGTGCAAGCCCAGTTCCTTTAACACCGCAGCGATCTGCCCGTCAGCAAGCTTCAACACCGGGCGCGGCAAGCCTGCGGGGGGCTGTGCAGATGGAGGCGCCGCCAGCGCCGCGTAGAAGGGCACCATGGCCCTGGGATGCATCGGGTCGTCCCTATGCATCACATTGATCAGGCCGTACCGGCTTTCCCCCTTATAACCGATCCTCCTGGGTATGCCGGCCAGCCAGGGAATCAGTGCAAATTTCAGGGTGTTAGGCAACACATAGGCTTCCGCATAGCCGCGTTGCTTCAATTCCCGCGCAAAACGCCAGCGCTCGCGCAACTGCAAGGCGCCATGCCTGAAAGGCGTGCCCAGCACCGTATCCACCTCTTGCATCGCGCGCAATACCGGCGCTACCCAGGCCGGCGCGAGAACGTCTATCGGCCGCTCAGGATGCTGCTGCTTTAATAAGCGCAACAGCGGCTGCGCCATCACTGCATCGCCTATCCAGTTGGGAGCGATAACCAGCGTGCGGGGAATCGTGCTCAAGCCTGTCATGCGCGGGGAACCCGCCCCATCAGGAAAAACTCGTCATTGGGCCGCATGGAAATCACGTTGGCCATGCGATTGGATAGACCAAAGAACGCGGTGATGGCGGCAATGTCCCATACGTCTTCATTGTCGAAGCCGTGTTTCTTCAGTTCCACATAGTCCTCATCGCCGACATTTTGGGAATCGACGCAAACCTTGATTGCAAAATCCAGCATCGCGCATTCCCGCGGTGTAATGTCAGCTTTCAGGTGATTGACGGCAACCTGGTCGGCAACCAGCGGATTCTTGGAATAAATGCGCAGGATGGCGCCATGCGCGACCACGCAATACAGGCAATTATTCCTGGCGCTGGTCGCGGTGACGATCATTTCGCGGTCGGCCTTGCTCAGGCTGCCGGTCTGTTTCAGCATCAGTGCGTCGTGATAGGCAAAGAAGGCACGGAACTCGTCCGGCCTGTGTGCCAGTGTCAGGAATACGTTCGGCACGAAACCGGCTTTTTCCTGCACCGCCAGGATTTTTTCGCGTATGTCGTCCGGCAGTTGCTGCAGCTCCGGTACCGGAAAACGGGAAATAGCTTTTGTCGCACCTGTTGTCATTTCATATCTCCTGATTATTCGATGTTGGCGTCCCGCGATGTTAACGGCTCGTGACGTCAGAGGCCCCGCCGGTTAAAGCTTATGCTGCAAACTGCAGCCGGTACAGGTTGGCGTACACGCCCTCGGCCGCCAGCAGCTCTGCGTGCGTGCCGATTTCCACGATCTGCCCGTCCACCAGCACTGCAATCCGGTCCGCCCTTTCGATGGTGGACAAGCGATGCGCAATGACCAGCGTCGTGCGGCCCAGCATCAGCTCATCCAGTGCCTGCTGTACTGCGCGCTCGGATTCCGAATCCAGCGCCGAAGTCGCTTCATCCAGTATCAGTATAGGCGCATCCTTGTAGATAGCCCGCGCGATCGCCATACGCTGGCGCTGGCCGCCGGACAGGCGCATGCCGTTATCGCCTATCATGGTCTGCAGTCCGTTCGGCAAATCCTTTACGACCTCGCCCAGGTGCGCCGCCTGCACCGCTGCGGCCACCCTGGCCGGATCCGGTTGCGGATCGCCGTAGGCGACATTCGCCTCTACCGTATCGTCGAACAAGATCACGTTCTGGCTGACCATTGCTATTTGCTCGCGCAGGCTGCGCAGGGAAATATCCTGCAGGGATATCCCATCCAGCAAAACATCGCCGCGGTCAGGGGCGTAAAAACGCGGCACCAGGTTTACCAGCGAAGTCTTGCCGCCGCCTGACATGCCGACCAGCGCT
>JABDED010000149.1 GCA_013287275.1 Betaproteobacteria bacterium
GATGCCGAAGGCAGCGACCTTCGAGGCTAGCCAGCGCGAAGTTCAAGAACTGGAGAGACTTCTCAAAGGTGACGCAGATATTGCCGCGGTGACCAGTTTTGTCGGCAACGGAGCTCCTCGCTTCTATCTGCCGCTGGACGCGCAGACGCCGAACATCAACCTGGGCGAGATGATGGTGATGACCAAAGGTGGCGAGGCGCGCGAGCGTGTCGTGGCAAAGATACAGAAAATATTTGAAAATCGTCTTCCAAATGTGCGGGGCCGCGTCAATCGCCTGGAAAACGGGCCGCCGGTTGGTTACCCAGTGCAATTCCGGGTCTACGGCAACGACAATGCCAAGGTCCGTGCGATCGGCGAGCGCGTGGCGGCAATCATGCGCGCCAATCCCTCTGTCCGAGACGTCAACCAGGACTGGGGTGAAAGTGTCAAACGCATGCGAGTTGAAGTGGACCAGGATAAAGCACGTGCTCTAGGCATTAGTTCTTATCAGATCAAGGCTGCACTTGAGGCTTCGCTGTCAGGTACTCCGATCACGCAGTATCGTGAGGAAGACCAAAACATTGACGTGGTGGCCCGCCTGATCGACGCGGAGCGCACTGACCTCAACAACCTCAAAGACGCGAAGATCTATCTGCGTGAAGGCAAGTTTGTACCCGTCTCGCAAGTCGCAAGACTCACGCTGGACAGCGAGGACAGCGAAATATGGCGTCGCAACCGTATCCCCACCCTGACAGTGCGGGCCGACATTGCGGGGGCGCAGGCGCCCGACGTGACGGCCGCGTTGCAGCCGAAGATGGAGGCACTGGCAAAGGAACTGCCGATGGGCTATGGCATTGATGTCGGGGGTGCCGCAGAATCGAGCGAAAAGGCCCAGCATTCGGTATTCGCGGTGATGCCGGCGACCATCATCGGGGTGCTGGTGCTGCTGATGATCCAGTTGCAGGATATGAAAAAGATGGGCCTGGTGCTGCTGACGGCGCCATTGGGTCTGATCGGCGTCAGCGCTGTCTTGGCAGCGTTCCAAATCCCGTTCGGCTTTGTGGCCATGCTGGGCGTGATTGCGCTGGCCGGCATGATCATCCGAAACTCTGTGATTCTGGTGGTACAGATCGACCATGAGGTCGCAAACGGCATGCCGCTGTGGACCGCGATCGTTGAATCGGCCGTGCGCCGCCTGCGACCCATCGGGCTAACCGCGTTGGCTGCGATCCTGGCGATGATTCCGCTGACTGAATCGGTGTTCTGGGGCCCGATGGCCGTGGCGACGCTGTTGACGCTGATCTTCCTGCCGGCGCTGTACGCGGCCTGTTATCGGGCTCAGCGCCCCAGCGCGACCTGATCGTCCATTCAAGAAAAGAGATATTCCTATGAAAAAGATACCTAATATTCCCCTTTGTGCGACCAAGGCTGGCTTGTGCTTTTTGCTCAGCCTGAATCTCACACACGCGAGCGCCATCGACCTGGTGACGGCCTATCAACAGGCATTACAGTATGACCCGACAAGTCTGGCCGACAATGAGGCCCTTACTGCCGGCCGTGAAAAGGCCGTGCAGGGTGATGCCTTACTACGCCCGCGTGTCAACCTTCAGGCGAACGTCAGTCGGATCCATGATCGGCTCACGTCCGACGTTCCACCAGCCGTTTCTACGCTCGTTCCCTCAGCAAGCACGGGTACGGCGCGGCAGGCCACAGTGCAGCTCGTACAGCCTTTGTACGACATGGCGGCTAAGGCGAACCGGCAGCAGCTGCATGAGCAATCAGCATTGGCGCAGTTCCAGTTCGACGCCTCGCGCCAGGACCTCGTTCTGCGCGTGGCCGAGGCCTATTTCGGCGTGGTGGTGGCGGACGAGACGCTCCGTGTAGTCCAGGCCGAACAGGCCGCAGTCCGTCATCAGCGCGATCGCGCCAAGGCACGTTTCGACATCGGTCAAGGCAAGATCACCGATGTGCACGAAGCGCAGGCCAGGCTGGATGGCGTCGATGCGCACGCGGTTTCGGTACAATCCGTGCTGGAACTGCGACAGACTCAGTTCCGCGAGCTTATCGGTGCACAGCCGGTCCAACTCGCCAAACTGGCTTCGTCCGTACCCCGCCGGCCGGACCCGGAGGATCTGCTCACCTGGCAGACCCGGGCGGAAGATCAGAGCAACCTCGTCAAGAGCCGCCGTTCCGAACTGGACATCGCCAGAGCTGAAATTGACAAGTACCGTCTTGCTGGACGTCCAACCGTGGACCTGGTAGCCAGCTACGGCGCGAAAGGACAGAGTGGTAGTCTGTCCCCCTTGGTCGCGCCTAGCGGAGACCGAACTGCAACGGTGGGGCTGCAATTGAATATCCCCTTGTATGCCGGTGGCAGCCTGGATTCGCGCCAGCGTGAATCCATCGCCAAACGCTTTAAGGCCGAGCATGATTTGGACGCCGCACGTCGAGATGTTCGCATCAAAGTGCAAGATGGATTCCTTGCCGTGACCACCGGAGTTTCCCGTATCGCCGCTTTGGAGCAGTCCCTGGTATCGGCGCGTAGCGCCCTTGAGGCGACCATGCTTGGACGCGACGTCGGCACGCGTACGCAACTGGACGTTCTGGACGTCCAACAGAGACTATTTACCGCGGAGCTAGACCTGGTCCAGGCACGCGTCGATTACCTTCTGGGGCGCCTCCGGCTGGCAGGTGCAGCCGGCGAGTTGAGCGAGGACAGCCTACGCGCGCTTAGCGCCTGGCTGACATCGTAAAGCGGCAACGAAGAGGGCTGCGTAGTTGTAGACACTGGACACCGCAGATGATACGCGGCGGTGCCTACGGCCCCAGCTGCCGGTGGGCATGGTGTTTGACTGGATCGCCAACGCCGTTGATGCAGGCATCCGCGGTGCGCCGGTCAACTTGAAGCCCTTTCCCGGTCTAGTCGGTGCAACGCAGCGCATCGCCTTGATCACTTAACAAAAAACAAGCAAGCAGGACCATATGAACTGGAAAAATTTTTGGCCGGAAAAAAAGGAATTTGCAAATAGATTTGGAGACGACTGCCACGCTCCAAAGTTAAAGCGGATCAGAGATATTGAGTGTTCAACTCCTGGGATTACTGCCAGGGTGGTGGAATTCGATCGTACTTTTCAATCCGTACCGTACGTCGAATCTAGATCCACAAAGGTGATCAAGGCGTATGAGAGCATTGTCGGGTCCGAGGCGATTCTCACGCTCAACTTGATAATCCGCCGTTAGTACCAGGGCATGCGGCGAGTGCACTTTGAATGTGACAATAGGTTGAATGAAACCGGTTGGCCGCTTTACCGGTGTAAGGGAATTCATCGGAACCACGCAGAATCACTGCGTGGATTACGAACCTTGAGGATCAACCTACACAAAATTTGATGTTAACTCAGTCATCCAACGCAGCAATTGGTTTCCCGATCCGCCTTCGGAAGCCGATCCCCCGGCAGACTCAGACAGAAAAAGTCCAACAGGAGTAGGCTGTCGCATTTTCTCAATTTCTGCTCTCAGTGCCACCACGGTCTCCTGCGATTGCGAGCCCGCGATCTTCGCGTCACCCAGCTCACCCAGTAATTTTTCCAT
>JABDED010000150.1 GCA_013287275.1 Betaproteobacteria bacterium
ACAAAACGGCATGCCGTCCTGGCGGGTCTGCCTAAGATTGATGAGGGTGAACTGTTCCGAAGGCTATCACTGGCGTTGGCTTTGGCAGCGGGTCACGCCTTGGCATCCATCGGCGACGAAATACGATGGCTGCGAGAATGGGACACCAAAACATTTTCAATACGGGAACTTTCCCGTCTATATAATGTGTCAACTAGACAAATAAGTCACTTCGTTGAGGGGGACCATGGCGACACAGGCAAACCAGCCCGAAAGAGGTAGGGCCAAGCGCAGCAACCCCATCGCGCATGTCACATATCAGTCGCGCGATCTTTCAGGCGTTGAAGTCACGGGCGGCAGTACCAAGGAGCTGGTACCGGTCACGGCGGATTTGCGGCATGCGCTGCAGGCTTCGATGAGCCAAGCTGGCAATGTGATTGCGGCGGAAGCTGGTGCTAACCCTGACGTCCCAGGCGTCATGGTGATCAAGCTGCGCGACGTGGCGATCGCCAAGTCACATCGCCCCACGGAGCTGATTGCGGCCGCAGGCATGCCCCCGGCTGGTCATGGCCAGATCGACGAAATGCTGGTCGCGGTCAACGCGGTCAGTCTGGCCCAGCTGAACAACGTGCTCGGCCAGCGCGATACGAAAAAGATCCGCGCCAACATTAGCGCAGTCGAGAGCTTTGAAGCGTGGGATATTCAGCGCCGATTGCCCAAGCAATTCCGTGGCCGGCCGCTGGACCAGGTGCTGCAGGAATTACGGGTGCAGAGCCGTCGCCTAGTGGTGCAGATTTTCGCACACCGGACCGAAGCGACCACCCGCTTAGTCGCCGAACGTATGACCCAGTTATTCGACGCTGTTGGCGTGGCCTATTCCAAGCTAGAGCAGCGCGTCGGCCCCACGATCTACCTCGTGGAGATGAATGATGTACTCACGCTCGATGCGCTGCGTCGCATTCTGCAATTTCAGGGCGTGCGGCAAGTGCGCATCGAACCCCACGTTTGGCCTGCGGCGACCGTGGCACCAGCCGCCGCAACTCTCGCCACGCCGGCTCCGATGTTCACCGCCGCCCTACCGGCCGCCGGGCTGCCGACCGTCAGCGTGTTCGACACCGGCGTCGATCCCGCAGTAGTGCCGCTCGCGCCATGGGTGGCCAGCCGCGATACCTATATCCTTCCTCCCGATACTGACTATGCGCACGGCACCTCAGTGAGCTCCTTGGTGGTAGACAGCGTTGGCCTGAACGGACATCCTTCCTTATTTCCCGCGATCTCCTGCATGATCCACGACGTTTGTGCGCTCGAAACGGGTAGCTCTTATGAGAGCGACCTCATTCTGCGCCTACGTGACGCGCTGGCCAAGAGGCCAGACATCAAGGTGTGGAATCTGTCGCTTGGCGGCGATGAAGTCGGTGATGATGAGTTCAGTATATTTGGTCGCGAACTCGATGCGCTCAGCGATGCGTACGGAGTGTTGTTCGTTGTCGCCGCCGGCAACTACATCGGTATGCCTCGACGTGGCTGGCCAACAGCCGGGGCGGTGCTGGCCGACCGTATTTCGAGCCCCGGGGATTCGGTACGCGCGTTGACAATCGGAGCATTGACGCACCTTGATAGCGCCATGAGCCTAGTGAGGGCCGGCGAGCCGGCGCCATACTCCCGGCGAGGACCCGGCCCTGTATTCACACCGAAGCCAGATATCGTGCACGTCGGCGGAAATGCGGACGCAAACCTGGCATCTGCCGGCATCGGTGTCCATGTGCTTGTCCCTGGTTGGAACCTGTCGTGCGGCTGCGGCACGAGCTTTGCCTCGCCGATCGTGGCCTCCATGGCTGCGCACGCATGGCAGGCGTTGAGCGCGCCGGGTCGCGCGTACCCGCTCACAGTGTCGCCTACGATGGTCAAGGCACTGATGATACACAGCGCCCAGCTTAATTCACCGGATCGACCGGCGGTTGAGCGCCGCTATTTTGGCGCGGGGCTGCCCAGCGATCCAACGAGCATGCTTTACGATACAGATTCGAGCTTCACCACACTGTTCGAGCTGGACATCGCGGACAACACGAAATGGCGAAAGGCGCCGTTTCCGATTCCTGCATCACTCATGCACGAAGAGAAGTTGCGCGGGGAAGTCATCATCACTGTGGCCTACGCGTCGCCGCTCAACTCATCGGCAGGCGCCGAGTACGTCCGCGTCAATGTCGATGTCGGCTTCGGTACATTGACACCTGATGCAGACGGCGTGCTGCAATTTCGCGGTCAAGTCCCAGCTGAAGGCGAATTGGGAACCACTGGTTTCGAAAACGCACAGGTCGAACACGGAGGCAAGTGGTCGCCCGTGAAGACATACCGGCGCCGCTTCCCCAAGGGAAAAGCCGGCATGATATGGGCTCTGCAGGCGTCGATGGTCAGGCGCGCGTTTGAGTCACCCCTGGCCCAGCCGCTACGTGTGGTCATTCTGATCACACTGCGTGCGCTTGATGGAAACTCGCAAGTGTATGCGGAAGGCCAGCGTGCGCTGCTGACAACAAACTGGCTGACGCAAAACCTGGTGCAACGTATTGACCTCCCCGTGCGCACGTAGATAACTAGAATGCAACTACGTGGAAGCCCATACTTTCCTAGACAACTTGAGCGGTTTACATGGCGAGGAGGAACGGCTCCGTTGTCAAAGCATGACTGCGATTGAAGCCAGCCCAGCCCTGCTGGCTCACTTGCAGGTCATTGAGGGCGCGATGGATCTGGTGCAGATATTGGGGCGAGCCTTTCCTCAGCCGACTACCGATCAACAAGTTGTGCAGCTGCTCGGCATCCGTCTGTTCAATGCAAGCGCGACCTCATTAAAACTCTGCTTGGCGGGATACTACCAGGCAGGCTTCGGACTCATTCGGGATATCCTGGAAACTACCCATTTACTTGATTTCTTTCTGCTTGAACCCGCAGCTATCGCGGTATGGCAAGTAGGCGGGCGCCTGGCGAAGCAGAAGTTTAAACCCAAGGCAGTGCGCGATGCGCTGGACAGGCGTGATGGATGGACCACTGGACAGCGGGAAGCGATTTATCAACGATACTGCGCATACGCCACGCATCCCACTTATGCGGGCGTCCAGCTTGTCGCCCAAGGCCCGCAAAGACTCGCAACCTATGGACCGTTTTACGCAAACGATACGCTCGGCCATTTCTTGATTGACTTGGCAAAGTACCTTATGCACGGCACGCTGGTCTTCGCAAGGCACTTTCAAAACACTGACACGCCGCAAATCATTGGCGCCATCGGTCAATTCCATCACCTTGCATCCACTTGGGGGACAAGGCATCTGGACACGGCACCGGCGCCATAGATTCAGTTGAATATGGTCACCTGAGTCAATCCCAACAACTAAGGAGTATGTGTGGAATCAGCGCAAGACAAGATCACAGGCGAGATCGTCGAAGCCGAGCAGTTGTGGCTGATTGAGAATGTCGACAAGGACCGTTATGTGTGCCGAGGTTGTGGCATTAAGGTCCTGCCAG
>JABDED010000151.1 GCA_013287275.1 Betaproteobacteria bacterium
TATCCGAAAGCGCATTGCGCGACATCATCCGCTATTACACCCGTGAGGCTGGCGTGCGCTCGCTGGAACGCGAAATTTCCAAAATTTGCCGCAAAGTCGTCAAGATGCTGCTGCTGAAAAAGAGCGACAAGAAAGCTGTCGTCAATTCCAAGAACCTGGATAAATTCCTGGGTGTGCGCCGTTACGATTTCGGCGTAGCAGTCAAGGACAACCAGGTGGGCCAGGTGGTTGGCCTGGCCTGGACCGAAGTCGGCGGCGACTTGCTGACCATCGAGGCGGTATCGATGCCCGGCAAGGGCGGCGTGATACGTACCGGTACCCTGGGCGATGTGATGAAGGAGTCGATAGAGGCAGCGCGCACCGTGGTTCGCAGCCGCGCCAAGCGCCTGGGCATCAAGGGGGATGTGTTCGAGAAGAGCGATATCCATATCCACGTGCCTGAAGGTGCGACGCCGAAGGACGGTCCATCGGCCGGTATCGCGATGACGACTGCGCTGGTGTCCGTATTCACGGGTATTCCTGTGCGTGCGGACGTGGCAATGACCGGCGAGATTACCTTGCGCGGCGAAGTCCTGCCTATCGGTGGCTTGAAAGAGAAGCTGCTGGCAGCGCATCGCGGTGGCATCAAGACTGTTTTGATCCCTGAGGAAAATGCCAAGGATCTGGCCGAAATTCCAGACAATGTCAAAAACAGGCTGGAGATCATTCCCGTGCGCTGGATAGACAAAGTGCTGGAAATCGCGCTGGAGCGCCAGCCGGTGGAACTGGTGGAGGAAGAGGTGCCGGTTGCCGCGGCAGCGGCCAAGACCGACGGCCAGGTAGATACCGGCGTAGTAAAGCACTAAGCGCCTGATTTGACGAAAACGCCCTGGATAAAACCGGGGCGTTTTTTATTGGCCAAGCTTTATTGCTATATCTCTGACGGGGGGGAATCTTCAAAAGCGCCCTTGCCTGCGCGGGGCGTCAGATCATGTCGGGCTGGGTGTCTGTGCTGCGGTGCCACTTGCGGAAGACGGCATAGGGAATCAGGTAACCACCTTCTCCCGAGCGGGGAAGAAGGTGAGGTGGAAAAATCAGGTCCAGGCCCTGACCAGGCCTACCGCCAGGCCTTCCAATGAAAAATCCTCATCCTGCTCACCCACCCTGATGTTTGGATAATCAGGATTCTCCGCCAGCAATTCGATGATGGACCCGGTGCGCTTGTAGCGTTTGACGGTCACGTCTTCACCCAGGCGGGCTACTACGATCTGGCCATTCTTGGCCTGGTCGGATTTTTTCACCGCCAGCAAGTCTCCATCCAGGATGCCGGCATCGCGCATCGACATGCCGCGCACTTTTAGCAGGTAATCCGGAGTCGCCGAAAACATGGCCGGGTCTACCGCATAGGTCTTGTCTATATGCTCTTCCGCCAGGATGGGCGAACCGGCCGCTACACGACCTATCAGCGGCAGGCTGAGTTGCATCAGCGCGGGGTGGGGCAGTGCCAACTGCATCCCCATCGTCCTGTTGCTCTCATGGGCTGACTCTTTCAGGCGTATGCCGCGTGAAGTGCCGGGAGCAATCTCGATCACGCCTTTGCGCGCCAAGGCCTGCAAATGCTCTTCCGCCGCATTGGTGGAGCGAAAGCCCAGTTCATTGGCAATTTCGGCGCGGGTCGGCGGGAAGCCGGTGTTCTGGATGGCATCCTTGATCAGCGTCAATATCTGTTCCTGGCGTGCAGTAAGTTTTAGCATAGGGTTTCTCTGAGTCTGAGGATGGGCCAATGTACATAAGCACAGGCTGCTTATATGCTCAGCCTGTATTTTTGTACAGTATAACGCAATGCATGGCTATAAACGCAAGTCCTGAATGCAGAAAAGCAAAGAAAATGCTGAAAAAACTGATTTTTTTTGCAAAAAAACCAGCCGGCAGCAAGCGCCGCCAGACGTTGCGGAGGATAAACGATTCAGGCTATTGAACAAATTGCCAAAACCGAGTATAGTCGTGGGCTTTCCTCTTCCCGCACTCGTCTTGACGCCGAGGCGGGCTATTTTATTGTCCACAAGGAGAATATATGCGTCATTATGAAATCGTATTTATCGTACATCCAGATCAAAGCGAGCAAGTGCCTGCAATGATTGAACGCTACAAAGCTAGCGTTACAGCCCGCAACGGTCAAGTTCACCGTGTGGAAGACTGGGGCCGTCGTCAACTCGCCTACATGATCCAGAAGCTGGCGAAAGCTCACTATGTTTGCATGAACATCGAGTGCGACGCTGAAACTTTGCTTGAGTTGGAAACAGCATTCAAATTCAATGATGCCGTTCTGCGCCACCTCACAGTAAAAATGAAAAAAGCTGAAACAGCTCCTTCGCCAATGATGAAAGCAGTACAGAAGGAAGATGCTGCCAAGACTCAACGTGTTGAAGCACCTGCAGCTTAATTCATTCGTTTTAACCTGTTAGAGGACGCAACAGAAATCAGTGAACCAGCTTAGAGTCGTCGCCAGTATCATGGAAAAAGGGGTGTTGCGTTATACGCCTGCCGGAATTCCGATAGCTTCCGCAATACTGACACATAGCTCGCAGCAGACAGAAGCCAACACCAAGCGCCTGGTTGAATTTGAAATATCCGCGATTGCCGCGGGTGAAATTTCAAAGCGATTCATGGATATAGAGTTGGGGGTAGTCATGGCATTCACCGGTTTTGTGTCGCGCAAGAACCGCAATAGCAAAAGCCTCGTATTTCACATTGTTGAATTTGAGGCCACCACTTGATTAGGAGCCAAAAATGGCATTCGGTAAAAAATTTGATAAAAGCAAGCTGAAACAAAAGCGTCAGCAACAAAATCCACTGTTCAAACGTAAGAAGTTCTGCCGCTTCACAGCTGCACACGTAGAACAAGTTGATTACAAAGACATCGACACACTGAAAGACTTCGTGCAAGAAAACGGCAAAATCATGCCAGCGCGTCTGACAGGTACTAAAGCCCTGTATCAACGTCAAGTTGACACAGCAATCAAGCGCGCACGCTACCTCGCGTTGCTGCCATACACTGATCTGCACACAGCGTAATTGACGGCTGAACGTTTAGGAGAAAAATATGCAAGTTATTCTGATTGATAAAGTCGTTAATCTCGGCAACCTGGGTGATGTAGTTCGTGTAAAAGACGGCTACGCTCGTAACTTCCTGATCCCGCAACGCATGGCGCGTCGCGCGACAGCTGCAGCGATTGCTGAATTCGAAGCAAAACGTGCAGACCTGGAAAAAGCAGCCGCCGAAAAATTGGCAGCAGCTGAAAAGCAAGGCGAAAAACTGGGCGGTCTGACTGTTCAAATTTCGCAAAAATCCGGTGTTGACGGCCGCCTGTTCGGTTCCGTGACTAACCACGACATCGCTGAAGCCCTGACCAAACAAGGTTTCGCAGTTGAAAAAGCACAGATCCGCATGCCGGTCGGTCCTTTGAAAGCTGTCGGCGATCACCCTGTGTCCGTTGCTCTGCATACT
>JABDED010000152.1 GCA_013287275.1 Betaproteobacteria bacterium
TGTCAGTGGAAGTGGCTGGAACCCTGTGGCGGCGCGTCGTCCGGCATTTCTGCATGCACCAGCTCCGCATCCGCAGCGGCAAACAAGGGCGCTCCGCAGTCGTCGCAGAACTCCATCGCAAAAATATCGTCCAATTTTTTCACGCGCAGCACGCCGCACTCGGCCAGCACGGTCGGGATTTCGCCGAGCAGGCTTTCCGCCAGGGTGGAAGACAGTTGCGACAGTTGTCCCAGATCGGCCTCGATGGCGGTCAGCTGGTCATCTTGCTGGTAGATGGGCCAGATTACGCCGTATACGACCTCGGGTGCGTTACCCACGCAAAAGCTGACGCGGTATTCGTCGATCTGGCCATTGCTGTCGGGATTGCCGAAGGCGGCAATGACGACCGACAGTTCAGACGGCTCCACGCTGAGCATATTGCTCAGGTAAAAGACGGCGGCGCGTATCGATACCGGCCTGATCTTGATATCCGCTTCACGGCAGACGGTGGAATAGGCCTCCGGCATCAGCAGGTCTATGCCGCAGCCGGGCAACAGGCGGCTGACGACTGGCGTTGCGTTTTCTTGCCATTGCGCCAGGATCTCGCTCTTGGCGGTGGTGGTGTCGAAGGGCGGCTTGACCAGTTGCCAGCGAAAGAAAGGCGTCAGCACCGGCGTTACCACTACGGCTAGCAGGTAGCGTATATCTGCCAGGAAGGGGATGGTCGGCGGCAGCTCGTGCTGCGGCTTCAACACTGCGCCTTTCAGCAGGCTCAGAGCCAGTTGCTCGGTCAGCGCAAAGGTGTCGCAATGGCTGCGCGGCAGCTGGTCTATCGAATACAGGGTCGGCAATATCTGCAGCTGCGCGTCATCGGCCAGGATGTGTGAAGCCATATGCGCAGATACCATGGTGATGATTTCGCCCGAGATGCTGCCCGATGGAATTTCAAACCTGGTCCAGGCCAGTACCGGGGCGGCGATCAGCATCGCATCATAGAACTTGCTGCCGTATTCCAGGCGGCATGAGGTGCTGAGGGACTCCATGGTTTCCATCAGCACTTCGTAGGAGTTCGGGTGGGTTTCAAACAAATGCTCGGAGGCAGCATCGAGCAAATCCTGATGTTGGCTTTTCAGGGTTTTTGCGACGAGCAAATCAAGCTGCTCTTGCCAGGACAAGTCTTCCAGCCGGCTACCGGATTGTGCTACTGCCTGTGCCAGGTTGGCGATACGTACACTGTCTGCCGCGAGCTTGATTCTATTTTTCTTGGGTGGGCGGCGCATACTCATAAACCTGCTGTGGAAACAGCTTTGATTGTAAGACTATTTGACAACTTGGCGGGGATTTTGTGTATGCAAGGGAATTGGCCGGCTATATTGGAGGGGTTGTTGCGGCCTACAGGAAACAGCGATCGCTGTTTCCTGTAGGTATGGGCTTACCTTCTTTTGTATTGCGTGCTGCCAAACAAGATTTCCCGGGATTTGTCATCCTCGATAGGCTTGCGCGAATCGGCCAGCACCGCCACACCGCGTTGCACCGCAGGGCGCGCGTCTATCTGGTCAAACCAGCGCCTGGCGTTGGGGAAGTCATTCCAGTCTATGCCCTGGTTGGCTGCCGAGCGCGTCCACGGGAAGGCGGCGATATCGGCTATCGTGTACTCATCGCCGGCCAGGTATTCGGTTTGGGACAACTGCTTGTCCATTACGCCGTACAGCCGTTTGGATTCATTGGTGTAGCGGTCAACCGCATAGGCGATTTTTTCCGGCGCATAGATGCGGAAGTGGTGGGCCTGGCCCAGCATGGGGCCGAGGCCGCCCATCTGGAACATCAGCCACTGCAGGGCACTGAATTTTTCGCGGTCGGTCTTGCCCAGGAATTTGCCGGTTTTGCCGGCCAGATACACCAGGATGGCGCCGGATTCAAATAGTGTGATCGGCTTGCCGTCGGGGCCGTCCGCATCGACGATGGCGGGAATTTTGTTGTTTGGGGAGATCGCCAGGAAATCCGGCTTGAACTGGTCGCCGGCGCCGATGCTGACCGGTATGACGCGGTAAGGCAGTTCACATTCTTCCAGCATGATATGGATCTTGTGGCCGTTTGGGGTAGGCCAGGAATAAGCATCTATCATCGATTTCCTCTTTAGGTTGAGAATCTGTAGCGCGATTTGTTCGAAAGTTTTTCTTCAAACAATAAAAAATCCCAAACGCTATTATGCAGACGTTTGGGATTTCGCGCAGAGGGCTGCGTATTGGGTCAGATTCGATCCAAATTCGAGCTAAATTATTGCTGCATCACAGCAATTTCAATCGATTTAGCCGCGGGTTATCGGCGGGCTCATGTGTTTTGCCAGCTCCAGCTTGGCGATCGCGTTGCGATGCACTTCGTCCGGGCCGTCGGCAATGCGCAAGGTGCGGTTGCCCGCCCATTGCGCCGCCAGCGGGAAATCGTCCGACACGCCGCCCGCGCCATGCGCCTGTATCGCCCAGTCCAGCACTTGCTGGGTGACGTTCGGCGCCAGCACCTTGATCATCGCGATTTCCGCTTGCGCCAGCTTGTTGCCTACGGTATCCATCATGTAGGCGGCTTTCAGGGTCAGCAGGCGGGTGGTGTCGATCTGGATGCGGGATTCGGCAATGCGTTCACGCCAGATGCTTTGCTCCGATACTCTCTTGCCGAAGGCGACGCGGCTGTTCAGGCGCTTGCACATCAGTTCCAGCGCGCGCTCGGCGACGCCGATGGCGCGCATGCAGTGGTGGATACGGCCTGGTCCCAGGCGGCCCTGGGCAATTTCAAAGCCGCGGCCCTCGCCCAGCAGGATATTGGATGCGGGAACGCGCACATTTTCAAACAGGATTTCGCAATGGCCGTGCGGTGCATCGTCGTAGCCGAATACCGGCAGAGGGCGCTTGACCGTGATGCCGGGTGTGCTGGCATCCACCAGTATCATCGATTGCTGCGAATGGCGGGCCGCTGCAAAGTCGGTCTTGCCCATCAGGATATACACCTTGCAGCGCGGGTCGCCGGCGCCTGAAATCCACCATTTGTGGCCGTTGATCACGTATTCGTCGCCATCGCGTTCTATGCGGGTTTCGATATTGGTCGCATCCGACGAGGCTACGCCGGGTTCCGTCATCGCAAACGCAGAGCGGATTTCGCCGCGCAGCAACGGTTCCAGCCAAGTGCGCTTGTGCTCTTCGGTGCCGTAGCGTTCTATGGTTTCCATATTGCCGGTATCCGGCGCGGCGCAGTTGAATACTTCAGGCGCCCAGCCGACCCGGCCCATGATTTCACACAAGGGCGCGTAGTCCAGGTTGGACAAGCCTTCCGGCGCGCGCACCGATTTCGGCAAGAACAAATTCCACAAGCCTTGCGCCCTGGCCTTGGGTTTCAGCTCTTCTATCAGCTGGGTAGGAATCCAGCGATTGCCTTTTTCCAGTCCGTTCTTGTTGACTTCTGCCTTGAAGGCCTTTTCATTGGGATAGATGTGTTCATCCATGAACTGCAGCAGC
>JABDED010000153.1:0-384 GCA_013287275.1 Betaproteobacteria bacterium
GACGGTTGCCCAGATAGCGCTTGAAGTTGTCGGCGGCTTCACGCTTACCACATGCAGTTCCGGCCCGGAGGCGCTGGAAGCGGTCAAATCCGGTTGCACACCGGACTTATTGCTGCTGGATGTGATGATGCCGAATATGGATGGACCGACGACCCTGGCAGAGTTGCGCACGCTGCCCGCCACTTCATCCACTCCCGTGATTTTCATGACCGCCAAGGTGCAGGCGGGCGAACTCGCTTACTACAGGTCGCTAGGCGCCATAGGCGTGATTGCAAAACCTTTCGATCCCATGGAGTTATCCGAGCAGGTGCGCGAACTGTGGAGCCGGGGAGGCTAGCTTCCCGCTCCACAGTTTCGCCTCAAATGAAAACGGCGACGGCGCGA
>JABDED010000153.1:394-3468 GCA_013287275.1 Betaproteobacteria bacterium
TGATGAGCGACAAGAGTGATAGCTTACAAGAAAAGCTGCGTGCGCTTGAGGCAGTTTTTTCGGCAAAGCTTCCGTCCAGGTTGCTGGAAATGGAAGATGCGCTGGGACTGTTTTTGCAGGATCCTCAAAACAAGGATCACCTGGCATTGCTGCACCGGCTTTTGCATACGATGGCAGGCTCGGCCGGAACCTTCGGCTTCCCCGAAGTGGGCACCCGCGCGCGCGAGTTTGAGGGTAGGCTGAAGCCGCTGTTCAATGGCGAGACCTGGCCCCGGGCCACGCTGAGCCACTATGCGAGCGACTTGAGGAAGTATTTTGCCGAGACCATCAAAGACACCGAAAACAAACCCGCGTCCATCGATATGGGTGAAGACGCAGACGAGCTGAACGAGCATGGCCCGTCGCGCCTGATCTATCTGGTGGATGACGACCTGGCATTGACCGAGACGATTACCTTGCAGCTGGAGCATTTCGCCTACGAGGTGGTCAGGATCAATGAACTCAAGGCCTTGTCGGTTGCGATTGCTACCAGGAAGCCGGACGTGGTGGTGATAGAGCTGGGTTTTCCCGAGGGGAAAATGGCGGGAGTGGCAGAAATTGCCCGCATCAGGAAAATGAGCCGCTTGAAATTCCTGACCATCTTCATTTCCAATACCAGCAGTTTTGAAAGCCGCCTGCTGGCAGTACGCGCCGGCGGCGACGGTTATTTCACCAAGCCTATCGATATAGTTGCGTTGACCGACAGGATAGATTCCGCTATCGGCAGGGAAGAGCCCCAGGGCTATCGCGTGCTGGTGATAGACGATGATGCGGTAACGTCAGAATATTACGGCGCCGTGTTGAGAAGCGCCGGCATGAGCGTGAAGCTGCTCAACGATCCCGGCCAGCTATTGAAAGTGATGACGGATTTCCGTCCCGAATTGCTGCTGATGGATGTGTACATGCCGATGTGCAATGGCATAGAGCTGGCGAAAGTCATACGCCAGGATAATTCCTACCTGGATGTTCCCATCGTCTTCCTGTCCAGCGAAGCCGACCGCGGCAAACAGCTGGAAGCGATCCAGGCGGGCGCCGACGATTTCCTGACCAAGCCGATAGAAGCCGATTTCCTGGTTTCGGCCTTATCCAGCCGTGCGGAACGCTACCGCTCGCTGCGCGGGCTGATCATGCGCGACGGCCTGACCGGTTTATACAACCACACGGCGATCAAGGAAGAGCTGGCCGCAGAGATGTCGATCGCGGGCCGTAACAGCGCTCCACTGGCGCTGGCGATGATAGACCTGGATAATTTCAAGAACGTCAATGATACCTATGGCCATCCGGTAGGAGACCAGGTATTGCGCACTTTGTCGCGCCTGCTGCGCCAGCGGCTGCGCCGTAGCGATATCGTTGGGCGCTATGGCGGCGAGGAATTTGTCGTGATTTTTCCTGGCACTTCTGCCGCGGTTGCGCGCAAGGTGCTGGACCAGGTCAGGATCGCATTCAACAAGGTACAGCAGCATTCAGACCAGGGGGATTTCTCGGTCAGCTTTTCGGCGGGGGTCGCCGATCTGGAACTGACGGTGGATACCGACGAATTATTTGACGTGGCTGACGAAGCACTGTATCGCGCCAAACAGGGCGGCAGGAATCGTATTGTAGTGGCCTCCAGCCGTTCCTGACCGTCCAGGATCAAGCGAAGGGATAGTATGGAAAAAGCCCCTGCATGGCATATGCCATGCAGGGGCTTTGTTTTCTGCTGCGGAATGCGCCGGGCTAGATGCGGGTAATTCCGGTGGGCTTCAGCTTGGCTTCCAGCGCCTTGCCTTTGCGTGCGCGTTTGCCTATGTGGATGCCCAGCGCGGCGGCGCTCAGGTTGACGTCCTGTACTTTCGCGGCACGGCCCAGGCCGGTCACGCGTACGCCTTTCTGGCTGATGGCCTGGGTGGCCAGCAGTTTTTCCTTGTCGTCCAGCTCCATCAGGATCACGCCGCGTCCGCCGCTGGACAATTGCTTGATCTCGGCCAGGCCATCAGCCAGAAAGGCGTACGCGTGACCGGCCTGGGCCGTGCCGCGAAAGTACAGGACGTCAACAGGCTCATGAAGGCCTTGCCGGCTTTCATGCGGCCCGTCATGTCGGCGACCTTGGCGGTGAAACCGTAACCGGCGGTAGACGCCAGCAGCAGCGTCATGTCGGCGGCGCCTGCAAAGTAATGCAGGATGCGGGTGCCGCTGGCCAGGTCGATCAGCGTGGTGACCGGCACGCCGTCGCCGCGCGCACCCGGCAAGGCGGCAACCGCAACTGAGTACACGCGGCCATTGGAACCGAATACCAGCATCTGGTCCACGGTGCGGCATTCAAAGGTGCCGTACAGGTTGTCGCCTTGTTTGAAAGCGAATTGTGCGGTGTCATGCCCATGCCCGGTCCTGGCGCGTACCCAGCCTTTTTGCGAGATGACCACAGTGACCGGCTCATCGATGACCTTCTGCTCCATCGATGCTCTTTGCGCCTCTTCTATCAAGGTGCGGCGGGCATCGCCGTATTGCTTGGCGTCGGCCTCGATTTCCTTGATGATGCATTTTTTCATCGATGCCGGATTGTCCAGCAAATCGTGCAAGCCGGTTTTTTCATTGCGCAGTTCTGCCAGCTCTTGCTGGATCTTGATCGACTCCAGCCTTGCCAATTGGCGCAAGCGGATTTCCAGGATATCTTCTGCCTGGCGGTCGGACAGTTTAAAGGCATCCATCAGCGCCGGCTTCGGTTCATCGGCTTCGCGGATGATCTTGATCACCTTGTCGATATTCAGCAGGACCGCTTCACGCCCTTCCAGGATATGGATGCGGTCGTCGACCTTCTTCAGCTTGAACTGGGTACGGCGGGTCACCGTGGTAAAGCGGAAGCTGATCCATTCGCTGAGTATTTCCAGCAAGCCTTTCTGGCGCGGACGGCCATCGCCGCCTATCATCACCAGGTTGATCGATGCACTGGTTTCCAGCGAGGTATGCGCCAGCAGCATTTGCATGAACTCGGCCTGGTCCTGGTTCTTGGACTTGGGTTCCAGCACCAGGCGCACCGGCGCATCTTTGCCGGATTC
>JABDED010000154.1 GCA_013287275.1 Betaproteobacteria bacterium
TTTCAACGAAATCGGAACCGGAGATCGTGAAGAAAGGCACCTTGGCTTCACCTGCAATCGCGCGGGCCAGCAAAGTCTTACCGGTACCTGGAGGGCCGACCATCAGCACGCCGCGTGGAATACGGCCGCCGAGTTTCTGGAATTTGGTAGGATCGCGCAAAAAGTCGACGATCTCGGTCACTTCTTCCTTGGCTTCATCGCAACCGGCAACATCTGCAAAGGTGACCGTGTTGTTGGCGTCATCCAGCATGCGTGCCTTGGACTTGCCGAAGGAGAAAGCGCCGCCCTTGCCGCCGCCCTGCATCTGGCGCATGAAGAACACCCAGACGCCGATCAGCAACAACATAGGGAACCAGGAGATAAACACCTGGGACAGGAAAGATTGTTCTTCAGGCTGCTTGACGTCGAACTTGATGCCGTTGTTGACCAGGTCGCCGACCAGGCCGCGATCCAGCACCGTTACCTGGGACTTGATCTTCTTGCCGTCCACGGTAGTGGCAACGATGGAGCGGCTCGCTTCATCGATGGTCGCATCCTTGATGTGCTTGGCCCTTACTTCATCCAGGAACTCTGAATATGGCATAGCTTGTGCACCGGACGCGATGCCTTTGCCGTCGAATTGCTTAAAGACAGTGAAAAGCACCAAGGCGATTACAACCCAGATGGCAGCTTTTGAAAACATGTTATTCACGAGAACTCCTTGGACGCACCATACGCCATCACACACTCAAACATTAATTCTACCCCCAATAAGTTGGCCTTGCTAGACGCCATATAGGGCGGTTTAGCTGTTTATCAAGGGAAGATCGCCCTAAGCGGGGTTTTTAAGGCCTTTTCCTAGCAAAAATATCTCGGAAGACTTGTCCTTGCTGGCTTTTGGCTTCTTGTTGGATACCGTTTTGAACTCATTCTTGAACATATCGACAATATTGTTATAACTGGGGCCGTGGAAGCATTTCACCAACAAGGCGCCGGAAGGCTTCAGATGGGCATTGGAAAAGGCCACTGCCAGCTCGATGATATATTCAACCCTGGCCGCATCTGCGGTAGGTATGCCTGACAGATTAGGCGCCATGTCCGATAACACAAGGTCTACCTTGCGGCCTTTCAGGTGCGCTTCCAGCTGGGCCAGCACTTCATCCTCGCGAAAATCGCCCTGGATGAATTGCACATCGGCAATAGGATCCATGGGCAGCAAATCCAGCGCAAAAATCTCGCCCAGGATGCCGCCGCCTTCTTTACCTGCCAGTTTATTTCTTACATACTGTGACCAGCTGCCGGGAGTTGCCCCAAGATCAACAATAATCTGGCCTGGTTTGATCAGTTTTTCACTTTCATCAATCTCCTTGAGCTTGTAAACAGCCCGGGCACGATAACCCTCCTTCTGTGCAAGTTTCACATAAGGATCGTTAATATGGTCGTGAACCCAATTTTGATTGAATTTATTCTTTGCCATTCGCGTAAAATACTGCTTTTAAAGGAATTTACATGTTAAAACTAACGCCCGCTGAACGTAGCGAATTGCGTTCCGCAGCTCACGCCCTGAAGCCAATTGTATTGATAGGCGAAGCCGGCTTATCCCCAGCCGTGATGAAAGAGATTGATGCCGGCCTTAAATCCCACGGCCTGATCAAGGTTCGTGTATTCGGCGACGACCGCGAAGCGCGCATCGCCATGTACGACAATATCTGCAGCACCCTGGATGCGGCGCCGATACAGCATATCGGTAAATTGCTGGTGCTCTACCGTCCGAAGCAGGAAGAAAATACCACCAAGGTATTGAAAAAAGGTAAAGCCGGCGGCATGCGCGAAGTCACTATCGTCAAGCCCAGCCCCAGCGGCACCAAGAAACCTACTGTATCCAAAGTCATGGTCAAGGGCAATGAACGGGTCACGCAAGGCGGCAACATCAAACGCGCCAAACCACGCCAATCCAGCGCAAAGAAATCCGCCCTGGGCAACGCCTGATTGCTATGGGCTGTCATTCAGCCCGGAAGGTTCCGGCGGCGCAAGCTGCGCCTGCCGCACCTGCTGATACCCTGCCCCGCTTTTGTCCGCCTCCTGCCGCTTCCTGATTATGCGCGCAATTGCCGTGTTACTGGTTTAATTCAGGCGGCGACTACGGCGCATCATGCAGGCATCAGGCAACCAGCATCCTGGTTGCCATGTGCATTTTTCTTAAATATACAGAACGTCCAGCACTTCGTATTCACGCACGCCTGAAGGCGCCTGCACGCCAACCACGTCACCCGCGTACTTGCCGATCAGCGCGCGCGCGATAGGCGAAGTGATGGAGACTTTCTTTTCCTTGATATCGGCTTCGTCTTCACCGACGATCTGGTAGGTGACCTTCTGTGCATTTTCCAGGTCTTCCAGATGCACGGTAGAGCCGAATACCACCCGGCCTTCCGCATCCAGCTCGGTTGGATCGATGATCTGCGCGGCGCTCAGCTTGCCTTCCAGTTCCGCGATACGGCCTTCGATAAAGCTCTGGCGCTCCTTGGCGGCATCGTACTCTGCATTTTCAGACAAATCGCCCTGCGCACGCGCTTCCGAAATTGCATTGATGACCGAAGGACGTTCCTTGGTTTTCAACTGATGCAATTCCTGCTTAAGCAGTTCTGCGCCGAATTTGGTGAGAGGTACTGTACTCATATCAATTATTAACACTTATAAAGTAAAAATACAGAGGCCACTTTGACACCAGCAAGGCTGATGTTGTCAGTGACCTCTGTATGAATTAAAACTGTGATGATCTTAAACCACGGCAGGAAATCCCCAGGATATCCTTTAAAGAAACTACCTTTTGCCGCAGCTCAAGCCATACTATAACAGTTAGTTTAAGGTTTTATGCAGTCCTTGTAAATCATAGACGTGTAACTCGTCCAGGTGACGCATACCCTCGACCGCTGCTTCCGCACCGGCAATCGTTGTATAAGTCGTCACACGGGCAGCCAGCGAAGAGACGCGGATCGCGCGCGAATCCACGATCGCATTGCGCTTTTCTTCCACCGTGTTGATCACCAGCGCGATCTCATGGTTCTTGATCATGTCGACGATATGCGGACGGCCTTCCACTACCTTGTTGACAACAGACACCGGCACGCCCTCGGCCGCAATCGCTGCCGCGGTACCGCGGGTCGCTACGACGGAAAATCCGAGTTCCACCAGGTCTTTTGCCACTTTGACAGCGCGCGGCTTGTCGCTACCCTTGATGCTCAGGAACACCTTGCCGGACTGCGGCAATTTCACGCCTGCGCCCAGCTGGGATTTCACGAAAGCCTCGCCAAAGGTCTTGCCCACACCCATCACTTCGCCGGTGGATTTCATTTCCGGTCCGAGGATGGTGTCCACGCCCGGGAATTTCACGAACGGGAATACTGCTTCCTTGACGCTATAGTAAGGCGGCACCACTTCCTCGCCTATGCCCTGCGAATCCAGCGACTGGCCGGC
>JABDED010000155.1 GCA_013287275.1 Betaproteobacteria bacterium
CGCTATCGCGCATAAGGAGGTCATCATGCAATGGATTACCCGCGAACGCCCGAAAATCGACAGGATTGCCTGCCCCTGGCTGATTGCCAAATTTATCGATAAGGATTCGACATTCCTGTACGTGCCGGCCAGCGACGTGCTGCGCATTGCGGAGGAAACCGGCGCCATTCCCTACGACATCCCCGGCGTCGAATTCACCCATGACGGCGAGCTGTGCAGCTTCGACGCCTTCTTGAAGAAGTACGGCCTGGCCGATCCGGCACTGCAGCAGCTTGCCGTGATTGTGCGCGGCGCCGATACTTCCCGGCTGGACTTGACGCAGCAATCGGCGGGGCTGTATGCGCTTTCGCTCGGGCTATCAAAAATCTTCGCCGACGACCATGAAATGCTCAGGCATGGCATGGTGATGTACGACGCCCTGTATGCCTGGTGCCGGCACTGCCAGGCGGAAACGCACAACTGGCCTCCCAAAATGAACTGAATCCATTCCAGTAGCTACATGCTGCCCAGGAGAAGATGATGAAATCCACGATACTTGCAGCCAGCCTGTTCGGCGCCGCGTCCCAGGCATTGGCAACGGACGGTTTTGACGCCTATACGGTCGGCAAGGCGCCGGCCGGCTGGAGCTGCGGCGCCACCGGCAAGGGCAATCCGCGCTGGACCGTCGAAGCCGACGCCAGCGCCCCCAGCCGACCCAATGTGCTGAAACAGTCTGGCAGCGCCGACTTTCCGTGGTGCGTGAAGGACAATATCGCCATCGCGGACGGCGCAGTCGAGGTCAAGTTCAAACCGGTATCGGGCAAGGAAGACCAAGCCGGCGGCGTGGTCTGGCGCTGGAAGGACGGGAACAACTACTACGTGGCGCGCGCCAACGCGCTGGAAGGCAATGTCTCGCTGTACCACACCACCAATGGCTCGCGCAAAACGATCAGCTATAAGGATGCGCCAGTCGCGCCCGGCGTCTGGCATATATTGCGGGTGGAGTTCAAGGGAATGGCGATCCTGGTTTTACTGGATGGGAAAGCCTATATCCAACTGGACGACAGTCATATCGCCGGCGCCGGCAAGGCCGGCGTCTGGACCAAGGCCGACAGCGTGACACTCTTCGACGACTTCACTTACACCACACTGGTGAAGTGAAGGCCTAGCTCGCTCCGCCTCAGATCAAGGCGTGCAGCCCCTGGTAGCCGACATACAAGCCGACCAGCATGATCAGCGCGCCAGAGAAGTAAGGCGCCTTGCGCGCAAATTCGCCGAAACCGCTCCAGCGCCTGGAGACGTGCTTGATGCCGCCAGTACGCCGGACATCACCATCGTCAGCGCCAGGCCGATGCTGAAGCACAGCACCAGCGTAGCGCCCAGCGCGATCTTCTTCAGTTGCAGGCACAACAGCAGCACGGTAATCGATGCGGGACAAGGAATCAGGCCGCCAGTCAGGCCGAACATGACGATCTGCCCCGTCGTCACTTCCCGGTTGGAAAAGCGGCGGCGGATGTCGTTGGCGTGCGCCAGTTCATGCGGATCCTGGTAACCGGGAGCGGATACATCCAGGCTGTCATAGTCCGTATTGGCGTGGTGGTGGCCGTGTTCGAGAAATTCCACATCGTAGTCGTGGCTATGCTGGTCGTGCCCCAGGCGCAGGCGGGCGATGAACTCATGCGGTTCAGGGATCTCTTGTTCCGACTCGACGAAACCGTCGCGCTGCACGAAGCTGAACGACTGCCTGCTGCCGTCGGCGCGTTCGGTCTCGATCTGCACCTCGCCGGCGGACCAGGCATGGCCATGCTTGCCTTCGCGATACAGGCGGAAGCGTGGCGGCACGCCGTCTTCAAACACGTCCAGCCTGGCCACGCCATGGCCGGTGTCGATCAATTTGGATTCGTCATGGTGATGCTCATGATCATGGTCATGTCCATGATCGGCAAACTGTTGCTGCCGCCAGGTGCGCCACATCATCCACGTTGCAATCCCGATGATCATGGCGGCAGACGCGACCTGGAAATACGGTTCGCTGGCTTCGGCATCCCACTGCTGGCCGAAATACATGCCAGCCAGCGCAATTGCCCATACCACCGCAGTATGCGAGAGCGTGGCAGACAGGCCAAGCAGAACAGCCTGTGTCAGCGTGCCGCGCACAGCGATGATGAACGCCGCCATCATGGTCTTCGAATGGCCAGGCTCCAGGCCGTGCAAGGCGCCCAGCAGGATAGCGCTGGGGATAAACAGCCAGGCGTTGGAGGCGCCTTGCTGCAACAGGGTAGAAAATTCAGTCATGGGAATGCTTTAGTGGTTTACTTGAAATAACTTTTAACAACGTCGATCAGCAGTTCCCTGGCGTCGCCGTCATCGGCACCGTGATCTTCATCTTCGTGATCGGCATCCACCAGGTGGGTGCGGATATGGTCTTCCAATACGACAGCCAGCAGGCCGTTCATGGCGCCGCGGCAGCTGGTGATCTGCTGCAGCACATCCATGCAGCCTTTTTCTTCTTCCAGAGCGCGTTCGATGGCATCCACCTGGCCGCGGATGCGGCGCACGCGGTTCAGCAGCTTTTGCTTGTCTTTGATGGTGTGGCCCATATCCCGCCCTCTTAATAATATAGGGGGGTATACTATATTGATTAAGGGATTTTGTCTAATCGATGAAAACCGGAGGCAGCGTCAAGATCGTTCCTGGCGCCATAGAAACTGCCGCTCGCCAACCACGGAAAGTGTTTACCAATAACACCGGAGATTTGGTAGTGCGGGAAGTTGCACGCCCAGAGCAGCAACAGAATTGACAGCAATGCAGTCCGGGCAAAATTGACGATCATTCGCACTTGCGGCTCACAGCATTGGTATGAGCGATAGCTTAAACCAAGCCTGTTTATCCAATAACAAAATTACATTAAAAATATTATTTTGTTGACAAAAACAATAATATTTGGAATATTGCACTAACTACAATATTGTAATTGGTTTAATGACTCTGGAATGCAGGAGGCCTGCCAAGATATGTGCGCCCACCAGAGCGGTATCGCTACAGGCATGCAAGCGACGTTGCGATGTGTCATCGAATCTTGAATATTGTTTCGCTGGTCAAAATTCCTTCATCAAAACAGGCCTTGTTGCCGAGTCAAAAGAACAAAGGATCTGACGTTGCGCCAGCATGGCCGACCCTAATAATAATATTTGATTTTGGCAAGATTATTGCCAATAGCCTCTTATTTTAAATTTAAGCACACACAATGCCGATCAAGAAATCCCCGGTAGCAACGATACCCACTCTTACCGCCGTCATCGCGGACGCACACCATAGCACCCGGAAAGCGCAAGGCAGCCCGGCATTGCAACTGGCCGGCCAGGCCGGGCTGACTGGCTCCATTCATCCGCCTTTGTCGTTTGCAAAAAACCGG
>JABDED010000156.1:0-778 GCA_013287275.1 Betaproteobacteria bacterium
GACGACAGTGCCTTGATGAGCGCTTTCGGCCAGGCTGGCGCCGGCTTCTTTGCCGCCCCGTCGGCGATCGCCGATATGGTGGTGCGGCAGTACGGCGTAGTGCAGGTGGGCAGCACGGAAGAGATCCGGGAGCAGTTCTATGCGATCTCGGTGCAGCGCAAACTGACCCATCCTGCGGTGCTGGCAATCAGCCGGGCGGCACAGCAGGATTTGTTTGGCAGGGCATTAGGCTAAAAAATCACGCACTATTGCGATCTGTTCCGGCACGTTCAGCGCCGGCGCGTGGCCGCAGCCTGCTACCGTTACCAGGGTCGCCTTCGGACCGCGTTCCGTCATCGCCTGTGCGGTGTCTGCCAGTAACAGGTCGGAGTTTTCGCCGCGCAGCACCAGGGTCTTGCACGTCAGGCTGTCGTATTCGGCCCAGCGCAGATAGTCGTTTTCATGTGCGCTGAATTGCATCACCATGTTGGGATCGTAGTGCGGTGTCAGTTTACCGTCCGGCAGGCGGCGCACCGAGCTCTCGGTCAGGCGGCGCCATTGCGTGTCGCTGAGCCAGCCGTAGGGCTGGTAGATTTGCCTGAAGTAGCTTTCCAGTTCGGTTACGGTGTCGAAGCTGGCCGGCGAGCCGGCGTAGCTGCGGATACGCATGATCGCGCTTTCCGCCAGCTGCGGGCCGTTGTCGTTCAGCACTAGATGGCTGATACGCTGGCGCAGCGTGCTGGCGGCGGCCAGCATGCCGATGGCGCCGCCCATCGAGGTGCCTACCCAGCGCATGGTG
>JABDED010000156.1:788-3367 GCA_013287275.1 Betaproteobacteria bacterium
GGTCGGCCAACTCGGTCAGCAGCTTGACGTAGAACTCCAGGCAGTATTCCTGCTCCGGGTTTTGACTCCATTGGGACAGGCCGCGGCCCAGCATGTCGGGGGCGATTACGCAGTAGTCGTTCGCCAGTGCGGCCGCCAGGTCGTCGAAGTCGCGGCTGGTCCTGGCCAGGCCGTGGCTGAGGATCACGGTGGGCGTATTCGGGGAGCCCCATTGCATGTAGTGGAGTTCGCGGTTGTGGCAGGTGATGTAGTGGGAGGATGGTTGCATGATCTTGGGTCTTTTGCTTGAGGATTTGATTGCGCTTCGTGGGAGCAAGCCGGGGGTGGCCCGGCGGCCACTCACTTTTTCTTGCTTCGTCAAGAAAAAGTAAGCAAAAAGAAGACGACCGCAGACTTGCCCTACGGGTGATGGGGTGAAGCCCCATCACATTTTGCGCCTTACAAAAAACGGGAAATAGACGAAACTCGCCTTCGGCTCAAACAACGTCTATTTCTGATCCATTTTCTGTAAGGCACAAAATGCTGCGTCCCCAGCGGATTAAGGTCAAAAGCAAATTCAACAACAAAGGCAAATTCAAAACCAGGTCAGAGGTGTCGCTGGCGTCGTTTCTTTTGCTGGCGTAATTTACCCACTATGCCAGTTGGTAAAAAGTATACCGATAACACAAACAATACACCCAGCCACAGCAGCCAGCGGTCGGGATGGAAAAAATTGGCGATGATGGGGACGCCTTCCAGGCCACCGTACAGCAGTTTCATGCCGTCTTGCAGGTAATTCTGCGCGATCACGAAGATAGCGGCTCCTATCGCGGCGCCGTACATCGAGCCCATGCCGCCTATCACGACGATCAGCAACACGTCTATCATGATGTCGAAGCTGAGCACGGTGTCGGGGCCGACGTAGAGTAGCCAGATCGCGTACAGTGCGCCTGCCAGGCAAGCCAGTAGCGCGGCCAGGCAATTGCCTACGGTGCGGTAGGTGACCGGGTTGAAGCCGATTGCGGCGACGCGGAAGTCGTTTTCGCGGATTGCCTGCAGCACGCGGCCGAACGGGGAGTTGACTACCCGCAGGCAGAACAGGAATAGCGCGGCGCTGCTGAAGAAGACGATGTAGTAGGCCAGGGTTTTGCCGTTCCAGTCCACGCCCATCCAAGGCTCTTCCAGGAACTGGGTGCCGGGGGACAGTATGGCAGGCAGGCTGAAGGTGAGGCCGTCTTCGCCGCCGGTGTAGTCGGAGAACTGCGAAGCCAGGATCACGAAAAACGAGGCCAGCGCCAGCGACATCATCGCAAAGAAGATGGTCCTGACCCGGAGCGACAGCAAGCCCAGCAGCAAGGCCAGCAGCAGCGCTACCAGCATTGCCGCGAGTACGCCCAGCAGCAGCGGCAGCCAGCCGGCGTCGAATTTGGACATCGCTATGCCTACGCCGTAGGCGCCTATGCCGAAAAACATCGTATGCGCGAATGAGACTATGCCGGTATAGCCCAGCAACAGGTCATAGCTGGCGGCCAGTACGATGAACACGCAGATCTTGGCGGCGACATTCAGCGCGCGGGTGCCGGGGAAGATGAACGGGGTCAGCAGCAGGCCCAGCAAAACCAGCGTCAGCAGACCGCTCAATATCTTGCTGTTGGGCAGGTCGCCCGAGAAAAGTTTTCGTATCATCGCGATGCCACCGGGAACAGGCCTTGCGGCCGCCATAACAGGATCAGTACCATCAGCAGGATATTCGCGCCCAGCGCCACCTTCGGCGCCAGGAAGCCGACATAGTTGGCCATCAGGCCGACCAGCAGCGCACCGGCGAAACAGCCGCCCACCGATCCCAGGCCGCCGATGATGATGACGATGAAGATCAGCACCATCAATTGCGCACCCATGGTGGCGCTGACGGTTTCCTGGTACAAGCCCCACAGCACGCCGCCCAGGCCCGCCAGCGCGGAGCCGACCACGAACACGCCGACGAACAGACGGCGTATCTTGTAGCCCAGGGTTTCCACCATTTCAGGATTCTCGACGCCGGCGCGCACCAGCAGGCCTATCTTGCTGCGGTTCAGCACCAGCCACATCGCAACGAAGATCAGCAGGCCCAGCACTACGGCGATCACACGGAATTTTTCTATCGCGACGTCGCCGAAGATCCAGGCGCCGCGCAGGCTGGCGGGGCGGCTCAATGCTATTTGCTCCGGCCCCCAGATCGCATGGATCAGTTGCTCGGCGATGATCAGGCCGCCGGTGGTGATCAGGATTTGCTTCAGGTGCTGGCCGTACACCGGCCGGATGATGATGCGCTCGAAGGCCCAGCCCAGCAGCCCGGCGACCAGCGCCGCCGCCGCCATCGCGATGCCTATCGCCAGCAGGTTCAGCGCCGCGTTTTCGGCCTGCATCCAGCCCGCCATCGGTAACAGCACGCTGGTCGCGACAAAGGCGCCGATCGCGATGAACACGCCGTGGCCGAAGTTCATCACATCCATCAGGCCGAATACCAGGGTCAGGCCGCTTGCCATAATAAAGATCATCATGCCCATCGCCAGGCCGGCCACGGTCAGCGTGATCCAGGTCGGCAAATTGGGCACCAGGAT
>JABDED010000157.1:0-1210 GCA_013287275.1 Betaproteobacteria bacterium
ATAGAGAACTTTTGTCATTGCGATAGAGTAAATAATCGTTTATAATCTTGTAGTTAGCGGATTTTGCCTGCATTGAATGCGTCATTGGTTCATAAGTCGTTTGTGTGGCATTGCATTAAAAAGATGGGCTTTGCCCATTTTTTTTTGGCGCGGCGATTTGAGCATGTTATGGGCACGTACGTTGTTTGCCGGTGACGCCAGTTAGGGCTTGATGGCGATATTTGCATTTTTGGAGAATAGTTTGCAGTTGCTGGACTTAATAGAGAAAACCGTCAATGGCACCGGTTACGACCTGGTGGACTTTGAGCAGGCCGAGCGCGGCTTGTTCCGGGTATATATTGATTTTTTACCCGAGGATGCCGAGAAGGGCAATATCACAGTCGAAGACTGCGAGAAGGTCAGCCATCAGTTGTCCCATGTATTGACGGTTGAAAATGTAAATTACGAGCGACTGGAAATTTCTTCTCCCGGCCTGGACCGGCCCTTGAAGAAGTTCGGTGATTTTGTGCGTTTTGTCGGCGAAAAAGTAACTATCAAGCTACGCCTGCCTATGCCCGGAACGCCGAATCGCAAGACATTTGAAGGCGTATTGCATGAGCCTGAGGGCGATACGCTGAAGTTGGAATTTGAAGGTAAAGACGGGGCGGCAATGCTGGAGTTTACGCTCGCCGATGTGGATAAGGCACGTTTGGTGCCGCAAGTGGATTTTAGGAGTCGCAAAGCATGAGTCGCGAAGTTTTGTTATTGGTTGATGTGCTGGCGCGTGAAAAAAACGTCGATAAAGATATCGTCTTTGGTGCGCTGGAGCATGCATTGGCGCAGGCAACCAAGAAGCGCTACGAAGGGGAAGTCGATATTCGCGTAGCTATTGATCGCGAATCCGGCGAATTCGAATCCTTCCGCCGCTGGCACGTAGTGCCGGATGACGCCGGCCTGCAATTGCCTGACCAGGAAATCCTGCATTTCGAAGCGGTTGAGCAAATTCCTGATATCGAAGTGGATGAATACATAGAAGAAGCGATCGAATCCGTGGATTTCGGCCGCCGCTTTGCACAAGATACCAAGCAGGTCGTATTGCAGCGCATCCGCGATGCGGAGCGTGAGCAGATCCTGGCCGACTTCCTGGAGCGCGGCAGGCGGGCTTCTATCTTGCCGGATTCAACAACGGCTTCACCGCGCTCCATGCGCTTGATGGTGCCGGTTACCAGGG
>JABDED010000157.1:1220-2842 GCA_013287275.1 Betaproteobacteria bacterium
CGGCACCATCAAGCGCATGGAGCGCGGTGAAGCCGTTGTTGAATCCGGCAAGATAGAAGCCCGCCTGCCGCGCGACCAGATGATCCCCAAGGAAAACCTGCGTGTCGGCGACCGTGTGCGTGCCTATATCCTGCGCATAGACCGTAATGCCCGCGGCCCGCAGGTAATACTGTCGCGTACTGCGCCAGAGTTCATCATGAAACTGTTTGAGCTGGAAGTGCCTGAGATTGAGCAAGGCTCGCTGGTGATCAAGTCTGCCGCCCGCGACCCCGGCGTGCGCGCAAAAATTGCCGTGTTCACCAATGACAAGCGCATCGATCCTATCGGTACCTGCGTCGGCATGCGCGGTTCGCGCGTGCAGGCTGTGACCGGTGAGTTGGGCGGCGAGCGTGTTGATATCGTATTGTGGTCGGAAGATCCTGCGCAATTTGTGATCGGCGCACTGGCACCGGCGAATGTTTCTTCCATCATGGTGGATGAAGAGAAGCATGGCATGGACGTCGTGGTGGATGAAGAAAACCTGGCGATTGCGATTGGCCGTAGCGGCCAGAACGTGCGCCTGGCTGCCGAGCTGACTGGTTGGCAGATCAATATCATGACTGCGGAAGAGTCTGCGAACAAGGCTGCCCAGGAAACTGCCGGTATCCGTGTGCTGTTCATGGAAAGACTGGACGTGGATCAGGAAGTCGCAGACATCCTGGTGGACGAAGGTTTCTCCAGCCTGGAAGAAATCGCCTATGTGCCTATCAGCGAAATGCTGGAGATCGACGCTTTTGACGAAGACACAGTGAATGAATTGCGCAATCGCGCAAGGGATGCGCTGTTGACGGAAGCGATCGCCTCTGAAGAGGGTGTTGAAGGTGTGGAAGACGCGCTGATCAACCTCGAAGGCATGAGCCGCGTGACAGCCGGCAAACTAGGACTTGCCGGCATCAAGACGCTGGACCAGTTCGCCGGCCTGGCGTATGACGAGTTTGGAGCGATTTTGGCATTGTCGGCTGATCGTGCGCGCCAATTGATTAAAAATGCATTTGAAGATGTGACCGATGATGAGATGAAGCTCATCGACGCTAAATATGATGAACAGGCCAAGGCGTTGTTAGCCAAAGCCTGGAAACTCGTAGAAGCCAAGTAGTAAAAACGAGTTTAATTATCATAACGCGCACATAGAAAAAGAGGACTGAATGGCGAGTAACAATGTAGCCCAATTTGCCACCGAGCTGAAGATGTCAGCGGATTTACTGCTCACGCAATTGCGTGCCGCAGGCGTCAGCAAAAGCTCGACGTCCGATTCGTTGTCGAAAGAAGATAAAGATCGGCTGCTGGATCATTTGCGTCGTTCGCACGGTGTATCTGCCGATGCTGAAAAGAAAAAGATCACGCTGACGCGCAAAGAAACCACAGAGATCAAGCAGGCTGATGCCACTGGTAAATCACGCACGATACAGGTGGAAGTACGCAAGAAGCGCACTTTCGTCAAACGTGACGAGCCTACTGCCGAAGAATTGGCCCATCGCCCGGCGACGGCTGCCGATGTAGCGGAAGCCGCGCCCAGCGAGGAAGAAATCCGCCGCGAAGCGGAGCTGGTAGCGCGCCAGGAAGCTGAACTGCTTGAAAAGCAG
>JABDED010000157.1:2852-3367 GCA_013287275.1 Betaproteobacteria bacterium
GCGCATCTGGCCAAGCTGGAAGCTGAAAAAGAAGCGCAGGCAAAAGCCATGCACGAGGCTGAACTGGCTGCCGCTGCAGAAGCCAAGGCCGAAGCCGAAGCGGAAGAAAAAGCCCGCGCTGAAGCTGTTGCTGCCAAGAAGGTGGATGGCAAGGCGGATGCAAAATCGACTGCTGCCGATGAAAAACCGGTAGAAGCCAAGCCGGCAGAAGCAAAAGCGGCCCAGCCTGACGAAGACAAAAAGCGCGCAGCTGCAGAAGAAACAAAGAAAAAAGCTGCCGTGGATGCCAAGGAAGCCGCCGAACGCGCTGCCGCCACTGAAGTCGCCCGCAAAAAAGTAGCCGATGAAGTAGCGCAAATCAAGGAAATGATGAATGCGCAACGTCGTCCGGTGAAGGCTCCGGAACCGGTTGCCGCAGTCGCTGCGCCGAAAGTCGCTGAGGGCACTTTGCACAAGCCTACCGATAAAAAACCGACCGACAAAAAACCGGCTACCGGCAAGGCAGACGAGAAGAA
>JABDED010000158.1 GCA_013287275.1 Betaproteobacteria bacterium
TGCTGGACTGGTATGCGGCGTTTGGTTTGCCGGTATGCGAAGACAGGGCGGTGGTCTCGGGCGCGCAGGGCTTGCTGGATTTTTATGCCGACATCGGCAACAAGCGCAAGAGCCTGGCCTACGATATCGACGGCGTCGTCTACAAGGTCAACCGTTTGCAGCAGCAGCAGGAGCTCGGATTTGTGTCGCGCGCGCCGCGTTTTGCGATCGCGCATAAATTCCCTGCGGAAGAAGCCACCACGGTAGTGCAAGAGATAGGCGTGCAGGTAGGGCGTACCGGCGCGCTGACGCCGGTGGCGCGGCTGGCGCCGGTGTTTGTCGGCGGCGTGACGGTGACCAACGCCACCCTGCACAATGAAGACGAAGTGCGCCGCAAGGATGTGCGGGTAGGCGACACGGTGATCGTGCGCCGTGCCGGCGACGTGATTCCTGAGGTGGTATCGGTAGTGATGGAACGCCGGCCGGTGCCGGAACATGCGCCGTTTGAATTGCCCAAGCTTTGCCCTGTGTGCGGCTCGCACGTGGTGCGTGAAGAGGGTGAAGCGGTCGCGCGCTGTTCCGGCGGTCTGTTTTGCTCGGCGCAGCGCAAGGAAGCGGTCCGCCATTTTGCCGCGCGCCGCATGATGGACATAGACGGCCTGGGCGAACGCTATATCGATAACCTGGTGGAACTCGATTACGTTAAAGGCATCGCCGATTTATACACGCTGACACTGGACGACCTGCTGGAAATGAAACGCCGCGGCGACGAGCGCGACGGCATCACGCCGGAAACCGTGCAGCAAGGTAAGATTGCGACAAAATGGGCAGACAACCTGATCCAGGCTATCGCCGCCAGCAAGCAGCCGCCGCTGGAGCGCCTGCTGTTCGCGCTCGGCATCCGCCACGTCGGCGAATCAACCGCCAAGACACTGGCAGACTGGCTGGGCAAGCTGGAACTGGTGCGGCGCGCGCCGGCGCCTTTGTTACGCCTGCTGCCTGATATAGGATCGACGGTGGCCGAAGCGATTGCAGATTTCTTTGCAGAACCAAAAAATCAGCTGGCGATAGACGCGCTGTTAAGTGCCGGCGTGGCGGCGCGCGATGAGCATGCACCCAGCGCCAAGCTGCGCGAAAAGCTGACACAGTCGGCGCTCCTGGCGGCGCTGGCTATTCCCAAGCTGACGGAAACCCGTTGCAGGCAACTGGCCGACAAGGGCATGACGCTGGCCTTACTGGCGCAGGCGGATGTTGATTACCTGCATCATTATGCGTTGCCGTCTGACGTCAATGCGGCGCTTGCCGCGTGGCTGGCTGTGCCAGGACAGCGCGAGCGTCTGGCGCAACTGGAAAGCCTGCATGCCGATTTGCTGGCGCAATTGCCGCAACAAGCTGAATCCGACGGAGTATTATCAGGTAAGACCTTTGTGCTGACCGGCACCTTGCCCACGCTCAGCCGCGACCAGGCGACTGAAATCATAGAAAAAGCTGGCGGCAAGGTATCCGGCTCGGTATCCAAGAAAACCAGTTATGTGGTTGCCGGCGACGATGCTGGCAGCAAATTGCTGAAAGCCCAGGAGCTGGGCGTTACCATATTGAGCGAAGCCGAGTTGCTGCAAATTGCGCAATGAATCTGGAGACAAAATGACGAGAATTAAAAAAGCAGTTTTTCCAGTAGCCGGCCTCGGCAGCCGCTTCCTGCCTGCCACCAAGGCCCAGCCCAAGGAGATGCTGCCCATCGTGGACAAGCCGCTGATCCAGTATGCGGTGGAAGAGGCGGTAGAGGCGGGCATCACCGAGATGGTGTTCATCACCGGCCGCAACAAGCGCGCGATTGAAGACCATTTCGATACCGCGTATGAGCTGGAGAGCGAACTGGAAGCGGCCAACAAGCAGGTATTGCTGGACCTGGTGCGGATATTTTCAGTGACGTCTTCACCGGTAAAGCCGTCGCCGCGCGTGGCGGCTTGCGTGAACACGCCGTCTATATAGCGCAGGTTGATCGCCAGGCCGTCGAACTTCAGGTCGATCGCGTATTCCACATCGTGATTGATACCCAGCCCGTCGCGCACGCGACGGTCGAAGGAAGTGATATCCGCGTCTTCAAAGCCGTTGTTCAGCGACAGCATAGGCACCGCATGCTGTACCTGTTTGAACTCCGGCAGCGGCGCTCCGCCTACCCGCAAAGTAGGCGAATCGGCGCTCATCAACTCTGGGTGCTGTTGCTCCAGCGTTTGCAGTTCCCTGAACAGCAGGTCATACTCGGCATCCGGGATGCTGGGATTATCCAGCACATAATAGGCATGCGCGTGACGGTTCAGTTCTTTGCGCAGCTGTGCCGCCCTGGCCGCCGGATCCTTAGGATCCGGCGAGGTTTCGCCCAATATTTCGTTTTGCATTATTAACTGAACAAGCGTTGCGCACGTATCGATCCCGCAGGAATCTCCGACTCGGCCATGGCTGCATAGAAAGCGTGGACCTGCTCCGCAATCTCATCCAGCGCTGCCTTGGAAATCGGCTGATTGCCGTCATCCACTACCGTGCCGCCCAGACGGGTCGACAAGGACCTGGCGCAAGCCGCCATCGCACCGAAACCGTCGCGCCCCGGCGCAACGCAAGGCACATCCAGCAGCAAGGTCAGGCGCGAGGTCACTACTTCGCTGATGCCTACATTGGTGGACAGCGAAAACAGCGTGCCGCCGTCGCCATCCGGCATCACCAGCCTGCCATCGGGACGGGAATCAAAACCCTGCTTTTCCAGCGCCGCGTGCAGCGTATTGATCGCCCACGGAGCGCCATTGGCCATGATATTTACGCTTAATTGCGCATCGTGTTCGGAGACAAACTGATGCAACTCCCTCGCGGTGGACATCACCTGGCTCATGTCCGGAATATCCGGATGAGCATTCAGGCGGTCGGCGATTTCGCGCAATTTCATCACAAACTCGGAATACTCCAGTTCGTTCAGCGCGCCGCCGCGGCTGACCATCTGTATGCCGGCAAACAAGGTCGTGTAGATGCCGCCATGCGCGATCACATCGCGTTCGCCGGAATGGCTCTGGCCGATGAAATGCACCGGTTTTTTGCCGACGTACTTGAGGCTGTGTATTTCCGCCAGGATTTTTTCGCCGCGTACCGGCGTATCAAATTCCAGTGGGATCACGCAGTCGATCAGTTCGTCGACAGGCAGCTCTTTTTCCTGAGCCGGCAAGGCCGGCGCCGCCTCTGCCTGTATCGCGTCAGGCACAAAGGCCTGGTCGTCATCCGCCATCGACACTACATCCAGGCTGGGTTCCTGGCGGAACTGCATGCCGTCATCCGGCTGCTGGTGAAATGAATGTGGCTGGTGTTGCGGCTGCTCGTGCTGCGG
>JABDED010000159.1 GCA_013287275.1 Betaproteobacteria bacterium
TTAAGACCCAGCAGCACATCCTTATGCGCCTCCGGCTGCGTGGCAAGATTGACTATCTCGTCAGGATCGCTCGCCGTATCGTATAGCTCCAGCTGGTTGTGCGCAATCAGTGTTTGCCAGTCGCGTGGTTTATGATGCTCTGATGGCTTGAAATAGCGGGCAAATTTATAACGGCCGTCGTGAATGCCCCTGAAGAACGCGGGATTGTCCAGGCTGGGCATGAATTGTCCGGTCTCCAGGCCTACCAGCAGAGAATTCAGCCTGCTGAAAGTCTTGCCGGTGCGGGCGGCCTTGCGCGTGAATTCCGGGTCCAGATACAGCGGCACACCGTAGTTGAAGAGTATGCCTTTCTTGTCGCGCCTGGTGCGGGCTGTGCTCGTGGCAATGGCCGCCGATACGTCGCAGCCCTTCAGGTAGGGATACTTTTCCGCCGCCGCGCGCGGATCGACGCCGGCCAAACCGAGTATGGTCGGCGTCAGGTCGATATGCGAAGCCAGTGCCTGGGTCAGTGAACCGCCGTTGCGAATATCCGGATGGCGCACGATGAAAGGCACCCGCACATTTTCCTTGTACATGAACGGCCCCTTCTGCCGCAGCGTATGCGCACCGGCCATCTCGCCATGGTCGGCGGTATAGATGACGACGGTATCCCCGTCCATGCCTTGTTGCTGCAAGGCTTTCAACACTGTCACCGCATGGCTGTCGACGTCGCGTATGCAGTTGAAATAATAGCTTTGATAGGCGCGCCAGGCAGCTTCATCCTTAGGGTCGATATGCCCGTATATCCAGTTGCAGGCGTCGACATAGGATCTAGCCGCCCAAGGCTTGTCCTTCAGGTCATCCTTGTAAAAACTGTTCGGCAAAGGCAGGTCCCAGAATTTATCGTACATGCCACCGGCCGGCGGCGTGGAAAGCGGCGACATCAGGTTACGGTTTTCGCGCGAATTTTCCTGGCCGGGGCCGGTGCTGACATACATGACATCGTGCGGATTGACGAAATTGACCGCTAAAAACCAGGGCTGCCGGGCTTGACCGCTGCGCCCGTTCTTCAGCTCTTTTCCCTTCGTCGCCAGCCATTGTACTGCGTTGCTGACAATCTGGCTGTCGTAGCGGTAGCCGGTCCAGGTGGCCCCGTGCGGGTCGCCGTCGATGTTGTAGTCCGAGAAGCCGTAGGGCTCCAGCGCCGCCTGCGTATTTGGGTAGGGTCCGTAGACCAGGCCAGGATCGGCGGGCAAATGGCTCATGTGCCATTTACCCTTGTAAGCGGTGTAGTATCCCTGCGCCCGCAGCAGGTGACCCAGACTGGGCAAGTCTTCGGCCAGCAGCGGAAAAGTTGGCGGCGCATCCAAGTTGGCCGTCATCAGCGTGTGTTGCGTATGCTGGCCGAAATACATATTCGAGCGCGACGGCGAGCAAGGCGTGGTATTGGCATGGTAATTGGCAAACCCCATTCCTTGTTCCAACAGCATATTGTGTGCCTCCAACCCCAGGCCGGCGGGCAAGTCCTGCCAATGGCGCAACTGGTCATTGACAATCAGCAAGATGTTCGGCCTGCGCTGGCGCATCGCCGAGGCCGGCATCGCGCCGGGCACCTTGGGCACGCGCCTGGGGCGCTGTTGCTTATCCAGCACGCCGCCGGCAACACCGGCCACGCCAACTGCGGCCATCGCCGCCAATATCTTGCGCCGACTGAGCTTGCTTTCTTCCATTGTTGCCTCCTTTTGCCTGGATAAGCGTGTTGGGTCACATCAATGAAAGCAAGTCTGCGATTAAACTTTAAATAAATCCAGTGCATTATAATTATGATCTTCATGCATTTAGGGTATGGATATGAACCTCAATAAACTGAAGCACGCAGTCACTCTGAGCGACGAGGGCAATTTCGCCCGCGCAGCCATCAAGCTGCACATCAGCCAGCCGGCATTGAGCCGCAGTATCTCGGGACTGGAAGACGAATTAGGACTAAGGTTGTTTGACCGCGATCAGGCCGGCGCGGTCGCGACTGTGGCCGGCCGGCAATTGGTAACGCGTGCCCGCGACCTGCTGTATGCCGCTAACAGCGTGCAGCATGAAATGCAGTTATTCCGCCAGTGCGAAAGCGGCCGGGTCGCTTTCGGCACCGGCCCGTTTCCGGCCGCCAGCTTCCTGCCACCGATATTGAGCGAGCTGGCGATCAGCCATCCACGCTTGCGTGCCAGCGTCGAGGTGAATAATTCTGCGTATCTGCTGGAACACCTGAAAGCCGAACAAATAGAATTTTTTATTGCAGATACCCGCACGGTGGCGCCAACCAGGAATGTCGTCGTCACACCGCTTGGCCGCCAGCGCGGCGCGCTGCTTTGCCGCGCCGGCCATCCGCTGGCAGGAAAATCCAGATTGGCGATAGCACAACTCCGCGAATACGCGTTTGCTTCGGTCCAGTTGCCGGAACAAATACTGTCGACGCTACGCAATTTTTTCCAGCTGGAGGCGGAACAGGAACTGCCCATCTCAACCATGTGCGACAATATATTCGTGCTCAAGCACGTCGCCACGCACAGCAACACTATCCTGATGTGTACCCGCGCAGCTGCAGCAGCAGATATCAAGGAAGGCAGCCTGGTGGAACTGCAGGTGGCTACCTTGCCCGAGCTGTCTGCTGAAATGGGCATCGTCCACCTGGAACGCCGCAGCCTGTCGCCCATGGCGGAACTGGTGCTAAGCAAGGTACGCGAGCAAATGTCCGGCTTTTGCGAGCGATGATGGCTCATTAGCAAGCCTGTGGCGGAAATCTCCCTTTTTATCGCCAGAAGCCTTATCATCCGGCCTCGCGCTATTTTGCTATGCTAGATCATTGGACCAACCATCATGCTCATCATCACTATCAAACAAGGCAAGGAAAAAAGCCTGCTGGATAAACAGCCATGGATCTATGCGTCTGCCGTCGAACGGGTGGACGGCAAGCATGAAGAAAGGAACAAGCCGGGAGCGACCGCGCTGGTGCAGTCATCGTCCGGCCAGTTCCTGGCGCGCGCCGCCTACAGCCCCAAATCGCAGATCCGCGCCCGCGTCTGGAGCTTTGAACAGGGCGAAGCCGTCGATCACGCGCTGATCAAGCGCCGGGTGAAGGCCGCCGTGGCCGCACAGGCAGCCGCAGCAGGCAATCCCGTTCACTTGATCACCGGTGAAGCCAACGGCCTGCCCGGCCTGCTGGTGGATTGGTACGGCAGCAAGCAGGGCTACCTGATCTGCCAGTTCAATGCGGCGGGCGTCGACGCCTGGAAAGTGCCCATCGTGCAGAGCCTGATCGCTGAAACCGGCTGCACCAATGTGTATGAACGCGCCGACGAGTTGATGCGCAAA
>JABDED010000160.1 GCA_013287275.1 Betaproteobacteria bacterium
CTTGGCAGCCAGTTCATCAACCATCATTTCGGTAGCGGCCATGCTTTGCAGGGTGCCATAGCCGCGGGCTGAACCGGCATCTATCGCACGGGATGCTATGGCCACCGCGGCAAAGTCATTCTTGGGAAAATAATAGATGGATTGCGCAGCAGTTGCCGCCACCATCGCGACCGAAGGCGAAAAATTGCAGCGGCCGCCGCCATCTGCCTCAAAATCACCCTTGAACGATTGCAGCAAACCGGTCTTGCGATCGACCGCCATCTGATACTTCAGCTTGAAGGAATGGCGTTTGATCGAAGTCTGGAATTGCTCATAGCGGTCGTTCGCCAGCCGCACCGGCCTGCCGTCGGCATACAAGGCCGTCAGCAAACCATAAAAAGGGAAATTGTAATGGTCCTTGGAACCGTAGCCGACCGTATAGCAAGGATGCAGGAATAATTTTTTCAGCGGAAAGCGGCCTTTTTTCAGCATTTCTATCGTGCTTTCCACCACTTCCAGCGGCGACTGGGTAGGCACGACCATATGCAATTCCTGCCTGTCGCTGTCGTACCAGCAGTTGGCATTGTCCGGCTCCAGCGCCGCTGTATCAATGGACTGGGTCTGGTAATTGCGCTCCAGCACCAGCCAGTCGCCCGGCGGCTTTGCCAGTTCGGCCTTGATCTGGTCTGCATAAAACATGCCCTGCTCGCCCAGTTTGCCATGCTCCTGGCCATCCGGCCATACCGGCTGGTGCTTGCGCATCATGTTGGGGAAGACCGGCGCATTTTTCATGCTGGAAAAAACGTCGTCGTCGAACGCAGTGGCGCCGCCTACCCGGACAAAACGGAACGTGCCCCAGGGATCGCGCTCCAGCGGGCCGCTGACGGCGCCGTAACGTATCAGGTCGTCACGGAATTTCAGCTTGTCTTTGGCAAAACGGAATTTGGCAAAATCCTGGTAGATCAGTATCGCTACTGCGTGCCCCAGATAGGCCGGGGTCTTGCCGGCCGGCAGCAACATGTCTTCGCCGTAAAAGGCCGGGAATGCGATACCGTCGCGCTTCAGGTCTTCGGCAGTGACCACGCGGTCCGGCTTGAGGTCTTCTCCCAGCGCCGCCAGGTCGAACCCTTCATAGCTGCGGTCAGCCTTGGTGGCGCGCAAGATGAAGGCATGCGATTGCTGTTGCGGCCAGTGCGGCATGTCGCGCGCACGCACGTCACGCGCAAACACTTTTTCGCCAGTGACTTTGGCTACACCGTCTATGCGGAACTTGGGGGCTCCGGTTTTATTGTCCCACTGTACCGGGGTCAATATCTTTTCTTCGAATAGTGCGGCCAGTGCGTTGCCGCCCAAAGGGGCAATGTAGACCGAGACGCCGGCAATGATGCTGGACTTTAAAAAATTTCGACGCGACACAGACAAGTCGGGCTGAGCCATGGAACTCTCCTCAAGAACTTGGGTATTTCCATTGAAAGGCGACGAATGCGCCAGACCGGGTTTGTGTTGCACACCCCAGCCAAGACAACTCCGCAAGCCTTCTGGATGAAACAAAACAATTAAAAATCGCTTACTGCTATTGATGAAATGCGTTCTTTCAAGCAGCTGGCGTTTTGAAGGCCGGCAAGTATCCCAAAATTCAATCGGCAATGAATCACAAGTTTTGTAATACCGACTATGCGCCAACTCGCATGACGCAAAGAAAATCTTGCGCTATAGCGTCGCCAGCTTGGCGCACGAAGAAGCAAAGCAGAACTCAGATGAACGTGCCGCGTCTTGCAGACTCATCGCCAGATGACATAGCGGACACTGTACTCTCTCTGCAAAGTAAAAGGTTGGCATGCGAACAACATATTATCCGTTTGTACCTCCTTGTCGAATTACGAAGAAGCAATCAGGCGACGCATCAGCAGTTCACGCAGACTGTCGTATCCCCAGTTAAAAATCAGCGTGTACGGCAGGAAAAACAATATCAACCCCATATCCAGCAAAAATGCCTCCAGCAGGCTCAGGCCCAGCCACCAGGCCGCCAGCGGCACAACCATCAGTACCAGGCCCAATTCAAATGCCGCCGCATGCACCAGTCTTAATTTCAGGCTGCGCACCAGTCGCCAACGGCGCAACGCAGTATCGAACAGCATGTTAAAGACGACGTTCCATAGCATCGCCACCAAGGACACAAGCAAGGTCAGCGAGCCCGCATGCACGAGCGAAATACCCATGACCGTCACCAGTAGAGGGGCTGTGATGGCGATCGCGGTCAGCTCGAACAGCACAGCGTGCAGCGCACGCTCCCACAAGCTTTTCCTGTGATTCAGTTTTATAGTCATATCAATCTACATGCGTTTCCGTTGGCTTATATTCTCAACGATAATTCTGATATGATGAAGTCAGTTATCATCGGAAAAACCGATAATATTATTTATCCAATAATGCAGGCCCAACCCTTATGCGCCCCTCCCTGGAATCCTTGCTGATGTTTGCCGAAGCGGCAACGCTGGGATCTTTCTCGGCTGCGGCACGCAAGCTGGGCAAGCAGCAATCGACCGTCAGCGAAGCCATTGCCAATCTGGAGATAGATCTTGGCCTGAATTTGTTTGACCGCAGCACGCGCCGGCCCACGCTGACCGAGCACGGCAAGGCGATGCTGGTGCATGCGCAACAGATCATGGCTGCCAACGACAGGATGGAGCGCACCGCGAACCGGCTGGCCGAAGGCCTGGAATCGCAACTATCGCTGGTGCTGTCGGATACCTACCAGTCGGACCGGTTCGAAATAGTCCTGACAGACTTCGAGCGGCGCTACCCTGAACTGGAGCTGGAATGCATGATCGCCGAACACACCGACGTGGTGGCCCTGGTCCAGGAAGGCCGCGCGCATCTGGGCCTGGTCGCCGCGCAGGCCGATTACCCGCCGGATATAGGATTTGAATCGATCGCCGAACGCTCTGCGATCGGGCTCTATGTGGGCAGGCGACATCCGCTGGCAAGTGAAGCCTATGTGACTACTGCGATGCTGCACCAGCATCGCGAGCTCAGCCTGAACACCTATACCGGCGACGTAGTGCAGCGCCGCCGCGGCAAAACCTGGTCCTCCTCCAGTTATCTGCTGCTGATGGAAATGGCGGAACTGGGATTTGGCTGGGTAGAGCTGCCCTGCTGGCTTAGCAAGCGCTTCGCCGCAGACAGCCTGGTGGAACTGAAGGTGCTGGGGTGGCCAAAAAGCGTGCAGGTAGACGCGGTATGGTCGCGCCGCCACGGATTGGGGCCGGCCGGCGGCTGGCTGCTGGATACCTTCCTGCGGCCTTAGGCCCTAACAAACCCGATTTACAAAAAAAAGGGCACG
>JABDED010000161.1 GCA_013287275.1 Betaproteobacteria bacterium
CTATGCTGGGCTACCTGGTGGTCGGCATCCTGATCGGGCCTTTTGGCCTGGGTCTGGCCCAGAATGATGCGGCGACCCATGAGTTGGCCGAGTTCGGTGTTGTTTTTTTGATGTTCTCGATAGGCCTGGAATTTTCGCTGTCCAAGCTGATGTCGATGCGCAAGGCGGTATTCGGCCTGGGCATGGCGCAAGTGCTGGTCACCATAGCCGCCACGATGGCTTTCGGCGCGCTGATGGCCTACTTCCTGCCGATGAAATTCAATATCAGCTGGGAAGCCTCCTTTGCGCTGGGTGGCGCACTGGCGATGTCATCCACCGCTATCGTGTCCAAGATGCTGACGGAGCGGCTGGAACTGGAAAGCCCACACGGCAGGCAGATCATCAGCGTGTTGCTGTTCCAGGATCTGGCTGTGGTGCCCTTGCTGATCCTGGTGCCGGCGCTGGCTTCCCATTCCGGCAATCTGGTGGAAACCTTGGGCCGGGCCAGTGCCAAGGCCGCCTTTGTGCTGTTTGTCTTGCTGTTCGTAGGACAAAAGCTGATGCGGGGCTGGTTCAGTATCGTGGTCAAGCGCCGTTCGCAAGAGCTGTTCATGCTGAACCTGCTGCTGGTCACGCTGGGCGCGGCCTGGATTACCGACTATGCGGGATTATCGATGGCGCTGGGCGCTTTTGTCGCTGGCATGCTGATTTCGGAAACCGAATACCGGCACCAGGTGGAGGAGGACATCAAACCCTTCCGCGACGTGTTGCTGGGCCTGTTTTTTGTGACGATAGGCATGCTATTGAATGTGAAACTGGTCATCGCCAATAGCTGGCTGATCCTGCTGCTGTTGCTGGGACCGGTGTTGCTGAAGTTTGGCCTGATTACCGGCCTGGCCAGGCTGTTCGGCGCCTCCACCAGCGTTGCACTGCGTACCGGGCTGGGGTTGGCGCAGGCCGGCGAATTCGGTTTTGTGCTGCTGAACCAGGCGGGCGGCCTGCAACTGGTCGATCCATTGCTGATACAGCTGATCCTGGCATCGATGGTGCTGTCGATGCTGGTGTCGCCGTTCATCCTGGCCAAATCGGACGCCATAGTGATGAAGCTGTCGGCCAATGAATGGATGATGCAGTCGCTGGCGCTGACGCAGATTGCGACCCGCACGATGGCCACCAAGAAGCATGTGATCATCGCCGGCTTCGGCCGCAGCGGCCAGAGCCTGGCCAAACTGCTGAGCGAAGAAAACATCGCCTACCACGCGCTGGACCTGGATCCGGACCGGATACGCGAGGCGCAGATCGCCGGCGCCAACGTCTCCTATGGCGATGCCGCCCGTCGCGAAAGCCTGGTGGCCGCCGGTATCAACCGCGCTGCGGCGCTGGTGGTTACCTATACCAATACCGCGTCTGCATTGAAGGTGTTGCATTTCGTCAGCGAATTGAATCCCACTTTGCCGGTTATCGTGCGCAGCCAGGACGATACCGACCTAAATAAATTGCGCGAAGCCGGCGCTACCGAGGTCGTGCCTGAGTTGCTGGAGGGCAGCCTGATGCTGGCATCGCATGCGCTGGTGTTGCTGGGCGTGCCTTTGCGCCGTGTGGTGCACCGGGTGCAGGCGGCGCGGGACGAGCGCTATGAGTCGCTGCGTGGCTACTTCCACGGCGCCAGCGACGCCGCAGACAGCCCCGAAAGCATGCAGGTGCGCCTGCATACGGTGGTGTTGCACGAGCGCGCCAAATCCCTGGGGAAGACCTTGCAGGAACTGAACCTGGCGGAACTGGAAGTGGATGTGACGGCGGCCAGGCGCGGCAAGCAGAGGCTGGAACTGGCGCAGCCTATCGTTTTGCAGGAGGGGGACGTGGTCGTAGTGCGCGGTATTGCAGAAGCTGTCGCTAGGGCGGAGCATCGCCTGTTAAAATAGCGTCTGCCGCAAAAAGGGCCCTTATGTTTTTTTGCAAACATAAGGGTTTCTTCACGCCATATCAAATAATATAAATAGTAACCAAAGAAGGACATCACGCGATGTTAAACGCATCTCAATATATCAAGGAACATATCCGCACAGTGGAGAACTGGCCGCAGGCAGGGGTAATGTTCCGCGATATTACGCCGCTGCTGCAAGACCCCAAGACTTTCCGCGTCTTGATCGACTTGTTTGTGCATCGTTATATGGATGCCAAACTGGACATGGTGGCCGGCCTGGATGCGCGCGGTTTCATCATTGGCTCGGTGCTGGCCTACGAACTCAATCTGGGTTTCGTGCCTATCCGCAAGAAAGGCAAGCTGCCTTTCAATACCTTGTCTGAACAATACGAACTGGAATACGGCAGCGCTACCGTGGAATTGCACGCGGACGCCTGCAAACCAGGAGACCGCGTGGTGTTGATCGACGACCTGATTGCCACCGGCGGTACGATGATGGCGGGCAAGAAATTGCTGGAGCGCCTGGGCGCCGAGGTGATAGAGGGGGCGGTCATCGTCGACCTGCCGGAACTGGGTGGCTCCAAATTACTGAGATCCAGCGGCCTGCAACTGTATACCGTATGTGATTTCGACGGGCACTAAGGTCCGCCTGCGCAAGCTTGCTGCTGAAAGCCGGATGTTCCGCGACGGGCGTCCGGCTTTTGTTTTTCCGGCTGGCATCGATGGTCGCGGAGAAATGGGTAAAAATCAGGCGTGACGCGCGCCCGGCGCCGCCATTTTGGACGATTTGCGCTATACTGCTGCAATTCCAAGGAGCGTTGCGACGAAACCCCCGGGTAAGTTACCCATTTCGCCAGGCTTGGAACATGCAACTGCGCTCACGTTACTTTTTTCACAAGAAAGGAGGGCGTGATGAACGCCTCTATATCATCCCTGCAAAAATCCGATCAAGACTTCCTGGTTGCCGACATCAGCCTGGCCGGCTGGGGTCAAAAAGAAATCAAGATTGCTGAAACAGAAATGCCCGGTCTGATGGCGATTCGCGAAGAATACGCCGCCAGCCAGCCGCTGAAAGGCGCGCGCATTACCGGTTCGCTGCACATGACCATCCAGACCGCGGTACTGATCGAGACCCTGAATGCGCTGGGTGCGCAAGTACGCTGGGCTTCCTGCAATATTTATTCCACGCAGGACCATGCGGCGGCCGCCATCGCTGCCGGCGGTACGCCTGTGTTTGCGTTCAAAGGCGAGAACCTGGACGAATACTGGGAATTCACGCACCGTATTTTTGAATGGAAAGACGGCGGCTATTCCAACATGATCCTGGACGACGGCGGCGATGCTACGCTGCTGCTGCATC
>JABDED010000162.1 GCA_013287275.1 Betaproteobacteria bacterium
AGGTAGGGCGAGGGCAGCGGGGTGGGATGCAGTGCCGTATAAAAAGGCGCGGGCAGGGCGGCGAAGCCGTTATCCAGTGTCAATGCGTGCAGCGGGGAAGATGCACGCTGATCGAGCCTGTCGTGCTGATGAAGAATTGCGGTCATTAAGTTCTTGCTGGCACTCTTGTTAATGGAATTGCAGCAGGCAAAAGTAATAGGAATTGCTGCTATTGTGACAGAGTTTGCAGATATTCGTTTCAGGCAGACAGGGATAGGCGCCGGAGGATTTGTTACTTATTGTAATTAGGCATGCGGCGCGCCGGCTGCCGGCAAAATAAAGGCCGGAATCCTTTTGCAGGAGTCCGGCCTTGGGGAGCGGCGGCATTGCAATATTTGCCAGCTTATTTTAGAAGCTTAGGCCGTCATTCTTTCATGGATCTTGCAACCGTCGAGCAGGAAGGACAGGCCTATCACCAATACCAGCTCGCCCTCGGCCGAGCGCGCAGTACCGGTAATGCCAGGCGTCGTGATGCAAGTCAACGGTTTGATCACCAGGTCTGCGGTGCCGTCGACGGAATCCACCGCCAGGATATAGGGGTTGGGAGCGGCGATGACGATGCCCACCCGTTCGCTGCTCTTTTCGTAGCCGAGTGTCTGGCCCAGCGACTTGACCGGCAAGGGCCGGCCCAGGTCCCTCAGCACAGGCTGGCCGCCGACGCTTTCAAAGGTGTCTGGCAATTCCACCACGCGCTGCACGGTTGCCATCGGCAAGGCCAGCGAAGCCTCCGCCGTGCGCACCAGCATGGTAGGGACAATAGACAGTTCGATCGGCAGCCTGATCAGGAAGGTAGTGCCGGTGCCGAGTTGCGAAGCGATGCGGATCGCACCCCTGTGCCGTTCCACCGCGGTTTTGACCACGTCCATGCCGACGCCGCGACCGGATACGCTGGAGGCGACATCCTTGGTGGAAAAGCCCGGTAAAAAGACCAGCTGGAAGGCTTCGTCATCGGTGCGCGCATCGTTGGAATTGATAAGCCCTTTGGCGATGGCTTTTTCCCTCAGCCGGTTGGCATCCATGCCCTTGCCATCGTCGGTGACTTCTATCATGACGCTGCTGGCTTCCTGCCAGGCCTTCAGGGAGATGGTCGCCTTCGCCGGTTTCTTCGTGCCGGCGCGCTCTTCAGCTGTTTCTATGCCGTGATCCAACGCATTGCGCAGCATGTGGACCAGGGGGTCGTACAGGCTGTCGACAACTACGCGATCCACTTCGGTTTCCGCGCCGGAAATGTTCAGGTCGACTTCCTTGCCCAAATCCTTGGCCAGCTCGCGGATCAGGCGCGGGAATTTCTGGAACAGGCGGCCGACAGGCTGCATGCGGGTCGCCAGGGTCGCCCTTTGCAGTTCTGTCGAATAACGCGAGGCCCTGGTCAGGGTTTCGGTCAGGGCCGACATCAGCGGTGCCGCCTGGCCGTCAAATTTGAATTGCGATAATTTTTCCAGCAATACGGCAGCCTGGTTGGCTGCCTGTACGGATTCGCCGGCGACTTCCAGCAATACATCCAGTTTGACCGCGTCTATGCGTATGCTTTCTTCCTTGGCCGGCGCATTTTGCTTGACGTCCGGGCTGGACAGGGAGGACTTGACGGCTTCCTGTTCTTCAACCGCTTCGGCAGCCGGCAAAGTTCCCTCGGGCACTACCGCGCGGTAGTAGGCTTCCCAGTCTATGCCGTCTTCGCCTGCCGCAACTGCGGCTTTCTCTTTGACCGGTTCTGCCGCCTTGGCGGTGGCAGCGGGTTTCTTGGCTGAATTGGCCTTGCCCTCGATCGCATCGGTCAGGATTTGCTCCAGCGATTTCGGCATGGTCGACAATTGCTCGGGCGGCGTACCATTGGACAACGCGGTAAGCTGGTCGGCCACGAAGCCGCTGGCTTCCAGTGCAGCTTCTATCGCCACCGGCGTCACGGGCGCCTGGCCGGTGCGCAGCGCATCGAACAGGTTTTCGGTCAGGTGGCAGGCAGACACCATTGCCGTCAGGTTCATGAAGCCGGCGCCGCCCTTGATGGTATGGAAGGACCTGAACACCGCATTCAGCGTATTCATGTCGCCTGGATTGCGCTCAAGGCTGAGCAGATGTTCCTCTACATTTGTCGCCAGGTCCAGCGCCTCGACGACAAATTCTTTGAGCATATCTTCCATTAAAAGCCCAGACTATCAAGTAGGTTGTCTACGTCGTCCTGTTCTAATGCTGTGGTAGGCACGGAAGGACCTTCCATCAGGTCAACCGCTTTTTCTTTAAAGTTGGCGGGCGCATTGTCTATCAGGATCTGCGCCAGCTCTTGTTCAACTGCCTTGGTAATTGCGACTACTTTTTTGATCAGCTGCCCGGTCAGATCCTGAAAGTCCTGTGCCATCATGATTTCCAGCAGGCGGGCTTTCTCGGCATCGGTGGAGGCAATGACGGCGTTGGCAAAACCCTTGGAATCGCTGGCCAATGTCTTGAATTCGTCGACGCTGAGTTTTCCGGCAAACAGGTTTTCCCAGCGCGAGTCCATGTCCTTGGCGGACTTGGCGAGGGCATCCTGCTCCGGCATACCAAGGTCGGTGGCGTTCAATACCTTGTTGGCGGCCTGTTCGGTCAGCGTGGCGACATATTCCAGCCGGCCCTGGGCATCGGTAATCTGCGATGCGACGTCTGACAGCGAGCGGTCGTAGCCCAGTTCGCGCATGGAGTCGTGCAGCATGCGGACAATGCCGCCCAGCCGGTCAAACATCGGCTTGCCGGACTGGTCTTCACTACTGTGGAAATTGAGTTTGGCGGCGGGTTCAGGTTCTGCCGGTGCGCTTGCGGGCGCTGCGGCTGCGGGAGTCTCTGCTCGCTGGTTGGACATCTCTTCAAACAATGCGTCCAGGTCATCTGCTGAATCGGTCATAGTCCTTCATTCTCCATAATCGCTGTGATGCTCTGCAGGCGGAGCTGCAAACATCCATGTAATTCACAGTACGTCTGTTTTGCCGCTTCACTTGGATGCTGTTGTGGAATTGGTACGACTATGTGGCGCGACTGCGGCCGCATACGCTGGAGTACCATGCAACAGCCTGTTTTCCTTGCTTTGGCTTGATAGCGTCATAGTACAGGACTTCAATATATATAGGATAACCCCGGGCAACAAAATTTGTCATCTTTTAATTGTCACGAATGTTTAAGCAATCCGCTCTTCGATAAATTTATCGGGCGTTTGTATCGTGTACAATCCGGCCTGCCTGGTTTTCC
>JABDED010000163.1 GCA_013287275.1 Betaproteobacteria bacterium
CCGGCCTCGTACCAGCCGACCGAGCCATCCTCAAAGAGGATCTGGAGGTGTCCATAGTTCACCTGATCAGGGGCGATGTCCGAGGCCAGCCTTACCCCCATGCCGCGCACTTGTATCGGACGCGAATCGGTGATTTGGCACATGATGTCGACGTAGTGCACGCCGCAGTCAACAATGGGGGGGGGGTGGTGCGCAAGAGCCGCTTGTGAATTTCCCAGGCATCTCCCACCGAGGGCTGATTGAGATTCATGCGCATGACGTAGGGCCCGCCTAGCTCGCGCGCAGCCCGGATCAAGGCGGTCCAGGAGGGGTGGTGCCGCAGGATATACCCGATCACCAGCTTGCGCGAGGCCCTGCGCGCCGCGTCGACCACGGCCTGGGCCGACTCGGTCGTGAGGGCCAGCGGCTTTTCTACAAAGACGTGCGCGCCGGCTTCCATCGCGGCAATCGCCAGTTCTGCGTGACTGTCGGTGTAGGTGCAGATGGATACCACATCGGGCTTGCACGCCAGGCCCGCCGCAAAGTCGGCGACCATGGGGTAGTCGCGCAGCTCGGGCGGAAGGTCGACAGGGCCTCGATTGCACATGGCGACAATCTCGAACGCTGGGTTCTTGTGGTAGGCCAGTGCGTGGGACTTGCCCATTTGCCCAAGGCCGATGACGAAAACTTTCAAGCGGGGAAAAGATGTGTTTGGGGTCATTTCAGTAATACCGCAAAGTTGTGGAACGCGCATCGGCCGGCATAGCGACCATGACGCGAAAAGCCGGGGGGAGTGGGGCTCGAAGACGATATTCCGACGTTCCTTCTCCATATTCCATCAAGAGCTTTCTGCGCATGCTTTTCTCCATCTATTTTTCAGAATAGGTCAATCCACGTTGCGATCGACACGTCATATTTGCTGGAATCATGCCAACTTTCCAGACCTTTTTCAGTTTTTGCGCAGCTGCGCGTGCCGTTGATACCGAACAAGCGCTCACCCAGAACTCGTTCTCCAGGTTGGGCATGCCGCGCAAGGGAATCTGGTTTCGACCATGTGATCGATTCGGGCATGGTTCGCTCACTCCTTTTCGCCTGTGGTGCCGTTAGTGCCTGAAGCGGGGGACGCCTTCACAACGCGAGCCTAGTATGCCGCCCGCCCCACTATTACAGTCATACCTTCAGTGCCGACTATGATACTTTTCTGGCGTATCTTGAAGCTAAATTCGAAGAAAACGTGTGGAAAATTGAGCTGAACCAAATATCGGAAGGATCTACCTCAATATGAGCTAATGCGCTGGTTGCTGCGGGTGTTTGCTTATTTGTGACGGTGTCCGATTTTTCTGATGATCCTCAAAGGCATTCCCGCATAGCAGCACAGGTTGTGTCCGGTAGGGCAGAAAACCGCCAGCGTGCGCGAGAATAACGCGAACTTTTGGATAGCGGTCCATCGTACCGTTTAATACGAGCTGCACTGCGGCGCGGGTGGTATCGAACGGATAGTCGACGAGCGGTCCTGCGACGCCGTTTACTGTCGGAAGCGGAGGTTGACCAGGGTGCACAAAGACAACTGCTTCGCGGCGATCAAGCTCTGCCCATAGTGGTTCAAAAATGGGATCACCAAGATATTTCCCGGCATAATTTGCGAGAAGTATCACGCCATCAGCGTGCAGCGTGTCCAGCGCATATTCAAGCTCCATAAGCGCGCCGTCCACGTCGGGGAGCGGTAATGTCGCGAAATTGCCAAAGCGGTCGGGTCGCCGCATAACCAATTCGGCCGTGTATTCGTTGATGCGGTGAGCCATTTCGCGGCGCTCGCGCTTGTACCAACGAACTACACTCGGTGCTGTCAACGACAGGATCCCGGTCGCAATTTCTTGGGAATCCATAAAACCGATAGCGCTTTCGGGTGTCCACTGGGGAACGACGGTTCCTGATGGATCTCCGCCATGAGTGGGCAGTGCCTTCGCATAGAAAGGTGGTACGACATGCTGATGAACGTCAATACGATGAGCAGTGTTCATGAGTTTCTCCTACAAAGCTAAAATTTTTTCTTGAACTGGCGAAGCCGCGAGATAACGACGACTCCGCCAACATGGATTAGAACGGGTAAGCTGGGATTTTTGTCCGTGTCGTGATCCATTGCCATTCGCTGAATTGGTCGGCGTTGGTCAGGGTGCTGTGACTGAAGCCGTTGCCTGAGGCGCCGACGCCTCCGATTGGACCATAGACATCGTGCAATACCGTCTGATCGTTGATGTGGACCACGCCGGAGTGAAGTGCATCGGCGATGCGTTGTGCACGGGCGAGATCGGCCGATGCGACTGCCGCCACGAGCCCGTACTCACTGCCGTTGGCGAGAGCAATTGCCTCTTCGTCGGTGCTAAATGTGGTGATCGGTGCGACCGGGCCGAAAATTTCTTCGTCAAAGGCAGCCATTCCTGGAGTCACTCCGGTGATGACAGTCGGTTCGAAGAACAGTCCGTTCCGGGAGCCGCCGGCTAGCACTTGCGCGCCCTTGGCGACTGTCGCGGTGACGATGCGTTCGACATTGGCGGCCTGACGCTCATTGACGATAGGTCCGATCTGCACCTTAGGATCGAAGGGATCGCCGACAACCAGAGCTTTGGCCTTTTTCACCAGTGCATGCACATAGGCATCGGCAATCCGTTCGTGGAGCAGGTGGCGTCCCGCGGTAAGGCAGATCTGTCCTTGGTGAAAGAATGCGCCCCAGGCTCCGGCACTGGCTGCGGCCTCGATGTCGGCATCATCGAGCACGATGAAGGGGTTATTGCCTCCAAGTTCAAGCGAGACGCGTTTGAGCTGCCCGCCGGCTATTGAGCCGATTTGCCGTCCGACGTTGGTCGACCCAGTGAAGCTAATCATGTTGACGAGAGGTTCGGCAACCAATGCCGCACCGGTAGCCGCCGCCCCTGGCAGAACATGGAACAGTCCTATTGGTAGCCCGGCCTCTTCAAACAATCTTGCAAAAGTCACGCCACCGATAACCGAGGTGTTGACGTCGGGCTTCAGAAGCACGGCGTTACCCATCACCAGAGCTGGACCGATAGCTCGCGCACCAAGAATAAACGGCGAATTCCAAGGCGTAATGATACCGACG
>JABDED010000164.1:0-234 GCA_013287275.1 Betaproteobacteria bacterium
GGTTATTTTGGCTGGCGATGCCGTTCGATTGCTGGCCTTGCCGGGTGTAGAAGTCCGCCAGCGCATTGGCTTGCGCAGTCAGCGCCTTGGAGACGCTATCCTTTTGTGTGGTCAGTGAAGCGATATCCTTGTTGACCTTGGCGGTATCTCTGGCGATGCTGCCGTTGCTGGCGCTGACTCCCGTTATCTGGCTTCCACAATCAGCGGCCTCAGCGGCTCGCTGTCGGCCATAGG
>JABDED010000164.1:244-2983 GCA_013287275.1 Betaproteobacteria bacterium
TGGCTGGACCAGCGGTCGACGATGCCGCTGCCCTTATTGGCAAACAACTGGACGACGGTATTCGGGTCGCTTGCGATTGCGTTCTGGAGTTTGTCTTTGTCTATCTGCAGGTCGCCGTTGCCGGCTATGCTGATACCTATGGCCGACAGCGAGCCGCTGAGGCCGCTGATTGTGGAAGCCAGCTGGGTCTTGACCTGGTCGACGATGGGATCAGACTTCAAATCGCTTTGCTTCAGATTGTTCAGACTGAAATTCAACGCATTGTAATTGTTCACCAAAGTAGCGACGTTTTGACCGATCTGCGAAGCACTCTGCGCCACAGCCAATGTGGTCTTGCCGGTGGCTGTCAGGTTCAGGGTCAGTCCGGGGAGCTCTTCTTTGCCGGATACGGTATTGCCGGCGCTGCTGATCGTGGTGCCATCCACCGTTAACTGCGCATCCTGAGCGGTTGCAATCTGGGCCAGTGCCTTGGCGCCGGCTGGGTCGAAGCCCAGCAAACCCTTCAGTGCCGTGTTGCCATCAACGCTGATGCGCATGCTATTGGCGGCACCGGTGGGCGAGTTGAGCATCAACGCGTAGCTGTCGCCCTTTTGTACCACGCTGGCTTTGACCCCGATGCTGGCCTGGTTGATTGCTGCCGCAACATTCTGCAAGCTGGCGCCGTTGGGGATAGAGACGGTTTTTGCGCTGCCGCTGCCGGCAGTGAATTTGTTGTCGGCGGTGGTGCCAAATTCAAATTTGATACTGGTTGCCGCCGCGTTGGGATTTCCTGCGTCCAAGGCCGTTGTCGCGCTGGATACGTTTTTCGACATCAGTGTCTGCGCTTGCGCCAGTTGCAGCACGCTGATCACATGGCTACCGGCGGCGCTGCCGCTGGAAGTGCTTGCCGTTAATATGCTCTTGTCCGATGAAGTGGCTGCCGCCAGCATCCCTGAGCCGGACATGGAATTTGCCAATCCCTGGAACACCGACAACAGACTGCTCAGCTTGCCCAGGCCGGAAAGCGTGGCCTGATCCGTTGCGATCGCCGCATTCAGTTTAGGGGCTATCGTGCTTTGCGACTGCATCATCTGGCTGACTTTGTTGTAGACGTCAACCGACGTGCCGCTATTGCTGCCGGAGCTGCTGCTTGGCGGGGTATAGCCCGGACTGAAGGTGGAAACTCTCATTTCTGGGTCCAATGGATGCGATGCTTGTATGCTCGACGAAGCAGCCGGTGCTGCTCATGCACATGGTACAGGGAGGACAAATTTTCTTGGTCATTATGCAAGTTGCAAGAAAATTTCAGGCGAGGAATAAAGCAGTAATCGGGGATCAGCTCACCGCTTTGCTCAATATAAGCTGCGCCTCTTGTTGCTTTGTTACCGTTAACATCCCGCTCCAAAAAAGTGCATGGAACGCTGATATATTATATAATAATTGCCGCAAGGTAATTTTAAAGAAATTACTCCCTGATTCATCCTCATCTGTACAATAATCTTCCAAATGTGGGCAAAAAGACCCATATTGGCCGGTCTGGGCGCACCAAAAATGTGCCTGAGCCGGACGAGAAGCGGACTCCAGGCGATGACGCCCATCCCCAAATCCCTGGCTAAGAAATGAGGGGCCGTCCGCAAAATGGATGTTGGGCACCCATGCATACTTGCATTCAAGCGCCATTGATTTTCATGAGAGCGCAGACAACATAAAAGATCACCAGAGACCAAATTTAAACGCTGCGTAGCCTTGGCGCTTCGGCAGCCTGCTTTCGTCACTTAGGATATAAAAATGGATATGTTCAAAAATATCGGCATCGGCAAGCGCCTGGGATTGGGCTTTGCGGTGATCCTGGCTTTTTCGATGCTGATTACCGGCATCAGCATCTGGCGCCTGCAGGCGGTCGCCGGCGCCACGCGCGACATGATGCAGCAGCCGCTGGCCAAGGAGCGGATGATCTCGGACTGGTACAGCAAGATAGATAGTGCGATACGCCGCACCACGGCGATTGCCAAGAGCAGCGATGCTTCGCTGGGCGCATTTTTCAAGGGGGAGGGGGCGGCTTCCACCAGGGCCTCGTCGGAATTGCAAAAGAAGCTGGAAGTACTGGTCACCGGCGATGCGGAGACCAAGCTGTTTCAACAGGTGGGCGAACAGCGCAAGATCTATCTTTCTTCCCGCGACGAAGTGGCCAAACTGAAGGCTGCCGGACAGGTAGAGGATGCCGAACGCGTGTTTTCGCAAGTGTTTGTGCCGGGCGCCGCGCAATATCAAAAGCTGATGCAGGACTGGGTGAAATTGCAGCGCGACACCATTGATGCCACCGCGCAGAAAATTGATGCGGTGGCCGACGTTGCGACCAATCTGCTACTGGTGTTGGCAGCGCTTGCGCTGGTCTTTGGCATTGTCTGCGCGTGGCTACTGACGACCGGCATTACCCGGCCGTTGAGAAATGCGGTCGATGCGGCGCGCCGCGTCGCCAGCGGTGACCTGACCGGTGAGATCACCGTGCATTCTCGCGACGAGTCCGGCCAGCTATTGCAGGCATTGAAGGAAATGAATAGCAGCTTGCTGAATATTGTCACCGAAGTGCGCAGCGGCACCGAGAATATTGCCACCTCGTCGTCGGAAATCGCAGCGGGCAACCAGGATTTGTCTTCCCGTACCGAGCAACAGGCCAGTTCGCTGGAAGAGACGGCGTCTTCCATGGAGGAACTGACATCCACGGTCAAGAACAATGCCGATAACGCACGCCAGGCGAAC
>JABDED010000165.1:0-2755 GCA_013287275.1 Betaproteobacteria bacterium
CGGAGTCCACGCGGTTATAGCCGAGGCTGAAATTGGCCGAGGTGCGAGGCGAGAACACCAGGTTCCACAGCGCGTTTGCACCGGTCTGCTTTACATTCGTCAATGAATTCGGGTTGCTCGGATCCGCCGCGCCAAGTGCCACAGACTGTGCGTTGCGTCTGGTATTAAACAGGCTGATCAACACGGTATTTTGCGCACCGGTGATGGCGACAGAGCCCTGCAGGCTCTTCTGCAAGAACACCTGGTTGGAAAAAGTATTGATCGACGCCGCCAATGAAGACGGCAAACCGGAGTTACGGATGAAAGCGTCAACCAGTTGCTGGCGCGCCGCCGGATCGGGTACCAGCGATTTCCACAATTGATTCAAGTAATTTGAAGTGTCGATGTTGCCGGGCACTAAAAATTGCTGGCGTGTCGTGGTAATGTCTTCGTGGTAACCGAGGTTCCACGCGGTGGCGCGGGTGCGCTGGGTGGCAGCCAGGCCATAGCTGGCGCCATAAAAGCGGTGGCCGGCATTCAGGACCAGGCTGGTCCTTTCAGTCGGTTCCCAGTCAAAGCCGGCTGACCAGTAGGCGCCGGCCGGGTTCTTTCCATCCAGTGCAAGATAATTGTTTTTCTCGTAGCCGGTGGTCGCCGTCAGGCTGAACCGGGGCGACAGGTAGTAGCCGAAATTGACCCCGGTGGTTTCGCTGGTCAGCGCCTTCAGCGCATTATTGAAATTGGTCTTCTGGTCGTCGTAGACAAAGCCCCACTTTATTTTCTGGAAGGCAGCGCCGCTGTTGACGGTGAGCGACACATGGTCCCCGGTGCTATTGGGCTGCACTGTGGAGCCGTTGGTCGAGCTGGTGGCGACGGAATCGCGGGTATAGCGCATCTCTGCCGACGCGGTCCTGTCAAAGGTGTGGCGGAGATAGGGGGACGCGCTATAAGTCCTGACTTCCTCCCGGTTATTCGACAGGTTCAGGTTATTGGTCGACGTGGCGGCGAATGGACTTTGGTCTTGCTGCGAAACGTTTGCCTTACCGTCTAAAAAAAAAAGATCTTTCACCAGCTCCGTGTTGCCATCGGCGTTCAGCAGGTGGTTGGTTTTCACGCCGTTTGCATCGCCCGTATAGTACAGGTTCTGCATCTGGTAATTGACCCTCATCCGCGCCTGGGCGCCGACTGCGGTGACGTCCAGTCCCGGACTCAGCTGGGTAATAAAGGAGCTTTGTTTTTGGCTGTCGGGAAGCAGTCGGACATTGTCTGTATAGGTTTCGGTCAGGTTGACGGTAGGAGAGATCTTCCATTCCGCCGCCTGCGAACTTGCTGCCAGGCTCATTGCCAGCGGCGGCAACGTGGTAGCGACCCAGAACGACAGGGCCCGGACCTTGTGCCTGCCGCGTATTGTCGTTCCGGAGCGGCCTGCGGCCACTTCCGGCTTAACCATAGTAGCGGCCATAGTAATCCCCACCGGCAAATGTTTTAGCCTTGTTGTAGACCAAGTTGACATTAGTGTGTGATTTCAGTTGACGCAAGACTTCCTTGACCACGTGCTGGGTCGTGGCTTCGGCTTCGACCACCAGCACGATTTGCCCCATCTGGTTGGCCAGTACCCTGGCTTCAGTCGTCAGCAACAGAGGCGGCGAATCGAAAATGACGATACGGTCGGGATAGCGGTTGGCGATTTCATCCAGCAGGCTGCTCATCGCCTGGCTGGCGAGCAATTCGGTCGCGCGTTTATGGCTGCGCCCGGCCGGCAATATGCTCAGCGTGTCGATATTGGTTTTCAGCATTGCGTCCGCCAGATCCAGCTTGTCATCCAGCAGCACGTCCATCAGGCCTAGGGCCGACGCGGTATCGCTAGGGTCCAGGCGCAGATAGCGGGGAACGGAAGGGCGGGCAACGTCGGCATCCACCAGCAGCACGGTATGGTCCAGTTCCATCGCGATACTGATCGCCAGGTTGACTGCGCAGAAGGTTTTTCCTTCGCCGGGCAGGGAACTGGCGACCATGATCAGGTTGCCGTGGTGCTTGGACGTGCCGCCGTTCTTGGCGAAAGCCTTTTCTATCAGAGGGCGTTTGATCAGCCGGAACTCTTCGGCAATGATGGTTCTTTCAGCATCCGGCGTGACCATGCCCAATTGATGCAATTGGGCCAGGTCGATTTCTATTTTCCTGGAGCCGCCTTTTTTGGGCGCAGCCTGGACGTGGACTGGCGGATCCTGGCTGATGGCAGCAGCTGCGGTAGCCGCAGTAGCAGTGGGGGCCGGTATCGGTTCAGCCGCCACCGATGGTGCAACGGCCACCTCGACAGGGACTGCCACCGCCGGGCTTTGCGCCGCTGCAGGTATCTGTTCCGCCACTGCTTCGGCTTTGATCTCGACAGGAGGCACTGCCGCCGGCGCTGCTGCCCCGGCTGCTCCTTTACTCTGGTCAAGTCTGCCAACCGCTTTTTCAATAATGCTCACGCTAACTCCAAGAATATTTATTGCTTTTGTCGCCAATTACCCCTTTGAAACCCCACTGGCCGGATACGCCTGGCCGAGGGCACGCACTATCTGAGATACATGGTTGTCATTACTCCGACATAAAACACAAGCAAGACGAAAGAAGACAGGCCGAACGCATACAGGCTCCTCTTTCTACGGGTTTTTTCACCTTCGGTCCAGTTCATGGAAACGGTACCCAGGATAGGCAGGCCGGTTGCCTCCAGTAAATCGATGTGGCTGAGGAAGGTAGGACGAATCTTGCTCATCAGCACTGCTCCCAGCAT
>JABDED010000165.1:2765-2937 GCA_013287275.1 Betaproteobacteria bacterium
ACTATCAAGGCCGCGACAAACACGATCGAGAACAGCCTCAGGCGGTTCGGGCCTACCGGCGTCAAAGGCATGGTGGGCGGATCGATCACCCTGAAGGTCATCATTTCCGTTGTCGCGCTCAGGTCGCCGGACAGCTTGGCGGATTCCCGGCTGGCGACCAGCTTTTCATAGT
>JABDED010000166.1 GCA_013287275.1 Betaproteobacteria bacterium
CCGAAGAAATTGCCGCCGAGATGAACCAGCTCTCACCCGCGGTTCCAGCAGAAGCGGCTGCGGCCATCAGCGAGCCCGCTGCGTCCAGCCCGATTTCCAGTGCAATCTCCAGCGCAGTTCCCAAATACTTGACCGTGGTCTTGCAATTGCCTCCAGACAAAGAAGGCAGATTGCGCCTGATGGATGCCTTCGGCCCCGGCAAGCAGTTCTTCGGCGCAGCCGTTGTTGCGACGTCGATGGACAACGAAATTGCGGTCAGCCAGTCGCTGGCGGAACATTGCTCGGAGAAGGACATCGCCCTGGCCAGGCAAAATGGGCGCTGACAGATCCGCTCCCGGATAGCATGGCCAACGCAAGCCGGCAAGAACGTTCCCGCCCAATTGTAAGGATTCCGGCCCCGGCCCGACTGATGCTTACCTCGCCAGCGCGCATAGCCGCAAAGGTGTACGCTAATGTAAACAGTTGGAGCCCGTCATGACCAAAAGCATCGCCGAAAAGCATGAGCACCCCTTGAGCAAGTTGGGAATGGGCGTGTTTGCCGCGACACTGGCGGCAGTTGCGTTTGCCTATACGATGACGGCAAGCAATGCCGCAGCCGAAACTGCGGTCGCCATCCCGGCGCCGGCGGCAACGGTGACGGCAGGCATCCCGCCCGCCTCAGCGAAGCAGGAAGTCGCAGTCTTTGCCGGCGGCTGCTTCTGGGGCATACAGGCCGTGTTCCAGCATACCAAAGGAGTAATCAACGCGGTATCGGGCTACACCGGCGGCTCTAAGGAAAATGCCGAGTATGGGCGCGTCAGTTCCGGCAATACCGGCCACGCCGAATCGGTGCAGATTACCTATGATCCGCGCCAGATCTCCTACGGCACGCTGCTGCAAATCTATTTCTCGGTGGCGCACGATCCTACCCAGCTGAACCGGCAGCATCCAGATACCGGCACCCAGTACCGCTCCGCTATTTTTTACAAGGATGCGGCCCAGAAGCAGGTTGCCGAGCGCTATATGGAACAACTGGACGGCACCCACCTGTATCACGCAAAAATCGTCACTCAACTAACGCCGCTGGGCACATTTTACGCCGCTGAAAAATATCATCAGGATTACGCGACGCTGAACCCGGATTCGGGCTATATCGCCCACTTCGACTTGCCGAAGATCGCTAACCTGAAAAAACTTTACCCCGACCTGTACCGTGAGACACCGGTGCTGGTGGCCTCGCAGGGGAACGGCCTCGCCGGGGCCAGATAAATCGCGAACATAGATGGACCTGCGCAGCCTGATCAGCCGTTTCGTACAAGCCGGCCGCATAGAAGCCATCTACCTGCGTCCCGAACATCGCGGCCAGACATTGAAAGTGCCGGCCGCTACCGCCCTTGCAGGCCGGGGTTTGCAGGGCGACCATAGCGTGAAACCGGCAACGCTGGCGCCACAAGGGATGCACGGTGCCGGCAACCAGCGCCCGCACGTCACGCTGATCCAGGCGGAGCACCTGCCGGTCATCGCCACGCTGCTCGCCAAACCGGAGGTGGATGCAGGCCTGCTGCGGCGTAATCTGGTCGTATCCGGCATCAACCTGCTAGCCAGCAAAACCCTGTTCGCGGACCAGGCCATGGTCCTGCGCATAGGCGCCGACGTCATATTGCAAGCGACGGGCCCGTGCGAACCCTGCTCACGGATGGAGCAGGTATTGGGCGCTGGAGGCTATAACGCGATGCGCGGCCACGGCGGCATGGGCGCGCGCATCCTGGTTGGCGGCACGATACAGGCAGGTGATGCGGTCACGCCGGAAATGCGGAGCATGGTTTGAGCCATACATTAGTCGAGCCTGATTTATGCGCGGCGCCATGCAGTGACGCATGGGCGCCGTGCTTGAAATAAACCGGATTTACCCCATATTCACCCCACGCTGGAAAGCTTACCAAGGAGAGCAAGATGCTGGACAAAATACTATCAGGGATCGGCGCTTTCAAGCAGCGCCTGCCGCAGGCAGCCGATGCGCTGCCAGGCCGCGACACGCCGATGGCAATCCACAATGCGCACTTTATCCACGGCCGTCCGCTGAAAGGCGATTTCACCGGCCTGTCCCATATACAGTTCGGCATGGGTTGCTTCTGGGGCGTGGAAAGGCTGTTCTGGACCATCCCCGGCGTAGTGACAACCGCAGTAGGCTACAGCGGCGGCGCCACACCCAACCCCACCTATCGCGAAGTATGCAGCGGCCAGACCGGACACACGGAAGCGGTGCTGGTGGTGTTTGACCCGGCCGTATGCTCGCTGGATACGCTGCTGCAAACCTTTTGGGAAAATCACGACCCGACCCAGGGCATGCGCCAGGGTAATGACAGCGGCACCCAGTACCGTTCTGCGATCTACGCCGCCGATGCCGCCCAGCTGGCCGCGGCGGAAGCCAGCCGCGTGCTGTTCCAGAAACGCCTGACCGAGCAGGGCTTTGGCAAGATCACCACAGAAATCCGTGCTGAGCCGCCCTTCTATTATGCAGAGGACGACCACCAGCAATACCTGGCCAAAAATCCAAACGGCTATTGCGGGCTGGCGGGCACCGGCGTTAGCTGCCCTATCGGGCTGCAAAAAGCCGGCTAAATAACGGTTCAGTTTTCAGGCAAATGCTGGCGCTGCGAGGTCCGGCATTTTTTATGCTTCCTGCATTTTTTACAACAGCGTCATGACCTCATGCTGCCCTTGCTGTCATACAGCGGGACCACCACCTTGCCTTGCTTGGGCATCTCCGCGCCGGGCGTAAAATTCATCGCCACGCCGTTCATGCAATACCGCAGATGAGTGGGCGCGGGGCCGTCGTCAAATACGTGGCCCAGGTGCCCGCCGCAGCGGCGGCACAGCACCTCGTCGCGCGTCATGCCCAGCGTCGTGTCGCTCTTCTTC
>JABDED010000167.1 GCA_013287275.1 Betaproteobacteria bacterium
CGCAGGAATTGCCATTGCCGCAGCAACAGTCTTATCGATTATCTTCGTCGCACTAGACGGCCCCGCCTCCGGCTCGACGCCGCTGGAAATTCTGCAGAGCATGGCCGGCATGCGTGGGACAAAGGAAATGGTCCACAGCGTGGCGATCGCCAGCGTGCTGGCCTATGCCTTTGCCTATTCGGTTTTTGCGTGGCGGCTGGATTTACGGCGTCCCCTGGTATTGGCCGGCTTGACGACTTACCTGGTCGGTTGCATAGCGATGATAGGCGCCACCATGCTGGACGGCTTTATCTCAGGCGACGTCGCCTCGCAATTTGCCGCTGCATCGCCGGATAGCGTGAAGCAGGGCTACAACCTGGTCGTATTTATCGGCATCGCCCTCACCGACCTGGCCAAACTGGGATGGGTATTGCAGGCCGTGGCCTCGCTTGCGTGGTCGATAATCCTGCTGCGGGAGAGGCGCCTGAATCCGGCATTCGATCGCGTGGTTGGCCTGGTCGGCCTGGCCTCCAGCGGCCTGGTCCTCGCCGCGGTGTTTTCTTCAGACGTCAACATGAGCATGACAGTGCTCCTCGGTATCCTGTTTGCCCAGGCGATCTGGAACCTGGCCGCGGCGACACTGCTGATCCGCAGCAAAGCGACGGCAGGATCCATAGGATTTGGAGCAACGCGGGCAGCGTAAGCGGGCGGACAGACTAAAGCCGGGTAGCCAAGGCGTCACTCGCCGCGGCGCAGCTATCCCGGTATTCCACGAGCGCAACAGGCACCCTCCGCCTGCATGGGCGGGCATTTGACCGAGCCATACGAACAAAATACGCAGCAATCACCCGCCTTGGGCCGCAGCAGGGTTTTACACTGGATACATTCGTAAAAGAACTGGCAGGCGTCAACCGGCATGCTTGCCTGCTGGCTATGCCCGCAATGCGGGCAGGTCAATACAGATGCGGTGATGATCTCGGCCACGATGCAGGTTCTCTCTTCAATTTGGTGAAATTTTCACCGTTTTTTTGATAATTGATACATATTGTTGCAACCCTTACCGCTTGATGCTGGCGAACTATCCCGGCAAGGGGTTAAATATAGTTATCAGACAACAAAGACGAGAACGGTCATGAAAAAAGCTATTACTCTCGCCGCTGCAGGACTCATTATAGGCACGGCACTGTTGGGCGCATCGCCCGCGATGGCGCACGGGCGTGTGGACTGGTCGGTCAGCATAGGCGCACCGGTCTATTATCCAGGCCCGGTCGTATATGCCCCGGCTCCTGTGTACTATGCGCCGCCGCCAGTCGTGTATGCACCACCGCCGGCCATCTACGTCGGCAACGGACCTATGGTTTATGGTCCATCCTACGTGTATCCGGCCGGTTACTGGCGTGGGCGCCCTTGGCATGGGCACCACAGGCATCACCGTCATTAAATAGATGGCCCTGAAACGCAACGACTGACGTTATGCTGCGGGCGATTATTTTTCGGCTTGAAATTCGCTCCGCCGCCCGGCCCTCACTCTTCAAAGTCTTCCGGATAAACAGACAGAAATTCCTTCAACCCGCGTTCTTTCATATCCTTGTTCGCCAGTTCGCAGATGCGTTGCGCGTCGTCAAAACGCCGGGCATGGGTCAGTATCGCGACCAGGTTCGTCACTTCATTGATATGCCTGTTTTTATAGACTTGTTCAAATTCATCGCCAAAAGACGGATTCTCTCTATATATGCGGGCCGAGGCATCGAACACCTGCAGCGCAATGGCGTAATCATGATCGGCGTCGTGGATATAGGCACTGCATACTTGCCATTGCTCGCTGGCGACAAGCTTATCCTTGGCATACCCAAAGACGATGCTTGCCAATTCCCGGTCTGAGCGGTGGTATTCAAGAAACTGATCGACTGCGAGATGCGGGACACCTGTGAATTCGCAGATCGCCATAAATTCATGAAACTTATCCGACTTTCGAGTGCGCTCCAGGTCCTGGATACTTTGCAGCCGCCTCTGCTCCAGCTTCACGCGCGCCGGTTCAAACACCTGGCCTAGCTGCATCCATCCGTCCAGGCAATAAGAGAGCCGGACGCCTGAAAGTCCAGATTTAGGATCATCCAGCGCATGATCGAAAAACCATTCATACAGTTCCAGCGCCCGCGGGTAATCCCGCGCCCCGAATGCCTGCCTGGCTTCGGTCAAAATCCGGCTGGCTTTTTCCTGGTGGGTTTCCATGCTCTTTCCATTTTTTATCTGGATACCTGATTATGGCACGTCGCAATAACCCTTACCGAAATGCTACAATTCCCACCCTGATACGCGCAGCGGAACAACGCTGTCGATTTCCCCGAATTCACCGATAGAGCCGCCATGAGCATACCCGCCGCCCTGCAAACGCCGTACGAAAAAGGCAACAAGAACCAGACCGCCACCTGGGAAGAATGCATCGCCTTCTACCAGCAATTGGCGCAGCGCTACCCCGGGATATTGCACTTCAGCCAGGCTGGCGTGTCGGACGCCGGCATCCCCTTGTATGCCGGCGTGGTCAGTGCGGACGGCGTGTTTGAACGTGAGCAGATCAAGCGCGAGGGCCGTCCAGTGTTTTTCAATAACAACGGCATCCACCCGGGTGAGCCTGAGGGCATCGATGCCTGCATGGCGATGGTGCGCGACCTGTGCGAACAGCCTGCGCGGCTGGCGGCGCTGGGGCGCACCGTGCTGCTGTTCATCCCCATCTACAATGTGGACGGCTGCCACAACCGGCAAAATACCTCGCGCGTGAACCAAGACGGGCCGGAGCTGTTCGGCTTCCGCGGCAACAGCCTGCACCTGGACCTGAACCGCGACTTCATCAAGTGCGACAGCCTGACAGCGCGCTTCTTCAA
>JABDED010000168.1:0-2372 GCA_013287275.1 Betaproteobacteria bacterium
CCAGCCTGCGATAATGGCGGGACCGGCGGTTTGGCGTTATTCAGAATAAAACGTCTAAACCTGCTTTTTATGCCGGAAAACCCACGAAAATTTGAGGATTTCGTGGGTTTTTTGCTTTTTCCTTGTATTTTTTCAGACCACCCCCAGATTCAGGGCTTGGGGGCAGCTGCGCCGCAGGTAGGAATGCTGGCTCTCGTTTATACTCTTCCCTATATACATGAAGCATCTGCCGCAAGTATGCATGCAATAAACACAATAAGATAAATTCGCATCGAATTTACCCAGATAAAGAATCCGCGAGAATTACCATGTCAAGCATCGAAAATCCCAGTGTAGATACAGCGACCGCTTCCCTGTTGGAATATGTCGAATCCTGCAAATTGCCGACCACCTGGGCCACCTTCCAGTTGCACGCATTTGTCGAACCGGCAACCGGCAAGGAACATGTTGCGCTGACGCTGGGCGATGTCGCCGACGGTGAGCCGGTGCTGGCCCGTATCCATTCCGAATGCCTGACTGGGGATGCCTTGTTCAGCCAGCGCTGCGACTGCGGCCCGCAACTCGAACTGGCGCTGCAAAAAATCGCCAAGGAAGGTCGCGGCTTGCTGATGTATTTGCGCCAGGAAGGCCGGGGCATAGGCCTGCTGAACAAGATCCGAGCCTACCACTTGCAGGATGGCGGCGCCGATACCGTGGAAGCCAACCGGAGATTGAGTTTTGCAGCGGATTTGCGTAACTATAGCCTGTGCGAACCGATGCTGAAGCATCTGGGTATCAGCTCGCTGAAACTGATGACGAATAATCCGCGCAAGATCGATGCGATGGGCAAGATCAATGTAAAGATCACCGAACATATTCCGCTGATCATCAAGCGCAATCCCTACAATGAGCGCTACCTCAGCACCAAGGCGACCAAGCTAGGCCACCTTATTCAGCCCGAATTATAATCGCCGGGGTAATGGCGACGGATTTTGAGTTGCTGTCCGGGTCGATCACCGATTCGGCGCCCATCACGCCGGTCGGGTGACCGGCTTCTATCCAGGCGTCGATGCCGCCCAATAAGGGCCGGGCGCGATGATATCCCTTGTCTACCAGGCGCTTGGCCAGGACCGCGGCGGATGCCTCATTAGGGCAGGAGCAATACACGACGATTTCCCGGTCCGTACTCAGATGCGGGATCAGGTGCTGCCAGTCTTCTATCGCGACCGCCAATGCCCCGGGGATGGTTTGTGCTTCAATCAGGCGCACACTGGGACCGCGCACGTCGACGATCACCGGCGGCTTGCCATCCTTGATCAGGGTTTGCAGTTCGCTGACATCAATCCGAGCCATGCGCATTGCGCTATTGAAACGGCGGCGTTTTAGCCATTTCAGCAACAGGTAGGCTGCCAGCAAGGTCACCAGGACCAGTATGGCGGTATTCCCCATTTCCACCAGATGTGCGCTTAGCAACTCTATATCCGGATGGAACAGCAGGCCGGCACCGATTGCCGCGCTGGCCCATAGGCCTATGCCGACGACGTCAAACATCACGAAGGCCGGCAGGCTCAGGCGCAGGGCACCGGACATCGGGGCCACGATCAGCGACAAGCCGGGCACAAACTTGGCGATCACCAGCGTAGCCAGGCCCCAGCGGTCAAAGCGCATCTCGGTTTGGCGTACGCAGGAATCCGGCGACAGCGACAGGCGGCATAGCAGGCGCATCACGCGCAAACCATAAAAACGGCCTATGCCGTACCAGACCACATCGCCGATCAGGCTGGCCAGTATCGTCACGAAAAACAGTGCAGCAATGGAAAAATGCCCATCCGCGGCCAGCGTGCCGGACACGATCAGCGTAGGGACAGTAGGCAAGGGCAAGCCTAGCTGCATCAGCAATACATTGAGGAAAACGATCAACAGGCCGTATTCGATTGCCCATTGGATCAGCGTGTGCATCATGGATAAATTTCCAGTACTAAATTTTAAAAGGCCGCTGGATTTATTAATGATGCAGCGACCTCCTGTGTCAGGCGGTCAAAACGCCGTTTTGGTAATCATGGATCGCCTGTTCTATCTCTTCGCGGGTGTTCATCACGAAAGGGCCATACTGTACAACAGGCTCACGCAAGGGGCGGCCGGCCAGCACCAGGAAGCGTGCTTCTTCGCCATCCGCGCTAATGGTGATGCGCTCGCCCTCCGACAAAATCCCCGCTTGATGGGTCTTCAGTTGACGCGGCGCATCCACATTCCCTATCTTCAGCTTACCTTCATAAGGATACACAAAAGCGTGGTAGTCGCGCTTGATTAAATGCGAGAAAACCATGCCCGCAGGCAAAATAACATCCAGATATAGCGGATCCGTCGTCAAGCCCGTGATGGCGCCATCCAAT
>JABDED010000168.1:2382-2826 GCA_013287275.1 Betaproteobacteria bacterium
ACAGTCCGTCCATATCCAGTTTGCCGGCAATCACTTTGACCTTGCCGCCGCCGGCCAGTTCTGCAGCTGGGATCTCATTGGCCGGAATATCACGATAACCGGCCGGCTTCATCTTTTCTGCCGCCGGCAGATTGACCCACAGCTGGAAGCCGCGCATGCGTCCCTGTAACTGTTGCGGCATTTCAGAGTGGATGATGCCGCGCCCAGCAGTCATCCATTGCACGCCGCCGCTTTGCAGGTCGCCGCGGTTGCCCAGATGGTCTTCATGTCGCATGTGGCCATCCAGGATATAAGTGACGGTCTCGAAGCCGCGGTGCGGATGGTTGGGGAAGCCCGCATTGTAGTCATCCGGATTGTCGGAAGAAAACTCATCCAGCATCAGGAAGGGATCCAGCCGCGCGCCTTGCGCGCTACCCAGGCTGCGCTGTAGTTTGACGCCGGCGC
>JABDED010000169.1:0-932 GCA_013287275.1 Betaproteobacteria bacterium
GTATCAGCCACCACTGCCTGTAGTGAATGAATCCTGTTTGAGCGCCTGCATGAGCGGAGGCATTTTGCCTGCGTTGCCGTGGGCATGTTTAGTATTCAAAAAAAGGATTTATCATGAAATATTCCATACTGTTTATGGCGCTCGCCGCCTGCTTCGCTATAACGGCGTGTGATCGCCAGACGCCGCCACCAGTTGTGGTCCAGGTTCCAGTTCCCGGACCGGCCGGTGCAACGGGAGCGACAGGCGAAGCTGGAGCCGCTGCCCCTTCAGGGGCTACCGGAGCCACTGGCGCGAACGGCGCTGCCGGCAATGACGGCACAGCGGGAGCTACCGGCGCTACTGGGGCAGATGGTGCGCCGGGTACTGACGGAGCCAAAGGCGATACGGGCAAGCGCGGTGATACGATCGTCGTCGTGCCGGCTGAAAAGCGCTAGGTTATCTGATGGAATAGGCATGACGGCACTCATGCCTGTTCGTATCCCCGATCAAATGGCGGATACATAGGGATAATTGAATATTTGCCTGTCTCCGGAAATGAATGAAATAATGGCTTCCTGTTTCAGCGGCGGGGTTGCGCCGATTGAAACTTGATGAGGACGACATGCAAATCAAACTTTCCAGCGTGATGGTCGTGGACCAGGACCGAGCGCTACAGTTCTATACCAAGGTCCTTGGTTTTGTAAAGATGGCGGATATCCCCATGGGGCCTTTCCGCTGGCTGACCGTAACATCGCCTGATGGCGTAGATGGGGTCGAGCTGGTGCTGGAGCCTATGGGTTTTCCACCTGCACAGGTATATCAAAAAGCCCTGTTTGACGCGGGGATCCCGGCCACGGCGTTTATTTCCAAAGACATCCATGCGGAATACCGGCGGCTCAAGGATCTGGGAGTAGTGTTTCGCGGCGAGCCCGTCAGCATGGGGCCGATTACGG
>JABDED010000169.1:942-2808 GCA_013287275.1 Betaproteobacteria bacterium
GATGCAAGCGGTTCAGCAGAGGCGCCGCCGACGAGCGCATAGGCTATATTGGCGGTCAGCATGGGGCCGATTACGGCCGTGCTGTTTGAAGATACCTGCGGGAACCTGATCAACCTGGTCCAGCCTGCAGCCTGACAATGGCGAAAGAAACATGATTTGTTGCACGGCGGTGGTAACTATTTTTTAGTTTTTCCAGACAGCGCTTACTTCTGCTCCGCTGAAAGTTTCCCCTCGGCATATTTGTTTCATTTTCTGATATCGGCAACAAATTGTTACCGTGATTTTTCGTGGCGATTTATTTGGTATAGTCGTTTTCTTTTTATATGCCTATTGGATCGTGATGAACCCATTCGACAAGGCTAAAGCCAAATACGAAGAACAACAAAAGCAGAAAAATACTGAACGGCAATCTGCAGCAAAAGCCGCCGAGGCAGCTAATCTGGCGTTTATCGAAAAATTTGAACCGGTACTGGAAAGGCTGGAGAAGTTATTTGAACCTTCGATAGAAGGCCTGATCAACGCAGGCTATCAACCTGTCATTGAACGCAAGATGACGCCATCGACGATGGTGGAGGCGACGCTGGTGTTTACTTCCAGGGAGATTGATCCTGCCTATGGTTATCCCAACCAGTACCGGATATCGGTTTCGGTAAGGGGAAATTATTCAACGCAGATGGGGTGTGAACTGGCAAGGGGGGATCCGGGCGAGCAGGATCCGCGGCTGGTGAAAAGGCATCTGGTGCGCCCGCTTGCATTGCCGCCTTTTAAGCAGGATGAATTCGAGGCCAGTTTCATTGAAAAGCTGGAGCGGATTTTTACCAAGATCTTGCAACTGGAGCCGGCCAGGAAAAAAGAGTTTAGCTGATGCGGGCTGCAAGGTGTACGGTACGGCGCATAAGTCCGTCCAGCTACAGGCTCCACACTTGATAGACTTCTCTTTTTCCAAGTAGCCACGCGCGGCGGAACGGCCCTTTGATGGCGGTAAACCAGGGCTGGATCGCGGCAAGTATTTCATGGTCCGCCGCCTTGGTCCTGCCATTGGTATAACAGACCAGTTCGACCGGGCAGTCGGTCCGGTAAGTCTTGCCGAGCTTTTTGCGCACTATCCTGATCGATGGATCGGATGCAAGCGGTTCAGCAGAGGCGCCGCCGACGAGCGCATAGGCTATATTGGCGGCCAGCATGGGGTCGCATATTTCCACCAGCTCAAAGGCTATCTTGCCTTCGTCGCCTAGCGTGCACAGGATGTCCGGCTCGGAGTCGCCGCTGCGCTTTTCTATGGAGGTATCGTCGACAGGCAGTCCCGCTCTTTGCGCAAAGTCGCGAAAGACGGTTAGTTCCACGATGCCTTTGTCTTGCTCTGTTCTCACAGTCTTCCCTATCGGTCTGAACACTCAGTATATAGTGCACTGGAGTAAGCTGACAGTGCGAGTAATAGTTTAATCCTCCGCCGGAATGAAAAAAACCCGTTTTTGTAACGGGTTTTCTGTTCACCTAGACTCATTTCGCTTGTCGTCGGCGGGCAGCGCCGATGCCCAGCAGCCCCAAGGCAAGGATGGCCAGCGATGCCGGCTCGGGAACTCCCGTAGAACCCTCGCGGCCCAGGAAGACATCGTCCAGCAGCGGCAGCCCGGTTGTGGAAGTGAAGGAGATCGACGAAAATTCCGTATCGGAGACCCAACCGTAGAAGGTCCAGTTGGCGAAGGCGCCGGTGCTGATGAGGAACAAGGTATTGTCGATGTCGACCGTAATATTTTGGCCGAAATCAATCACGGTGCCGAACAGCGCGCTGAACGATTTGGTCGGCGCAAACGACAAGGTAGTGACGCCGTAGTTGTCCAATAGCAGGACCGCTCCGGTGCCCCA
>JABDED010000170.1:0-2180 GCA_013287275.1 Betaproteobacteria bacterium
CCCGGAATATCCGGCGCGGCGGCTTGGCGGTCTCGGCGCTGCCCGCTGCGCCGCGCGATTTTGACCAGGTCGCCTTCGAAGACGACAAGGGGCAAAAAACCACGATAGCGGATTGGCAAAAAAATACCTATACCGACGGCCTGATCGTGCTGCACAAAGGGCGAGTGGTGTATGAGCGCTACAGCAACCAGCTGCAGCCGGAAACGCCGCATTTGCTGTTTTCGCTGACCAAGTCGTTTACCGGCTTGCTGGCGGCGCAACTGGTCCACGAAGGCAAGATAGATGCGAATGCAGTGGTCAGTAAATATGTGCCGGAGCTGGCAGATAGCGCCTGGGGCGACATGACGGTGCAGCAGGTGATGGACATGACCGGAGCGGTGCGTTATAGGGAAGTGTATACCGACCCCAGTTCCGAGGTTTTCCCCTATTTGTACGCCAGTAATCTGTTGCCCTTGCCGGCCGGGTATGCCGGGCCGAGAACTATCTATGATTTCCTGAAGACGCTGAAGAAGGAAGGGGAGCACGGCGCAGGGTTTGTGTATTGTACTGTCCATTCGGAGGTGCTGGGCTGGATCGTGTCCCGGGTGACCGGCAAGCATTTTGCCGATCTGCTGTCCGAACGGGTCTGGAGCAAACTCGGCATGCAGGAAGATGCGTATGTGATGGTCGACTCGGTGGGCACGCCGCTACAGGGGGCCGGTTTGAACGCGAGTCTGCGCGACCTGGCCAGGTTCGGTGAAATGTTGCGCCGCGGCGGTCAGTTCAATGGCCAGCGCATCTTTGACCAGGCTGTGATTGACGATTTGCGCAAAGGCGGAGACAGGGAAAAATTCAAGGCTTCCGGCATGAGCTTCCGGCCCGGTTATTCCTATCACAACCAGTGGTGGATACTGCACAATGCCGATGGCGCTTTCGAGGCCTCCGGTGTGCACGGGCAGATGATCCATATTAATCCAGCGGCCGAGATGGTCGTGGTGAAACTGTCGTCACACCCGGTGGCCGGGGCAGGATTTACCCATCCTTTGACTTTGCGGGCCTGGGATGCCCTGGCCAAAGCGGTGCGCACGCTGCATAAATGATGCGTTGAGGGGTGGCCATGCATTGCGGTATCGGGTTCGCAGACGCCAGGCTGGACGGGATGTCCGGATTCTGGGGCCTGCATCTCGAAAAGCGTCAAAAATGCCCTACAATAACGGCTTGATTTCATTGCTAGGACATATCATGGCCGTCAACTCCCCCCTTCCGCTTGCGTCAGAATTGCATCCAGTCGCAGGCATCCAGCTAGGTTTTGCCGAGGCCGGCATTAAAAAGCCGAATCGCAAGGACGTGCTGGTCATGGCTTTGGCGCCAACGGCCACCGTGTCCGGCGTGTTCACTACCAACCGCTTCTGTGCGGCGCCGGTACAGGTATGCAAGGCCCATCTGGAGGCCTTGCGCATTTCCAGCGCGCCGATACGCGCGCTGGTCGTGAATACCGGGAATGCGAACGCGGGCACCGGGGACTCCGGCCTGGCCGCGGCCAATGCGACCTGCGTGGCGCTGGCGGAGTTGCTGGGCTGCGAATCTTCGCAGATATTGCCGTTTTCCACCGGTGTGATCCTGGAGCCGCTGCCGGTGGACCGGCTGACCGCCGGCCTGCCCAAGGCCATCGCCAACCTGAAGGAAGACAATTGGTTCCTGGCGGCGGAGTCCATCATGACCACCGACACCCAGCCCAAGGCGGCCTCGTCCCGCGTTGTCATCGGCGGCAAAACGGTGACGATGACCGGCATCAGCAAGGGCGCGGGCATGATCAAACCGAATATGGCGACCATGCTGGGCTATCTGGCGATGGATGCCAAGGTCGCGCAACCTGTGCTGGACCACTTGGTCAAGCAGGCGGCCGACAAGTCCTTCAATTGCATCACGATAGACGGCGATACTTCAACCAATGACTCGTTCATGCTGATTGCCACCGGCGCATCCGATCTGGAAGTGAGCGACGTAGACAGCCCCGAGTATCGGGCGCTGGCGGACGCCGTGATCGCGCTGTCGCAAAAGCTGGCGCAGATGATCATCCGCGACGGCGAGGGCGCGACCAAATTCATGACCATTACGGTAGAAGAAGGGCTGGATGTGGAAGAATGCCGCAAGATCGCCTATTCGATCGCCCACTCCCCTTTGGTGAAGACCGCTTTCTT
>JABDED010000170.1:2190-2767 GCA_013287275.1 Betaproteobacteria bacterium
ATCCTAACCTGGGCCGTATCCTGGCGGCGATCGGCTATGCCGGCGTGGACGACCTGGAGGTCAGCCGGCTGAACCTGTACCTGGATGACGTCTGGGTAGCGAAGAACGGCGGCCGCAATCCCGATTACCGGGAAGAAGATGGTCAGCGCGTGATGCAGCAAAGCGAGATCACGATACGCGTCAAGTTGGCACGCGGCAATGCGGAAGCGACTGTCTGGACCTGCGACCTGTCGCATGACTATGTGTCTATCAATGCCGACTACCGGTCTTAAAAATTTTCCTGCAAGACCAAGGCTGACGCAACCACTTGTATTGATCCCATGACGCAACTAGACCAGTTCTTATCCCGGGCGGAAATATTATTAACGCGCCTGGAAGCCATACTCCCGGCGGTGCACCGGGCGCCGGACTGGCAGGCCGCGACCGCCTTTCGCTGGCGCAAGCGCGGCGGGCAGGGCTATATTCAGGCGGTCAGGCATGCGTCAGCGATAGCGCTGGATGATTTGCATAATATTTCCACGCAGAAAAGACAAATAGAGCAAAACACCTTGCAGTTCGTGCACGGCAAGCCAGCCAA
>JABDED010000171.1 GCA_013287275.1 Betaproteobacteria bacterium
GCATAGATATCCTCGGGGTTCAAAGAAAGCTTTGCGTTGGACCCCGCGGTCAAACCGCAGGGAAAAACACAAAGCAAAACGCAGGCGTCAGGGTAGCACATAGCGGGCAAAGTTTGCATCCGCCCTGCCGCCGGCGCTACTCCATCGGCAATCCGAACACGCTACGTATGCAGCGGTATAAGGTCGCCCATTTCAGGGGCTTGAAGATGTAGCCGTCGGCGCCCGCTTTCAGGCCATGCATCACGTCGGAGTCGCCGATCTGAGAAGTCACCATGATGACGGGGAGCGCCGACAGGCGGGGATCCCTGCGTATGATTTCCAGCACGTGGAAACCGTCCTTGCCGGCCAGGCCGGGAACCACTACGTCCAGCAGCACCATGTCCGGTATCGCTTCGTGCTGCAATACATCGAGCGCGCCGGGGATATCGAATACCTGGCTGACTTTGACTTCCTTGCTGGCCAGCATGGTGGCCATCAGATTGGAAACCGTTTCATCGTCTTCCATGATCAGCACCGAGAGGCCAGCCAGGCTAATGCGGGGAAAGGCTGTCGCGGTTTTCTTGGCGTGGGTATAAAAGCCTTTTTCCTGCAAGGACTGCGATCCTCTTTGCGCCTCGGCCCAGGCTTGCACGCTGTCTTCCGGAGACAACTCCGTTACGACGATTTCCGCGATGGGAGGCGCGGTATATACCGGCGCATATTCCAGCTTGGCGCCTCTCTCGGCCGACGGCTCCACAGGGTCCTGGTTTGCTTGCGACAGCACGCGAACATACGCATGCCGCTCCAGTGATTCCAGTGTTTCGCGCAGTTTTTGGATAGGCACACCGCTGAAGGCGGCGATCAGTTCCGCAGCATTGGACCTTCCGTCCACTCGCGACAGCACCTTTATGCTGTCCCGGCTTAGTTCCTTGGAACCGGCTTTCAATGCTGCCAGGCCCTTGGCGGTTTTACTGTATATCTTGTCTATCGTACTCATTTGCACCTCAATGGCAAAATCCAGCTACAGAAGCTTATGATTTTCGGGCTTCGCCAACCGGGCGCTGCGACACTGGGCGCAGCCTCTCTCCTTGAGTTTTACAACTCAGCATTTATCATTAATTATATTGCATGATTGAAATTGACAGCACCAGCAAAAGTGTAACCAGCTGTTAGGGGGCAGCGGCGGCCAACCCTGTCCTCAACGTATTCCCAGGCCGTATTGCCTGCTCATCCGCTCCAGTTCACCGCTCTCCCGCATCTGGATAATCGCTTTGTTAATGGACGCGATATTTAAATGCGACCCGGATGAAATCGCACACTGCGTATGAACAATGGAAAATGCAGTTCGGGAAAAAGCAAACTGTGCACGTTTTTCCGGATGGTTCTTAAAGAAGCCTTCTATCTGCCCTTCCGAGGAAATGAACACGTCAGCGCCGCCGATCTCCAGCAGTTTGAACATACTGGGAACATCTGTCTGATCTATCCGCCAGGATAAGGACTTGTCAAACAAGGGCTGTATCAATGCGTAATGGTATCCGAGCTGCAAGGCTACCCGTTTATTTTTCAGGTCCTGGGGAAAATTTTCCGGCACGCCGTTGTCGCTGCGCACCACGGCTCTTTCTATCTGTACCAGATTGGGTACCGTCCAGATCAGCTTCTCGGGTTTTTCCGACCATCGCGGACTGAAATAACACAGGATGTCGCTCTCATTATTCAACAGCGATGCCTCGGCGCGGCGGCGCGAAAGAGGCATATATACCACGCTTGTCTTCAGTTGCCCGGCCAATTGATCGGAAAAATCCTTCAGCAAACCACCGGTCAGCTTGTGCTTGCCGTCAAAAACTGTGAACGGATAATCCAGTGTCTCATCAACCGCAACTCGTAAAAGATCCCTCGCCGGCGCCGATGAGCACTCCTGGCTTATAAACAGCATGCTCAATACGCATGCCATTTTCCTACTACTATGGCGCAGATTCAATTTTCCTCCCGGCAAGCTACACTGCCAGAGTACAAAGGACCTGCGCCTTGGTCAATCAAAGTCAGACCGAGTTAACGCTTGTTAACAAACCGCGCAAACCCTGGCTCTCGATTGACGTTATATCAACGACAGGCAGCGACTGCTGCCGGATACCGCTCGCCCTATGGCGTATGCACTAGGTAACCCTCCTTGCTGGAGTCCTTCATCCGGAAAGACACAAGCAGCGCAATCAGGCACATGAACGACACATACCAGTAAAAGCTGGATTCCATGCCCCATGATTTCAGGGTCAGCGCCACAAATTCAGCCGATCCGCCGAACAGGGCGTTGCCGACGGCATAGGACAGGCCGACGCCGAGCGCGCGCACTTCCGGCGGAAACATCTCGGCCTTGATCAGGCCGCTGATCGACGTATACAGGCTGACCACGGCCAGCGCCACGATCACCAGGCCGAAGGCTTCATACGGATTGCTCACATCCTTCAATGCATGCAGGACGGGAACGGTCATGATCGTTGCCAGCGCGCCGAACCAGAGCATCGATGTGCGGCGGCCTATCTTGTCCGACAAGGCGCCGAACAGCGGCTGTATGATCATGTAGACAAATAGCGCGCCGGTCATCACATTGCTGGCGGTCTTGGCCGGCATGCCTGCGGTGTTTACCAGATACTTCTGCATATAGGTCGTGAAAGTATAAAAAATCAGCGAGCCGCCGGCGGTAAAACCGACCACGGTCAGAAATGCCGCCTTGTGCTTCAGCAAGCCCGCCAGCGTGCCTG
>JABDED010000172.1 GCA_013287275.1 Betaproteobacteria bacterium
CGCGTGGTTGCTGCGACGCTGGTCGGCATCACCGATGAAATCATGCTGATCACGACCGGCGGCGTATTGATACGCACCCGCGTGTCGGAAATCCGCGAAATGGGCCGCGCCACACAAGGCGTGACCTTGATCGCCGTGGAAGACGGCACCAAGCTGAGCGGCCTGCAGCGCATCGTGGAAACCGATGCCGATGTGGATGCTGAAATGGAAGTGGAAGCCGGCGACGGTGTTGCCGATGCGGCTGCAGATGCAGGCAGCGTGGAGTAAATATCAATGACGGGAAGCATCTACAATTTCTCCGCAGGCCCTGCAGTATTGCCTAAAGAAGTATTGCAGCAGGCAGCGGCGGAAATGCTGGACTGGCACGGTAGCGGCATGTCGGTGATGGAGATGAGCCATCGCGGCGCCGAGTACATGTCCATCATCGCCGCCGCACAGAGCGATCTGCGCGAGTTGCTGGCGGTTCCCGCCAATTACAAGATCCTGTTCATGCAGGGCGGCGCCATTGCGGAAAATGCGATCGTGCCGATGAATTTGGCTGGGTTAAAGCCACAGCCGGCGACCGCCGACTATATCAACACCGGCTCCTGGTCGACCAAATCGCTGAAAGAAGCGGCCAAGTACCTGAACGTGAATGTCGCCGCCTCTTCCGAGGCGGACAAGTTTGCGACCATACCGGCACGCGCCGGCTGGAAGCTGAGCAAGGATGCGGCCTATGTACACATCTGCACCAACGAGACGATAGACGGCATCGAGTACCAGTTCGTGCCTGAAGTCGGTGCCGATACCAATGGCGCGCCGCTGGTGGCAGACATGTCTTCGCAGATCCTGTCGCGCGTGATCGATGTTTCCCAGTACGGCGTAATCTACGGCGGCGCGCAAAAGAATATCGGCCCCGCCGGCCTGACCATCGTGATCGTTCGCGAAGACTTGCTGGGCCATGCGCTGCCTTGCTGCCCGTCGGCCTTCAACTGGAAAACGGTGGCGGACAACGATTCCATGTTCAACACGCCGCCGACCTATGCGATCTACATCGCCGGCCTGGTGTTCCAGTGGCTGAAGCGCCAGGGCGGCGTCGCCGCGATGGAGCAGCGCAATATCGCCAAGGCGGCCTTGCTGTACGATTACCTGGATTCCAGCGATTTCTATGTCAACCGTATCAACAAGGACAACCGCTCAAGGATGAACGTGCCTTTCTTCCTGCACGACGAAACGCTGAACAGCGCGTTCCTGGCCGAAGCCAGGGAGCGCGGCCTGTTGCAGCTGAAAGGCCATAAATCGGTGGGCGGCATGCGAGCGTCGATCTATAACGCGATGCCTGTCGAGGGCGTGCAGGCGCTGGTGAAGTTCATGCAGGAATTTGCTGCAAAAAATAGTTAGTAGTTAGAAGATACGATTAAGAAGTTTGCCTTTGATGTAGCCCCGGCTTTTCAAAAAAAAGCCGGGATGTAACCGGGAATCGAGCGTCATCGCGTTCCCCGGCATTGCCAACAGGTTCACCTGCCTGTACGCATGGAATTGACAAGGCCGGCAGAGCTGATACCCCCGTTGCATAAGAGGTTTTTGCAAAATTAATGTGGCCAGGAAGTGCAACAACGCCGCAGTAATTTTTCAACGGCCACGAGTGCGGGTGCGTTAAAAATAGGTGTAAATCAATGACTAGCGATAATAAATTACTGCCCCTGCGCGACAAGATTGATGCGATAGACGCGCAAATCCTGGAATTGCTGAATGAGCGCGCCCGTGTCGCGCAGGAAGTCGGGCATGTGAAGGCAGAAACCAATGCCCCGGTGTTCCGTCCGGAACGCGAAGCGCAGGTCTTGCGCAATGTCGCGCACAATAATCCCGGGCCGCTGCAAGATGAAGACGTCCAGACCATTTTCCGTGAAGTGATGTCGGCTTGCCGCGCGCTGGAAAGGCGCGTCACCGTGGCTTTCCTGGGGCCGGTCGGCACTTTCAGCGAGCAGGCGGTCTACCAGCAATTCGGCCGCGCCACGCTGAACCTGCCTTGTGTGTCCATCGATGAAGTGTTCCGCGCGACCGAAGCCGGCACCGCCGACTTTGGCGTAGTACCGATAGAAAATTCTTCCGAAGGCGCGATCAACCGCACGCTGGACCTGCTGCTGCAAACCAGCCTGGTCATCAGCGGCGAACTGTCGATCCCTGTCCACCATAGCCTGATGACCAAGCTCGGCAATATGGACGGCATCACGAGCATCTGCGCGCATTCGCAGGCGCTGGCGCAATGCCAGGCCTGGCTCAACCAGCATTATCCGCATATAGAGCGGCATGCAGTGGCGTCCAATGCCGAAGCCGCCGTAATGGCCAGCAAGGATGCCAGCATTGCGGCGATCGCCAGTGAGATTGCTGGCCAGCAATACAATCTGCAAGTCGTCAGCGCCCATATCCAGGACGATCCGCACAACCGCACCCGTTTTGCGATCATCGGCCGCCTGCATACTACGCCCAGCGGCAAGGACCAGACTTCATTGGTACTGGCCGTGCCGAACAAGGCCGGCGCTGTATACAAGATGCTGGCGCCGCTGGCGACGCACGGCGTGTCGATGACGCGCTTTGAGTCCCGCCCCGCGCGCACCGGCAATTGGGAATATTATTTCTATGTCGACGTCGAAGGCCATGTGATGGACGACAGGGTAGCGAGGGCGACGGCGGAGCTGAAAGACAATGCGGCGTTCTTCAAGGTATTGGGGTCTTACCCCTGCACGAT
>JABDED010000173.1 GCA_013287275.1 Betaproteobacteria bacterium
GATCAGCGCATGGGATGACGAAGACGGAATACCAAAATACCAGGTGACAAAATTCCAGAAAATGGCGCCGACCAGAGCGCCGAAGATCACATATTGATCGACGATGGCCGGGTCTATCGTCCCCTTGCCGACGGTGGAGGCCACCTTGAGATGAAAAAAGAAAATGGCGACCACATTGAAGAACGCAGCCATTGCAACCGCTGTCTGCGGTTTCAATACGCCGGTCGATACAACGGTGGCAATCGCATTCGCAGCATCATGAAAGCCATTCATGAAATCGAATATCAATGCCAGGCCGATCAACAAGACGAGCGTATAAATGCTGATTTGGAGGGTGTGCATGGGGATCACTTCTTATTAGGTGCATTCCTGATTGCGTGGAACGCTTTTACTTATCAACACTGTCGACCGGATCAAACAGCATTGACCCGATCGCATTTCAACTTGCGTCAGGCAGCTTAGGCGTTCTCGACGATGATGCCTTCAATGATATTGGCGACATCCTCGCAGCGGTCCGTAACCGTTTCCAGGATTTCGTAAATGGCTTTCAGCTTGATCAGGTTGCGCACGTCCGGCTCATCGCGGAACAGTTTGGACATCGCGGCGCGCATCACATGGTCGGCATCCGATTCCAGCCTGTCGATCTCTTCGCAGATCAACAGGATCTCGCGGGAATTATCCATATTGCTCAGCAGCGCTACCGCAGCCCTGACCTTTTCGGCACAACCCAGGCACAGTTCAGCCAGGCGTTTGGCTTCCGGCGTGATCTCGCGGATGTCGTACAGGGAGATGGTCTGGCCGGCGTCTTCCAGCAAGTCCAGGATATCGTCCATGCGCGTGATCAGCTTATGGATGTCGTCCCTGTCCAGTGGAGTGATGAAGGTTTTGTGCAACAGCTCTATCGTATTGTGGGTGACTGTGTCGGCCTGTTTTTCTATGACCTCAATCGCATGCACCCGGTTTTCCAGGTCGTCGAAATTGGTCATCAGGGCCACCATCTCTTTGGCGCCTTTGACACACAATTCTGCGTGCTGATTAAAGAGTTCAAAAAACTTACCCTCGGTGGGCATTAATCGTCCAAACATTTTTTTCTCACTGAAAATAGAAAATTTCTAGAAACATCATGGAAGCTTCTAATGAAGCCACTCCTGAAAACTGCCAAAACATACTCATGAAGCTGTGTTATTCGTTATCGCCGTAAACCGACAACGAGCCGGTGTAATTATCAAACTTGGTGTATTCGCCCAGGAAGGTCAGGCGCACGCTGCCGATAGGGCCGTTACGCTGCTTGCCGATAATGATCTCGGCTGTGCCCTTGTCCGGCGAATCGGGGTTGTAAACCTGGTCGCGATAGATGAACAGGATCACGTCGGCATCCTGCTCAATCGCGCCGGATTCGCGCAAATCGGACATCACCGGGCGTTTATTCGGCCTTTGCTCCAGCGAGCGGTTCAGCTGTGACAGCGCAATCACCGGGCATTGCAATTCCTTGGCGAGTCCCTTCAGGTTTCGGGAAATCTCGGAAATTTCGGTTGCGCGGTTTTCGCCGGCGGAATTACCCGACATCAGCTGCAAGTAATCGATAATGATCAGGCCCAGCTTGCCGCACTGGCGGGACAAACGGCGCGAACGCGCACGCAGTTCGATGGAGCTCAGTGCCGGCGTTTCGTCGATGTACAGCTGCGCATCGTTCATCTTCTGGATGGCGTGCGTCAGGCGCGGCCAGTCTTCGTCGATCAGGCGGCCGGTACGCAGGCGATGCTGGTCCAGGCGGCCGACTGAACCCAGCATACGCATTGCCAGCTGTGCGCCGCCCATTTCCATCGAAAACACGGCAACCGGCAAGCCGCTGTCAATGGCGACGTTTTCGCCGATATTGATCGAGAATGCTGTTTTACCCATGGACGGGCGGCCGGCGACGATAATCAGGTCGCCGGGCTGCAAGCCGGAGGTCATTTTATCCAGGTCGTTAAACCCGGTAGGGACGCCGGTGATGTCGCTGGTGTGGTCGCGGTTATACAGTTCGTCGATGCGCTCTACCACCTGCGTCAGCAAGGGCTGGATGGCGGTAAAGCCTTGGGCGCCGCGTGCGCCCTCTTCTGCAATCGCAAAAATCTTGGACTCGGCATCGTCCAGCATTTGCTTGACTTCCTTGCCCTGCGGATTGAAGGCATTGCCGGCAATCTCATCGGCGACGGTAATCAGCTTGCGCAGTACGCCGCGGTCGCGCACGATCTCTGCGTAGCGACGGATATTTGCTGCGGATGGGGTGTTCTGCGCCAGGGCGTTCAGATAGGTCAGGCCGCCGGCATCCTCGGCCTTGCCGAGCCCTGTCAGCGCCTCAAACACGGTGATGACGTCGGCCGGCTTGGAGCCGTTGATCAGCTTCACCATGCACGCAAAGATGATGCGATGGTCGTAGCGGTAGAAATCGTCTTCCCGGATGAAATCCGCAATCCGGTCCCAGGCAGCATTGTCCAGCAGCAGGCCACCCAGTACAGATTGCTCTGCTTCTATGGAGTGCGGGGGTACGCGGATGGAGTCGAGTTGCGGATCAGAAGGTGCTTTCATGGCGCGCATTATACCTGCTAATTCAGTTGAAAAAGAGCCCGACGTAGGGACAAAAAGCCGCTTTGTATCGAATAAGGAACAGGGGGCAAATCATTCAAATTATTTTCATCATAAATTGACATTAAAATAAGTTTGACTTGGTGGCCACCCGC
>JABDED010000174.1 GCA_013287275.1 Betaproteobacteria bacterium
GCCCTGGTAGAGCAGGCGGCGGCGGCAGCAGAAAGCATGCACGACCAGGCGATCAAACTGGCACAGGCTGTGGCAGTGTTCAAGATTGCAGAAACCGTGCCGGGCGTTCCGTCATTTCGCGGTACTCAGGCAGGCGGGGACCGCGCCTCAGGCGCCCCTTCGAATCAACTTAAATTGGCGCAGCGTTCTGCCGCCCAAGCCAATTCCGGACAATACCTGAAAGCATCCTGATCCTGCTTCTGAGGCGTTGCCAGGCGGCGGCCGCTACTTCCCCGGTACAATGACGCAAATGCTTGCCGTGGCATCAATGCTGCCATGACGAATAACACGCTGACTTGATTTCGGGAGGGCCGGCTTCCCATGGCCATTCTCGGGGCTTCCGGCTCTGGCAAGAGTGTGCTGCTGCGCATGGTGGCCGACCTTGATCCCCACAGCGGCGACGCGTATCTGGAGCACGAAGCGCGCGCCGCCATGCCGGCGCCGGAATGGCGGCGCCGCGTGGTATACCAAGCGGCGGAGCCTGCGTGGTGGGAGCCCACCGCCGCCGCCCATTTTCCCGAAGCCAAAGGAGCGCTGATGAAGGACATGCTGGAGCAGCTTGGCCTGGACGCGGAGTTGCTGGACTCCGATGTTACGCGATTGTCTACTGGACAAAGGCAGAGGCTGGCGCTGCTGCGTTCACTGATGTGCAAACCCCGCGTGCTGTTGCTGGACGAGCCGACAGCGGCACTGGACCAGGCCGCGATCCAGGCCGTGGAGACACTGTTGCAGGCCAGGCTGGCTGAAGGGCTTGCCATTATCTGGGTGACGCATTCGGAAGAGCAGGCCAGGCGGGTCAGCAGCAGGCGTTTTGAAATCCGCGACAGGAGCCTGCATCCCTTATGAAGCCCATCCATCTCGAAGCCCTTGATTTATGCATTGCCGCTTTCCTGGTGCTGCTGGACGTGGCGATTTCCATTGTTCTGGGTTTGCGTCTGCATAAGCAGGTGTTGCTGGCAGCGGTACGCATGGTCGTGCAGCTGCTGCTGGTTGGTTTTGTGTTGCGCATCGTATTTACGCTGAGCTCGCCGGCAATGACCCTGGCCATCGTGGCGCTGATGATCGCAGCGGCTGCGCGCGAAGTGGCGGGACGGCCTGCGCAAAGATTGCATGGCTGGGGCAATTTCAGGATAGGCGCGATCGTGGTCGGGATATCCGGCATGGCGACCGTGTTGCTGGCCTTGCTGACGGCGATCCGGCCTTCGCCCTGGTATGACCCGCACTATGCAATTCCACTGATGGGTATCGTGCTGGGCAGCGTGCTCAATTCTGCCAGCCTGGGCCTGGATATTTTTTTTGGTGGCATAGTCAAGGGACGGGCGGAAATAGAGGCCAGGCTGGCGCTCGGCGCCACCTGCATGCAGGCGCTGGCGCCGCTGATGCGCGACGCCATCCGCAAGGGCCTGATTCCCATCATCAACCAGATGTCCGCCGCCGGCATCATTACTTTACCGGGCATCATGACAGGACAGATACTGGCAGGCATGGACCCGGTGGAGGCGGTGAAATACCAGATATTGCTGATGTTCTTGCTGACCGGCGCCGGCGGACTGGCAGCAGTAGGGGCGGTTTACCTGGCCTCGTGGGCAGTGACGGACGAACGCCACCGGCTGCGCTTGGATCGCATGAAGCAATAGGCTTGTTATGAATCTGGGGCCGAGAGTATTTGCCGGCCTGATCTTGTTTAATGCCGGTTGCGGCGCTGTGCCGGCTCTGACAGAACGCGCTGGGCGACGGAGTGACTGACGCCTTCAGCCCGCAGGTATTCCAGCGCGCACAGCGTGCCGACGGAATATTGCAGGGATATACCTCTTTCTACCGCTTGCTCGGTGAGCACATCGTGCCTTTGTACCGAGCCGGGAGATTCTGCGCCTGTTACCGCCTGCATGGGCTTTCGCTGTATGCCAAACATGGTATCTCCCGGAATAACATAGAAAAAAGGATTTTCTTGAAGTAATTCTCTTGAGGCAATTCTCTGATGCGGCTGGAAATTTGGTTTGTTCGCATCTTATAGGGCATTCCATTCAAAAGCGAATGCAAATATTTCATCAATTCCCGAAAGCGGATAGTTTGCCTATTTCATGCAGGATGTTTTTATTGTCATGAGGAAATTGCTTCGATAATGCTCACTGTTCGCAGGAAAATGGGCGGTTTTCAGGCGACACTTAATAAATTGGTATTTTCATCTTTTTCTTCAAGCGGCAGCAAAAATCTTTTTTTCATCAGGCCGGGGATTTGAGCGGCAGGAACCGGGCGAGAAATGAAATATCCTTGCATTTCGTCGCAAGCCAGGCTTCTCAGCAACTCCAATTGGTCTACGGTTTCCACGCCTTCTGCGACCACGGTCATGCCCAGCGCATGCGCCATGGAAACGATGGCCTTGAAGAAGATCTTGCCTTCACTGGATTTATCCAGCTCGTTGGTGAATACCCGGTCTATCTTCAGGATATCCATGTCCAGCCGCTGCAGTTGCGACAAGGAAGAGTAGCCGGTGCCGAAATCATCCACCAGCAGCTTGATGCCCAGCTCCCGGATCGCTGCCAGCTCGGCGATGATGGCATTATCTTCGCCCATCATCGAAGATTCAGT
>JABDED010000175.1:0-689 GCA_013287275.1 Betaproteobacteria bacterium
CTCTCTATTAGTTTGTGGCTCTGCCTCTGAGTCGCATTGACGACAGGAATTTCGCACATCCACCTTTATTGTTTGCGCGGATTCCTGCTCATGGCTTGTCCGGACTGACGGTCTCTATCCGGTTGCGGCCGCGTGCCTTGGCAAGGTATAGCGCGCGGTCGGCCAGGTCCAGCAACTCTTGCGGGGAGCGGTCGTTGGAGGGAACCATCGCGGTGATGCCCATGCTGGCGGTGACCACCGGCGCCAACTCGGAAGACGGGTGAGGAATCGCTTCTTCCGCCAGGCGCGTGCGTATGCGCTCGGCAAAAGTGCAGGCGTGCTCGATATTGGCGTCTATGACCAGGATGACGAATTCTTCACCGCCGTAGCGGGCGACAAAATCGCCGCTGCGTTGCACCGTTTCTTTCAGCACCGACCCCACCCGCCGCAGGCATTCATCGCCGCTGGCGTGACCTGAGACGTCATTGATGCTCTTGAAAAAATCCAGGTCCAGCATGATTGCCGCCAGCGAGTGCCCGGTGCGGATAGCGCGCAGCCATTCGTTTTCCAGGGTTTCTTCCAGTGTGCGGCGGTTGAACAGCTTGGTCAGGGAGTCGGTGCGCGATAGCCAGTGCAATTCATTATTGGCGTGGATCAGTTGATCGTTCAACCTGTCGGCCCGCTCATGCTGCAGGCGCAGCTGGAAACCC
>JABDED010000175.1:699-2619 GCA_013287275.1 Betaproteobacteria bacterium
GCCATGCGGTTCACAGAGTAAGACAGCATGCCCAGTTCGTCGCGCGAGAAGTGCTGCATGCGGCGCTTGAAGTCGCCGCTGGCGATCATCACGGCCACTTCGGCCAGGCCCAGTATAGGCATCGTGAAATGACTGGATAGCCAGACCCCGATGATGGCGACCAGCACCAGCACCAGCAGCATCATTGCCAGCCACAGGTCCCTTTGGTCGCGTATCGGACGGAAGGCGTCGTCCTGGTCTATCTTGACCATGATGGTCCACGCCGGGTTTTTCAGCATCTGGGTCGATGCCAATACTGCGACGCCGCGATAGTCCTTGCCGGACAGCAGATTGCGTTCGTCGGACTTGATCTTGTCCTGGTCCTTGATCTGGGTCAGGGTCAGCGGCGGCACGTCTTCCGCCATCGCAAAGCGTAGCGGAGTAATCGCCTTGTCGTGGCCGCTGGCATCGGTCTCGGTAATAATCAACTCTTCCGAGATCCAGCCGCCGCTGCCGCTGGCTGCCGCTCTGAGCGGCTCCATGCTGGTGAGCACGACCAGGATGCCTATCGCACGGTTGCCGTCCATCATCGGACCGCCTACCTGCAGCAGGCGGCGGCCGTCCGCTCCCATGACCGTGGATGTCACCTTGTGGTTGCCCAGCAGGCTGTCGCGCAAGCTGGGATCCAGGTGCTGGGATTCCAGGCTCAGCGCCGAGATCGACGTGATGAGTTTTCCGTCTATGCCGTACAGCAGCAAATTATCGAAAGACGCCATCGAGCGTTTGGCGTCGGACAGGATCAGGTTGATTTGTTCCAGCGCATTCGGATCGCGCCGGTCGACATAGTCTGCCAGTGCTTTGCGCAACTGGGTGCGGCTGCTGATCAGCCGCAATTCAGACGTCAGGAAATTCATGAATTCGTCGATGCGCTGGGCGTGCAGCCGGGCCACCGATGCCAGATGGGATTCAATCGAGGTTTCCATATAGCGCTGGCTGACAAACACGAAGGCGCCGGCAGCCGACAGCATGCTGATCAGCGCCACTCCCAGCACCAGCATGACCAGTTTTTCGCGCAAGCCAAACCAGCTGCGATAGGGTAGCCAGGGCTGCGCACCGCCAAACACTATCGGCAATGCCTTGTCGCCATCCTTGCTGTCGGGTTCGTCCTGAATTCCTGGCACGGTCATCGGATCACCTAAATTGGGCTGCTGAGTGTCAATTGACATGTTGCACGGCAAACACCATCTACGCCAAGTCCTGGGCGACGAGTGGAGTCATAGGCCTGGCTAGCCGAAGTTCTTGCTGAAGATTACATCAAATTTCGTCGAAAAGGATAGATGTAACGGTCAAATGAGGAAAATCCCGCCGGCCATGGTTTTTAGCAAGGACGAAAGCCGGCAACCGCCCGGTCGGGGAATGAGGAAAATATCTAGGGCCTGGTCGTATTGCCGGTCTTTGGCACATCCATAAAATACGACATGCGCTTGCGCGGGCTCAGGTAGTCATAGACTTCCGGAGCCAGTTGCCTTGGCCTCAGGCTGGCGGCAACTTCGAGATCCGGTTCCTGGCTCAGGTCGAGGATGATGGCTTCTTTCTTCGGCACGTCCGGATCATAAATCAGCACGCTGGGGCGCAAAGGCTTGCCGGAATTGATCGACATGACCATGCCCAGCGTGGCGTCCGAAAGCTGCACGATGGTGCCCGGCGGGTAGACACCCAGGCAGTGGATAAACATGTCCAGGGCCGCGGGTTCGAACAATTTGCGCTGCTGCTTGAACATATGCGCCAGCGCTTCGTAAGGCGTCAGCGAATCCGCCGGATTGGGGCGGTTGCAATGGTTGTCATAGGCATTGACCACAGAGACGATGCGCGCCAGGGGCGATATCTGGCTTGAGGTCAGACGCTGCGGGTAGCCGCTGCCGTCGGCATATTCGTGATGCT
>JABDED010000176.1 GCA_013287275.1 Betaproteobacteria bacterium
CGACGATGCGCTTGGCGGACTGGTTGATCGCCCCCATGGTCTGCACAACCCGCGCCACAACTTCGCCACCGTTGAAGGCCACCTTGGCAGCATTCTTGGCAAGTTGATTGGCCTTGCCGGCGTCGTTGCCATTCTGCTTTACGGTATCGTTCAATTCTTTCATCGTTGCAGCGGTCTGCTGCAACGCCGCCGCTTGCTGCTCAGTACGTGACGACAGGAGATAGTTGCCGTCGGCGATCTCGGCTGAGGCCGCGGCAATGGTATCGGCTCCGAAGCGTACATCGCCGACAATTTTCGCCAGGCTGCTGTTCATCGAATGCAGCGCTCGCAGCAGTTGTCCGGTTTCGTCCTTTGCACCGGCTGCAATGCGACTGGTCAGGTCGCCGCGGGCAACGGTTTGGGCGACTTTGACCGCTTCTCCTATAGGCGCGGTAATACTACGGGTAATGGCAAGCGCAAAGGAAGTGCCGAGCGCAACAACGACAAGCAGCGCGAATATGATCCATACGCGCGCTGTCGCGTAGGTCGCGTCGCTGCTATCGCTTGCCGCTTTTCCTCCGGCGATGTTGTAATCGACCAGGCGCTTCAGAGCACCTGCAGCTCGTTCGTATTTTTGTTGAGAATTATAGCGCAGCAATATCTTTGCGTCTTCGGTCTGTCCACTACTTGACAGGCGCATCACTCTGGCATGTTCATCTAGATATCTAGTGCGCTCCCGCTTGAAATCGTCCCATAGAACCTTTTCTGCCGGCGATACAATCAGCTTGGCATATTCGGCCGCCGTTCTGTCGGTCGAAGCAGAAATCGTCGACGCTTCCCGCTGATATTTTAGTTTCTCGTCCGCTTCGTCCGAGAGAATATGCTGCACTTCCGTGATGCGGAAATTCGAAGAGTCTGTGTTCATCTGCGAGGTGATTCTGGCGCCGACCATCCATTTATTGCTCATGTCGGTCGAAGCTTGCTTTACGCTGGATAATTGTACGATGGCAAAAATGCCCAATGCAGACGCCAGTGACAGCACTGCAGAAAATGCAAGCGCAAGCCGGACCCCAATGCTGACGCTGCTCATGATACGGAGTTTCACTGACAAGCGCGCAAACCAAGGCTTATTTTTAGCTATCAATGAGCTGACCATCCTATGCTCACGATCTTGGACTAGGTCGATTGCCATATTATTCATAAGCCCTTCTTTGTGAATTTCATCAGATTGAGCTAGTCGACGTGCAGCTCTGCGGACAGTTAATGGAATACGGAAGCACTGTAGCGGCACAACTCTCGTCGAGGCTTGCATTCCGCCTCTTCAGCAACACGCGGCAGCAAAAACGCTACGCAAATAGGGTTACCGCCGGCCAAGCCAGTGGTAACCCGATGTCACCCGTTTAGAACCAGGCTTCAAATTGAATGCCGGCCGAAGTACCGCTAGTAGCATTGCCATAAACAGCCCCAGCTTCATTGGCTGCGTTGACTGCCGCCGTTGCCGCATTGTTCCACTTCCCGTAAGTAACGAAGAGGCGCAATTCCGGACGAGCCCAATACCCCATACCGGAAGCGATAGTCGGCGCAATGGTCACCTTCGTCAGGCGCATGTCAGGGCCGCCGGTAGGCGAAGTGACCTTATCCGTGCCCAATTCACCTTGGATCTTGAAGTGCCTGCCGATCGCATAGACGGGGCGCACACCTAAGGAGGTCCAGGTCGTGGATCCTTTTGCATCTGACTTGTCACGCTGCATTAGTGCCACAAATTCGAGGCTGAATTGCTTCGTCGGCTGTATCCACAGATCGTCAAAAATTCGCAAACGCGTCACGTCGGAACCAAGCGCGGTGCTGCCGGCAACACCGATACGGTCGCAACAATTTCCTACGCCGGTACCGGGACCTACACCATATTGAAAACCGACAGTATTGCTGCCACCCAGGATCTTATCCTGATGATGGAAGAGCGAAGCGTTCCAGCCTCCATGCGTGCCGCTGCCCTTGGTCGTAATAACGGACGTAACAATATCTATGGTTCCGTCTGTATTGACAGGCAAGCCCTCGTATACGAAATTCTGCCGCAGAGCCGCAGTGGAACTTACCGTCATTCCAGTGGCAGGATCGGTTACATTGCCGTCGTGGTCCTTGAATACTGCATAGCTGAACTTTCCAGGACCTACATTCGCCTTGTCGATACCCGCGCCGACACCATTCAAGTTAATGTATTGCAGATCCAGCATATGAATGTCGGGACGGACGTAGTAGCGCTTGCCCACCCAGGCGACGCCGCCGTTTAAGAAATCAAGATTCTTGGCTTCAATGTAGGCTTTTGACAAGCTGGTTTGAAGAACCGTGCCATTGCTGATATCGCTGTTGGGAGCGTATTCCTGGACCCACAGAGTGCCGACAAAGCTGGCACCGTCGTCATCCTTGACCATTTCCTTTGTATAACCGAATTCGGCATAGGCATCGCACTCGTTACCCAGGCGATAACGCATCGTATTGCCGCCAATCCAAAGCAGCTCTGCCTTCCACCTTGAGCGGAAGTGACGCCAGCGCCAGCCCTGAGATATCCGTGGAAACCAATGTTATCGTTGCCGGGATCGGCATTTGCAGCACCGCCAGCCAACGCAAGGACGAA
>JABDED010000177.1 GCA_013287275.1 Betaproteobacteria bacterium
GAACGCCGGGTTGCCAGCCGTGGTTGGCTGCACCGTAAGGCGCACGCGCCCAGTCGCGGATGCCATAGGTAATGATGGAATTTTTAATATGCGCCCTGGTTTCTTCCAGCGATTGCTCCTGGAACATGTGCTCGGCCTGGTCGGTCAGCTTCAGGCCGGAGCGCTTGGTGTCAATCAGGCGCTTCACATCACGCGCCACGAACAGGGAAAACGCATCAACGATTTTGACGTTTTGATCAATCTCGGCGCGGTCGTGCTTGTCCGGCTCCATCAGATAATGTTTCCAGAATTCCGTCGATGGCCGGTCCATATACAACAGCACCATGCCATGACCATCCTTATCCTTGTCTTGCGGGCGGCGGAAATAGTGGATTTCGCGCGTAGGCAGGCAGCTTGCATATTGCTGCGGCCGTTGCGAATAATCCCACCACGGCGAATCGGTCACAAAAAACAGCTTCAGCATAGGAAAGCCATTCACCGTATCCAGTTGCGCGGCCACATGCTCAGGCAGGCAGGCCGCCAGTTTAATCAGCGGCAAACGCGGCAAAGCCAGGACCAGCCGGTCCGTCTGTAAAGTAATGTTGCCGCTCTTGGTGCGCACCTCCAACTCAAGCCGGGGCTGCCCCATCGCGATTTGCTTAAACCCCAGCAAGGTATGCCCCCCTGCCAGAGTGACATTGCTTTGCTGGCGCAGTTTTGCGATCAGGCCTTCGGTCAGCCTGGCGCTGCCGCCGTCGATACTGGCCAATTGCTGGCCTACCGTTTTCAGCGCCCGCAGCCACCAGATGATCCATTCGACCGCATTCAGATTCTCCGGGATCATATGATAAAAGGTACCGGTATCGCGCAATTTGGTCAGGGCCAGATGGCTCAGCGCCCCATGCGCCGACAAGGCATTCCAGAAACCCATGCTCCATAATGGCTGGCCATTCAGCTGCGCATGCTTGCGCATGCGCTGATAATCCGCCTCGGACTGCTGGTCTATCCACTCCTGGTCTTGCGGATCGCGCCCCATCACCAGCATGATGCCGCGCTTCAGCAGTTGGAGGGAATTCAAACCCATTTCTTCCGGCGGCAGATCGTAGCTGGGGGCATTGACTTCCTCGCCTTCAGGGCCGCTGAATTCCGTCAACTTGACACCCAGCTCACGGCACAGGCGGGCAAAGCGCGGCTGCAAGGTAGGTTCGAAACGCATCGGCCCCCACTCGGCAGTAAAGCCGTCCAGGTCTTCGGTCTCTATCCGCCCGCCCCAGCGGTCAGACGATCCTTCCAGCACCACGACTTGCTGGCCGGCCTGGGCCAGGCGCCAGGCGCAATACAAACCGGAAACGCCGCCGCCGGCGATGATGACGGGATGGAAACTCATAAACAACCTTTATGCTTTTAGTGGGCAACGCTGGCCCGGGCCGAGAAAATAGGAGGCATGCGCTGCATGCCGAAGTTCCGATATGTTACGCGCTTTCCGAGCCGCCACCGATGGATAGCCGGGCTGTTTGACGAAGAAAATTTGGCCGGCAAAGGCGCAACGGCAGGCTGTAACAACAGCTTAAGCCTGGCTCACGCAAAAACTTACAGCCTGCCGGCCAGACTGACACAGCGGTCTCCGGCAACTTGGCAATGAAGTCTCAGTTCTCCAGGCTTGAAAACGCCTGCTCAATATCGGCAATCAAGTCATCGGCGTCTTCCAACCCTATATTGAAGCGCACCAGGTTGCCCTCGTCCAGCCAGTTCCTCCGCATATCCTTGATGTGGTACGGCACGCATAAGCTGTTCGCGCCGCCCCAGCTGAAGCCTATTTTGAACAGCTTCAGTGCATCGACAAAGCGGTCCGTCTGCGCTTCGCTATAGCGGGCATCGAACAATACCGAAAACAGGCCGCCGGCGCCGCTGAAATCGCGCTGCCAGATTTCGTGGCCGGGGCAGCCCGGTAGGGCCGGATGCAGGATCTTGCCGATTTCCGGCCTGGTTTGCAGCCAGGCTGCAATTTTCCGTGCACTGCGGTCGTGCGCGTCAAAGCGCAGCTTCAGTGTAGGCAGGTTGCGCAGCACCAGGTAGGCGTCGTCCATGCCCACCCCCATGCCCAGGCGCATGTGCGCGGCCTGCAGGCGGGTATTCAGCGCGTGGTCCCTGGTGATCACCGCGCCCATCAGCACGTCGGAGCCGCCGGACTGGTATTTGGTCAGCGCCTGCATCACGATGTCCACGCCGTGCTCAAACGCCGGGAAGGCAATGCCGGCCGACCAGGTATTGTCCAGCGCCACCAGCACACCCCTGGCATGCGCCGCGGCGCAGATTGCGGGGATGTCCGGCACCTCCATCGATACCGAACCCGGTGCTTCAGCCCAGATCAGGCGGGTATTGGGCAAGATCAGTGCGGCGATGCCGGCGCCGACCAGGGGGTCGTAGTAGCGCGCACTGATGCCGAAGCTCCTGGCCAGCCAGTCGCCCAATTCGCGATTCGGGTTATACACATTGTCCGGCAACAGCACGTCGTCGCCAGCCTCCAGCAAGGCAAAATCCACCATCGCAATCGCGGCCAGGCCGCTAGGCGCCAGCAGGCAG
>JABDED010000178.1:0-1023 GCA_013287275.1 Betaproteobacteria bacterium
ATGCGGTTGATAATCTTGTCGGCGTGTTTCATCTCGCCTATAGACTCTTCGTATTCTTTCTTGGCGATCTTTTCAAATCCCCAGTGCCGGTACATCCTTGCATGCAAAAAATACTGGTTGACGGCGCTCAACTCATTGGTGAGCTGGGCGTTGAGCAGCTTGATAACTTTGACGTCACCTTTCATGGGAGCCTCTTTCTTATTGGATGTTGAAAAATGAGCTGGCGACTGCGGCATGAAAACCGGCGGCGTTAGAGTGCGCCGGAGTCTGCGAGTTCTGGCTTGCTGCTGAATGGATCGCGTGGGAGCCTGTGAACATGATAGTACAGATGTGCTTCAAAAAACACGTATTACAGAAAATATATTGACAAAACTATATGAAAACGCTAGTGATAATCGTTCCATTTTTCAGTCAGCATTCGCTGCGTTTTGGGAATATTCGTGAATGAGTTTCAATCTGAACTCTGCTATGCTGAAGCGCCTTCGCGCGATGGCTGGAGCTTGCGCAGCAATGCATTGCATGTCAAAAAAGAGGAGGGGTTTGCATGTACGTGAATGTCAATGGCGCGCGCCTGTATTTTGATGTCGCCGGCCCGGAAACCCGGGCCATAGCTGGCCAGGCCGTCAGGGTCCCGACCCTGCTGATCCTGCACGGTGGTCCTGGTTTTGACCACATGGGTGTCAAGGCCGAATTGCTGCCGCTGGCCGAACACTATCAGTTGGTATGGATAGACCATCGCGGCAATGGACGATCTTCCGGCAGCAATCCGGCGGAGTGGACGCTGTCCCAGTGGGCCGCCGACGTTAAAGGTTTCTGCGATGCGGTTGGCATAGAGAAGCCCATCGTGCTGGGCCAGTCGTTCGGTGGCCATGTCGCGCAAGCATATGCGGCGCGCTATCCCGATCATCCTGCCAAAGTGATTTTTTCATCGATTGCCGCCAAATGGGACCGGGCTTTGGCGATACGGCGCTTCGGTGAACGTGGCGGCGAGCAGGTGAGGGCCGCCGCCGAGCGGATGTGGGC
>JABDED010000178.1:1033-2559 GCA_013287275.1 Betaproteobacteria bacterium
GATGTGGGCTCGCATGTGGCCGGAGGACTGGGCGGCCTACCTGGAGATTTGCTATCCGTTCTACACCGCCGGCGCCGATCCCAACTATGTGCGGCCGCCGGTCATCACCAAGGAAGAAGTGCTGCGCCACTATTTACGGCCCGATGGAGAATTCCAAAGCATAGACCTGCGTCCCGAGCTGGCCCATGTGCGATGCCCGGCGCTGGTGCTGGCCGGCACCCTGGACCCGGTTATCCCGTGGGAACTGTCGCGCCAGCTAGCGGATGCGATTACCCAGGCGCCGGTGTCGTATGTGCAGATGGATCACTGCGGGCATGGGGTATGGCGGGATGCGCCGGAACAGGCCCGCGCGGTGATACGCCGCTTTATTGACGAAGTCTGAGCCCATCTGTTTCTTCCATTAAACGCCAAACTGGCGGCCTCTTAAGGATGTCGAACCACATGCTGCATAAATCACTAGCCTCGCTCGCGCTATCCCTGTTTGCATTGCTGATACCCGTCCACGCTGCCCGCTCTGCCGACCTGGCCATAGGCATGGCCTTCGATGTCTCGTCGATGGATCCGCACTACCATGCGGTCGGCCCCAGTGTGAACGTCTCCATGCATGTGTTTGAATTGCTGGTGACGCCGGGCAGGGAAAAGGGCAAGCTGATCCCCGGCCTGGCGGAGTCGTGGAAAGCGGTGGATGAGTTGACCTGGGAGTTCAAATTACGCAAGGGCGTCAAATTCCATGACGGCTCCGAGTTCAGCGCCGAAGACGTGGCCTATTCGCTCGACCGTCCGGCGACCCTGGTCAACAGTCCCGGCCCGTTCACGCTATACACGAAGATGATCACGGACAAGATCATCGTTGACAAATACACGATACGCCTTAAGACCGCCAAGCCCTATGCACTGATGATCAATGACCTCAGCAATATTTTCATCATCTCCAAAAAGGCGTCTGCCGGTTTGACGACCGAAGACTTTAACGCCGGCAGGGGCGTGATAGGCACAGGGCCGTACAAGTTTGTGCAGTGGAAGCGTGGCGATCGCGTGGAACTGGTGCGCAACGACAGCTACTGGGGCAAGAAGCCGCAATGGGACAAGGTCAGCCTGCGCATGTTGACCACGCCTTCGGCGCGCGTAGCCGCCTTGTTGGCCGGCGACGTGCAGGTGATAGAGGGCGTGCCGCCGGCAGACATGGCGCAGCTGAAGGTGAACCCGGACGTGCGCCTGTTCAGCACCGTTTCCAACCGCCTGATTTTCCTGGAGGTGGACCAGTTCCGTGACAAGTCGCCGTACGTGACCGACAAGAACGGCAAGCCGCTGGATAAAAATCCCTTGAAGGACCTGAGGGTGCGCCAGGCCATTTCCAAGGCCATCAACCGCGCCGCGATCGTGGACAGAGTGATGGAGGGTAATGCGATCGCCACCGGCCAGTTGCTGCCGGAAGGCTATTTCGGCACGCTGCCGGGCCAGAAGGCAGAAGCCTACGATATGGCTGCTGCCAAGAAACTGCTGGCTGATGCCGGCTATCCGGATGG
>JABDED010000179.1:0-317 GCA_013287275.1 Betaproteobacteria bacterium
ACTGATCTCATAGCCGCCGTCGGCCTTGGATAGCTGCTCTGAAATCATCCTGGCCGAGCCCTTGAGCAATTGCTGCTGTACCAGCGTGGCGATATTGTCCGTACTGCTGAAAGTGACAATAAGGTCGATGGCGGAAATAAGTATGGTGGGTAAAAATACCCATAGGGCCAGCCGGCTCTTGAGGCTTTTAAGGGGACGGAACATAACTGAGCATATATCCTAAGCCGCGCAAGGTGATGATCTCAGCGCCCGAATCTTCTATTTTTTTGCGTAGCCGGACTATATAAATTTCCAGCGCCTTGGGCGACACGCTATCG
>JABDED010000179.1:327-2534 GCA_013287275.1 Betaproteobacteria bacterium
GCAATACACCAGCCGCCGCTGGAAATTGAACAAGAAAAATATTTCCTGGCCACGGTCCGGGGTGAACAAGTTGTCGGCCAATTCCTTCTTTGATACCGTTTTTCCGGGCCGACGTATCAGCGCCTCCAGCACCGCATGTTCTCTTGGCGTCAAATTCAGGTCTTTGCCGTGGCTGCTGAATTTTTTTGAATTGCTGTCGTAACTCAACGAGCCGCAGGTCAGCACAGGATTGGTTTTTCCACTCGCTCGCCTTAACAGCGAACGCAGGCGGGCCTCCAGTTCCTGGATGTCAAATGGCTTGGCCAGGTAATCGTCCGCGCCAAGATTTAAATTTTCTATGATGCTGCCGAGCGTATCCAGTGCGCTGATGATCAGTACCGGCACGTCATTATCCTTGCTCCTGAGCGCCTTCAGTACCGCCTGGCCCTTGATTCCGGGCAAGGTCAGGTCCAGCAAGATCGCATCGTAACTCTGCGTCAGCAATAGATGCGAGGCTTCTTCTCCGGTAAATGCCTGTTCGACCGCGTAGCCGGACTGGGTCAGCAGGCGTGTCAACCAGGAAGAAAGCTCACGATTGTCGTCCACTAAAAGTAGTTTCATGGTGCTAAGGCTAAATCATTTAGTCCTGTGATTGGGCGCATATGCTATCGGCGTACCATTTTTTCCACATTGCCTTAGCTGAAGGCAAGTAGAAGGTTAACGGGGACTACATTTGTCTGCGTAGGCTAATTTAACCAACAAATAATTGGTAGTGGCATACAAATACCTCAACCAGGAGACGGAAGAATGAAAAAGAAATTAATGGCCATCGCCATTCTAGGCGCATTGGCGGGTACGGCTCAAGCCCAATCAGTCCAGGATCTGCAACAGGCACTGGCGCAAGCCCAAAAGGCTGCTGCAGATGCACAAAAAGCGGCACAACAGGCTCAGGAAGCCTTGGCGCAGATACAGCAGGCAACGGTAGCCGCCAAAGAGGCTACGGCAGCGCAGGCCGCACAGGCGGGCACGGTTTCCCAGCCGGCTGGCGACGGCCTGGTATATAAACACGATGGTGATATGGTCAGGCTGTATGGCTTGATCGATTTGAGCCTGAGCACAAAGAACAATGCCGACAAGAACGGAGATTCCCAAAGGGATATGCCAGTGGCCTGGTTCAGTGGTAATCGCTGGGGTATCGAGGGCGAGCATGCGCTGAAGGGCACTGATGGACTGAAAGCAATTTTCAAGCTGGAAAGCGAATATGAATTGCCTACGGGTAATATGGATACTCCGGGCGTCCTGTTCAATCGCGATGCCTGGCTGGGTATGCAGAGCGACACCATAGGTAAGGTGACGCTGGGCCGCCAAAACACGCTGGCGCGCGAATTTTCCAAGATCTATGGCGATCCCTATGGAACAGCCGGTGTCACGCTGGAAGAAGGCGGATACACCAATAATAACAATTTCAAACAGCTGATATTCTATTCGGGCAGCGCTACCGGCACCCGCTATGACAAAGGCATAGTCTGGAAGAAGGAATTTGGAAATATCGTGGCCGGTGTCGGCTACCAGGTCGGCGGTGTCCCAGGCGATACGTCCATGGGTTCCACCAAATCAGGCGGCCTCGCTTACAACGGCGGTGCTTTCAACGTGGCGGGCTTCTACAACACGGCTGACGTCGGTGGATTTACGCATAAATCCTACTCGGTAGGCGGCAACTACGCATTCGGACCGGTTCGGGTGAATGCGGGTTACATCAACTATAAGGCGGATCAGCCGCTGGCCATAGGCAATCGTAGCGACAAGGCGTATACCCTGTCCGCCAAGTTTGCGCCGGGTGGGCCGTTTGACTATGAGCTGGGCTGGCAAACCATGAATGCAGAAAACGCCGCCGTCAACGGCAGCGGTTATGTATTGAATGCCTACGCCAACACAGCCGGTGCTACCAAGACTGCCACCGGCAAGCGCAAGACCTGGTACGGTTCGGTCTTCTATCACTATGATAAACGCACGGAACTGTACTTCGCGCTGGATCGTCTGAATACCGACGGCACCTATCTGGCAGCTCAGGCCAACGGCTTTACGTCGCAGAATGAAGCCGCAGTCGGCATGCGCTTCAAGTTCTAAGCGTCTCCGTAGAGCATTCCAGCAGGCGTAGAAAAATCGCGGGAATAGGGCCCTGGAATCCAGGGGCCTATCTCGCCGCCACCGGCCGAATGTAAATTCGC
>JABDED010000180.1:0-781 GCA_013287275.1 Betaproteobacteria bacterium
GCCGTCAAGAAAGCGGGAGTGGGCGGCGTGTCGAAAGCGTCTGCCAGTTTTTTCCCTATGACCTGTTGCTGCGGCAAATTGCTGTGTTTGCTCAGCCAGTCATTCCATAGCAAAACCCTCTCTTCCGCGTCAACCATGATCAATCCAAGGTTGATAGCGTTAAAGATTTGTTCCAGATGGCTGGCGGGCAAGGTGTTCAATTGCGAATGCATTAAATATTTTCCAGATAACGCTCTATGTGGATGACCAGATTTTGCAGCGATACCGAACTCAGCAGGAAAACCAGGTGGCCCTCCGAGCGGCGTTTTTCTATGATCAGGTCGATATGCAGGATCAGGATGTACGGCTGCTCGGCGCTTTGCCCTATGCGTTTAAAAAGTTCGTCGGTGGTCGCGACGGTATAGGTGGGCAGGGAACTGCTGAGCGAAATTTTCAAGATGTCTGCCATCGCGGACAGGCAGGCATTCAGTATGATGTTGCCCAGTTCACACATCGCATCCTGCTCGAACTCCGCCAGTTCCTCGGTGCTCATTTGCGAACCCATCATGTCGCGCACGATTTCCAGCGCATGGTTTTCAGTGAACAGCAGCAGGGCCTTGGCGTCGAATGGTCCACTGAATTGCTGGGTTACGGCGCCAAATTTGGCACTGTTCATGGCCATGATGGCGGCATTGATTTCCGAGGATTTTTTAATCTCTACCGACGGAACGGATAGCTTGACTTCGTCGCCGACGATTTCACTGAGGCTGGCCGCAGCACGGCCGGCGCCGATATTGAAGAC
>JABDED010000180.1:791-2523 GCA_013287275.1 Betaproteobacteria bacterium
GGATTTTTCGGTCACCGGCTTTGCCACAAAGACGGCGCCCAGCGCATTGGAGCGGGTTTGGAAGCTTTCCTGGATATTTGCCGAAAAAATAACCACGCGCATATGCGGATGCTTTTGCAAAATCTGTTCGGCGGCCTCCGTGCCCAGTATGCCCGGCATATTCACGTCCATCGTGCAGTAGTCCGGCAGATCCTGGTCTGCGATGGCGATGGCGTCGGCGCCGTTGCTCGCTTCCAGGATTTCCCACTCAGGATGGACGGCCTTGACGTGCGCGCGGATGACCATGCGCGATACCTTGCTGTCGTCAACGATCAGAAGTTTTTTGTTGGTGTTCTCGGATGCCATGATATTTTTCTGTGCCTGTCCCAATGTCCATATTCTACCTTAGGCCAGCAGGGCGGATGCGTCAAACAATGTCAATTTTTCTTACAGTTACTTTCTTTTTCTGCACGCAGTGCAGGGTGGTCAATGTGGTGGCAAACAATGGCAGAAAAGTCAATCAGCCGCCTATGTGCCATCATCATCGCTCAACCCCGCTTTACGCAGCTTGCGCCACAATGTGGTACGGCTGATGCCCAGGTGCGCGGCGACTGCTTCGCGGCTGTTCTGGAAGCGCTGCATCAATGCCTGCAGGGATTCGGCCTGCCCATCCAGTTTCTGGGCCCTGGCATCGGACAGGGCAGGGCCGGCAGGGTTTGCTCCCATCCGGCCTGCGCTGATGATTTCCGGCGCGATCCTGGCGACGAAGCTGGGTGTGAGTGCCTGCAAGGGCTGGGCGGCAAGGAACAGCGCCAGCCTCTCCATCAGGTTGCGCAGTTCCCGGACGTTGCCCGGCCACGCATATTGTCTCAGCAAGTCGCCGCAAGCCAGCACCTCTGCATGCAGGTTTGCATGTGGACGTGTGCCCAGTGCCGCCAGCGCAGTCTTCAGGCACCATTCGGCCAGAGGCACCAGGTCCTCGCTCCTTTCCCTCAGCGAGGGCAGTTGCATGCGCAGCACGGCCAGGCGGTAGAACAGATCGGAACGGAAGCGGCCCTCCCGTATCCTGGCTTCCAGGTCGCAATGGGTGGCGCTGATGATGCGTACATCTACCGGTATCGGGCGGGTGCCGCCCACCCTTACCACTTCCCGCTCTTCCAGCACTCGCAGCAAGCGGGTCTGCAGGCTGGACGGCATTTCGCCTATTTCGTCGAGGAACAGCGTGCCGCGGTGGGCTGCTTCGAACAAACCGGCGTGGCCGCCCCGGCGCGAGCCGGTAAATGCGCCCTCTTCGTAACCGAACAGTTCGGATTCCAGCAAGGACTCCGCAATAGCGCCGCAATTCACCGCGACAAAAGCCTGGCGCGCGCGCGGACTCTCCTTGTGCATGGCCTGCGCAGCCAGTTCCTTGCCGGTTCCGGTTTCTCCCTGGATCAGCACGGTGGCCGGCGACCTGGCAAACAGGGTGATGGACAACTTTGCCTCCTGCATCGCAACGGAATCTCCGCGCAAGTCATTGATGCCGTGCTTGGCGCGTAAGGAATCCGCCACCGGGTAACTGCGGCCGCGCGCGGATTCCAGCCGGGTCAGGCGGGCAATTTCCAGCGCATCGTCGAAGGCTTGCCGTATCGAGGCGGCGGAATACACAAAGATGCCGGTTAGCCCGGCTTCTTCCGCCAGGTCGGTAATCAGGCCGGCGCCGACGATTGCCTTGATGCCCGCCGCTTTCAGTTCGCTGATCTGGGCCCGCGCA
>JABDED010000181.1 GCA_013287275.1 Betaproteobacteria bacterium
GCCGATGTGCCGATGAACTGGACCTGTCCCGAGTGTGGCGCACGCAAGGAAGATTTTGAGATGGTGGCCATTTAACCGGCATTACCATAGCAGTATCCACAAGAAGCAAGCACTAGCTGCTCCAGGCAATAAACAAACAACAAAAAGAATTACTTTAATGAGCGCACACTAGCTGATATTCAGCTTTTGTGCGATATTGCGTTGTTGTTGCGTCGTGGAAACTAGCCTTATTCCATGAAAAGCGGCGCAAGCCACTTAATTTTTGCTACAGTTCTAAGTGACCTATCAACCACCACTACTTGAGATGCTGTCATGTCTACGCCGACTGGTAATGAAAATTTGAAAATCATGGTGATCGACGATAGCAGTACGATACGCCGGTCCGCCGAGATTTTTCTGGGTCAAGTGGGATACAAGGTGGTTCTTGCCGAGGACGGCTTCGATGCCCTGTCCAAAATCAACGACTCCCACCCGGATTTGATCTTTTGCGACATCCTGATGCCCAGGCTGGACGGTTACCAGACCTGCGCGTTGATCAAGAAGAGCGCAAAATTCCGGGATACGCCCGTGATTATGCTATCGTCCAAGGATGGCTTGTTTGACCGCGCTCGCGGTGCGATGGTTGGTTCCGACGAATACCTGACCAAGCCGTTTACCAAAGACAGCTTGCTGAAGACTGTACGTAATTACACGACGAACACTACGCCTGATCCATCCAAGTAATTCGACGTAATTTGAGGTGAAGATAAAAATGGCTATACAAAAAATTCTGATCGTTGACGATTCTCCTACCGAGCGCTATTTCCTGACTGACATCCTAGTCAAGAATGGCTTTTCGGTATCCACCGCTGAAAACGGCGAAGAAGCACTGACCAAGATCAAGGCTGACAAGCCGCAACTGATATTGATGGATGTCGTCATGCCGGGGCAAAACGGCTTCCAGATCACGCGCGCGATTGCACGCGATCCGGACACCCAGGACGTGCCCGTCATCATCTGCACCAGCAAAAACCAGGAAACAGACAGGATTTGGGGCTTGCGCCAGGGCGCGCGCGATTATCTCGTGAAGCCGATTGACCCACAGGAATTACTGGCAAAAATCGCTGCATTAGGATAATGGAACCGTCCATGGACCAAACTTCCCAGGAGCAAGCTAGTCCTGGTCCGGATATTGCAAGGCCGGACAAGGGTGTACGCCGCACGCGGCTGAGGGAGTTCCAGGCTCAGCTGGTGCAGCGCATGCAAGCCGCTCAAAGCGGTGCGGCGGTCAGCGCCAGCCAGCTGGGCATCATGGTTGGCCACACGCGCTACCTGCTGGAATTAAAGGAAGCAGGCGAGATAGTGACGGTGGCCGCGATGACCAGGGTGCCGCTGACGCGGGACTGGTACCGGGGCTTGTCCAATATCCGCGGCAATTTGACCAGCGTGGTCGACCTGGCGCGCTTCCAGGGCAAGGATGTTACTACGATAGATGCCAATTCCAGGGTGGTTGCGTTTGCTCCCGGCCTGGCTTTCAATAGCGGGCTGCTGGTGTCGCAGGTATTCGGCTTGCGGAACGCGTCCGATATGGAAGCGCTGGACGATCCGGATGACGGCGTGCGCAAATCCTGGATGGTCAAGAAATACAAGGATAAAGACGGCAATGTCTGGATGGCTTTGAACCTGTCCTTGCTGGTCCAGGACCAGGAATTCTTGCATGTGGGCCTATAAGCGCCTGTAAAGTTGCAAAAGCAAAAAGAAGTAGTGGAATGCGGGTAATCAGTAGCATGGCTGAAATAGATTAAGCCCTGCGTTGCAGACATGAGTTCTAGTCAGAATCAATCAGTTTAGGAGACTTTGTAATGGCATTTAAACTACCGTTCCTGTCGAAGGCAAAACAAGATCAAGAGTTTGACGGAGAAGCTGCGGGTGCACGGGAGTTGGCGAATGCCGTTCACTCGGTGGAAGACGCAAGCAATGTAAAGATGCTGAGCAAGAGGCCGGTGGAAGACCACGCTGATGCGACCTTTATCGGCGAAGCGCTGGAAAAGGGCGCCAATATCAAGCTGCCGCTGATCGGACACCTCTCTCCGGAACGGCAAATCAGGGTCTTGCTGATCACGATGATTGTGGCGCTGCTGTTTGTGGCGTTCTTTGTCTACCTGAATTCCTCGCAATCGACGCAGATTTCCACACAGGCCCAGATCGCCGGCGAGGCACTGATGCACTCGCAGCGTATCGGTAAGGCGGCTCCGAATGCGATTCAGGGCAACCCGGCGGCGTTTACACAGCTGCAGGAAAGCCGCTCCGAACTGAACAACGATTTGACTACCTTGCTGAACGGCGGCGTGTACCAGGGGCGCAAGGTCGACCAGCCCGATTCAACGCTGGAAGTAGTATTGAAAGACGCGCAGAAATCCTGGAAAAACTCCGACAAGGCAGCTGAAACGATTTCAAAACTGCACAATGAATTGACCGGTTTCGGCCAAACCCTGCAAAAACTGAACAACCTGTCGCCGGCTTTGCTGGAGCTGACC